>JBBQRF010000001.1:0-207813 GCA_038215155.1 Minisyncoccia bacterium
AATGGGCAAAGTTGGATTTGAGTATTTCTAGGTCGTGATTAGGGACAAAGATATTTTGTGTTGTGTTCTGGTTTTTTGTCATATTTATTTTGTTTTTACTCCATCCATAAACTTATTAAATTCATTCTTGTCTATCCGAAAATCACGACCAATTTTGTATGCCTTTAAACGACCTGCTTTTATGTATCGGTAAATAGTCATAATGTTTACCTCTAATAATTCGGCTAGGTCTTCTGCTCTATAAAACTCTTTTTCTTTATTCATATTTATATTCGTTTTAATTGTTCTACTACACGGCTTGATAAATCTCTTTTATCTATCATAAAAGCATCCCATTTATTACTATCCTTTTTCTGTTTACCCGACACAAAACCCAGTAAGTCATTCTTATCTTTAGGTGCCAGCCGTATGAAGTCTGGAGCTGGTACAAACCATACGTAATCGTGAACATCTCCTTTTGATGTATCAAACAGGCAAAAAATGAATGCCATTGAGTAGTTGTCCACTGTACTCCTTTGTTTGACCGTAGCAACAAATGGACGACTAAAATCATCACTAAAATTGCTTTTTATTTGAATATATATTGATTTCAAACTTGCTTTCTCTTTTACTATCAAGTCAATACCCTCATCGTCTGAAATAGGACGATAGCAAGAAAGGTTTGTTCCGTAGAGCAAAATTAGTTCAGATACACGAGCTTCAACTATATTACCTTTTTGAACGGGCATAAGAGTTTCTGAAACTCTATATTCTTTTTTCTCGTGCTCCTCAGTAAGCTCATCTTTCGCTATAACTTTTATCTCTTCATTGATAGCAAAAGTACTAGGACCAGTTTTCTTAAATAGTGATTTTTCGCCCTTCTTATTTGTATCTACAATAAGCTGAGCATTCATTGTCGCTTTAGGTGTTATACCAGCGGTCTTGAGCCACCCTTTTTGTAATGCGATTTCGGTTATCTCATCAGTATGAAGTGGTTTTTTTGCTTCCTTCAAAATCTCATACGCAACACCTTTGAAAGTATTTATCATAGTATATATTATACTTTACTCCGCTTTACATTGCAAATCCTTATGAGTGGACATCTTTTTGGTGGATATTTCTTGGCATTTATCAAAAATTTCCTTACTAATTAAGCAGGGATACTTATGCGGATATGAACCATATTTTTTAGACAAAGCTACGCCCGAATAGAAAGGATTGCTCAAGATGTTCTTAATAAAACTTTTGGATAGCTTTAATCCTAATTTTTCGGTTTCAACTTTAATTGTTTTTAATGAATAATTACCAGTTGCATACATATCAAATATATTTTTAACAATATGTCCTTTTTGAGAGTCTATTGCTATATCCTTTTGTAATTGATTTTTATCTATAGAGATATTTTTATAGCCGATACAAGCTAATCCTGTCCATTCGCCGTTTCTTCGCTTCTGTTCAAAAGCTCTTTTTACATTATCGCTAATTGCATCAGAATAATACTTAGCCAAACCTACACTCATACCTAATTGAAACTTCTCAACAGCACTATTTTTATTTATTTTCATAATTTATTTTTTATAAGGTTTATAATCTTCTAACTCTTTGTCTAATTGCGTAACCCAATCTCGGAGCTTATTCTTGGTTATAATCTCGCTCGCTTCTTGCATATCCTTTGCAATTCTATACCAAGTCCTATCGTGGGACCTCTTGGCAATAATTGTCCGTAGCTGTCTCATTCCGTTTTCATCTTTTGCGAGCATAAATAATCCGAGTAGGTATATTGCTTGTTTTGGCTTGAGCTTCTTGTCTGCTAAAAACAAAGTTCGCAATATATCCTTGATACTTACCGAAAGAGAGAATAGCCCAAGATTACGTTCCTTGATAAGTTTTTTCCAGTAATCATTTACGACACTTTTACTCATTTCAGTATTGAACACTTCCTTGAAAGAAGGGTTTTTCTGATAACCTAAATCCTCAAGTACCTTGTTCATTTTCTGCTTGTGGCTCAAGCGTATCTCAAATCGTATTATTTCTTGTTGTTCTTCTTCCTTGTTTAGTTCTGAAAATAAACTTCTTTGATATAGCGTCTGGTCCTTGTCTATTGCTCTTTTCTTATCTTTGTTTAAGTCGGCTATCTTGTCGTAAATAACTAACTGATGAGAAGTAGTATGAGCGTATAAACTCTGTCCGTCATTTATAAATCTTGTCTTTGCAAAGTCAAAACTTTTTCGCAGGTTCACTTTATTCATTTCTGATATTAAGTGAGTAACTGTATAGCCGTCTTGAAGCACAATGTTTTTTGAGAAGTGGACCGAGCTTACAGAAGCATTTTCAAGTACTGCTTTTGCGACTACTACGCCCATAGTTTTCAATCGGTCTTGCAGTGCATCAATCACTAAAGGAAAGTCCTTGTCTTCAAGCTCTTCTAGGTTGTTTAGGTAAAGAAGTTTAGGTACTGAAAACTCCATTCGTACATTGGCTTCTTGTGAAAATTGCCGTTTGTATCCTGTAAGTCGTGGGAAGTATTTTCCTGTCTCTTTTTCTCTTTTACTAGGATTGCGGACAAACCTTGCATACTGGTCCGTCTTGGAATATAGCTCCCAATTTGTTACTCCCTCAAGGTATGTCATTCTATTCTTCTGGATTAAGAGACATATTGTATCTATCATAATCTTAGGTTTTCTTAGGTTGATAAAGAGCAGGATTTTGCTTCTTGTCTTCCTCTATGAGCCATACAAAAGCACCGACCAGCCGTTGCTTGTCTTCAAGAGGTAGTTCGTTTATTTTGAAACTTCTCACAGTTTCGTTTGCGACAATATCCTGCATAATCGCAGAATATCCTTAATGCAATATGCTAGATACTTACATCGCAAAAACGGGAAACTAAATGTCTCTAATATCTTTTGGTATTTGTTGTATCTTTATTGATTTTGCAAAACGACTAGCACATTTTTTTACTGCATCAGAGGACATCTTTATTTCGTATTCCTCGTCTAGTATTGCCGATATAATGTTTTCTTTATAAATACCTTTATGGCTAAAGTTGCTACTGCCTTTGTATTTTTTCAGAAGGTCTTTCTTTGAGAGCTTATTCAGCTCATATACAAGTCGATTTTTGTCGTCATCACTCTCTTTTATTATTGAAGGGTGTACATCGTACTGCTTATAAAAAGTGTTCTTTTCAATTATATGTTCCTTCAAATCGTCCCAGTTGTCTTCAATGTATTGAAGTACTAGTTCTTTTGTTGCATACGGTTTAATAATCAAAAAAACACTATGAAACTGTTGGGATAGTGTTTCTACGGTCTGCTTATTAAACAGATATTCTTTACTGTAAGGACCCTTGTCTTGTCCGTCCATATTGTTTCTGTTTGGAGAAAAATGGTCTACCCCTAGATACCTACAATTATGGCAAGATATTTTATTTTTTATGTACTCATTTACTCCTGATTGCCCCATAAAAAGGTATTTCTCAATATAGTGAAAGATTATATGGTCATCTAGCAAATCAACGCCCCAATACTTTTGCATCAATTTGAAAGTAATTTTATAAAGTTTTGATAGATACTTATTGTCATCAAAAAGTGGGTATTTTGTGAAAGTATTATGATGAGTTTCTATCGTGTGTCCAAGCTCAATCATCATCGGCAACATTCCTATACCATCATCTTTCTTGTGTTTTTTCATAAATGCTTTGGTAAAAGCATCTTTATCGTCTTCAGTCAGTAATCTTTTCTGTTCATATTCGTAGGCACTCAAAAATGCCCACATAGTCAATTTTCTTTTTTCTGATTTGTTCAGTTTACTAATGAAAAAGTCCGCAAGCTCTGGTCCGTTTGCGAAACCTTCTATAGGTAAGCCAAGCTCTTTTCTTGTTATTTTTATATTATCAACAAAACCTTCCTTTTGCATCAGTTTGCCAAAAAGGATTTTGTACTTCTTTTCAAAGTAATCATCGGAGTATTTCTTCACTCATATAGTTTACTCTAGTTTACACTACTTTTCAATACTGGTTCTGAAGTGCCATTGAAGGAAACAGTCTTAAAATACCGCTAAACTGTAAATCGCTTTTAATTCTAGTCCAATTTGCAGTTCTGAACTTGTTCACGATGGGGAGCAACAAAAGAAAAACCACTCTTCGTGAGTGTTTTTTCTTTTGTCCCTAACCTTGGTGGGGGATTGAAAATGTAATACGTAGTGTCGATAATTCTATGGTAGGAAGCCTCAACCTCCAAAATATGGGGCAATCTATTTTAAGGTTTTTTCCCTACCCGCGAAGCAATAAATTGAATTTTTGAAGATGCTATTACATTAAAAAAACATGAAGCTCGTACCTAAAGCTAGTCGTTGCACACATAGTTCATGCTTTTTCTTATAGCACTAGAATTTAACTATCAAAAGAATCCCGATTAAAATCGCAGCAATAGCGCAAATTACTCGAGAATATTTGAATGGAACAAAATGACTAATACCGTAGACAAGAAAGAATACAATCTCAGAGAGAGTTAATAAAGACATGTTTTATAATTTAATTAATAAATCAATAAAATTATAACATAATAAGAATAAATAAAAGCTTTAAGTAGCACAACAGGTTCTAACCCTTATAGGACTGCTGTTTGTAATCAATCACTTCGCTCTCGTTTAGCAAAATGACCTACTGGGTTGAACAAACAAGGAGCATCCTCTACCAGGCGGAGCAAATATATTTATTTGTTTTAAATAATATTTTACGTTAATGTATTTATATTATAAATAAAGAATACATAAATATATGAGTTTTGAATTATCGAATAATAATAATGAGTTCACCGAGGCGGATTTCACTAAATTTGCAAATATGGATATTAATGACCCTGAACTTTTAAAATTAATGGCTGAAAGAAATATTAGTTTTGATTCAGGTGATATAGATGTCGTAATTGAGGGAAAAGTTGAAAAAATGGTTACATCTAAAAATGATTTCGGCACAATTTCAACTTCTAAAGGTGATTTGCCACCACCTCCTCCAGAAGGATTAAATCCTGTTTTATAAAATTTAGTATATTCATTTCCATCTTCATTTCTCTCCAATTCAGAGTTCTGAACTCGTCCAACAAGCGGAACTAGACTATTTTTTCACTTAGTTAGCCATTGATGGTAAAGTTATTGGCATGTCGTACAAGATCCTTTCCGAAGAAAATCCAGAAGTTTTTCTTTCTAATTTTATAAAAGATGTTGAAGTCGGCCTTTCGGCTGGGGAAAAATACTTGCCCTCAAAATATTTTTATGACGATGAAGGCAGCAAGCTTTTTGATCAAATTACCAAGCTTCCAGAATACTATCCTACCGCTGCCGAGATCGAAGTGATAAAAAATCACTCTTCGGAGATTTCTGATTTAGGTAACGAAGCTAAGATTAATATTCTTGAGCTTGGTGCAGGAGCAAACATTAAAACATCGATTCTGTTGGAGCAATTTACCAATGATCACGACTCAGTAAACTATATACCGATAGATATTAGTGTCAGGGCCGTGAGGACATTGGAAAAAGAAATTAACGACAAATTCGGACAGAAAATCATTTTTTCTGGCGTGGTTGGTGAATACTTGGAAAGTCTAAAATGGTTGGATGAAAATACCAATAAAAAAATGAAGAAGTTAGTCTTATTTTTGGGTTCAAACATTGGTAATTTTTCTATGAAAGAAGCCGCAGCATTTTTAAAAAAAGTGGCCGGATTTTTGCACAAGGATGACTATTTTTTGATTGGATTTGACACAAAGAAGGACATTAAGAAAATCGAACATGCATATGACGATAGCCAGGGCGTCACCGCTGCTTTCAATTTAAATTTATTGACTCGAATTAATCGCGAGCTCGGAGCAAATTTCGATATTTCAGAATTCCGTCACTATTCATACTTTGATCTTTCGGTTGGAGCAATGTTAAGCTGGCTCGTCTCTCAAAAAAATCAGACTGTCAGAATTCTCGATAAGGAATACCAATTTAAGGCTTGGGAGGGTATTCATACGGAATTTTCTGTTAAATATAGCCAGGAAGATATTATAAAATTGGCTGATGAATCAGGATTCAAGGTGATGAATAATTTCTCAACCGAAAACATGGATTTTATTGATTCGCTATGGCAAAAGATCTAATTAATCTACCTTAGATAAAGAATTCTTTAAGTAAGTTTTAACACCCCCAACCATTTAGAGCACTTTGTATACATATTTATATTTAAATTAAATACTAATAAATAATCTTTACTTTGCTCACCGTGAAATGTAGAGTAGGCATACAAACATGAAGGAAAGTATTAAAAACGAAGTCTATAAATTCAGATCGAAAAAAGGCATTACCCAGGAAGAGCTCGCCGAAAAGATGCAGGTAAGCCGACAGACGATAATCGCAATTGAAAAGGGTACTTACACCCCCTCAGTATTATTAGCTATTAAACTTGCAAGTTTTTTCAATATTTCAGTTGAGAAAATTTTTCAAATATCCTATGAAAAATAGTTTTAAAATAGATATTTTTATCTCGCTCTTACTCTTAGTGTCTACAATATTAATTCTAAACCCTTACAATTTTTTAATGCCTGACATGCTGCAGATTCTGGTAATTGTCATTACTCTGGTAGTTTTCGCTTTCTTTGCTATTTTTGTACTCCGAGAAAAAAACCGAGATGAAAGAGACGCCGTTCACAGGAGTATTTCTGGCAGAGTTGCTTTTCTGTCAGGATCTTCGATTTTAATTATTGGGATAATCTACCAGGCTCTTCATGATTCTATCGATGTTTGGCTAGTGATTGCCTTAGTGGTAATGGTGATTTCTAAACTGGTTAGTCGATTTTATAGTGGTTACTATAAATAATTATCTGGCTTAAGTTAAATGACGAGATTTACAAAAAATTTAACTGAAATCTTCAGTCAGATGTTTAAGCCTAAATATTGGCTTTTGTATTTAGAGGCCATAATTTTAACCTATGTGATTGTTGTGACAGATTTAGACTGGGCTTATTTTTTATTCGTTATGAAAAATATGCCTAAATCCCTCCTTTTTATCGCTGATATTTCTGGTTTATTTATTCCTATTTTTTTACCACTGGGGTTATTGGCTTTAGGGAAATATCGCAAGGATCATTTTATGAGATTGTTGGGTCTCGCTAGCGCCTCTGCCGCCATACTTGGATTATTCTTTTCAACACTTATTAAAGTCTTCACAGGAAGAGTCTCTCCCCCTGACGATGCTCTGGTTTTTCTAAATAATAGTCACCAGTTTCTTTTTGGCTTTATGAGGGCACAGATAATGGGAGGATGGCCATCTTCGCACGCTACCATTGCTTTTGCTCTAGCCACTACCATAACGATACTATGTCCGAACCCTCGTTACTTAAAAATAGCAGCCTTTGCAGCGGCTTTTTTCATAGCAATTGGTGTGACATTCGGTTTTCATTGGTTCTCTGAATTTATCGCCGGTTCGCTTTTAGGAACAGCCATCGGACATTCCATCGGAGCATATTTTTCTAGCGAAAAAGTAATTAAAAATATGTATGTATAAAAAAATTATTCTAGCGGGTTTCACTATTAGTCTTTCAATATTGGCATTTGCCTATCACGGGAAATTACTTGAAATATTCAAGGCGCTTGAGCATCAAAGTACCATGAATCCATTTATGGTTGCAGGTATTTTAATAGTACTGAAATCAATAGCAGCGCCACTGGGTGTTCCTGGAACCCCTCTGACATTGATCACCGGATCAATTTTCGGCTTATGGAAAGGAACGATAGTATCAATTATCGGAAATACCATTGGAGCCACGTTAGCATTTTTATTAGCGCGCTATATATTCCGAGACTATAGCAAAAAACTATTTTCAAAATATCCTAAATTAAATAAATATGTAAACAGTCTAGAAAAAAAAGGTTTAAGCACCATTCTTTTTTTGAGACTAGTGCCATTATTTCCATTTAATGCAATTAATTTTTTACTGGGAGTTACTCCAATACCCTTGGGTGTTTATGTTGTCGGGTCTTTCATAGGAATGATACCGGGTACTTTTTTATACGTCTATCTTGGGGGATCACTAAAAATGTTAAGTTTTTTGAACATAGGATTAAGTATCCTTGGTATCATCGCTCTTACATTAATTGGAAAATATTATGAAAAAAGATACAAATAATTTTGATGTAATTGTCATTGGTGCGGGCTCTGGGGGCTTAAATATTGCCGTATTTATGAATCGGATAGGGTTGAAAGTGCTACTAATCGATAAAAGTGATGAAAATATTGGAGGAGATTGTTTGAACTTTGGATGTATTCCATCCAAAGCCTTAATTCATGTTGCAAGAGAAATATATTCAGTCAAGAAATCTGAAAAAGCTGGCTTCTTTACTGAAGAGAGTATTGGTACAGGAAATTCAGCAGCAAATCTAAAAAGCAGAAAAGTGGATATTAAAAAAGTGATTGGCTATGTCAAAGAGAAGCAAAATATCATTCGCTCGCATGAAAATGCCGAACACTTTAGAAGTTTGGGAATGACGGTAGTGCTTGGCCAGGCAAAATTTTCTGGGAAAAGAAGTGTTACGGTAGACGATAAAGAATATCACGCTAGAAAAATTGTACTCGCCACAGGCTCTCGGCCACGAAAACTAGAACTTCCCGGGCTTAATGAAGGAATTAATAAAATACCCGTTTATACAAATGAAACAGTCTTTAATATGGAAATTTTGCCTCAGAAGTTTGTATTTATTGGTGGAGGACCAATATCTTTGGAGTTGGGACAAGCTTTTGCCATGCTTGGCTCTGTTGTAACTATTGTCCACGGAGGCAAACATATTCTGGAAAAAGAGGACCCGGATATAAGCGAATTTATGGAAAAAGAATTAAAATCGATGGGAATTAAAATTCTCCTTGAGTCAAAGCCAATAAAACTTCAAGGTGGGGAATTGGTGGTTAAAAATTCAAATGGAGAAATAAGCATCCAAGCGGACGCTTTTTTCGCTGGTATTGGAAGAACTCTAAATATTGATAATCTGGCTCTAGAAAGGGCAGAAATAAAGACATCTGCTGAAAATACAAAGTTGCTAATTGACAAGTATCTCAGAACTACTAACAAGGATGTTTTGGCTGTTGGCGACGTGGTTGGGGGATTGATGTTTACTCACGCCGCTGAGCTTCATGCAAAAATCGTAATATCTAACTTTTTCGGTATTTTCAAAAAGAAATTAAATACGGACTCATTTGGCTGGGTAACATATACTAGCCCGGAAATTGCCACCTTCGGCGCATCGGCAAAGGATCTAACAACTAAAAAAATAAAATACCAAGAATTATCGTCCTCACTTGAAGAGGACGATAGGGCAATAGTCGATGGGTCTAAAGGATTTCTGAAATTATTTGTTGGTCTTGGCGGGGAGCTTCTTGGAGGAACATTGATTGCGCCTCAAGCTGGAGAAATAATAGGTGAATTGATATTAGCCAAAAGTAAAAACTTGAAAATGGCAGATTTATTCAACAGGGTGGCTCCTTACCCAACCGCTGCAAGAATTATCAGAAAAGTTGCCGGTAATTACCAGTCTCAAAAATTAACCCCTAAAATCATCGATTTATTGAGATTTATATGGAGTATGAAAGGGGGCTTGTAATTTTATTTAATGTAAAGTATACTTAACATATGAAAAAATACATATTAATAGTCGCAGCGTTGGTTATTGTTGGAGTAGCTAGCATGATTTATTTTGTGAATGCAAGATCAAATAGCGAACAAAGAGTGTCTGATGCAATCGTGGCAAATGAATCAGCAGGGGACGCAATGCATACTGGCACCTCATCGGCTAAAACAGCCAAAGCTATATTGGCTGGAGGATGTTTTTGGTGTACTGAAGCAGATATTCAAAAATACCCAGGGGTTATTGATGCCGTTTCAGGATATGCAGGAGGCACCGGTGAAAATCCAACTTATCAGGATTATGCAAGCCGTGGTTTTAGGGAAGTAGTAGAAGTAACATATGATCCAACAAAGGTAAGTTATGCAAACCTGGTTGACTACGTTATAAGACATAGCGACGCCACAGATCCTGATGGGTCATTTCATGATCGCGGACCTCAGTATACTTCTGCCGCATATTACAGTTCACCTGAAGAGAAATTAGCAGCAGAGAATGTGGTGAAAAATATCGATGCTCGTAAAATATATGAAAAACCTTTAGCGCTTTACATTCTCCCTACTGTAAAATTCTGGCCGGCTGAAGATTATCATCAGGATTACGCAAAAAAGAACCCACTTCGATATTCCTACTATAGATCATCTTCCGGCCGTGACACTTTTATTACTAAACATTGGGGTACGGACACCGTTCCAACCCCCACTCCGGAAATAACATCCGCAACAAATGCCATGACTAATAACACCTCCGCTCATCCTTGGGATCATTTTGTAAAACCATCTGATGCTGAACTTCGGGCTAAACTAACTGCCATTCAATATAAAGTAACGCAGGAAAAAGGCACAGAAAAACCTTTTACAAACGAATATGACAAGAATGTTTCTGAAGGTATCTATGTCGACGTTGTATCAGGGGAGCCTCTGTATTCTTCAAAAGATAAATTTGATTCTGGTACGGGCTGGCCGTCATTTGTAAAACCAATTACGCCAAATGCTGTAGTGGAAAAAATTGATAAAGGATTCTTCACTACTCGAACTGAAATACGATCTCGAATTGCAGATTCACATATTGGTCATGTATTTGATGATGGCCCAAAGGATCGTGGAGGCAGAAGATTCTGCATGAATTCCGCCGCATTGCGATTCATTCCAAAAAATGAAATGGAAAAGAATGGGTACGGAGATTACCTTAAATATATTTAGCCACTTTTTCGTCTGCTAAAAATTCGCTATAATAGATAGATGAAAATAAACACTAAAATAACTAATTTAAAATTTTCGGAAGAGATTTCCGACTATTTATCCAAGCGGCTAGAAAAAACTAAAAAATTCGTGGCGCATGTCGATCCGGACTCTATAGTGGTGGATGTAGAATTGGGCAGAAGCACCAATCATCATCGTCAGGGGGATGTATTTAAAGTGGAAATTAATTTTTGTATCGGAGGTGAATGTTTGAGGGCAATTTCTGAAACAGAGGATATTCACGCTTCGATTGACGGCGCTAGTGATGAGCTACTTAGCGAACTGCGAAAACGTAAGGAAAAAAATAAATGGAATGTACGTCATGGCGGAGAGAGATTTAAGGAAATGCTACGAAAATTTTGGAGAAGCCAGGATGAGAAAAATGAAAACATTTAACTTACATCAAAAGGCAGAAAACTGGGTATCTATTTTTGTGCTAATGGGGTGCTGTTTCATAACTTTCGCCCTAGTCTTTGCGGCATACAAAGCCAATGCATTAGGAGGGCGACTTTCTGATCCGGAAGCGCGACTAGACTCAGAAGCCCTTTAAAAAATCAGAGTAAAGCATTTCTTTTTTACCTTCGGGAATGACGCGATCAATTATGAATTGGGAGTTTTGGAAGCGCGCCTCTCGGATTTTCAGGCGCACCGATTTTTCCGGTTTCTCTGCTACGAAGTAAGTGCCGGGCCATTCTTCGTAAGCGAGATATTTTAAATAATTTTTAAGTGGGTCGTCTGCGAGATTTAGGAGACCATCTTCTTTGATAAGCATTGTAGTGAAGGTGGCGCGCGTGTGATCTTGCTCCGTGAGATGGAAGTTATTACTCCAGAGGCTGGGCCAAATTTCTTTTAACATTTCAGCGCTCTTCTTGGCCGTTACCTCTTCTAGTTTTTTAAAACCTACAGGCCATTCTGAGACTGTCACCTTTTTTTGACTAGCAATTGGGCCATGATCTACATCTTTATCCATTTTAATTAGGGTAGTGCCAAGGGCGGTCTCGTTGATTAAGATTTGATTTTGAAGAGGAGAGGAGCCGCGATATTTTGGCAGAAGGGAGGGATGAATATTGAAAGAGCCGAAGTTGGGTAAATCTAGGATATTTTGAGGAACAATTTTGCCGTACGCCGCTACTATAAATAATTTCCACTCTTTTCCGAGCTCATTTAAAAAATCTTCATTCTTTAATTTTTCAGGTTGAAGAAAGGGAACGCTATTAGCCGCCGCCCACTCTTTCACCGGCGGCGGGGTCAAAATCATTTTTCTGCCCTGCGGTCGGTCGGGCGTTGTAATGACAAGAGAGGGAATGATGTTCGTCATTTTTAGTTCATTTAAAATGATGACGGCAAAATCGGAGGTGCCAAAGAAAGCCCATTTTTTAGCAGTCGTTTCACTCATTTCTTCTTTAGATTAATCTTTAACTCATTCTCGGGCGGCATTTCTTCTAAATCTTTAGCATTATCAATAAATAGAATGCCATTAAGATGATCCACTTCGTGTTGAAAAATCTGAGCTAGTAAACCACTGGCTCCGCGTTCAAAAAGTCGTCCTTTTTCGTCGTAAGCTTTTATGGTGGCGCGCGAAGCGCGCCTAATCTTTCCATAGAGATAGCGGACTGAAAGGCAACCTTCTTCCATCATTTTTTTATCTTTAGAAAGTTTGATAATTGAGGGGTTAATGAAAACATCATTTTGAATCTCCACTATTTTATTTTTGGGCTTTTTCTCACTCTCCTTTACTAAAATGTCATTAACTAATTGTTTGGATATGACAAAGATCCGCAATGATTGACCAATCTGGGGCGCAGCAATGGCCACCCCATCTTCTTGGGATTTTAATGCTGATTTCAAATCAGTAATGACTTTCTGAATTTTCGGACCATTAATTTCAGAGACTACTACAGCAGAGGCCATTTTTCGGAGCACCGGATCATCTCTTTGAACAATTTTTACCATTTCTTAATTATACAGAACTAAAGCAAACTTTCTGGATTAATTTTTACTGTCCAATTTGGCGGTAGGTGAAGGAGTCGTTGGAGTAGCTCAGGTTCGGGCCAATTATTAATTCTAATAAGGGCATTTAAGGCCACCTGGCCTTTTCCTAAGCCCACCAGGGTAGGAAAGACTGAAGGCTGGTATTTTTTAAAATCCTCCTCAATTTTTGACATCTCCGTTAAGACCTTTTGACGAGCACCCTCTAGAGTCAGTTTAATGAGGGTGTTATATGGAGGATAGAGCAGAAGCCGCCGCATTTCTAATTCTTGGCGATATAAATCATCAAGACGATTTTCGCTAAAAGCCTTCAGAACTATTTGGTCAGGAGAACGTGTTTGAATGAGAAACTCTTTCTCAGTTTTATTTTCGATTGTGAGGAGGATGCTCAGGATCCTTTCATTAATATGGAAATCTGGAAGAGAAAACAAAGAATCCATGGAGACAATAGCACTGTGTTGTAGGACCTCATGCTGATAAAGTAATGATAATTCTGTACCAAGTAATATTCCACCCTCACACTTATGGAATTTAGTTAAAATATCTTTAGCTTTTTTAGAAGAGGGAGCCGTTTCTTTGTCTAGTTGAAAGACGGGCAGTTTAGGAAAGTGAATTTTTAATTCCTCCGCTATCTTTTGAATTCCAATACCCAAGGAAGTCAGACGCCAACTACTGCAATTTCGGCATTTCTCCAAGGCACTTCTTTTCTCACCGCAATGATGGCAGAGAAAGAAGTTTTCCTTATCGGTCTTTTTTGATTTGTGAAGAACAACTGGGGCGCCACAAGTTTGGCAAATGACAATGGTTCCACAATCAGCACAAGTAGTAGTAGGGGAAAGGCCACGCCGAGCGGCGAAAATAAAAACCTTCTCCCCACTAGTGGCAGCTCTATCTATTAACGAAATTAATTCATCGCTTAAGACTTGAAAAGAAGCACCAGAGGACTTTCGATACTTTGTCATGTCTATTATTTCTGGAGTGATGGAGACACCGGAATGGAATTTCTTGGGGAATTTTTCTAAGAACTCTCCTTTATTTCGTCGCGATAAAATTTCTACTCCTAAATATTGATCAGCCAAAATCAGAGAAATGTTTAAATTTTCAGCTAGTTTCTCAGCGAGGTAGGGCAAACTTACAAACGGCCTTTTTAATAATCGATAGGCGTTCGATGTTGGCTTCTCTAAAATCAAAGTGGCCGTGCTGGGCGGTAATATTGAAAGAAATTGGCCAGTAGCGATTATCAATGAAGGTGTATTAGGCCGCACGATAGCCTCGATAGCTTTTTCTAATTTTTTCTTGCCTAAGGACGAAGAAAGAAAAAAAGTATGGTTTTCAATACCTTTTTCTAGTTGTGATTTTAGATAAAGCCCTTCTTCGTGAGTGGGAACTACAATAAAAATTGATTGATGTTTGGCCAGAGACTCTCGAGTAAGGGTGCGATATGCTACCAGGCGCTCTTGCTCATTATCCTGGATAATAAATTTTCCAGGTTTTGATTTTTTTATGGGTTTTTCTGAAATTGTTCCTGAATTAAGTAAGTGAGCATTATCCCAAATAAATTTTGGCACCACGGTACTTAAGACGGCCCCCGTCGTGCCGGCGAAATACTGAGCAGTTTCTTGGGCGGCTTTGATAAAAGCAGGAGAGAGAAAATTTTTGAAATTGGCTTTCTCAATTTTTTTAAGAGTGAAATCCGCGGAGCGGATTTCACTCTTCGCTTCCGCTGCTGAGCGACTGTTAATAACCAACCCTTTAATTTGTCGTTTCCGAAGCTCCACTTCTACTAATGAGCCAATGGGTATATCTAGCGTCGTGAAATAGGAAAGAACCTCATAAGAAATACCTCGAGAAATGGGTATTACCTCGACCACTTTTAGATTACTCATTCCGCCATTTTCCCAGAAAAAACCCTGTTTGTAAAAATTCTCTGAAAAGCTACAATACCAAGACATTATGGCGTTTTTCTCTAAAAAATTAGGAATTGATTTGGGCACGGCCAATACTCTGGTTTTCGTGCCCGGAAGAGGAGTGGTTTTAAACGAACCTTCAGTAGTGGCTGTATCGGAAGAAGATAACAGAATTTTAGCGGTAGGACTTGAGGCCAAGGAAATGATTGGTAAGACCCCAGACAGTATTGTGGCCTATCGACCGATGAAGGACGGAGTAATTGCTGATTATCGAGTGACAGAAGCGATGCTTCGATACTATATTAATAAAGCCTTAGGCAAGTGGAATATTTTTAAACCAGAAGTGATGGTTTCAGTGCCAGCGGGCGTTACCTCTACGGAGCGACGAGCAGTCATTGAGGCAGCTATAAAAGCGGGGGCGCGGAATGCTTACGTTGTGAAAGAACCAATTCTTGCAGCTATTGGCGCTGGAATTTCCATTCAGGAACCAATTGGGCATATGATTGTAGATATCGGGGGAGGGACAACTGACGTAGCAGTTATTTCGCTCGGCGGCATCGTCTCTTCTACTTCAGTGAAAGTGGCGGGCAATCGTATCGATAACGCCATCGTCGACTATATTAAAAAAACTTACAATCTTGCAATCGGCGATCGCACGGCCGAGGATATTAAAATTAAAATTGGCTCGGCCGTCCCAATTGATGAGGAGCTGGCCGTTATAGTAAAGGGCAGAGACTTTCTCACCGGCCTGCCGCGATCTATTGAACTTCGCACTAACGAAGTGGTAAAAGCTATCGCTAAAGAACTTCGCGACATGGTCAAAGCGATTAAAGATGTACTTCAAGAGACTCCACCGGAGCTCGCTTCTGACATTATTGATCAAGGCATTATCATGACGGGCGGATCTTCACAATTGCGTAATCTTCCGGAACTTGTTTTTCGCCGTACGGGAGTGAATGCTGTGTTGGCTGACGATGCTCTCTATTGCGTAGCTAAGGGAACGGGCATTGCATTAGAGCATTTGCATGTGTACAAGAAGAGCATTATTGCGAAAAGGTAGAAAGTTGTAATGTCTGAAAATCCGGACGCATCCTACAACTTTTAGCGAGGGTAAGACTTGGCCTAGCGGCCCGGAGCGCCCTCGATAAAAGTTCGTAGGTGTGGGAGGGTTTTCAGTAAAGAATTGGATAGTTTGGTAAAATGTAATTATTATGTTCGATTCGAAAAATCTTCATCACGCCTACATAATAGAAGGGGATAGGGAGAGGATTTTGAGCGTTATTAGGAAATTTTTAGAAGAGGAGCTCAGGTTTCAAATAGTGGGAAATCCGGATTTTTATTTCAGGGAATATGAGAAGTTTGGAGTAGATGAAGCACGGCAATTAGTAGAACAGCAGCAGAAGAAGGCTTTTGGTGAGGGGCGAAAAGTTTTTATGCTCGCCGCCAATTCAGTTTCTCGAGAAGCCCAAAATTCTTTATTAAAAATTTTCGAAGAGCCAACGGCAAGCACTCACTTTTTCTTATTAGTACCTAGCGCTGACAGAATCTTACCTACTTTAAAATCACGCTCGGTGGTTTTGAAAGGAGGGGGAGGGGAGCCGGCCGGCTTCGCCGGCCGGCTCAAGTCGGTGGAAAAATTTCTTAATTCAAAACCCGCCAAGAGAATTGAAATAGTAAAAGGAATGATTGCCGATCTTCAAGATGAAAAAATTACTAAATCTGATTTTCTAACCTTCCTTAACGGTATTGAAGTAATTAAGCACTCCGACCTCGCTAGTATTGGAGACTTACTTAAAATGCGAGACTACCTTCAGGATCAATCATCCTCAGCTAAACTCATTTTGGAATATCTAGCTTTGACTCTATAATAGACCGAGGTATGTCTAACTCCCGTGCTCTTCGAGGTGAAGATCGTTGTCTGACCATGATGGCGCATCCAGAGGATTCTGAAATTGATCCGTGCACTAAAGAAATAAATCGAGGTGGAGGAAAGGGACGGCGTCCTAATAATCCCCACGGTCGATATTTTGCTAAACCTCATAATCCAAATCTGAAGAAATCTAACGGCAAATTTCGCCCCAGCTGATCTTTGTAAGATCGGCTTTTTTATTTATTATGCTAAAATAATAACAATGCCTTACGACTTCAATCCTCTTAAGAATAAAATTAAAGAAACGGAAAACTGGCTTTCTAAAGAGTTTGCCGGTATTCGTACGGGACGCGCAGCTCCCGCCATTCTAGACACTATTCAAGTTGAGGCCTATGGCTCCCGATCAAATATTGCTTCTTTGGCCACGGTGACAATTGAAGACGCTAGAACCCTTCGTATTAGCCCTTGGGACCAAGCAGTGGCAAAAGAGATTGAAAAGGCCATTAGCATCAGTAACTTAGGAGTTTCTGCTAGCACCGATGAAAAAGGTATCAGAGTTTCTTTTCCAGAATTAACCACCGAACGCCGAACAGGTTTAAATAAAGTAGTTAAAGAGAAAGCAGAAGAAGGGCGGGTCCGCATTCGCCAAGAAAGAGATAAGATCTGGAAAGATCTTCAACAGAAAGAGAAGGGAGGAGAAATGGGCCAAGATGAAATGAATCGGATGAAAAACGAAATGGAAAAAATTATTCAAGAGGGTGGTAAGAAGATTGACGAGCTAACTTCCAAGAAAGAAAAAGAAATTCTGTCATGATTCTTAGTATCTTACTTTTTGTCATAGTTCTCGCAGTGCTGATCTTTGTTCATGAGCTTGGCCATTTTGTGGTGGCCAAGCTTTTTGGTATTCGAGTGGACGAATTTGCTCTAGGGTTTCCGCCGCGCCTGTGGAGCTTTCGGCTCGGGGAAACTGACTACGTTCTCAACCTTATTCCTTTTGGGGGATACGTTAAGATTTTTGGAGAAAATCCCGATGAAGAGTCTATTTCCGGCACAGATTCTTCTCGTAGCTTTGTAAATAAACCTAAATATGTTCAGGCCTTAGTATTGATTGCTGGGGTTACTTTCAATATCATTTTTGCTTGGCTTCTTTTTTCCGGAAGTTTAATGTCTGGCCTATCCGCGCCGGCCGGCTACCTTGGTTTAACAAACGTCAAAGATACTCACGTGGTGGTTGCAAACGTTCTTCCTAAATCACCGGCGGCCATAGCAGGCCTCGCCGCCGGCGACCAACTGAATTCTGTCCGAGATGCTAAAGAGTCTATTTCCGGAACCGACTTAACAGTGCAGAAAATCCAGAATTTAATTACCGAAAGTAACAGCCAACCAATTGACATTAACTACACCCGTAAAAATCAAAATTATACTACTTCCGTTACAGCTACCAGTGGATTAGTTCAAAATAAGCTCGCCTTAGGTATTGCCATGGATACTGTTGGAAAACTAAAAGAGAATCCTATCAAGGCCTTTGTAGATGGAGCGAAAATTACTGCTACGGTTGTTAGTCAGACAGCAGTGGGACTCTTCACTTTCCTCAAGAACATCTTTGTTGGACACCCCGACCTTTCAGCCGTCACAGGCCCCATCGGAATAGTGGGATATGTGGGAGAGGCGTACTCTCTTGGTATTCTGTACCTTTTAGCTTTCACTTCGCTTATTTCCATTAATTTAGCCATCATTAATATTTTACCTTTTCCCGCTCTCGACGGTGGCCGTCTACTTTTTGTTTTGATTGAAGCAGTTAAGGGCACTCCGATTAAACCTAAGGTGGCGAATGCTCTAAATAACATTGGCTTTGCCCTACTAATTATTTTGATGATCGCCGTCACTTATCACGATATAGCTAAATTTTTCATAAAATAATATGTCTATAGAAGGAGAAATCCATTCAACAGAACAAATAAAAGATCCTGAAAGAATGAGAATCAAGATGATGATTGAGATGAGTCTTATCAAGCGTTTCCTAAAAAATAATAAAATTGATAAAAGCGAGGAGGAAGTGGGAGCATGGATTGATAAATATTCCGAAAGGTTTAGAGAAATATTTCAAAGAGAAATAGAAGCTAATCCGAATCTATGGACCGACGATCCAATTGCTCAGACTGCCTGCCTCGATTACCTTGAAGAGGAGCTCTATTCATAGTTTTGATTTAAAGTCGTCTTAAAGTAAAATGACCTTTAATGAGGCAATCTAGACTATTTACTAAGACCAGGCGAGAGGCCCCTAAAGACGAGGTCTCTAAAAATGCTGAACTCTTAATCCGCGGTGGCTATATTCATAAGGAAATGGCTGGGGTTTATTCGTTCTTGCCGCTGGGACTGCGGGTTCGCGACAAAGTCGAGCAGGTTATTAGAGAAGAAATGAATGCTATTGAAGGACAAGAAATTTCCTTGACCGCCCTTCAAGAGAAATCTTTGTGGGAGAAATCCGGACGTTGGAGTGACACTGTTATTGATAACTGGTTTAAAACAAAATTAAAAAATGAAAGCGAGGTGGGTTTGGCGGTGACTCACGAAGAGCCGCTAACATTTTTAATGCGAGGATATGTTAAATCGTATCGCGATCTACCAATTTATGCTTATCAATTTCAAACTAAATTTAGAAATGAGCTTCGGGCCAAAAGTGGCATTCTCCGCGGTCGCGAGTTTTTAATGAAAGACCTATATTCTTTTTCTAGGACAGAAGAAGAGCATCAGAGTTTTTATGAGAAATCTAAAGAGGCCTATCAGAAGATTTTTCAACGAGTGGGAATCGGCGAGAGAACATTTATAACCTTTGCTAGTGGAGGGATTTTTTCCAAATACTCTCATGAATTTCAGACTTTATGCGAAAGTGGGGAGGATACTATATATCTTGATAAAGATAAGAAGATCGCTATAAATAAAGAAGTCTACAATGAAGAAGGATTAAAAGAAGCTGGGTTAGACAAAAATAAGCTAACAGAAGAGAAGGCTATTGAAGTCGGTAATATTTTTAGTCTAGGTACCCGTTATTCGGAGGCGCTTGAGCTTTATTTTAATACTGAAAAAGACCAGTCAATGCCAGTAATTATGGGTAGTTACGGTATTGGGGTGGGGCGCTTAATGGGCACCATTGTAGAAGTTCTCGGAGATGAGAAAGGAATTGTCTGGCCAGAGAGTGTGGCTCCATTTAAAATTCACTTAATTTACATTCCCGGTAGTGAGGCAGCCAAGTCGGCCGCGGAAAGAATTTACACAACCTTATTAAAGAATAATGCAGAAGTTCTTTTTGACGACAGGGAAGTGAGGGCAGGAGAAAAATTTCAGGATTCGGATCTTCTTGGTATTCCTTATCGAATTATTGTTAGCGACAAGACTGTTGAAAGTGGTAGATTAGAAATGAAGATGCGTCAAAGTGGGGAGACTAAAATGATTGGAGAGGATGAGATACTAAAATTTTAAATATATGGCCCAAAAAAAACGAGGAAAATTTCAAAAATGGTTTTCAAATGAGATTGGTATAGACCTAGGTACTGCAAATACATTAGTCTATATTGCAGGAGAAGGAATCATTCTTAATGAACCCTCAGTGGTGGCCGTGAATCAGAAGACGGGAAGGGTAGTGGCCGTTGGTTCGGCGGCAAAAGAGATGCTCGGTCGCACACCGCCTCACATTAACGCAGTGCGGCCTTTGGTAGATGGGGTTATCTCTGATTTCGAAGTAACCGAAGAAATGATTTCCTATCTTATTAAAAAAGCTGAAGAAGGGCGTAGTAAGATGCTAGGGCCAATAGTAGTTGTAGGAGTACCTTCAAATATTACTAATGTAGAGCGTCGCGCAGTGCGCGACGCCACTAAA
Source organism: Minisyncoccia bacterium (assembly GCA_038215155.1). Lineage (GTDB taxonomy): Bacteria > Patescibacteriota > Minisyncoccia > Phycocordibacterales > CAJBRS01 > JADGRH01. The sequence goes on from JBBQRF010000001.1 coordinate 20,512, forward strand.
AATGCGGGTGCCAGAGAAGTTTATTTAGTAGAAGAGCCTATGTCCGCAGCCATAGGTATCCGGCTGCCTATTCACGAGCCTCTTGGTTCTATGATCATTGATATTGGAGGAGGCACCACAGACATTGCTGTAATTTCTCTTAGCGGTATTGTTCGATCTCGAAATTTAAAAATCGCCGGGGATAAATTAAATGAAGACATTGTTTCCTACATACGAGGTGAATTTAAAATTTTAATTGGCGAAAAAACTGCAGAAAATTTAAAAATGGCCATTGGTTCAGTAATTCCAGCCAATCCACCACTTGAATCATCGGTGCGAGGGCGAGATTTAGTGACCGGGTTGCCTAGAGAAGTGATTATTACTGATTCAGATATTAGAGAAGCTATTGGACCGTCAGTAGACAATCTCATCGAAGCGGTTAAAGGAGTGCTAGAGACCACTCCACCTGAAATCCTCTCCGATATTATGCGCCAAGGTATTTATTTAGTGGGTGGAGGGGCTTTGATTAAGGGATTGAGAGAGATGCTGGAAGAATATATTGGCATACCTGTACACATTGCTGAAGACCCCCTCACCTCGGTGGCACGAGGAACGGGAATTATTCTAGAAGACTTGTCACGGTTTGAAGAAATTCTTATTGAAAACGAAGATGACTTACGTCTCCAGAGTTAACAAGAGACGAGGGCAAGGTTCGTGGCTAAAGATAGCAATGGGCATCTTTGTAATGCTTTTTTTGTTGCTTTATTTTTTCAATCATTTTTTTGGAGGAATAGTAGTTGCTATTGGTCGGCCCATCTGGCCGATAATTAATAGTATAGAAAGTAGTAATATTTTGGCGGGATTTAAAAGTAAAACGAACCTTGAGGCGGAAAATCAAGACTTGAGAGAAAAACTGATCAATCTTCAAAATAAGCAAATTAGTGTTGATGCTTTAGAAAATGAAAACGCAAGCCTAAAAGATATTTTAGGGCGAAAAAATAATCAGAAATTATTGCTGGGGGCTATTCTTGTTTGGCCGCCTTATTCTCCATACGACACTCTTATTATCGACGTAGGTGCTGAAAACGGTGTGAAGGTGGGGGAGATGGTATTGGCGAGCGGCGATTTGGCCGTCGGCCAAATCGCCGCTATCTATAATTCCACCTCCGTAGTAAGACTCTTCTCATCGGGAGGAGAGAAACACCAAGTCATTATCGGTACTAGCACTAAGGCCGAAGCTGTTGGTAAGGGAGGAGAGAATTTTCAATTATCTCTACCTGCCGGGACCCTTATAAATATTGGCGATACTGTACAGTGGCCGGGCCCTAACCCATTAATTTTAGGAAATATTGAGGCAGTGGACACGCCTAACAATAGTTCCTTTCTCCAAGCTTATTTTAAGTTGCCAGTTAATTTAGCCACCATAAATTATTTAGAAGTGGTAATGCAATAGTATGACTAAGAGATTATTAATTGATCTTCTTTTAACCTCGTGTCTATTTATTTTACCGTGGTGGCTGTTTATCACTCTCTTAATTTTGCCTCTGTTTTATTTCTCCAAACCGCCCTTCTATGAAGTTTTGTTCTTTGGTTTTCTCTTAGATACTCTTTATGGGTCTATAAAAGCCTTTCCATACTCAGTACTTTTTATATCTATTTCATTTATACTATTAATTCTCATTAATATACTAAAGAAGCAATTAAAATATTATTCGTGAACTTAAACAAAATTAAAAAATTTATATTCTCCGGATTTCGTCGATCAAAGTACCAGGAAATTGCTCCTGATGAGATTTTTCTTGATTCTAGCAATATCCCGGATTTTGACACTGATCAATTTGAAGGGCGTTTGGAAAAACCCATTAGTAAGAAAACTCTTTTTTATCTCGGCACTTTTTTCATTCTGATTGCCATTCTTTTCGTTAGTCGAGCTTGGAATCTGCAACTTATTAATGGAGCTACTTACGAAAAGCGCAGCGAAAATAATCATTTGCGCAACGATGTCATCATTGCTTCGCGGAGTATTATTACTGATCGGAAAGGGGAGAAACTGGCTTGGAATGAAATTGCTCCGGATCAAAATGATTTTCCACAGCGAGTTTATACAGACACTCCAGGTCTAAGCAATTTGCTCGGCTATGTAAAATATCCAGCTAAGGACACATCCGGCATTTATTATCGGCCTAGCTATTTAAGCGCTGATGGAGTTGAGAAATTTTTCAATCAGTCTATTGCTGGTAAAAATGGGTTGAAAATTACAGAGACTGATGCTGTGGGGCACGTTCAATCACAAAGTGTAGTAGAACCGCCAGAGAATGGTAAAAATTTCATACTGGCAATTGACAAAAATGTGCAGAGCGCACTTTATAAAACTATCAATCAAACAGCTGAGACTTCTGGGTTTAGGGGCGGCGCCGGAGTGATTATGAATATTCAGACGGGAGAAGTATTGGCCCTGGTAACATATCCGAATTACGACTCCAATGTCATGACTGGCGGCGCCGCCACTTCAGTGAAAAACTACTTAGCAGATCCTAGAAATCTTTTTTTGGATCGAGCGATTTCCGGTCTCTATACTCCCGGCTCCATTGTTAAACCCTTTTTAGCCCTCGGTGCTCTAAATGAAAATATTATTTCTCCGGATAAGCAAATATTAAGTACTGGCGCCCTTTCTATTCCTAATCCATATCACCCTGGCGAAAAAACAGTCTTTAAAGACTGGAGAGTGAATGGTTGGACTGATATGAGGGAAGCTCTTGCCGTATCCTCGGACGTTTATTTTTATGAAGTGGGAGGTGGCTATCAGGATCAGCGCGGTTTAGGTATCTCAAACATAGAAAAATATGCCGAGCTTTTTGGTTTCGGCAGTGAGCTCACAGGTACTTTCTTTGCAGGACCCGCCGGCACCGTCCCAAGTCCGCAATGGAAAGCAAAAAATTTTAATGGGGAGAGCTGGCTTTTGGGAGATACCTACCACACTGCAATTGGTCAATACGGTTTCCAAGTGACCCCTATTCAAGCGGTAAGAGCGGTGGCGGCTATTGCTAATAATGGCTCGTTAATCACCCCTACTATTGTAAGTGGGCAATCAGGAGGGCCGAGTACTCACATTGCCATAAATAACCCTTCAGACTTTCAGATAATACGAGAAGGGATGAGACAGGCCGTCACTTCAGGAACAGTGACGGCCCTTAGCACTCCTGGGCTGACAGTAGCGGCAAAGACGGGGACTGCAGAGTTAGGCTCAGAAAAACAATATGTTAATTCCTGGGTGGAGGGCTTTTTCCCTTACGAGAATCCTAAATACGCCTTTGCCTTAGTTTTAGAAAAGGGGCCGGCGCACTATGCATCGGGGGCGCCGGCTACCATGAGAACTGTCCTCGACTGGATGGTGGCCAATACTCCTGAATATGTTAACTAGTGCATAACTTATTGGAAAGCTTTGGGCGATAGGTCTATTATAGAGAAAGAATGAACCTTCAATGGCAACTTCGAGCTGCTTGCGGCTACGCCGAACTAGGTCTTACACGTTTTTCTGATAAGGAATTAGATTCTCTAGATAGAGAATCTCAAGATTTACCAGATGTTCTCCGTTTGCGTATTCACAACCAGTCGAAAAGGAAGAGTTGGAAAGCGGCGGCAAAAACATCTCGTCGACTCTGTCGAGTTGACCCTAATAATCCCGCAGGTTACCTACAACTATCTTTCAGTCTCTGTCAGGTAGGGGCCTTCCAAAAAGCCCGTCAGGTTTTACTCTCTGGACCAACCATTCTAAAGGAACAACCGATATATCACTATAACTTAGGCTGTTACGAGGTTCAGTTGAAAAATTTTGAAAAAGGCATTGACCATCTTAAAACCAGTTTCCAGATGGACAAATCTTTTCGACAGATTGCTCGTAAAGATCCTGATTTAGCGGAAGTTTGGCATGAACTCTAAGCCTTCATTATGGGAGGCTTTTTTATTTATTGACTTAGAGGGAGATTGTCTGTATTATCTACCTTTAATATTTTTACTATCATGCAAGAGAAAGAATATCTGACAAAAGAGAGATATGAGGAGCTCCGATTGGAGCTCGATCATTTAAAGAAAGTACGCCGCAAAGAAGTGGCTGATAGTTTAGAATTTGCCAAATCGCTAGGTGACCTTTCAGAAAATGCAGAGTATCACGAAGCCCGCATCCTACAAGCGGAGATTGAAGAGCGAATTAGTAAACTCGAGTCCGTATTAAAGACTGCCGAGATAGTTTCCCCTCATCACAGCACTTTAGTAGAAGTCGGCTCCACAGTTATCGTCCAAAAGGAAGGAGATAAAATAAAAAATACTTATAAAGTGGTGGGACGAGAAGAAGCCAACACTGCTGCAGGTAAAATTTCTTTTCGATCACCCTTAGGTGAAGCAATGATGGGGAAAAAGAAGGGTGATTCTTTTTCATTCTCAACTCCAAAAGGCACAATGAATTATAAGGTAGTTGATATAGAATAGTACTAATGGCTTCACTAGAAGAAATTCGCAAAACTCGATTAGATAAATTGGCCCTGTTGGAAAAAGCGGGAATGGATCCTTATCCTTCCAAAGTTCCTAGGGACATGTGTCTTATGGATGCGCGAGATAATTTCAAGCAATATTCTAAGGACCAAAAATTAATTTCATTGGCTGGCCGCGTCATCGCTCGACGCGGCCAAGGGGCCATTTTTTTTGTTGATCTAAACGACGGCAAAGGCAAATTACAAGCCGTCTTCAAGAAAGACGAACTTTCTGAATCACTTTTCAATCTTTTCTCTGAAGCCATTGATCTAGGGGACTTCATCAGTGTCGCCGGCACTTTTTTTGTCACAGAAAAGGGAGAAGAAAGTTTACTCGTCTCCTCATGGAAAATAGCGGCTAAATCGTTGCTACCGCTACCAGAAAAGTGGCATGGCTTGGAAAATGAGGAGTTGAAGTTAAGAAAGCGCTATTTAGATATCCTTACTAATACCGAGGTGAAAGAGATGGTGATTAGGCGTTCAACTTTTTGGCAAGCCACTCGAGATTTTTTACGAGAAAAAGATTTTACCGAAGTAGAGACGCCTATTTTAGAAAATATTGCAGGAGGAGCTGAGGCCAAGCCCTTCATCACTCATCATAATGCCCTCGATCTTGACCTTTATTTACGTATCTCTCCAGAACTTTGGCTGAAACGGCTTTTGGTAGCGGGCTTTCAACGTGTTTTTGAAATAGGCCGAATTTTTAGAAACGAAGGAATGTCCGCCGAACATTTGCAAGATTACACTCAGATGGAGTTTTATTGGGCTTACGCTGATTATAATGATGGAATGAAATTAGTAGAGGAACTTTATAAATATGTAGCCGAGAAAACCTTTGGTACTTTAAAATTTAAGATTAAAGATCATCAAGTTGACCTCGGTGCAGAGTGGCAGGTTTATGACTTTTGTCAGACTTTAAAAAAAGAAACCGGTATTGATCCAACGGAAACTACCCTTGAAGAGGTTACTAAAAAATTACAAGAGCTAAAAGTGGAATATGATCATAAGGGTTTTAATTTAACCCGGGCCATTGATAGTTTGTGGAAATATTATCGGAAGAAAATTGTGGGCCCTGGATTTTTAATTAACGTACCGGTTTTTCTTGAGCCATTAGCTAAACGGAAAAAAGACAATCCAAAATTGGTAGAAAGATTCCAAGTCATTTTGGCTGGCTCAGAATTGGGTAAAGGTTTCAGTGAATTAAATGATCCGCTAGATCAGGCTGGCCGTTTCAAGGAGCAGGAAAAATTGCGAAAAGAAGGGGACGAGGAAGCACAAATGACTGACAAAGATTTCGTGGAGGCATTGGAGCATGGCATGCCGCCCGCTTGTGGCTTTGGTATGAGCGAAAGACTTTTCGCTTTTCTATCTGACAAACCTGCGCGGGAGACTCAAATTTTTCCTCTACTAAGACCGCGAGATTAAAAACTCAAAGGAGGGAGAATTTTAAATTTGGTAAAAAGAGCGCTGGCCGCAACGCGGCCAGCGCTCTTTCATTAATTTTTTATTCTTCGCCATCAGTGCGCAGATAATCGGGGGTTTGTCGAGAATTCGGGCTTCCGACCTCTCGAAAACCCCAGATTATTGGAGCTCTGAGCGAAGGCTAGTTAAGGCAGGAAGAAACTGTGGATAACTATGTTGTTAAGTGGATAAGAGTGGAATAGAATAGTAGGTAAGTGGGAAGAAGTGGTATTTCGGGATTTTTTCTAAGCCTTTAAATTTCGAAATACCAGGTCTCTCGCCTTACCAAAAAAGAAATGCTTATCGGCGAATACATTCATACAGTAGATGACAAGAAGAGAATTTCTTTGCCAGTACGATTTCGAAAAGAGGTAGGCAAGAAGCTAGTGGTAACGCATGGTTTGGATAATTGTCTCTTTCTATATCCACTTGCAGAGTGGAAAAAGATCTCTGAAAAATTAGGCAATCTTGGGATAGGGCAGAAAGACACTCGAGGATTCAATCGATTCATGCTTGCAGGAGCTGCCGAAATAGAAGTTGATTCCATTGGCCGAATTCTTATTCCAGAATTTCTTAAAGAATTTGCCGCTCTTGGAACGAGAGTTGTCTTCACAGGAGTTCATAACCGTATAGAAATATGGAATGAAAAACGATGGAATGATTACAAGAAGCGAGTACTCTCTCAAGCAGATCAATTGGCAGAAAAACTAGGCGAGATTGGAGTGATTTAATCAGCTTTCAAATGCTAGTCTGGAAAGAAATTTCGAGACTAGCATCTGGAAGCCGAATGAATGTAATGAAAAATGTCCACCAGAGTGTTCTTTTAAATGAAGTTTTAAAATATTTAGATCTTAAAGACGGTGACATTTTTCTGGACGCGACTTTAGGTGGCGGAGGTCATAGTAGAGAGATAGCTAAAAAATTTGGTGAGAAAATCCAAATCATTGGCCTCGATCTTGATCCGGAAGCTCTAAAGCGCACCGAGACCGCTCTTCTCCCTTTTAGTCGAAAATTTGCTCTCCGAGTAGCAAATTTTCGCAATCTCGACAGCGTTCTCGAAGAACTTGGTCAGAAAAAAATAACCAAAATACTCTTTGATCTTGGTCTCAGTTCTAACGAACTGGAAGAATCGGGGAGAGGCTTCAGCTTTAAAAAAGATGAGCCCCTTCTCATGAGCTTTGCCGATCCAGAAAGTGCAAAGCTCACCGCCAGAGTGATTGTTAATAATTGGCAAGAAGAAAATTTGGCGGACATTCTCTACGGCTTTGGCGGCGAAAGATTCTCCCGACGCATCGCCAAGGCCATCGTTGAAGAACGTAAGAAGCAGCCCATTGAGACCACAAGTGAATTGGTAAGCATTCTGCAAAAAGCTCTCCCAAGCTTCTACTGCCGCTCCCGTACCCATTTCGCCACTCGCACCTTTCAAGCTCTCAGAATGGCCGTAAATGATGAACTAGGGGCACTAGACGAGGGATTGCGAAAAGGTTACGAACATCTCGAGGTAGGGGGCAGAATGGCGGTAATCTCATTCCACAGTCTTGAAGATCGAATGGTTAAAAAATATTTTGCAGGGCTAGCACAACAATTATTAGTTAAGTTAATAAGTAAAAAAGTTATTGTACCGACGGAAGAGGAAGTAAAGGAAAACCCTCGATCCCGCAGTGCAAAACTAAGGCTTATTGAAAAGTTAAAATGAAAGTACGCGCAATAAAATTAAATAAATTACAAAATCCAAATATTTTTTGGAGCCTAGTTGCTGGTCTTATTGTTTTTGTTGGCCTATATTTCTACATGGTAAATTTGACTGTCTGGAATGTTGTAGCACGTCAAAAAGCAGAAAAACAAATCACTCTTCTTAATTCCGCAACTGGAGACATGGAGTCAAGCTACATGGCAGCCAAAAATAACATCAATCTCAACCTAGCAGAGACTATGGGTTTTGCCGCTACTACTAACACAAAATATGTTACGCGCACTAAACTCGGCCGCCTTTCGTCTAACAGCGTTGAATAATGTAATTAGAAAGTTGTGAAGTCTAACTTCCAACAGCGCATAAGGCTAATTTCTGTTTTTATTTTAATTTTTGCTTTTTGCCTTGTTGCCAAACTCTACTTTCTTCAAATAGTACATGGCGGGGATTTTGTTAAAAAAGCTGATCGGCAATACGTACAATCTCCTAGCTCTGATTTTAATCGGGGCACTATTTATTTTACGGACAAAGCCGGTACTCTTATTTCAGCAGCCACTTTAAAATCCGGTTTTATTGTCGCTGTTAACCCTAAGACCTTAAAGGATCCGACTGTGGCGTGGACAGAAATTTTCAAGATCCTTCCCACTTTAAACAAGACTGATTTTCTTGCTAAAAGCGCCAATAAAAATCAAAGTTACGTTGAAGTTGCCACTAAGGTTGATCCTAATGCAGGCAAAGCCATTCAGAATTTAAAAATCCCAGGTGTAGGAATTTATAAATCAGAATGGCGCTACTATCCGGGAAATAATCTAGCTTCACATGCTCTGGGACTAGTGGCCTATCAAGGGGATCAGTTGTCTGGTCGTTACGGCCTTGAAAGATTTTATGGGTCTACTCTTGAACGAAACAATAATCAAGATTATGTGAATTTTTTTGCTGAAATTTTCTCTAACCTCGATAAGACTATTAATAAGAACGCTAATTTGGAGGGCGATTTAGTCACAACTATTGAGCCTACTGTTCAATCCACCTTACAATCCACTCTGGAAGCGGTGCGCCGCACCTATTCTTCGGAAAGCGCCGGTGGCATCATCATTAATCCTAAAACAGGAGAGATATACGCCATGTCCGTTGAACCGACCTTTAATCCTAATTCGTTCCAAACTGAGAAGTCGTCGGATGTTTTTAGCAACCCTTTAGTAGAAAACGTCCATGAAATGGGATCCATTGTTAAGCCATTTACTATGGCCATTGGTATTGATCGAGGGGTGATTAGTGCTGACACGATGTATAACGACACGGGTTCTGTCACCGCCAACAACAAAACTATTTATAACTTTGATAAAAAAGGACGCGGATATATTAGCTTGCAGCAAGCTATGGGCCAATCATTGAATACCGGCTTCGCTTTTGCCGAAGGTAAAATTGGCAATCAAGTTTTTTCAGATTATATGAAGAAGTTTGGCCTGGGGGAAAAAACCGGTATTGATTTGCCGAATGAGACGCGCGGATTAATCAGTAACCTTGATACCTCACGTGATATTGAACATTTCACTGCTTCTTTTGGTCAAGGTATTGCCATGACACCTGTGGAAATGGTCAGAGCCGAGAGTGCCTTGGCTAATGGAGGAAATCTAGTGACGCCACACTTAGTCAAGAAAATTAATTACACTTTAGGATATTCCAAAGATTTAAGTTGGCCTATTGGCCCTAGAGTACTTCAGCCTTCAACGTCACTAGCCATTACCCGGATGTTAGTGACAGATTTTGATCAATATCTTCAAAATGGTAAAGCTAAAAATGCACATTATAGTATTGCCGAGAAAACCGGAACGGCGCAAATTGCCTTACCCAAGGGAGGGGGATACTACGAGGATAGATTCCTTCACTCCTTTTTTGGTTACCTTCCTGCTTTTGACCCGCAATTTCTTGTCTTCATGTATACTGTCTATCCAAAGGGAGTACAATTTTCTTCGGAAACTTTGGCTCCGGCTTTTATAAATTTGACTAAGTTTTTAATTAATTATTACAATTTGCCGCCAGACCGATAATTATGAAAGAAATATTTCGTAAAATTGTAATAACCATTATTTGGGCACAATCTCGGATGGTATTGAAGAAATACAAACCGAAGATTGTGGCCGTTACAGGAAGTGTTGGTAAAACTTCCACTAAGGACGCTATCTATGTAGTGCTTTCTAGTAGCTATCATGTACGAAAGAGTGATAAGAGTTTCAATAGTCAATTAGGAGTGCCGCTGACCATTTTAGGCCGACCAAATGGCTGGAACAGCCTATTCATGTGGTCGGCAACCATCCTTCACGGATTTAAACTTCTGCTCTGGCGCTGTCCGTATCCAAAATGGTTAGTATTAGAAATTGGTGTAGATCGTCCAGGAGGGCTGGCTAAATTAACGCGATGGTTGAAACCAGAAGTGGCAGTTATAACTCGTTTCGGAGAAGTGCCAGCACATATCGAATTTTTTGCCTCTAGAGAAGAAGTAGTGGCAGAAAAAGGAAATCTAGTAACCGCTTTAAAAAATGGAGGCACTTTAATTCTAAATCAAGATGATGAAGACGCTATGTCCATGAAATCTCTTTCAACTGAAAGGACACTTACCTACGGCATGGACAAACTAGCTAACCTTTGGGGTAATAATTACAGCGTTCTATACGACGAAAGCAATGGCGCACCTTTTCCCATGGGATTTAATTTTAAAACAGACTACGAGGGCAGCAGTCTGCCTGTTTCAATTAAAGGCGTTTTAGGAGAACACCATATCTATCCAATTATGGCCGCACTTTTAGTGGGCATCTCTCAAGGATTACCACCTCTTTCAATCACTCATGTATTTGAAAACCATTTGCCTCCGCCGGGACGGATGCGTTTAGTAGAAGGAGAGAAGCACACTATGATAATTGACGATAGCTACAATGCTTCCCCGGTGGCTTTAGGAGAGGCACTGCGCGCACTCAACGATTTAAAAATTAAAGGACGAAAGATTGCCGTCTTGGGAGACATGCTTGAAATTGGCCGCTTCGCCTCGGAGGAACATAAGAAGTCTGGCGAGCTCGCCGCCAAGGTGGCCGACATTTTAATTACGGTGGGGCTTAGAGCCAAGTACATGGCCGAAGGTGCGTTAAATGGAGGAATGAGTGAGAAAGTGATATATCAATATGAAGATTCACGCGAAGCTGGCAAATTTCTAGAATCAATTATAAAAGAGGGAGATATTATTTTAGTCAAAGGTTCTCAAGGAGTACGCATGGAACGAGTAGTTGAAGAGATAATGGCCGAACCAGCTCTAAAAAAAGATTTGCTGGTTCGTCAAGACGAGGAATGGCTTAAAAGGTAAAACGCTCGCATTCCGAAGAAAGCGAGCGTTTTGAGTCGTGAGCGGGGCGATCTGCGTAATCCCGTAAAGGGCGCAAAATTATCTCACCGGATTGACTAAGCGGGCAATTGCCCTGATTTTCGAACATGCGGTCGCGGGGTAAAACTTGTTTACGGCGGATGCACTGTGGATTAGTATACCACATCAAGATAAAAAGTCAAGAACCTACTTTAAATAAAAAACCCGTCCTAATTTCTCAATTACGACGGGTATACTTTCACTGTTCCATTGACTCCATTTGGATCTGCGTCGGAGTCCGAACATTCCACGCCAGATGAAAGAACTGCAGGAAGCAGATTATCCAATAGGTTAGGTCTGGTTCATACCAATGCAAACCGTGCCGCGCTGACCACTGAAAGGCGTGATGGTTATTATGATTTCCTTCTCCAGAACCAAGGACAGCGAAGATAGGGTTATTCCTACTCTGGTCTCCAGTATTGAAAGGTTTCGTTCCCCAAATATGGCAGATGGAATTTATACTCCACGTCACATGATGAACGATACAGATGCGAACCACTGACCCCCATAAAAAGCCGTAAAATGTTTTGTGAACGGAATGCGTTAGAAACCAGGCTATCAAAGGTGGCAGTAAAAAACTTATTATCGTCCACCAAAGGAAGTTTCGATTTACAAACGCTAACACCGGGTCGTTTAGAAGATCAGGAATTCTCTTATTATCGGGATCCTTTTCTGTCCAAAGGAATCCCACGTGCGAATGAAACCAGCCGTCAAGAGGAGAGTGAGGATCACCCTTCTTGTCGGTGAATTGGTGGTGAGCACGATGCCTGGCGCACCAAGTAAAGAGTGGCCCTTCAAGTGTCATTGACCCCAATATCGCCAAGAGAAACTTAATCGGCCTTGTCGTCTCAAATGAATGATGAGTGAAGAGACGATGAAAACCAAGTGTTACTCCGAGTTGCGACACTAAGGCGAAGGTTATAAAAAGCCAGATGCTTAAGGCGCTCACCCCGAAATGAATCCAGAGTAAAAGTGCCAAAATAGTTCCGATCAATGGTACCCACACAGCAGTGTGCAGGGCCACTTTTTTAGAAGTTGATATCATATTTCCTTTCTATTTGGAGTTGAATGTGAAAAACTATATCTAATTTAATTATATCACCTTGAGAAAAAGGGCCATGGATCTATGTTAGTAACGTTAGTGACGTTTTTATGCGGCGCTGCCTTTATTTTATTAATTGCAATTCTAAATTGAAAAAAGTATTATCAAATACAGAACAATCAACTGGAGGTACGAAATGCCAAGAATAGAAATCAGGATCGTCAATCTAATTCTGTTTGTTCGGGGTTATCTCGAAGAACAACGCGACAGAGTCTATCTCGTTTTGTGGAGAGAAGGTCAAATCAGCACAAGCCAAACATTTCTAATGGCCAATCTTTCAAAAGGTGGAAAAAAGGTTTTAGCCACTGCCAAGGTATATTTGGAGACTGGCTCGGAAAAAGAGATTCTAGAAAAAGTAGTGAGTCATGAATTTGGTCAACAATTTGGAAAACTTATCACCAATAATCTCCACAAAGAGGTTTTACCGATCAAAAACAACCTTCGAAGATTCTATGAATTGACATATACCTGCCTCCTCACTCCCGAAGATCTTTCAACTATGAAGCTTCCGTATAACTCAGGTGGTGTCGAGTTAGTTTCAATGGAGAAATTCCGTCAAATGCTCAAAGAGCAGAGAAAAAGGAACGAACACAACTTGGTCCAAACTAAGCGGCAATTTAAGAAACTCTTCAAAAAGGTAAGGCCGATCAGATTGTTTTCCTTTTGCGATCTTCCTGAAGAAGAAGCAAAAATGGCAGAGGAATCCTACGCCATTTGGCAGGAAAAAATTCGGAAAGAAATTATTAAGCGATCGAAAAAGCCACCTGTCCGATACGCCAGCGTGGCTTAATTAAGGGCGACTAAATACCAAGAGCACCGGATAAATCCTGTGCTCTTTTTTATTTTGCTCCGTCTCGTGGATAATGTTAGAACTTGTTTGAGATAAAAAAGCAGCCCAGCAGTATTTCTACAGCCGGGCTGGGATGGTCCTTCATGCGATGTTGCGTTTCTACCCCCTTTCGACAAGTTTACATCCATATCGTCTATTAGAGGTATTTTCCGCCGCCGGATATTATGTCCGACAGTTTACCTAGGTCTCTAGCGTTCAATCACACTGCAGTGTGATTGGGGCCATTTCTGGTCCCTTTCCAGTGTTGCTTGCACTGGTTGCCACTACTACTCCATATGGCGTATTGGAGTTCCCGTCTTACGGAAATCTGTAAGCTAAAGACTATTTGTATTAGAGAATACTCTTATAAGAATAAAAGTAAAGGGCTCTGTCTGGTAGAGGATGCTCCCTGTTTGTTCAACCCAGTAGGTCATTTTGCTAAATGAGAGCAAGGGTTTGCGATTGATTTGTAGACAGCAGTCCTGTAAGGGTTAGAACCCTACTGCTATATAAAACTAAACCTGGATATCAAAATGATAGACATCTTCTTTTGTACCCAGAGACTCATATAGCTTTATAGCCGGTAGATCTTCCTTATCTGCCTGCACATAAATCACATACGCATTTCGCTTTTTAGCTATTATTTTAAGTTCTTGGATTAACTTTGTAGCGATACCTTTCCTACGATGTAATTCAGAAACAGCTAAATCATAAATATAGAACTCTCGTCTCTCCTGTTCAAATTTTTCTAATTCGTATGCAACCAGTCCTCCCACAATTTCTTTTTCATACATTGCTACTAGGACTATTAAATTGGCTTTTGATAACAGCGATTGCAAGTAAGTATCATTAGGGACATTTCCTTGGTAGGTTTCGATGTCTTGGAATGCTTGTCCAAAAACCTTAAGCAACATCTTAAATACGTCAACATCGGAATGTAATAGTTGTTTATATAAGTAACTCATGTTTTAGTCTTTATATAATAACAAATGGCTACGTTGGAGAGAGTATGGCTCCGCACTTGGGAGAAAGTTCGAATGGCAATTATTGAAGAGGGTAGAGGATGCCAAGGGTCCTGAGCTTCGTCAGCGAAGGGTTAGAACCTGAGAAAAATAAAAAATCTTGCCGTTCGCTTTTGCTAATAAGCAAGATTTGCATTCATATCCACTCCTTTTTCAAGGTACCTTTTTTAATTCGGTGTATAAGTAGAGGTGTTGCAATCAAGATTCCAGCAAGGAACATATAAATTGGAAGCACATAGTTTGCAAATGTATGTTGCGGCACAGCAAATGCTCCGAGGCCATAGCCGACGGCAAAGAGTGCCCAGGGAAATGGTCGGTCGGCATCCGGTTTTCGCCAAACCAAGTTAATGGTTGGGATACCAGCAAATATATCCGCCCCAATGGCAATGTAAAGGGCATATTGTGCCATTTCCTTTTGATTATGAACCAGTATCCACAAAAAAAGGGAAGTGAGAGAAAGTGCCAAACAAAGCTTGTCGACTGTCGTTGGTTTTTCCCAATGACCTCGATGTCGTATTGATACGATCGAGATGATAATGGGATTAATGAAGCCGAAAATGGCAGGCCAGACATTTGCTTCCGCTCCCGAACTTTTGTAAGTTAAGAGCAAAGCTAAGCCAAGCAGCGACCATAGCGACCAGCTAGTGATATTGGGTCGAATCTTTCCTTGAAATGTCCTGACTGTGTAGGGGACAATACTGATTACTACTATCAGTCCCGAAATATGGCCAATCGTTTCTTTCAGAGAGCCTCCGGGTTAAAGTTTCTGAAATGAAATTAATACAAAAATGGATAAAAGTAAAGGGCTTATTTAGCTTCGCGGGGTAGTAAAAGTTAGAACCTCACCCATTAATAAATTTATAACCAACCCAGATACCGAGAATACCTCCTACTGCGGTCAATAAAACCGATGATAAAGATAAAAAATTTGCTCCCCACAAATTAGGAATCAATCCGCCTATAGTAGAACCAACTGCCATTCCCACCCAAATAATTGATTTAGAACTCATTATATTATTTTATTATAACATCGTGGTCTTGATAGGGGGGTCGATACTTCATCTCATTGGCGAGTGTTTGCGGGCTTAAGCTTATAAAATTAAAATCCTAAATTATTTGCGTCGCCAGCACAAACGTCTTTTATTTCGCTATCACTCATAAAAGTCTAAGTGCTGCGACATCACGAATATATAGTCGCTTCGCTCGTTATATTCTGTGACCCTACCGGGAATCGAACCCGGATTCCGAGCTTGAGAAGCTCGTGTCCTAACCGTTAGACGATAGGGCCTCACTACACTCCGATCTACATCGGAGCTTCGCGGGGCAAGCCTTGATTAAAGTTAACCATTACTTGTCCCTCCGAAGCTCTGACACAATAAGAGCGAAAGGGGAGACGGTAGGGCCTATTGCCAGATGGCAAATATAGAATAAGGAATTAAGAATAAAGAAGCAAATAAATAAAAAGGCGTCGCCACGAGATGGCGACGCAAATCATGCAGTTAATTCCTCCCAATTTTCCGCGGGGAACTTGGCTGTCAGGGCGCGTGATCCGAGGGGACATAAAGGGCATTCAGGGGCTGGCCAAACATTCATCTTTTTCTTTACCAGACTGATTATCTCTAGATGGGACTGGATCGTGTGTGTTAATTCTGATCGATTAACGATTGCCATGACGTAAGGTAAGAGCTGTAGTTTGGCGTGAAGACATTCTGAGGCGGTTAGCTCAATACTTTTAGAAGTAGTGATGGTATCTTCTACCAAAAGCGTGGGGGAGTGAGATTTCGGCAGGAAACCATCAAAGAGCATTTGGCGGCCTTCAATGTAGGATTCCTTTTTACGGGTATAGGCCGTGAGCCATGGGCCGATCTGGGGCAAATGGAAATAGAGAGTCCGGGCCAATGTGTGGCTGAGAATGATTGCTCCCGTCGCAGGGCCAACAATATATTTAGGATTTACTGCTTTTTCAAATCGCTCGAGGAGGCCAGACGCCACTAATTTAACAGTGAGATCGGCTACAACTTGATCTGCCAGGTCAGGACTTTGCATAATCAGGCGGCTATTAAAATAGCCGTCAGAATGAGAACCATTTGTCATAATGACATGGGGTTTTTCGTAATCACCGTTATGAGTCCACCAAGCCTTCTGTTTTATGAACTCTTCAATCCATTCTGCTTCGGTCTTCAGAGGTTTCAATGTAAGCATATATCAAAGATCTCTCTCAAAATTACTTCCTTAATGAGCTAAAGTCAATTTGCTATACTGCGCCCATGAAGAAGATCTTGAAGCCGATATTCTATAACAGACCTGTTGTGAAAGTAGCAGAGGAGTTAGTGGGCAAGTATTTGGTCCGGAGGATTGGCCGGAAAGAAATAGCTTTAATGATTACGGAGACGGAAGCTTATGATGGGGAAAAAGATTTAGCCTGTCACGCCTCTAAAGGCCGCACTGCTCGAACGGAAGTAATGTATGGAAAGCCAGGCTACTGGTATGTTTATTTAATTTACGGAATGTATGAGATGTTAAATATCGTGACGGGGCCAAAAGATTATCCGGCCGCCGTTTTAATTCGCGGCGGCCTTGTAGAGGATGTAGAAGGGCACCGTCTACATTTAAATGGGCCCGGCAAGCTGACCAGGTTTTTGGAGATTGATAGGAGGTTAAATAAAAGCATCGCCTCAACTAGTCGAGATGGAGCGGCAGAGCTTTGGATTGAAGATAGGGGAGAAAAAATTAAAAAATCAGAAATCCTTCGCACGCCCCGAATAGGTATCAATTATGCCGGCGAAAAATGGATTAAGAAGCCGTGGAGATTTGTGCTAAATAAAAAAAGGATCAAGGACTAGGCCGCGATCCTTTCATTTGGGCTCGGATTTCACCAAAAGCGGTGGGCTCCTTATTTTGGACTCGGTCTAAAGTGTCCACCATTTGCAAATAGGAGGGACTCTGACGTTTGCGCCACCGACCATGACGCTTCTCCAGTTTGATTACTTCCAAGCGAAGAAGGCGTGTAATACTCTCTCTTCCGTTGACTGGAGTGATCTGAAAGCGATCCAAGAAGTTTTTTATGGCTTCTTCGGGGGGCGTTCTAGATCGAGGCGACCAATGTAAGGAAAATTCCTTTACCAGGTATTTTACGTAGATCTCATTTAAATGCAGCACGGGACCTCGCTGAGCCAGTGGCGTTCAAATACGTCGGCAAATTGGGGGAGCTGAATATGAAGCCAATCTATAACCTTCTTTTCTGGATGATGGCGAAGGTGACGCGCAAGGGCAAGAGCTCCGAGGCGGAAACTATCCACCAAAGCTTTAGCCTCAGAATACTCCTCTTTTTCCAGGAGTTCAGTCTGTTTTTTATAGGCGCGGACCAAGGCATCTACCAAACCAATAGGATCGTTGTCTAAGAACAAATCTTGTTGCATATATCTAGTTCAAGATTAATACCCTAAGCGGAAAAGTCAATCATCCGGCCCTTGGTTTCGATACCTATCTCTTTTTAGCTCCTTTGACTTCAGATTTACCTTGGCCACTAAATCAAAAAATAAGGGGGAATGATCATCTACTGTATGGCCAAATTCTAAGAAGGCCTTCCTAACCGATTCGGAACCGAGAAGACCTTCTTGTCTCTTAATCTCCAAAGCTTTTTCCAAAAGCTGCTCTGGGTCAAGTTCGTATGGAATATTCAGTTGCTCGGTGGACATTTAAATAAGCAGTTATTTAAAACATGCTCTCAATTATTTCTTTGACGGTCGCGCCGTCGGCGCGACCTTTTAATTCTTTCATTACGGCGCCCATGAAGATACCCATCTTTGATTTGTCCGTTACTCCGAGCTCAGCTTTTTTAGCTTCAGCAATTTTACGTATTTCATCCGGGCTCATCAGCTGAGGAAGATAGACTTCTAGAATTTTTAATTCGGCTTCTTCGGCGGCCGCCAGATCCTCGCGGCCGCCCTTCCTAAACTGCTCAATCGAATCTTTTCGCTGCTTCACTTGCCGACGAATGACAGAGATTGCCTCCTCGTCAGTTAGCAGCTCATCAGGCTTACGTTTTGTAGCCACCAATTCATTAGTCATGGCGGAAGAAAGACCACGCAAAACTGTCAGTCGAACACTATCTTTAGCGAGCATGGCTTCCTTGATTTGATCCTTAATTTGTTGATGTAGAGCCATAATTTATTAATTTCATTATATCAAAATCTGTTATAATTAGCTCATGACTACCGTCCTGCTCATCGTTTTGATAATCATCGCCCTATCTATTCTTTTTATTTTATTTCGTCGTTCCAATTCCAACCTCATTCCTGCCGCTCCTGACAAGAGTTTTGATCTTCTCTTTCAACAAATGAATGATTTGAGGCGGACAGTTGACGAGAAAATGGGGGAGACGGGCAAATTAATGAATGAGGCAGTAAAAACGCAATTTTCCGAATCAGCCAAGCTAATTAAGGACGTAACTGCCGGCCTAACTAAATTGGATGAAACCAATCGTCAAGTAGTTTCTTTTGCTGATCAGCTTCAGTCGCTTCAGGACATTCTTAAGAATCCAAAACAACGCGGCGTCCTCGGAGAATATTATCTAGAAACTCTTCTTAAAAATGTCTTGCCCCCGACTAGTTTCCAAATGCAGTACGCTTTTAAGGACGGCACAATCGTTGATGCAGCCGTCTTTGTTAAAGATAAAGTAATTCCGATTGACTCTAAATTTTCTCTGGAGAATTACAACCGAATTGTAGAAGAGAAGAACTCTACTGAGAGAGATCGTTTGGAAAAAGTATTCGTCAATGATCTTAAGTTCAGAATTCAAGAAACTGCAAAATATATTAAGCCTGCAGAAGGAACGATGGACTTTGCTTTTATGTTCATTCCTCACGAAGCAATCTATTACGATCTTTTGATTAATAAGATTGGAGGGATGAATACGGAAGAGAGCGAAAACTTAATCCAGAGGGCCGCTTCACGGCACAAGGTCATCATAGTTTCACCTACTTCCTTCCTGGCCTATTTGCAAACCGTGCTTCAAGGATTGAAAGCCATGCAGATTGAAGAAACGGCAAAAGATATCGTTAAGCGAGTGGGGGAGTTGGGAAAACACTTGAAAAATTACGAAGAATACCACAACAAGCTTCGCAATTCTCTTTCTACCACCGTAAATCATTTCAATGCTTCCAGTGGAGAATTCAAAAAAATAGACAGAGACGTCATGCGTATTACGGGTACTGCAGTAGAGATTGAATCAGTTGCTATCGATAGGCCCTTGTTAGACTCTGAATAAGGAGCGGTTGCATTTTGTTGTGTAATAAGTAGAATAGAAATCCTAACTATGGCAACCAAAACCACCAAAACCCCTAACAAAACCCCTAAAAAGAAGGCCACTAAATCCAAAAAAGCAGAAGCTAATTCTAATGAATTTGCCATTATTTCTACTGGAGGCAAACAATACAAAGTGGTAGTGGGAGATGTTTTAAATATTGAAAAAATAAAGGGCGATCATAAAGAAGGGGACAAAATCACCTTTGATAAAGTGTTATTAGTAGATAGTGGATCGGATACAACCATTGGTACCCCATTCATTGACGGAGCGGCAGTGGTGGGCACATTAGAATCTATTGGCCGAGCAAAAAAAGTGACTATCATTAAATATAAACAAAAGAGTCGTTATTTTAAGAAGAACGGTCATCGACAGCCCTATTTTAAAGTGAGAATAGAATCACTAAAGTAATCAGTAAAACATAGAGTAAACCACGCCGTTAGGCGCGGTTTTTCAAAGCATTTTTAATTGTTTCCGTATCCGAATACTCTAGCTCCGTGCCAGTGGAAAGACCACGCCCGAGAGTGGAGATTTTTACATCATGCTTTTCGCTAAGTGGTTTTAGTAATTGTTCCAAATAGTCCACTGTATTTTCTCCCTCCGGATTGAGATTCATAGCCAGGATAATTTCTTCAAGAGCATGCTTTTTAATCCTTTCCTCTACAATATGGAGTAATTCTTTCTGACGAATCCTGCCTTCTGGAATTTTCTCTAGTATAGGAATGGAACCTCCTAAGACAAAATAAAATCCTTGATAAAGATGGGCTTTCTCAATATTTTCTAAATCAACATCTCGACTGATGACAGTTAAGAGTTTCGGGTTGCGGTGAGAATCGGCGCAGATGGGACAAAGTTCCGTTTGGAGATTGTGAGGTGCAGGAAAAAAACGAAAACAGGATCGACAAAGCAAGGTCGATTCTTTTAATTCGCCCAACAATGAAACGAGAGTAGTAAAATAATTATCCTGACGTGTGAGGAGGAAATAGACAAAGCGCCGGGCTTGGCGTGGGCCAATGCCTGGGAATTCGGAAAAAATCTCTGTCAGTTTTCTAATTGGATCAGACATTAAAATTGATCAACTGATTCGTCAAAGGTGCCAAAGTCACTTTTATCAATGCTTAAAAAAGTGGCTCTCTTCTCATCAAAATAAAGTTCTATTTTACCAGTGGGGCCATTTCTATGTTTTTCAATTAGAATCTCAGCAATATTTGGCTTATCTGAATCCTCTTTATATTTATCTTCTCGGTGAATAAACATTACTACGTCGGCATCTTGTTCAATAGAGCCGGAATCTCGCAAATCCGAAAGACGAGGCCGGCCTCCGCGCTGTTCCACGGCGCGCGAAAGCTGAGAAAGAGCGAGGACAGGAACGTCTAATTCACGCGCCAGATTCTTGAGAGAACGGGAGATTTCTGTCACCTGATTGACCATGCTGTCATAATGGCGATTACCACTAGGAAGCATTAGCTGAAGATAATCCACCACAATCAACCCTAAACCTCTTTCCGCTTTTAAACGGCGGGCCACTGATCGCATTTTTAAAATATTATTACCGGGCTGATCATCGACGAAGATGGGAGCTCGAGAGAGGGGATCAAGGGAATCTCTAATTTTATCAAACTCACTATCCAGAGAAAGCTTACCGGTGCGCAGTTTCCAGCCATCCACTCTAGATTCGGCTGCGAGCATTCGGTCTACTAACTGTTGCGAGCTCATTTCAAGTGAAAAGATGCCCACGGGAATGTTGTGTTGAATGGCAGCTTGACGGGCAATATCTAAAGCAAGGGATGTCTTTCCCATGGAAGGTCGCGCGGCCAAAATTATTAAATCCGATTTTTGAAGACCGGCTAATTTATTATCAAGCTCTCTGAAGCCGGTTGGAACGCCGCGCATCGTATCTTTTGACTTGTGAAGCCTGTCTAATCTCTCCCAAGCTTCACCTAAGGCATCTTTTAATTCAATAAATTTGTGAACTCCTGAGTTACTAGTTAGATCATAAATACGTTTTTCGGCCTTGTCTAGAACTTCATCAAGGTCGGCGGCTTCATCAAAACCGAGATTGGAAATGTAATCCGAAGCCTCAATGAGGTTTCGCATCATGTGTTTTTTGTGAACAATCTCCGCATAGTGTTTGACGTTTGAAGCAGAAGGAACGGAGTTGGATAGGTCGGCTAAATAAGAAGCGCCACCGGCTGCCTCCAACATGCCTTTTTCTCGCAGGCGGGAAGATAGCGAAAGGAGGTCAATTGGCTGCATCTTGCTGAAGAGTTCGAGCATCGTTCGGAAAATGGCGCGGTGGCGCTCGATATAAAAACACCCCTCATTAATAGTGTCTATTACTTCGTTGATTGCTTCGGGGCGAAGCATAATGGAACCGAGAAGAGCTTTTTCAGAATCGTTATTTTGAGGAGGGATGCGTAATTTTGGTTTTTTAACAGAGGTAGCCATGGGCAGATTTTAGCACATTTTGAAAATGCTAATCTCTTAAAATTGCACAAGTCTGGGCACAAGCTGGGGAGAGCTATTTGGTGATTTTGTAGCCGTCCTCAGTGTCGCGAATACCAAAACCATTTTCCTGAATCTGCTGCCTTAATTGGTCAGATTTTTGCCAATCTTTATTTAGGCGTGCTAATTGGCGATCTTCGGCGAGGCGGCGGATTTCGGCTGGAATTTGGAAAGCCTCTGGCAGGTTTCCTTTCTCTAAATCAAGCCCGAAGACTCGATCAAAATCTAAAATAGTAGCCCGCTTATCATCTTCGGAGATCTGTGGATCTTTCAATAAATCCCATACTAAGGCGAGAGCTTTAGGAGTATCAAGATCATCATTGATGAAGGCGAGAAATTTTTGTCGGTATTCTTCACTAATTTTTCCAGAGAGGGAAGACGAGAGATGGCTCGAAAGCCGCGTGAGGGCGGCTTGCGAGCCATTCACTGCCTCATAAGTAAAATTAGCCGCAGTATTATAGTGACTAGTCAAAAGCCAGTAACGATAGGCGAGAGGCGAGATATTTTTTACCTCTAAATCTTTTAAATAAACGTCATTACCCAATGATTTAGAAATCTTCTGACCATCAATAGTAATGTGGCCATGGTGCAACCAATAATTCGCTAACGATTGACCGCTGGCAGATTCTGATTGAGCAATTTCGTTGTTATGATGAATCGGGATATGTTCAATGCCTCCCGTATGAATGTCAAAAGTTTCTCCGAGATATTTCATACTCATAGCTGAGCATTCAATATGCCACCCTGGAAAACCTTTTCCATACGGACTTTCCCAACCTAATTCAGAATTAAATTTCCAAAGGGCAAAATCCGCCCCCTGGCGCTTTTGCGGATTTTGCCCCACCCTACTTTCCGTTTCCTTTAAATTCAACCCGCCTAATTTTCCATACTGAGGATCTTTCGAAGTATCGAAATAGACTCCATCTGAAGTACTGTAAACAAATCCTTTCTGTTCCAGCCGAGCAATCAAGGCCAGATCCTCTGCAATATTTTCGCTCGCCTTTGGCATGATCGTTGGCCGCTCAATATTTAATTTGTTCAGATCTACCAAAAAAGATGATGTATAAAAGTCCGCCAAATCTTTTAAGGATTCCAGGGACAATGGTTTACCCTCTCGCCTCAGAGCACCCGTCATCTTATCTTCACCTTCATCAGCATCGCTCCTAAGGTGACCAATATCGGTAATATTCATCACTTGGGTGACCTGAAAATTATTGTATTCCAGGGTGCGGCGCAAGACATCACTAAAAACACCAGATCGCAAATTTCCAAGGTGAACGTAGTTGTAGACCGTAGGGCCACAATTATACATTCGAACTTCGCGAGCAGTGATCGGTTCGAATACTTCTTTTCGGCCAGATAAAGTGTTGTGAAATTTAATTACAGCCACCTCTTATATTTAAAGAAAGAAAAGATACAAATTCCTATTACGAGCATTCCTCCCAAGATTATCCAAAAACCATTCGGGCCAGTGATTAAAGGTAGATTATTGCTGCTCATACTAAAGAGGGCAGCGATGAAAGAGAGAGGCAAAAAAATGAAGGCCATAATTGTTAAAGTCTTCATAATTTCATTTTGCTTGGTAGTAAGGAGGGAATCGTTAGTCAGGCGTAGTTCTTCAACGAATTCCTTACCGCTCTGGATTTCAGTGTGGACTTTAAAATATTCACTGATAATAGACGCTAAATAGTAGTCAAATTCCGCCCCGAAAAATTTTTTACTGGCGGCAGCCAAAGAATCCAAGACACTCTTGTGCACACCTGTAGCGTCTTTAAAATCTAGAAGAGTGCGGCTTACGCGTGAAAGTTCTAATACCATTTCTCGTTCTTCTCCTTTAAAAATCCGGTCTTCAATTTGAGAGAGGGAACTTTTTACGGAATCAAGCTGATCAATGAGATAGCGGTAGAGATTGCGGATCATGTAATAGAAAATGAAGCCCGCGTGTTCTCCCATGTTACTTTTGTCCAGAATGGAATTTACTTCAAAGACTTTAGAAAATTGATGCAGAGGATCGATCTCTTCATACCGGGAAGTGACGACAAAATTTTTGCCAATAACGAAATCAATTTCTTGATTTTTCTGATCCCCGTTCTTGTATTTTAAAGTCGGGAAATGGAGAATTAAATAAATACAGTTGGGATATAGATCAACTTTTGGCTTCAAGGAAGGAATCAACAACTCTTCAGCCACTAAAGGATCAATATTATGCTCTTCCATAATGGCTCTCACTTCATTATTGGTAGGATTTTCTAGATCAATCCATATTAAATGTCTATACTCATATTTCTTAATCATGGAAAAATTATACCACCAATTGACCGGCTATGGCACATTTGAGATAATAAACTGACTTTATGATTAGAGGGAAACATTTTTTAGCTGTTTTTTTCGCTATCCTCCTTATAGGAGGTTCATTTTTTCTTGGATATGCCGTGGCCAACAACCAGCATCCAGCCATTAATGATGTCAACACCCTAACTAATAAAGAAGCGGGTAAACTCGAATCAGTAGACTTTTCGCCTTTTTGGAAGGCCTGGAACAAAATTAATGAAAAATATGTAGCTACTCACTCAACTACCACGGTTTCTGACCAGGATAGAGTCTACGGAGCGATTAAAGGGATGGTAGATTCTCTTGGCGACCCATATACCACCTTTTTCCCTCCGGCTGATTCGGCCGTCTTTCAAAGCGAAATTAGCGGAAACTTTGAAGGTGTAGGAATGGAAGTTGGGGTGAAAAACGGTATTTTAACAGTCATTGCTGCCTTAAAAAACACGCCGGCGGAGCGAGCGGGGGTAGAACCAGGTGACCAAATATTAAAAATAGATGATAAAAATACTTCGGAAACGAATGTTGATGAAGCAGTGAAACTCATTCGCGGGCCGAAAGGGAGCCAGGTAAAATTCACAATCTTAAGAGCAGGTAAACCCGATCCTCTTACTTTGACCATGACGCGAGAGGTGATAAATATTCCTACCATAAATACAAAGATGCGAAGTGACGGAGTGTTCGTCATTAGTCTTTATAACTTCTCTGCAGACTCGCCTAACCTCTTCCGCAATGCCTTGCGTCAATTCGTTAATTCTAAAAGTGATAAGTTGGTTTTAGATTTGCGCGGCAATCCCGGTGGATATCTAGAAGCGGCTGTTGATATGGCCAGTTGGTTTTTACCCACAGGCGAAATAGTAGTTCAAGAAGATTACGGTCAAGGCAAAGTGAAAGATGTTTCCCGAAGCAAGGGTTATGATATTTTCAGCAAGCAATTAAAGATGGCTATTTTAATAAATGGTGGTTCCGCTTCAGCTTCAGAGATTTTGGCCGGAGCCTTAAGCGAACACGGAGTAGCAAAGCTAGTAGGACAGAAAAGCTTCGGCAAAGGATCCGTTCAGGAGTTAATAAATCTCACTCCCGACACAGCACTAAAAGTGACAGTAGCTCGATGGCTGACCCCAAATGGCAAATCAATTTCGGAAGGAGGGTTGACTCCTGATTTGGAAGTAAAAACGACAGAGCAAGACTTGGCAGCTGGACGCGACCCACAGTTAGAGGGAGCTGCTAATCTATTAAATTCTAAATAACTTGGCGGTTTTAATTATTTAGCTTATACTAGAAAACTGATGAAAATCATTTTAATGAAAGATGTGCCTAATTTAGGCCATAAATACGAAGTAAAAAATGTGGCAGAAGGCCACGCTCTTAATTTTCTATTTCCTGCCGGTTTGGCCGAGATTGCCACCAAAAAGGCATTAGAGAGATTGGAAGTGAAGCAAAAACAGGCAGGCGACGAGAAGAAAGTCAGAGACGACCTATTAATGAAGAATCTAAACTCATTGGCCAGTACGCGCATTGAGATCACAGAGAAAGCCAACGAGAAAGGACATCTCTTTGCTGGTATTCATAAGCCAGAGATAATTAAGGCCATTAAAAAGCAGACTGAGCTGGATGTTGATGCGGAGCATATTGATTTGGAGCATCCGATTAAAGAAATAGGGGAGTACGACATTAAAATTAAGGTTCAAGATAAAGACACCACTTTTAAATTAATAGTGACGGCTTTTAAGTAATGACAGGGTAACTAAAAGAAAAACTAAAACCGCGCTCGGAATTCCGAGCGCGGTTTTAGTTTATTTTTATCAAAAATTTATTAGACAACGTGTACAATCTTCCGGACAGTCTGAGTATTGTCAAAATTAGTCTTTCGCTTGTTTTTGAATTCTACTTTTCCGCTCTTTAATGCAAAGAGAGTGTGGTCTTTCCCTATACCGACGTTTTTACCGGCCATCACTTTAGTGCCGCGTTGACGAACAATGATGGAGCCGGTGTTAGCGAGTTCTCCATGATAGAGTTTTATACCCAGGTATTTTGGATTTGAATCGGTTAGGTTTTTGGCTGAACCGCCAGCCTTCTTTGTTGCCATAGTGTCACTATTATGCCGAAAATAATCAAAAAAGCAAGTTTGTATTTTATCCCACTTTTGTTACTTGCCGGGACCTTTGGGGCAGGCCGAGTATCAGTTCTTTGGAGCGAAAAAGAGCCCTTAGCTATAGAGGGGTACTTGCCAGAAATGGTGGTAGACAAGGTGGCCAATAGGGAAGTTGGGAGTAGTTCTCTGAACATTTTTCCAGCAAATTCCTCAAAGACTAATTCGCCGGCGCCGTCCGCCTCTTCAAGAGCGGCGCCGGCGACCACCGCTACCACCTTCATCGCCTCACAAACCGGCAAAAGCTACTATTTCCCTTGGTGTGGTATAGTAAAACGCATTAAAGTAGAGAACCAAATTATTTTTCATTCTCAGGCCGAAGCAGAGAAAGCCGGATATAAACCCGGTAACTGCGCCGGTCTCAAATAATAAAATGATCATCGTAGATATTGAAAGTACAGCTCTAGATCCTCAAAAACTATCTCTCCTTAGCATCGCCGCTATCGATCTGCGAGAACCAGCTAGCCAATTCTATGCGGAATGCCAAATCTGGCCTGGTGCGCATGTAGACCCAGAATCTCTTAAATACAATGGCTTTATGGAATCGGAAATTACAGATCCAACCAAGCCAACAGAGAAAAAAATTTTAGAAGATTTCATTCTGTGGGCCATCAAACTTTCTGACGACACTTTTGCTGGCCAAAACGTCTTCTTTGATTGCGACTGCCTCCGACAAGCCGCCTTGCGCTACCACCTCAATTGGCCATTTGGCCAACGCATTATAGATATACATTCAGTTTGTCTAGCTCACATGCTTCAAAGAGGGATCACTCCACCTTCAGTCAATCAACATTCCGCTTTAAATTCCGACGGCATCTGCCAATATGTCGGTATTCCTCCAGAGCCCAAACCTCATCGGACGCCACTTGGAGGAGCTAAATGGGAAGCCGAGGCGCTCAATCGCTTGCTTTATTCCGCGCCTTTATTAGAAGAATTCAAACAGCAGCCAATTCCTTGGTTAAAATAAAATCCGAAGATGCTTACGCTCTTCGGCATCACCTCAAGGTGGGATGAAATTCCAGTCTTATACCCCAAGGGAGAAGTGCAGCCTCCACCTTCTCTCGATCTACAAAAGGAGGATTCAAATAAGGGTGAGTAATATGAATTTTTTCTCCATTTGGGGCTAATTGGGTCAAAAAAAGAGCCAGCTTTCTGTCCTGTCGGTTTGCTAAAAATTCAACCGCCACTAAGTCACCTGAAGGTTTAGTCATTTCTTTTCAATTTTTACCATAATATAATCAGGGAGTCAATTGTTCAGTTCCTGTATACCCTTATTGCTAGCCATTAAATAAGTATTTTAAATATAATTTTATCCACAGGCACCTTGTCAAAACCCTTTAAATTTGCTAAATTTTAACTATCCAGAACATTGTTCTGGTCTTTTCGTCTCTGAATGGCCGGGTTCGTTAACTAGGGAACAGGCCCATTACCAGCTAAAAAAAGGCTTATAATACAATTAATAATCGCCGTTATAACGGCCCTGTCAGTCTTATTAGTACCACACGACACTAGCGCCCTCACTATCACTAATCCAAAGGAATTACTGAATGAATATTCGGTCTTTCATCTGAAAAGTACTGAAGACGCTTTTCTTAATAAATCCGTAGCTACCTTACTTTCCGGCGCTAGCACTACTAAAGTGGCAGCGGCTTTAGACGAACAATCTCTTTATATTAGCCCTCGAAAGGTAGAAGCAGCAGTAAAGGCTTATTTTAAGGATATTCCATTAATGGCAAGTATCGCTTTGTGCGAATCGCATTACCACCAATTTTCCTCCAATGGAAACGTCTATCGGGGCTCTATTAACACCCGTGACGTGGGAGTAATGCAGATTAACGAAAAATATCACCTCCGAACTTCTAAAAAAATGGGGCTGGATATTTATACCCTAAAAGGGAACATGGCTTATGCCCGTTATCTATACAATAGTCAGGGTTCGGATCCGTGGATTTCCTCCAGTCCATGCTGGGGAGATGTGGCTAAAAGTATTGGTAAGAGCGTGGTGGCCTTGAGGTAAATTCTCTCTTCTGTATACTAGGGCAAGAAACATGGCAACTTGCACCTTATTAAAAATAAGAACCAAACCCTTATGGGAAGTTCTCAGTCCCGCTGAAATTCTTGTAAATATCCACTCCGCATACAGAGAGGAAGGAGGTACTAAAAAAGGGGAGCGCGGCTCCATTGTAGTGAAACGAGATCATCTCGGCACGTTTTCAAGGCTCTTAAGTCGCTTAATCAATTCAGATGGAAAAACACCTCCAGAAGCAATAGAGGATTTTTTACTAGTAGTAGCGCTACTCAAGGGAGGAAGTTTACCTCTACGCGTATGCAATCTCAGAGAAGTAGTCTTGGAATTTATGAGAATTCATCCACCACGTAGCGTTCATGATGGAGCTAATGAAGAGTATTATTTACTACAATCCAATTCATTGCTGACTAAGATTAATATTCATCAAGGGCACTTAAGAATGGTTGGTCTTGAGGTTCTGGGACTTGGCGAACCCTTTCCAGTATGAAATTGAAAGATCTCACAGGCGCGACCAATCATGGTCGCGCCATTTTAATTTTAATTAGCTTGTATTAAGGGAGGGGAACAAGCTTTTCCCTATTATAACAGCGTCGCACAATATATCTTTTACGACGTGGTATGGGAGGAGGGCTTTACCGCCTCTCATCTGCTATTATACCCACAGATGAAGGGCCATCGCTTTATGTTAGTTTACTTAGTTTTCCATTGGGAAAATCTTGATCGGTGGCTGTGTTGTTATTTAGAGCCTAATTGGTTTCGATTGTGGTGGCGAAAATTATGGATTCGTCAGGATGAATCTCACCCATCTCTTTATCGTGACACTGCCGCCGAATGCCAAATGACGGAAACTGAGCAGGCAGAATTTATGCATGATCTACTTCGTCGTCGGCACATAGCGCACGAAAGAGATCTCCGTCGCGCCTACTAACCCTGGCGCGATTTTTATATATTTTCTTTGCCTTAAAATCCTACTATCCGTTGGATAAACCAATACGTGGCGATGGTGGCAATAATGGCGGCTATTACTTTTGTAGCAAGTGGATACCACGACTTTTTTCTAAAAAAGTAGATAAATGGAAAGGCCAAGGCGACGATCACCAATTGCCCCCCTTCAATTCCTAAGTTAAATGCAAATAATGATGAAATAAACTTATCTGCAGGAATTTGGATCTCTTTAAGGAGGCCTGCAAATCCTAGTCCGTGAAATAGACCGAAAAAGAATACGGCTGCAATCTTTCCCCTATTTTCTCCAAAAAACCCGCGTCCCTGGAAAAATACCGAGGTTATAGCCACATATGCGATAGACAAGGCAATCATGGGCTCAACTATGCGCGAACTAAGGGTTAAAATGCCCGTACCTGCTAATATAAGCGTAATACTGTGGGCTATGGTAAAGGTGGTAGTAAGTTTTAATATGTCTTTCCAGGAAATAAAGACAAGTAGAAGCGAAAGAACAAATAAAATATGATCGGGACCACTTAATATGTGCTTAATTCCTAACTTAAAAAAGTCTACTAGATTATCTAAAAAAGAAGTTTGCTGACTCCTTACTATTTTAACGATCTCCGCTCCATCCCTGAATTTTTGAGCGTAGTCGGGTGTTTGTTCATTAGCAAATTTAAATATTTCTTCTGATGTGGCATTCGGATGATCTTGAAGATATTGTTTAAGTTGTTGAGGAATTAGGTCGTGACCTTGAGAAATTAACGGCACTAAAAATAAACCGCCGATGATAATAGAAAGAAAAATATTTTTGAATTCTTTCATCTGTAGCACCCTTTAATTATAAAGTTTTTAATGTTTTGGAAAGGACATCAGCTTGAAGGATTGAAAATCTCGGATTAAGTTTCAGAGATGCGGAAAGGTATTTCTTAGCCTTAATACGATCTCCATTTTTAGCGGCAATCATTCCCTGATGAAAAAGGATTAAGGGATCGGTCTCCCCTAGCCTTAGAGCTTCTTTTTCATATTGAGAGGCTTTATCAAATTCTCCATTTTTATAATGGGCCCAAGATAGATAATCAGCAGCATAAATACTTGGCCGATCGGCATAAGCACGCTCGGCTCTGCTCAATGCTTCCCCTAAGTTTAGGTCGTGATCGCTTAAAAATAACGATTGTTCTAAATCTGTGTTTACTCCACTGGTTTCCGATTGTGTAAATGATGTTTGGCCAAGCGTATAGTATTGTTTTGCTTTGTTCGATATCCCTTCTGCTGAATAGAGATCTCCTAAATCTGTCGCATACTGCACGATAGGTAATTTATTATATGCCTCTCCAAAATATTTTTCTGCTTGAGTATTATCTCCTTTAAAGTAGGCAATTTTCCCTAAACCTTCTAAAGCAGTAGGATAGTCCGGAACTATTTCTAAGGCATCTTTAAAATCTTTTGATGCCTGATTCAGATCCCCTCTCATGTCCTGTTTGCCTAATTCCACATAGGCAAAGGCAAGACTTTCTTTAATGTTACTGCCAGAGTCTATTGCAAGTCGGAGAGTTTCTTTAGCTCCTTTAATATCTCCATAAAGCTCTCGAATATAAGCAATTCTAATATAGGCGCTATAATCAGGCCTTAAATTGACCATTTCCTGATATGCCTTGACCGCCTCGGTATACTTTCCGAGTTCGATATCTGCATCCCCTAATAATCCATAATAAAGATGGTTATGTGGGTTTAAAGTCAAAGCCGCATTAGCAAAATTCTCCCCCTCTTTAAAATGATGCCTACCTAACTCCACACTTGCTCTAGTGGCTGGCACATCAGCATTTTTTGGATCGAGTTTTTCCGCCTTATCCATTAAATCATTTATTTTTTGATAGTATGCAA
Organism: Minisyncoccia bacterium; assembly: GCA_038215155.1. Lineage (GTDB taxonomy): Bacteria > Patescibacteriota > Minisyncoccia > Phycocordibacterales > CAJBRS01 > JADGRH01. Next base: position 51,678 of record JBBQRF010000001.1, read on the forward strand.
CATCGGCAGTTTCTCTAACTTTTTGTAGGTAGGTCTGACTTAAACTTATATATAGTTGGATATTGTCCGGATTAGTTTTTATCTGTTGATTTAATAAGACAATCTGTCCGTCCAAAGTTTTGGGGTTAGCATTGGCAGAATTAGCTGAATCTTTAATGGATTTATAGTGCGGGACAATAACAAATATTGCTGCAACGACAATTAAGCCGATGAAAATGCCAACATTGATTAATACTGATTTATTTTTTTTAATGCTATCCATATTCTTGCCTTCACTTAATTCTACAGACTTGCTTATTCATACCAAGGTGAAGTTCTTTCGAACTTCACCTTGGTACTTTAAACAAACCTTCAGTCAATTCAACTTCCGATAGATTTTAATTTATCGTGAGTTGAAAGATTCTCGAGTCTTAGGACCGACGTTACCGTCTGCCTCTAGATTAGAATCGCGCTGATATTTAATCACAGCTTGTTTAGTTAGTTGTCCAAAATATCCCGTTGGAGATACTGAAAGGTATCCTCGCTGATTTAAGTAGACCTGCAAGCAGTTAACTTCAAAGCCTCGTGAGCCGAATACAAGATATGTTACTAACATACACTTTGAAGAATTGCCTGGACCCACGGTTGTAATTCCACCAGTTGTAACATTTATTCCGTGAGGAACACTGTCAAAACCTTGATGTGGAAGAGCGGTGTAAGGGAATGATGATCTGTATGAAAGGTCATTAAAATCAACTCCGTCACCTAACTTAGCTCCTGTAGAATCAACCACGAAACCTGGATGGAATAATGGGTAAGCTGCACCGGCTACGGCTCTTAGGGAGATATCAATAACATCGTCACCTAATCGTCGCCCGTTTGGATAACCAGCATTGTCCCCTCCTAATACTCCCATATTACTAATTTTTTCTGGAGATGTTGGAGGAACGGCAACGTTTAATCGAAGTTCTTCTGAAGGAACTACATTTGCAGGCTTTGTAAGCCCTGGAATTCCAGTTAAGAAGATAGCTTCTAGATCATCTCGTTGTGTTGAAGAACCGAATGGTCCTTGTGGAGGAACTTGAATGTTGTAGATACCCTTTAGAAGTTTTCCAACTTCTGGATCTGCTACACCATTTGCAAATTGTGCATCATTCTCTGGCTTTGAAGAGTTGAATAGGTCTTTGGCTCCTAATGGTACAACTACTTCATTTACAAGAGGGGCACCCAATCTTGAAACTTGAACCCATGCTCCCGAATTACTTGGAGCTGAGCCTGCGTTTAGAACTGACATTGATTGACGTGAAGCTGTAGTCCAAACACCAATTACGGCGCTAGGGTCTTTAGCGTCACCAGGCTGGTTCTTGTTCATGGTCAATTGACTGATAGGAATCTGTAAGGCAAGACTGTGAACATTGTAACCTTTGGTGGTGTTAATTCCACCTCCCTTATTCCCAGGAAGTTGTCTGATACTTAATAGATCAAACAAGCTACCAAGATCTACGAAGAAAGGATCGTCGATTTGGCCGGCAAATACCTTTCCTCCTCCCGGAAGACTAGTCAAAGCTTGCGCCTGTAGACCGGCGTAATTAGGAGTTGATTTAGGGCCGATATTTACTGGAGGCATAGCTAAATTGCTTCCAATAACGCTGGATACAGGATTATTACCACTTGCATCGTCAATGCGTGTAAGTGTATAAGTTTGCTTTACATTCCAATTTGGATCTGTAAGAGAGGTAATAGGACCGGTGTTATATAGGAAGGTATTTGGATTCCCTACAGTTGTATTGAATCGAAATTGATATACAATATCTGGCTTTGCATCTCCATTGTTATCAATTTTGATTTCATAAAGTGCTTTGTCATCAAAAGAATTGAAGTTAGGTCCTCCTGCCGGTTCCTCAAATGGACTGTAGTTTGCAATTAAAGTGACGGTGCCAGAATTGTCTGGACTGACAAAGGCGTATAGATCAGTTGCATCCACTTTGGGATCACCACTGATCAAAGGTGCTTCGCGGTGACTTGATGCAAATGCCCCTAATCCCATTGATAGGAAAAAAGCTACGATCAAACCTCCGGAAAGTAATTTCTGATAAGTTTTCATTTTTAATTTAAGTTAATTTATTTAATAATTCTTAAGTGTAATAAACATTTCGACCGCCTATACTTAAGTTAATTAAGTATATCACCTGCCTAATAGATGTAAAGGAATGGTTTCCCTTACTTTTCTTCAGACTCAAAATTATCAATTGTCTTTGTTAAAACTGACAAGTAACCGGCAAGTTCATCTGGAGTAACTCCCCGAAGGTGAACTTTCATCTTTTCTCTAAGGAACACTTCAGTCGTTTTAACGAATTCTCTACCTTTAGGTGTTAAAACAATAAGCTTTGCTCGAGTATCCACTTTGTGAGGCGTGATTTTTATCAGTCTTCTTTTAGTTAAGTCACTAGTCATGTTAGTAACGTAAGGAGCTTCCACGCCTAAGATATCTGCCGCATCACTAGGTTTAATCCCCTCCTCAAACTCACACAAGAGTCCTAAGAGGGCCCAACGTACTGGACCGATTTCTAGCTCGTTAAGATAAAGTGTAGTGTTTTGGTGAAGGATTCGATAAGCTTTCGTCTGAAGTAGCCCTACTTTGTAGGTAGTATTGTTCTTTGCTAGCAGTTTCATTTTTTTCATCATATCTTTCATTGTTCTATACTACTACCGAACACTTTTTAAGGCATTAATACCGTGTCAATAATGTGGGTAACTCCATTTGAAGAAATTACATCCGCTATTACTACTTTTGCATCGTTAATCCATACTCCCCCATCATTTTTGGTAATTTTAAGATCCTTTCCATTTACGGATTTTACCATCTGCTCCCCTTCCTTGAGATCACCAGCTTTCCAGGCGCCGGATACCACATGATAGGTTAAGATGGATGTTAATTTTTCTTTATTTTCAGGCTCAATCAGCGTTTCTACTGTCCCCTCGGGAAGCTTTTTAAAGGCTTCGTTTGTAGGGGCAAATACGGTGAAAGGCCCGGCGCCTGATAATGTCTCTACTAAATCCGCTGCTTTTACTGCTGCAACCAAAGTAGTGACGTTATTCGCTTGAACGGCGTTCTCTACAATATTTTTTGAGGGATACATCATGGCTCCCCCGACCATTATTCCATTTTCTTCTTGCATATATTTATTTTGATTAGATTTAATAACACTCGACCTATAACTAATTATAGTTAAGTCGCTTAAGTATATATTAAACCTAATTTAAATGCAAGGGTGCTAGTTCTATTTAGGAGATTATTTGTGTCTCTTTGCGTTCTTGATCCCTAGTCGTTTTTTGGTTTTTTTTGAACGTGATGTTTTGTTGCGAATATCTACTGATTTTCGTTTAGCCATAAAATAATGAATTTAAATAAATAAAAACTGCCGCCGCACTCTAAAACTACTTTCGCGGCGGCAGTTCGCTATTAAGCTTTTGTAACGTTCTTGGCAGCCGGTCCTCGGTCTGTATCTTCTACTTCAAAGTTCACTGCATCTCCTTCTCGGAGTTCAGCAAAAGTTGTGCCACTGACGCTCTCTGAATGAAAGAAAAGGTCCTTAGCTTCGCCCTCGCGAGAGATAAAACCAAATCCTCGATCAGTCAATTTTTTGATTGTTCCAGTCATTGTTTTTTTGTTTAAAATGTATAAAGCGACCCTTTCTTAAAAAGAAATTAAAAATAATTACTCCGCTCGAGTTCGCAGCCAGTCAATTACGTGCTTTCTGTGTCTGTCCGTTGTCCAACGATCCCCGTCTTTAAAGAGCGATTGATGCTCGCTTTTAAATTGGTGGAGATTGCTGAGGGTAACCCGTGGGAAACTTTCTGGCACGTTGGAGTTGTAGAAATTCTGAAATTCATTAATCGAGAGCAGTATCTCGCTAGGGTTTATTTTAGGAGTTTTTGTCATATTAATCAATGAAGGTTAAGGCCTTACCTTTCTTGTTTCCTCGCCCTGTGCGGCCGATTCGGTGAATATAATCGTCGTTAGTAGCCGGTAAATCAAAATTGATGACGTGGGAAATATTATCTATATCCAAGCCTCGGGCAGCTACATCCGTCGCCACCAGCACCTGTATATGGTTTTCTTTGAAAAGTTTTAAAGCTCTCTGTCGCTGACTATGATTCTTATTACCGTGGATAGAATCAGATTTGAAGCCTCTTTTGCCTAGTATCTGAGAGAGATTTTCCACTCCCCTTTTTGTGCGTCCAAAGATTAGCACTTTTGTAAGCTCTTTTTGGTTTAGTAAATCGTGTAGAAGTTCGGTCTTGTTTTGACTTCGGCCGACTCTAATAACGTCCTGCTCCACATTTTTAGCGGTATCTTGGCTTTTGACAGAAATTCGCACTGCTTCATGCAAGAACTCGTGAATTAATTTATCAATCTCCGGTGAAAGAGTGGCGGAAAAAAATAAAGTCTGTCGCTTCTTTGGCATGGCGCCCATGATAATTCTCATATCATTGATAAAGCCCATGTCGAGCATTCGATCTGCTTCATCTAAGACAATGGTATTGAAATTAGCTGGACGAATGAGGTGGCGGTTAATCAAGTCTTTTAATCGTCCCGGCGTACCAATAATAAAATTATTCTTGTATTTTAATTCTCTAATCTGTGGGCCAATAGGCGCTCCTCCCACGCAACAAACAGAAAAGATTTTCATGCCAGAGGCAAAATCTTTTAGTTCGCTCTGAATCTGAATAGCTAGTTCTCTAGTTGGCACAATAATCATTATTTCCTCCGCCCTATTTAAGAGAACTTTATTAATTAGAGGAATGATAAAAGCGGCTGTTTTACCAGTGCCTGTGTTGGCGATACCTACCAGGTCTGACCCTTCGAGGATACGACCAATAGCCCGATCCTGGATGGGAGTCGGCATCGTATACTTTTTATTGACGATAGATTTTTTCAGGATTTGCTCAATCTTGAAATCTTCAAATCGATGTTCAGGTTTGAAATGCTCCGCTTCTTCCGTAATAACGGCTTTATTGATGAATTTTGCAAAATTGATCTTTTCAGTCTTTCCCTTGAACTTCCGTGGATATTTCTTATACATTTTTCGATAACTCTCACTCGAAAGTTTAGAAAAACTAAGGAGAATCGTTATAGCCCTATATTACTAGAGAAACCGGAATACGTCAAGGAAAACGCCGCACGCCCATGGGCGCGCGGCGTTTTCACTAAAACTTAGTTTCGATCTGGTTATCTTCGAAAGATTTTGAAAAACCAGCCGAAGAGACTAACTCCACTTGCATGAGCGTCGATGAAAGCTTGTAAGGATGCTTGCTCTCTAACCAATACTTGAATTTGAGTGTTCAATTCTGCCTTTATAGCAACGTCAGTAGAAGAAGCAGCTAAAGCTCTTAATTGATTGATGGTTACTGTGGTGTTGGCTACCGCTGCTCTAAGGAGACTTAAACTAGTTTCATCTGTTCCAAAAAAGAAAACATGAAGTCGGCCTTGTCCTTCAAGATGGGACATTGCCGCAACAGTGCTTGAGCTTGAATGATCTTGATCTTCAGCAATGACACGAACCTTGGCTCCTATTCCTTTATCGTGATCAGCAATATTAAGGAGATGCTGAACGAAACTAGCAACAACGCTTCGGTGCATGTCAGCACTTTCCTCACCCTGTGTTTCTACATCATTATCATTCTTATCTTCGTTTCGTACCGTGGTAGTACTAGAATTATGTCCCGACACTTCGTCGCGTTCTCCACGATCTTTATGGCGAGAGTTTAAGTCACCATCAGCATCTATTTCTTCAGAGGTATTTGCAGAATCTTCACCATTAGTAATCTTTAGTTGTGAATTCACGGAGGTTCGGAAATTTGTTTCCGCAAAAGCAAAACTGGAACTTATCAAACTAAGCATAAGGGCTAGGGATAAGAAAAGACTTGTTTTTTTCATGTTTAATATTTAATTAGTTATTAATAAATAAATCGGATAATACCCTCTACATCATAGCAGACGTATCGTCACAATCACTCTTACACACCCTCCTCTTTCAAAACGGCTTATTGTATGCTTATATTTAATTTATGAAATCTTATTTACATTCATTGGGCAAGTGGCCGATCTGGCATAATTACAGTCCTACAGAATGGGTCTTAATAAGTGTCGGCGCACTTGCATTATTTTATATTGCTCTAAATTTTTTTACATCTTTTGGAGATCAGACTCCTCCTCCTAAAATTGACTCTTCTGTCAGCTTAAATGATATCGGCCAATTTGAGGAAACTTTAGCGCATGCTGTAAATTCCAATATTTATGATATGCCTTCCGATTCGGTAAAAATATTAACTAATGGTGGTGAATTCCTGCCCGACTTATTGTCTGAAATCCAAACGGCAAAAAGTTCAATTTCAATCACCGATTATATTTGGGACGGTGGCAGTTTCGGCAACACATTATTTGAAGCATTAATTAAGAAAGCTCAGGAAGGGGTAGAGGTCAAAGTGCTGGTTGACGGGACTGGTGGGCATAAGGCAGATACAGACCTAATTAAAAAACTAGAACAGGCCGGAGGCAAGTTCGCTCGATTTCGTCCTGTCAGGTGGTGGAATTTAAATCGTATTGATCGCCGAACCCATGTACGAGATTTTGTCATTGATAATAAAACTGCCTATGTGGGAGGCATTGCTATTTCCGATTTATGGCTTGGAGATGCCACCACTTCCAAATCTTGGCATGATTTTATGTTTAAGTCGGGTGGATTATTAGCAGATCAATCCGCCAAGATTTTTAATGTAATGTGGAGCAACACTACTGGAGAAATTTTACAAACATCATCCAACACAGAACTTGGTGGGAAACTAGCTCCAAAAGGCTCTAGTTTTGTCCCACTATTCAGTGTCCCCTCACCTGATATGTCTCACAATATGGAACATTTCATTTGGCTTTCAATGGGTGCAGCTGACCACTCCATCCATATTGAAAATCCATATCTTGTGCCGAGTAAATCTTTGCTTCAGATGCTGGAAAATAAAGCTCGAGAAGGTGTGGACGTAAAAATTATTGTCCCGGGGAAAAACACCGATGCTAAATACACTAGGTGGGCTACCCAGTCTTTCTACTCAGAGTTATTAAAGGCGGGGGTAAGAATTTTTGAATACCAACCTTCCCGTATACATGCCAAAATTATGGTGTTTGATAATAAATGGAGCATTGTAGGGTCAGCTAACCTAGACAATCGTTCCAGTCAGATTAACCTAGAGTATGTAGTAGGTATTGCAGATCCTAAATTTGCCACTAATTTAGAAGATAAGTTTCAAGAGGATTTAACCAAGACCAAAGAGATTACCAAGGAGAATTGGAAAGGTACCTCAACATTCAAACTTCCTTTTGAATTAGTTTCTAAAATATTTATTAAGCAATACTAAAGTTATCACAGAGTAGTTGATTTTACCGCGGTTATTACTTACCATATCACTAGATATGGACTCTTCTGATTCTTACGATACGTTATTAAGTATTCTATTCGATATAGGTGGTGCGATGGTAGTTTTTCTCAGCATCTATGGTGCTGTCATGGGTTGTCGAAAATACATTTGTGGAAGGTGTTTCCTGCCCTTTGTGCGAAGATATTGGCATTCGGGCCCCGTTTTCCACTCGTACCCTGACGAAAAAGATAATTATATCTACACTCGGCATAATTTGATGAAGGAGTGTCGGCGACCACAATGTAGATACCGTAACGCATTGGATACCTATGAGGTGCCGTCAGAGACCGATGAGTTTTTGGAGCACATAAGTGTGCATAGTATGGAGACGGAAACATGGTGATAATTATAAGTGGTTTACTCGTAGTACTTCTCTGTTTAAGTTGGTTCCTCTTGTTCCTCTGGATCAAGCTATGTAAGAGTACCCAGGAATTTAATCTCGACTGAAGGTGGTCGAGATTTTTTATCTATGATAGAAGTGTTTTTAGAAGATTTTCAATATCAAGTGGCAAGGTTACCATCTCCACCTCGCCATCATTGTTAACTTTCCATTCAGATCTAGGGCGGTCTGCATAAAGTTCTATTCCGTTACCATCTGGATCATTAAGATAAATAGCTTCTGAAACTCCATGATCAGATGCGCCCGCTAGAGGATAATTTACATCGATTAATTTCTGCAGAGTGTGCGCCAGTTCTTTTCTACTGGGATACAAAATAGCCGTATGATATAAACCGGTGTGGCCGCTCGGTGCTGGTGTGCCCCCCAAACTCTCCCAGGTGTTGAGCCCAATGTGGTGATGATAACCACCCGCCGAAAGAAAGACGGCTTCTTTTCCGTAGCGAGCAGTCACTTCAAAACCAAGCATGTCTCGATAAAAACCGAGAGCTCGCTCTAGATCGGCCACTTTTAAATGTACGTGGCCGATCGTTACATCCCTATGAACCCCCATTATTGAGTCAGAGTAAACTGGACAATATTGCTAGTGCCATTTTTATTTATGACGCTGACAGAATAAGTTCCCGGAGTTAATCGAATGGCAGTAATACCGACGCAAGCCCCTGCATCGCTACAGAGAATGCCCGAAGGGCCACTAGCCGGTACGATAAAAGTCAGCGTTTTGCCATTGGTCGAACCGCTAGTACTAATTACATTATCTGCAGATCCATCCTTATGGTGTCGCCCGCCTGAAGTGCCGAATGTGATTTGATTCGAGCGGCGATCAAAATTTAGACCCGTAATTGTTACTTCAGTGCCTGCATTTCCGCTCGATGGCTTTAGAGAAGTAATTTGCGGCTTGGAAGTCACAGTCGTTGCTGTTGTGGTGGAAGTGGTTGTAGAAGAAGTAATTGAGGTAGTAGAGGTAGAATTTGAAGTTGAATCAATTACTATCACTGGTTTGGCAGATGCGCGGTGGGAAATATTTCCGACGACGACAGAAGAAGTTTCCGCCATGCTTAAGACGTCAGCAGTCTTTTGATATTGAACGCCTAGATAAAAAGTTAAAATTGGTAATAGCAAAATAAAGACAATTAGTGCTGCTAAACGTGAGTACCAGGTATATTCATTCCATTGAATCATAATAATTTGTGGTTAATAGTAATTCAAATATTATATCTTATTTTTTATTTTCATAGTATTTCTGTCCATGAAGTTTTTCTGGCAATAAATCTTCTTTAGTATAGCGATCGTATCCTTTATGATAACCGAGATCTTTCATTAATTTAGTCGGGGCATTGCGAATCTTGAGAGGAACAGGCAGATTGCCAAATTTCCTGACGTCTACCAACGCTCGGCCGTATGCTTCGTATGATGCCTTGGACTTTGGTTGACGGCATAAATAAACGGTGCCGTCAGCCAAATTAATAGCACATTCCGGCAAACCAATAACTTCTACTGCTTTAAAAACTTCGTTCGCCACTACTAATGCAGTAGGGTTGGCCTGCCCGACATCCTCCGATGCAAAAATAACCATTCGTCGTGCAATGAATTTAGGCTCCTCCCCTGACTCAATCATTCGTGCCAAGTAATAAAGCGCTGCATCGGGCTGACCGGCGCGCATGCTCTTAATAAAGGCGCTAATAGTGTTGTAGTGTTCATCCCCTTTCTTATCAAAGCGTAGAAATTTATTTTGCATAGTCTCGGCCAAAGTCTCCAGCGTAATTTCTTCATATAATTTTGAAACTGCCTCGAGCATGGTAATAGCTTGCCGAGCATCTCCGTTTGCCATAGCTACCAACCACTCTTTCGCTTTATTAGAAAGTTTTAACTTTGTCCGATCAATTATCTTAAACATCTCATTCTCACTTAATTCATTCAGTACAAAAACGCGACAACGGCTAAGTAGGGCTGGTATCACTTCAAAACTCGGATTTTCTGTAGTCGCCCCAATTAAAGTAATATCGCCACTCTCCACATAAGGCAAAAGAAAATCCTGCTGAGTCTTATTGAAACGATGAATCTCATCTAAAAATAAAAGTTTTGGCTTCGAGAGTAAGGTTTTCTTTCCCAACAATTGTTTAATATCTTCCTTGCCTGCCGAAACTGCGGAAAGATGATGGAATTCCACATCCAATGCGGCCGCATATATTTTAGCCAGGGTAGTTTTACCTACACCGGGTGGACCCCATAAAATAAAAGAGAAAAGGTGCTTTTCTTGTATAGCCATGCGCAACGGCTTATTGGGGGCCACCAAATGACCTTGCCCAACAAATTCCTTTAGACTGCGAGGTCTAATGCGGGAAGCTAACGGTTCCATAGCAAGGCACTCCTCTTTAGAACAAAGAAAGAGTCACTAGCTTGTTATGAAACTTCAGAAAGATCTGGAAGTGATTAGCAAAGCGATGTTTCGCTCGTTTTAATCGCTTCTCCTTTGTTTGATAATCGTAATACATCATATTATTTAAGACGTGAATAGTTAATAAACCTTACTTAGTATTTTCTAATGACTGCCCGGACGATTGCCGCAATTCTCATTTGATACTGGGGATAAATATTTGAATATTTCTTATTGGCTGGCTCGAGATAGGCCTGTCCACCCTTATCGTAGCGTAGGTATTTCATTGTCCATCCTCCATCGACTTCAGCAATGACGATATCGCCTGCTTTAGCCGTACCTTTTCGATCCACTAGGACCATGTCCCCTTCTTCAATGTGAGCTTCAATCATGGAGTCACCTTTTACCTCTAAAAGATAGGAAGAATCTTTATTTTCCACTAAAAAATCTTCTAAATTCAAAGTATTATCCTTGATCTCATCAGCTGTCTCGGGAATACCGGCTTCCACTACTCCTAATAAAGGAATTTCATTAAAGATGTTGTTGAGAGTAATTCTCCCCATCGCATCCTTGTTCAAAACCTCTTCTTCTACCAGGCGATTAATTAATTTAAAAACAGCATTCTTAGATTTGAAGCCGAGAAGATTCATAATCTCTTTATAGCCTGGCAAGCGGCCGTGTTTTTGATAGAAAGCGACAATTTTATCTTTGTATTCTATTTTCATATTAGAAAAGGGTTAGGCCAAAATTGCTACTAAGTTTCTGCCCCAGCCACGAACTCCCTTCGCTTTGAAGACGGTTGAACCGTGATAGTAATATCTTGTGACGAGTGGAAAGATTCCTATATCCTCGACCTTCAATAATAGCCAGATCAATCTGCTCATTTAGCTTGTCTAATTCATAGCGGATTCTTGTTAATAAGGCGTTTTTTGACATGAATATATTATAGGTGAACGATAGTTCACCTGTCAAATAGATGGCTGTGGATAACTTTGAAAAAGCAAAAGGTCCTGCGCAAGCGCAGGACCTTTGAATCAAAACTAACTAATTATCGGAAGAATCCTTCGATTTCCTCGCGAATGTCCTCGACGGTACTGAGATCAGCAACTCCGTCGCTCAAAAAGCGAACGGCTCGAGAAGATCCATTTTCACCACTACCGACGCGGTGAAAGCGACCATTCGTGATTACTACCTTTCGAACTGTTATCACGGATACTGACAGTCCTTTCATATTTTCTTTTTGCTGATTTCGCGCCGAACGAGGACCATCAAGGATTTGATCTTTGAACGGAACGACAGATTTAGGTTTATTTGAAGTACTTTTTCTGGCAGCCTTCTGGTTTTTGCCTTTTCGAGATGGAGTAATTTTTCCAGCCATTCTAAACATACAATACCAGGTAAATAGGAAATAGTCAATGGCTCTGGACAATACCTCGGATGAAATTGAGAAGTAATAGAAAATCTTGCCAAATTATTTTAGTCAGTCCCCATACGTAGATGAAAAAATCTCGAACTGATTGCTTGGCCAAGAGACCGCTTAAACTAATATTTAAAAAATGAATAATGAGCAGAGCAATAATTAAGACGACAATGATTTGAATGATGCCTTGTTTATTTGGTCGTTTTTTCATTGACAAAGACATTATACCAAAGGGCGAGAAGGTAGAGAACGTATATTTTCCTAGAATTATCCGCTTTTTTGTTAAGGTGATTTTCGGAAAGCTGGCGAATATATTTCAGACTAAATTTAGTTGAAATATATTCATTTTCGACAATTGTACTTAAAATTTCCTTGGCCGTAGTTTCATTTTGGAGCCAGTTGCGGATTGGTGTTGGGAAGCCGAGTTTTTTGCGGCCTGCTGTCTCCTTGGGCAGGATGCTTTCAAATGCCTTGCGCAAAATGTATTTGGTTTGACCATTTTTGTATTTCAATTCTTCAGGAATGCGTCCGGATATTTTAGCAATTTCAATGTCAAGAAAAGGCACACGTAGCTCCAGTGAATTAGCCATTGTCATCTTATCTGCTTTGGCCAAGATGTCGCCTGGCAGCCAAGTATTTATATCGATGAATTGCATTTTGGCAGAATCGAGCTGAATTTTCACTTGATCATAGACGGGGTTTAGATCTAGTTTCTCGTTAGGATTGGCTTTCCATAGTTCGGCAATTTCTTCAGGGTGAAAGATGTAAGCATTGCCAATGTAGCGTTCTCGGATAGGAATGAGAACGCGATTCAAATAATTTTTGCCGTAGAAATTCAAAGGTAGATGAGCAAAAAAGTGGATGAGTGATTTGGGTAGCCATTTTAATTTATTAAGGGCAAATGGTTCGCGATAAATATTGTAGCCGCCAAATAGTTCATCACTTCCCTCGCCCGAAAGCACCACCTTGACGTGCTTTCGGGCTTCTCTAGCCAAGAAGTAAAGCGCCACCGCTGAGGGGTCGGCGACCGGCTCGTCGAAATGCCATACCACTTTAGGCATTTCTTGGAAATATTCTTCTGGCGAAATATTAATTTCAGTGTGATCAGTACCTAGAAGATCGGCCATTATTTTAGCTTCACTCTGCTCGCTGACTTCTTCAAATCCAATGGTGAATGTTTTGAGATTTCCGCCTTGCTCTTTGCGAACTTTACTCATCATGGCAACAATGATGGCGCTATCAATACCGCCAGACAGAAAGGCACCCACGGGAACATCAGCAATCATATGAGCCCGTACTGAGTTTTCAATTCCTTCTTGAATTTCCTTTTTTAGTAGGATCTCATCAATATTTTTTTCCCGAAACTGATAACCCCAATATTTCTCCTCTTTAATACTTTGGTCGGCTAAATTGATCTTTAAAAAGTGACCGGGTAAAAGTTTGTGAATATTGCGAAAAAAAGTTTCTTTTAAAGGATTGTATTGGTAAGAAAGATAGTTATAGATGGCGCGCTCATTTAATTCCGGTTTAAAATCTGGATGAAGGAGCAGGCACTTCATCTCTGAAGCAAATCCTTTCAACTTCCAATCGTCAAAATAATAATAAAGTGGCTTAATACCGAAATAATCTCGCGCGACGAACATCTCGTCGCGCCCTAAATCATAAATAGCAAAAGTGAACATTCCTCGAAGTCGGAGTAGCATTTCTTCGCCGTGTTGCTCATATAAGTGAATTAGAGTTTCAGTATCGCTTTCTGTTGTAAGAGTGTGTCCTTGCAGTATTAATTCTTCTCGAAGTTCCCGATAATTGTAGATCTCACCATTAAATACAATACAAATAGTTTTATTTTCATTCCAGATCGGTTGATCGCCAGTGGAAAGATCTATAATGCTCAAGCGCCGCATACCGATAGAAGCTTTCGGGCCATCAAAAAAACCATCATCGTCAGGCCCGCGATGATGAATTCTCTCAACCATTTCTCTAATTATCTTTTCTTTGTTTGGAGTGTTTGCTCCGACGATTCCAGCAATGCCGCACATGAAATAAGTATAACGGATTTATTGAGTGGGGCCACTATAGCCCGGTAGATATAACAATGGGTCGAGATAGCCGTTGACGGCGGCAATCGGCAGGCGATAGATTCGATTGCCACAAACTTTACTTGGTAGATCTTTCATTTGGACACCGGCGGAGGCATAGACACTTAAATGAAGATGGGGGCCTGTAGCGTAGCCCGTCGAACCACTATAACCTATAATGTCTCCGCGATGGACTTGCTGGCCTTCACGCACAGAAATTACCGAAAGATGCCCATATGTGGTGGCTAAACCATTATAGTGCCTAATAAATACATAGCGTCCAAATGAAGCACCCGGACAAACTAAATCTGTATCCGTTGCTCCTTCCACTGCGCCATCGGCTACTGCTTTTACGGGGGTTCCGATACTAACTCCAAAATCTACTCCGTTATGAGAGCCTGACACATACAGCCGCGCAGAAGCATTAGTAACGCCAAAAAGTTGGGTAACTCTTACTTTATCCAATGGCCAACTTAAAACACCCGAACCAGCCTTTGGTAAAGTAGAAGGATCTAATTTAAATTTTAATTGCGACTCATAATCATATAGTTCTTTTTCAAAGGCCGCTTTTTTAGCTTGTTTATCAGAAATAGTTTGCTGATAAATTTTTTCTTGATTTTTTGTCTCAGTTAATAACTGCCGCTGTTGTTGTTGGTTATAAAGCACTACTTTTTCTTGATCACTTAGCTGTTTTTGGTAGATCTGTAAATTGTTTTTCTCGACGGTGGTAGAGGCTTGATCCTTCTCCAGTCCAGCTTTTAGAGTTTTCAAACCAAGAACTCTTTCGCGGACGCTACTCTGAAAAGTAATAATATTCTGAACATCGTTCCAGATATCTCCCAAATTTTTTCGACTAAGAATGGATGTGACTATGCTTTCTGAATCAGTTTGTTGAATTTTTCGCATGGCTTCGGCCAGGGCGCCTTGTCCAGTATGAATATTTTTTGTTTTATCGCCTATTTGAATATTTAGTTTTTGAATATCCAAATTTGCAACATCAATTTTGGTTTGAGTTATTTTAATACTGGCGTCCAGCTTTTTTTGAGTAGCTTGAAGGGAAAGAATGGCTTTTTGCAAACTTTTAGCTTGAGCTGTGGTTTTATCAGCCAAGGCCTGGTATTGAGCAATCTCCTTTTCCAATTGAGCGATATTGGCATTCCGTTGATTAATCTGGGCCTGCAGATCAGAAATGTCGTCAGCATGGGCTGCTCGAAAAATGACGAGCAGCAAAATAAAAACCAATACTGAAGATCTAATTAAGGAAGATAATTTAAATTTTTTTAATAGCATTATCAATTCTGCGCAAAGTTTCTTCTTTCCCAAAAATTTCAGCAAGTGTGAATGGGTCAGGTGATTTCTCTTGTCCGGAAAGACAGTAGCGCATAGCCCATAGTACCAGACCTCTACCCTTTTCTTCTGCATACGGCCAAACGGCCTCCTTTATGTTTAGCTGATTAAAAGGCTCTGAAAGTGGCTCTAAAAGGGCTTTTAGACGGCCTAAAATGGGCTTTAAAGCTTCTAAAGTGACTTCCTGACCCTTTCTTTGTTTGGGCGGGCACAGAAGATTTTCGGCTGAATATTTGGGATCACTAAAAAAGTATTTGAACTCTGTCTGCGCCATCTCAGTGACCTCGCCAAAGGTGGAAAGCCGTTCTCGAAGGAGAGGCAAAATTTTCGGTAGCATTAGAGAAAATTTTGCTGAATTCTTAATATCTTCCGGTAAAAATTCTATTACTTTATCTTTAAATTCCTCATCCGACAGGAGTCTCATATGTTCCTTATTAATCCATTTTAATTTAACCATATCAAAAATAGCTCCACTTTTTTGTACTCGATCCAGACTGAATTCTCCAATCAATTCTTCCATAGAAAATATTTCCTGTTCAGTCCCTGGATTCCATCCTAACAGAGCAAGATAATTAATCAGTGCTTGAGGCAAGAAGCCTTGGTCTCGATAATCAAATACACTAACAGCGCCATGACGTCCGGAAAATTTAGATCGGTCTGCCGCTAAAATCATTGGGAAGTGCGCATAAATCGGTCTTGGCGCACTAATTGCCTCCTGGATCAAGATTTGGCGTGGAGTATTGGAAATATGATCTTCCCCTCGCAATACATGCGTAATGCCCATTTCAAAATCATCTACCACTACAGTTAGATGATAGAGCGGGTCATCAATACCGCGAGCTATGACAAAGTCTTTCAATTCAGTTGTGTCGAACTCAACTTCTCCTCGAATCAGATCTAAGAATTTTATTTTTTTATTAGGATTACGAAAACGAACTACCTCTTTCATTTCCCCGGAGGCGTCTTTCGCCGGCTCCGGGGAAATGTACGCCACTCCACCCTCAATCATTTTTTGCAAATATTTTTTATACTCACCCGTTCTTTCCGATTGCCGGAACGGCCCTTGATCATATGAAATCCCGAGCCACTTTAAACTTTCGATGATAACATCTTCGAACTCCTTTTTAGATCGCTCTTTGTCAGTATCTTCCAACCGAAAAACCATCTCTCCGCCATTCTTGCGAGTAAATAAAAAATTAAAGAGTGCCGTGCGAGCCCGACCAATATGAAGAAAGCCAGTCGGGCTCGGCGGGAAGCGAGTTATTATTTTTGGTTCATCGCTCATACTAGCTTTGATGCTCCAGCCCCAAAGTGATAATTTTCGCTGCAATTTTTCGCGCGGCGTCGAGCTTAGCAAAATTTTTGGCCGCCGTGCGCATCTTCTCATAAATGTCTGGGTTATCCAGTATTCGACGTACTTCCGATAATAAAATCTCAGGAGTCAGATTGTCCTGCTCAATAACTATTGCTGCGCCCGAACGAGCATAAGCATACGCATTGTGTCTCTGGTCATGGCTCACTTTTTCAGGAATTGGAATCATGATACTAGGCAATCCCCAAGCTGCAATTTCAAATAGCGATGAGCCACTTCGAGAAATCACTAATTTGCTTGCCCCTGCTGACATTCGCATAGCCAAATCATTTAAATAATCGTAGGGCTTATATCTTTCTGGGTGAGGACTCTTCTCCAGGATAACCTTAGCCCGACCCTTCACCTCTTTTAAATTTTTAGGCCCAGTCTGATGAATAACTTGGTATTTTTCTAAAAGTCCTGGTAAAGCATCTAGAATTTTTTCGTTTATCGCCTGTGCGCCTTGAGAACCGCCTAAGACTAAAATGGTTGGCAGATCTTTTTGTAAATTTAAAAATTCGTAAGAACCCTCAGTGGCTGGAATGATAATTTCTTTGCGAATGGGATTGCCAGTATAAACGACTTTTTCTTCCGGAAAACAGTTAGCGGTTTCAGGATATGAAATGGCCACCGCCTTAGCAAATTTTCCTGCCCAAGCATTTGTTTTGCCTGGTACCGTATCAGATTCGTGAATAATTACCGGTATTTTCAAAAGTTTAGCCGCGAAGAGTACCGGAAAGCTAGTGTATCCACCCTTACCAAAGACTACGTCGGGATAGATCCAAAAAACCTTCCAAAGGGAGAGCACCACTCCCCATGCTGTTTTAAATATGTCAAAAAAATTTAATATGGAATGATAGCGACGAATCTTGCCGGCCTCTATCTTCCTATAATTAATATCGTGATCAAAAAGGATCTGACTGGAATATGGAGTGGGAGCTAAATAATAAATTTTCGCTTCCAAGAGTTTTTCTTCGCGCATTAAACTGCGCAGCTCTTCAGCTACCGCAATTAATGGATAGAAGTGTCCACCCGTACCTCCTCCGCAAAATACAATTTTCATAATTAGATAACTTTAAGATTTTGAGAACGCGAAACGTTTAGGATGATGCCGACCTCGGCCAAAGTAAAAAATAGGGCCGTTCCGCCGTGACTAATAAAAAGTAAAGGGATGCCCGAAACCGGCAAAATGCCGAGCATTGAGGCAATATTGACGAAAGACTCGGCTAATATCAGTATAACAAGTCCTATGACGAGCAGTCTACCGAAGAGATCTGTCGTGCGTGAAGCAATCCGAAGACCTCGAAATGTAAAGAATAAAAATAGGAAAATGATTAAGGAGCCTCCAATGAAACCGAATTCTTCAGCGGCCACAGCAAAAATGGAATCTCCAATTGGTTCAGGGAGATAATTGAATTTTTGAATACTTTGTCCAAAACCTCTGCCGGTAATTTGTCCCGTGCCTATGGCAATCTGCGATTGTTGAATCTGGTAGCCGCTACCCTGAGCATCATTAGCGGGGTGAATGAAAGTGTCTATTCGCTGTTTAATGTAGGGTCGGGAAAAATATAGAACTCCCACGCCAAGAATACCGATGGCTCCTAAAATAAAAATATCTCGCCATCGGCACCCCGCAACTACAAACATTGAGAGTCCAGCAATGAATATGACCCCAAAAGTGGCTGTATCAGGCTCAGACAGAATAAGTGCAGCGGCAATAGCTACTAGAATGGCAAACGGGATAGTGCCGTGTTTAAGAGTGGTGACTTTTTGCTTTACGCCAGAAAGCCAAGCGGCAAAATAAATAACAAAGCCTACTTTAAAAATCTCTGCGGGTTGAAAAGAAAAATTTCCAACATCTACCCAACGGCGAGCGCCCCCAAATTTCATTCCAATATGAGGAATGAAAACTAAGATAACAGCAAAAATTGAAGCGATAAAAATAAAAAGCGAATACTTTCGCCAAACCTTATATGGAATTCTGCTATTAATAAAACAGGCAATGGAGCCGCCGATAATGCCTAAAACTATTTGGTTGATTAAAACCGAGCGAAAGGTATTTCCTTTACCAGCAAGAAGTCCGAGTGATGCAGAGCTAAAAATAAAAAGTCCCGCAATGACTAAAATGAAAGTAGAAATTAAAAATGGCTTATCAACGGTTTTCATTAGCTAATGATGGCGATCATGGCGCCGATTAATGCAAAAACGAACGAAATAATCCAAAAGCGCATAGTCACCTTATAGGAAGGCCAGCCCAATGCTTCAAAATGGTGATGAAGCGGAGCAACTATAAATACCTTACGATTAAAATAGACTTTAGAAATCCGCTGAATAATTACGGAAAGTGAGGTAATAAAAAGAGGAAAAGCGATCAGGGGTAATACTAAAACGGAATTAGTTAGGAAAGCTATGATAGAAAGAGTAACCGTTAAGCCAAGCATACCTGTCTCACCCATGTAGAAGCGAGCCGGCGGAATATTAAACCAAAGAAAAGCCAGTATTCCACCAGTGATTACTGCGCAAAAAGCCGCCAGGTCAATTTGGTGATGAACGAAGGCAATAATCATGTAAGCGCCGAAAGAAGATGCCATTACTCCCCCAGCCAATCCATCAATTCCATCGATCACTGATCCGGAGAAGACGGCCAGCATGACTATGATGAAAAATGGAATAAAAGAAAGTCCGAGATTAACGTCTTGCCAAAATGGTACATGGACGGTAACTGTCTGCAGCTTAAAGAAAAACCACCATGCCCCGATGGACCCTAAAAAAAGAACTATTAATACCCGGAGTCTTCGATTCAGGCCGTCACTAAATTGAATATTCTTGCTGTAAATTTGTAATAGATCGTCTACCAAACCAACAATAGAAGCAAAGATTAAAGTGAAAAGTGGCAATAGGGTTTGATTTTGGCTAAGAAAGTTTAATTTAATATTTAGCTTGCTGGGAAAGACAAAGGAATTAATGGAGAGCAATAAAGTAGTAATTAAGACAGAGAGCCAGACAATTACTCCGCCTATTCGAGGAGTGGAGGTCTCCCCTTGGTGATTATGAATCTTTTGAAATTCCGGAGTGACCACGTCCTTGTTTGCGGCACTTCTCGAGCGGTTTTTCCACATTCTCCGTGAGTAAAGGATGTTAGAGATGCTGGGAGTAATTAACAAACCGATGAAAAAAGATAATAGAGCGGGCAGAAAAACCTTTACAGTACTTAGTAACATAGGAAAATTATACTAAAAAAGGGCATCATTGTCGTATTAAATAGGCCCGAGTAGAGGAAGCCAGTTTTAAGGTGTCACTAAAGCGTCCATCGGCCGTTGATCCTAAGACTGTAATAATTATAGGGTGATTAAGGCTGGGACTGTACACAATGGTCAAATTACCTCCCGCGAGCAAGGTGTATCCTGTTTTAGAGGCAATGATGCCAGACAAACGAGTTATGTCTCGATCGGTGTTAATTCCAGTGTGATTAATACCATCAAGAGAGGTAAATTTAAAAGTATGATGCCGGGTGACTGATAAAATATCGGGTCGATTCATCAAAATGTAGTGCATTAATTGGCTCACTTCTTTAGCCGAGCCAATGGCGCCAGGGGTAGTTTGATTAATATCCAAACCGCTTTCGTTATTAAAATGAAGAGTAGAAAGATTGAGGGTGGCTGCTTTATCGTTCATTTCACTAACAAAAGAAATAGTTGAGGAAGCAGCCGCAAGAGCAATGGCATTCGCCCCATCATTAGAAGAAACTAGTAAAGTAAAATCTCTCAAGTCTTTAAAACGCCAAGCCTCATTAGCTATTAAATTATTACTTCCTTCGAGTGCTAATGAAGAGGTCGAAACAATTACTTGGGTCTCGTCTTTCAAAATTTCTGAAGCCAACAATGCCGTCATTAGTTTTGCGATGGAGGCGAGCGGAAGTGCTACATTGGCATTTTTTTCGTAAATGACTTTATTTGTAGTAATGTCTAGAACATAAACAGCTCGCGCCTGAAGCTTAAGAGAATTAAACGATTCTGAAGTGTCGGTTACGGGCTGCGACAAGGCCTGAGCAATGGTAGACGAACTAGCTAAGGTAGATGTAGCGATATTGGAAGAATTGATTGTAAATTTTCTCGAAGGTAAGTATCCAATAATGAAAAGAAAAACAATCACTAGGATTGCAATAATCCATTTTTTTGCAGGGGTAATATTAGGCTTACTCATTCTGGATCTCTTGATTTTCTTCTATCACTTCCTTTGCTTCTGCCTCCTCTTTAAATTCTGTTAGTTTAGAGATGACATTTTGGTATTCCGGCACTTCCTCAATGCGACTTGCTCCGAGATATGACAAAAGATCAAAGGTGGGCTTGTATAGGAAACTTCGTTCATCTTTTGGATTGGTTACTTTTTCTACCAGGCCCCTAATAAGCAAATTCCTTAAAATAAACGTAGAATTAACTCCTCTAATAAAATCTATTCCGCGCCGAGTGATAGGCCCTTTGTATAAAATGACGGAAAGAGTTTCGAGCCCGGCCTTGCCTAAGTCTTTAGTTAATTCCTCTTTAGTCAAATCCTCTATTAGCTTAGAGTTTTCTGGGGAGGTACCTAACAGTACTTCGTCCTCCTTTCGCATTAATACTAATCCCCTGCCTTTGAGATTATTTTCTAATGTAGAAAGCGCCGTCTCCACTTCGGCTTGATCCTTTTTTAGAATGTCGGTGAGCCGTTTAATCGAGAGCGGCTCGCCCTTCCAAAACAATATTGCTTCAATTTTTTGTTCTAAATTCATTTAATTATATTTTGGGACACTAACATTTTGAGTTTCCATATGAATATCCTCAAAAAGAGCGCTCTGGGTGACATCGATAATACCTTGCTTTACTAATTCAAGCATGGCTAGAAAACTAACAATGACGTTTATCTTGTCTTCCTTACTAATTTTTGTAAATTCACGGAAACTCATTTTTAATGAATTCTGAATACGTTTAGTGAGGCTATCTATCATTTCCTCTAGGCTAATGACTTTTTCAACGATCTTTTTTGGTAAGATCTCCGTTTTTGGCAGATTTGCTAAAAGAGACTGCATAGCTATCACCAGAGTTTTCATTGATAGATCATGGGCTGGTGAAAAAACTGGATTTATAATCTTAGATGTGGACTTTGGGAAAATTATTTTCCTGCCGAAATGTTCTCGTAAACTTGCGGTGGCTTCTCGAAGGATTTTATAAACTCGCAATCTTTCTTGGAGCTCTTCGATACTCATTTCTTCTTCTTCTGAAAGATTGAGGGCCGGCAATAAAGATTTGGATTTAATTAGCACTAAAGTGGAGGCAATTAAAATGAAATTAGCGCTGTCCGGAATAGAAAATTGAGGTAATTTCTTCAGATACTCCAAATAATCATCAGTCACTTTGGCCAGGGAGATATCGTTAATCAAGAACTTGCGCTTCTCAATTAAGCTCAACAGAAGATCTAAAGGGCCTTCAAATTGTTCGGTTTTAATGGCAAAAGCAGTTTTTTCCACAAGCTAATTATATAGTAGAAATAGGGGCGGGCGAAGCCCGCCCCTATTTCTTAATCTTCTGCCTCTTCCTCCTCAATTGCTTTATCCTCCGAATCGGTAACGATAAAACCACCGGCCTGTAAATTCCATAGCTTCTGATAAAGTCCGCCATCATTTTGGAGTAATGTCTGATGAGTCCCTTCTTCTACAATTTTGCCATTTTCTACTACTACGATTCTATCCATCTTTTGGATAGTGGAGAGTCTGTGAGCGATGACAATAACTGTTTTTCCTATCATTAATTTATCCAATGCATCTTGAATTAATTGTTCTGAATGTGAATCAAGACTTGATGTGGCTTCATCGAGTACCAAGATCGGTGCATTCTTAAGAATAGCGCGAGCAATGGCCACCCGTTGACGTTCTCCTCCTGAAAGTTTAATTCCTCGCTCCCCTACGTAAGTTTCATATTTTTTCGGCAAGCTCTCAATGAACTCATCGCAATGAGCGAGGCGAGCCGCCGCAATAACCTCGTCATCGGAGGCATCCCGACGGCCATACCTAATATTTTCCATTAGAGTTCGATGAAAAAGGATTGGATCTTGCGGTACTAAACTAATATTTTTATGCAGACTTTGCTGAGTGACGGTCTGAATATTTTGCTCATCCACAATAATTTCTCCTTCTTTAACATTATAAAGACGGAGCAACAGTCGAACAAAGGTAGATTTCCCTGCACCGGACGGGCCGATCAAGGCCACTTTTTCGCCGCTCACAATCTTTAGATTAACCTCATCCAACACCTTTCTGTTCTCATTAAAACTGAAAGATAAATTTTTAAATTCTACTTCCCCTTTAGTAACAGTTAGCTCCTTTGCCTGCGGCGCATCCTGAATTTCTTGGGGTAATTCTAAAATTTCCACCATTTCCTTAGCATCAGCAAAGGCTTGATAGAAATCCTTTACAACGCTACTAAAGCTCCATAATCGATAACCTAGCCCTAGGACGTAGGTCTCAAATAAAACAAATGTTCCCAAGCTAATCTGACCGTTGGCCCATAGCCGAATGGAAAAATAAAAAATAAAAAACTCCATGAAAACAATAAACAGCATTTGAATTGCGTTCATCGTGTCATCTAAAGTGGCGACAAATAGACCAATCTTCTGCTGATCATTGGTAACGCTTTTAAATCGATCATCTTCAAAACGCTCGCCGGTGAAAAGCTGGATTGTGTTGTGGTTAGTGATATTGTCGGAGAGCACTGCCGATGATCGAGTATCTGCCTCCGCTTTTTGCAGATCATATTTTAATTTAAATCGAGCAAAGAAGTAATTAAAATTTAAAAATAAAATCATCCAAATAATAATGACCCATCCAATAGTGTGGTTAATACTGAAGACAATTATAATAGTTCCGACAATACGAATACTGATTGGCAAGAGATTGAAAGTAATTCGATCCACTAGCCGCTCAAAGGCTCGAGCGTACCTACCAATTTTTTGCGTTAACGAACCGGTGAAATTATTGGCAAAAAAAGTGTATGAATGACGAATTAAATACTCAAAGGCATTTTGTCGAAGAAGAGTTGATCCTTTAGTTTGGAAGCGGTCTATGGAAAATTGACCGTATTGCGAAAAGAGCCAATCCAATAAATTCAACAATAGAATTATGAGAATGATCTTAGAAAGAAGAGGTACGGCGGCTAATCTGTCCGGAGAGCCATCAAGAATATTAAAGAAGTTTCTGTATTGGAGTGGAATGAATAAGGCAATGATGGTTGGTAGAATGCCTCCTAAAATCGTTGAGACAAACCAAAAAGGCAAGCTCTTCACTACCTGCCAATACGAGCCTATCACCTGCTTTATTCCTATTTTGGGGTATTTAGTCATTCTAAAGACAAAGAAAACCAGGGCATTGCCTGGATTTAATTTAGCTTAACACTGAAAGGAGGTTAAATCAAAAGCTATTTATTTTTTGCGAATATCAATACCGAGCTCTTTTAATTGATCATTTGACACCTCGCTCGGCGAATTCATCATTAAATCCCTACCTTCTCCAGTTTTAGGAAAAGCAATAACTTCACGAATGTTTGGTTCGTTTTCTAGAATCATCATTAAGCGGTCGAAGCCCCAAGCAATGCCGCCATGAGGTGGAGTGCCCATGCGAAAGGCTTGGAGCATATGACCAAAGTTCTTTTCCACGCTAGCACTGTCGTATCCCATAATTTCAAAGACGGAGATTAGGGCGGCGGCATTATGATTGCGGATACTGCCGCCGCCAATCTCGTATCCGTTAAGCACTACGTCATATTGTGAAGTTAGAATTTCACCGATATTTTCTTTATTTTTTAGCCATTCTTGATGCTCTTCTCTGGCTCCGGAAAATGGATTGTGAGTGAATGTCCAACCACCATTGTCAGTCTTCTCAAAAAATGGAAAATCAATGACCCAACAAAAAGCTAGCAGATTCTTGTCCTCTTTATCTTTTCGTAAATCAGGTCGGTCAGTCTGGTATTTTTCCATAGCTTCCTTATATGTAATTCGGGGAAAAGGAATTTCTTGAATGCGTTTTTCCGGATAATTATTTTTCACTACCTCTACCAAAATATCTTCATTTAAAGCCATCACATCTTTCTGTTTTACAAAACTCATCTCCAAATCAAGTTGGGTAAATTCCGGCTGCCGATCCCCCCGAGTATCTTCATCCCGCATACATTTAGCAAATTGAAAATATCGCTCGATTCCCGCCGCCATTAATAGTTGTTTGTATTGTTGCGGTGATTGCGGTAGAGCATAGAAATGGCCTGGGTCTGAGCGTGAAGGCACAATATAATCGCGAGCGCCTTCGGGTGTAGATTTAGTCAGAATAGGCGTTTCAATCTCAGTAAAATTTTTAGCGGCTAGGTAATCTCGAATAAATTTAATGATCTTGTGCCGGTTGCGAATATTTTTCTGCATCCTCGGCCGGCGCAAATCAAGGTAGCGGTATTTCAAGCGATTTTCCTCCCCTATTTCATGACCGTCGCTCCCCACGTCAATCGGTGGAGTCTCTGCTTCGTTTAATACAGTAATAGAAAGGATTTCTAGCTCAATGTCCCCGTTTTGTTTTTCCGCTTGAATATTTTTCTCCGGTCGCGGATTAACTTTTCCGAGAACCTCCACTACCCATTCAGACCGAACCTTCTCGCCGATTTCGTGCGCTTCACTTTTTGGCAAAATAACTCCCTGAACATAGCCAGTCATGTCTCGGAAATCTAAAAATATTAATTTGCCCTGATCACGACGAATATCAACCCATCCGCTAATGGAAACTTCCTTACCGATATTCTCTTTTAAATCTTTAATGAAAATTCGTGTCATTTAATATAATTTTACACCGACCCTGTCGCGAACGAGTTCCATCTTGGCTTTCGCTCGTTCGCGAGCTTTTTCTCCACCCGCTCTTAATATTTCTAATACTTCTTCTTTGCGACTCTCCCAATTTTGCCGCTTTTCTCTTAGTGGACTAACGAAAACAATAATATCATTAGCCAGAGCTTCCTTAAGAATCTGGTACTTTCCTTTATTTTGCGAGTAAAGGGCGTCGAGCTCGGCATTTGGTTTAAATAAATTATGAATGGCTCGAACATTCACGGGCACATCAGTGCCTGAGTCAGTAACAATACTCATTACAGATTTTCGGACTTCCTCGTCAGAGGCAAAAAGTGGAATGGTATTATTGTAACTCTTGCTCATTTTCTCTCCATCAATTCCTGGCACCGTTTGCACCGCCGCTAAAATGAGCGGCTCAGGAAGCTTAAAAGTCTGGCCAAATATTCGATTAAATTTCTCTGCTGTGTCTCGCGCATATTCAACGTGCTGTTTTTGATCGCTTCCCACTGGCACAATATCTGGATCATAAATTAAGATATCGGTGGCCATGAGCATTGGGTAGTTAAAAGTGCCAACACTTACTTCCTTGTCCTTAGCGATGGCATCCTTGTATGCGTGGGCGCGCTGAAGGTACGGCATGGTAGTAATAGTGTCAAAAATCCAAGTGAGCTCAGTGTGCTCCGAGATATCAGATTGCTTAAAGAGAGTGACTTTGGTGGGATCGAGCCCAATAGCTAAATAATCCAGCATTATTCCAAGGATATTTTCTCGCATTTCTTCGGCATTTTGAATGAAGTTTAAAGCGTGATAATCAGCAATCATGACAAAACACTCATACTGATCCTGCATTTCCACAAATTGGCGCATGGCCCCGAAGTAATTACCAATATGAGGGCGGCCGGTCGGTTTTACACCGGAGAGCATAATTTTCTTTTCAGCAGACATTACTAAAATAATAGCAAAAAGCAGACGGTTTTAGAAATTCCAGCATGTATGACTAAGAGAGATGAAGGCTGCCTAACTATACTTACCAAAACAATCTACACAAGAAATATAATGTTAATATATTAATATGGCATTATTTTTTATTATCCCAGGATATGGCGAAAGTCCCAATGGCAAGGCGTATCGAAAAATTGCCTTGGCTGCTAAAAAGAAAGGTCATATCCCTGTGCCAATTGAAGTAGATTGGAGAAAAAACAAATCAATGTCTTTGTATGTTAAAGAGACTAAGCAAAAAATTCGAACATCCTTAAAAAATCAAAAAGACAAAGATATTCAAATTCTCGGGTTTTCTTTTGGGGCCTATATAGCGGCTCTATTGACTCGTAAGTATTACTTTCAAAAAATATATTTTTGTTCGATGTCACCCTACTTTAAGGATGACTTTTCTGCAATTCCAACCGAGTGGAAAAAAAAATTAGGTAAAAAAATGCTACAAAGTCTGCAAAAATACAAATTTCCAACAACTTCAAAATGCTCCGCGGTATTTCTGGTGGGCAAAAAAGAACCTCCTATTTCAATCAATCGATTTCACAAATCTTACAGACAATGGAGAGGAAGAAAGAAAAAATTTATTATCGAAAAGTCTGATCATGATATTGGCAATGCTGCATATTTAAAAAAAGTTTTGGAGGTAATAAATTAAAAAAGCACCTAAACATTAGATGCTCACTCTTTTACTTTATCTTGCAATAGAGATAGATGAAATTTGGTGATTTCATCACCTCGCTTCTGGTTAAAAAATCCATACCAGTCGCCGCAAGGATTGAAGTCAATCAAAATCAGCTGTCCTTCTTTGGTTAGCAGAAATTCAGGACTAGCAAAAGATAGGTTTAGCTTTTTAAGCAAGATTTTGCATGCATCCTTCACACTGGTCGCAAGCTGAAAATTCTTCCAATTAAGTCTGTCGAACTTCTTTGTGGAGGCATTTCTTTTTTGTATTTTACTTAATACGCTCGCGCAGACTGCCCAACACTTATCTTCGGTAATGTGAGTCCTGACGTGATAAGAAGTATCAATCAGTTCCTGCCACTGCCACAGCAACCCATCCTCAACTATTTTCGGATTCAGGATACATTCACGTGTAATCGTGACTTCCTTCGAGTAGCTTCTCTTATTGGAAATCATGAAAGAATGTCCCAGACTTTTTTTACACAGAATTGTAGGGGACAATCGAGTTGGAGGTAACATTCCATTAATGCAAAATGAGGGGACCAGTAATCCACTTTTCTGAGCTTGATCCAGTAGGAATATCTTCGAATCTCCATTGGAAATGCGTTGGGGTGTTCCTGGAAACCATTGGTTCGGGAACAACCTACCTAATTCCTCTAGAAATTGACCCAGAACATACCTATAAACTTGAGGAAACGAGTATTTGGAATTAAGCATTAAAGCGCTATCGGCTCGAATTGGAGCTGATGCGTAAAAAATCGGTCGATTTATAGGTCGCAGCTGATAATAGCAGACTGTCTTTTTATCGACATATCCAAAGGATAATTCACCTCGGATCGAGTGAATATCTATAATATGGATTGGCAAACCAAAATGTGGAGCTAATCTTTGAAGAGCGACCAAGTGTGGATCCACCGAACTAACCCGACTCGATATGACAAAGATCATAAATTTCCTTCCTAAGGAGGTAAAAAAAGAAGCGTAGAGACTAGCCCTACGCTTCTCTAATTTAGCCGCAAAAATGCTTGGTGGGGCGTCGAACTTTCTTGCTCATCTCTTGGATGAGTTGCTCCTTCGAGCCTTCCAACACTCCTAACTTCCGCATTTTTCTGCACATGAGCTTTTTCATGATACCTCCGTGTTTTTTATTTTAAGAACAGCTCAGCACACGCTGGATGCTCTAAAAGTAGATTACTTAATGGATTATTTTTGTCAATGGAAGTCCTTATGCTGCTGGCAGTTCTACCCAAAATGTAGATCCTTTCCCGGTTCCTTCTGATTCTGCCCAAATGCGGCCTTTGTGAGCTTCCACAATTTCCTTGGCGATGAAGAGGCCGTAGCCGGTGCTGTTGACGTTGACCTTGGTGGATTCTTTGCCACGACCACCTTCAGTAAAGAGCCGTTTCTTATCTTCTTCGGTAATGCCCACACCCGTGTCTTTTATACTAAAAAATATTTTCCCATCTTTTTTAGCCAATGAGATTTTCAAGCCACCCTTCAGGGTGTATTTAATAGAGTTATCAATCAGATTCCCCACGACATGTTGACTGAGTTGATCTCGATCGCCAATGGTGGTGAAATCGACATCTCCCGGAATAATAGTCTCCAATGTCAGATTTTTATTTCGAGCCTCCTTTGTGTGTCCCTCAATCTGATCAACGACTACTTTTCGGAAATCAAAAGACTCTCGTTTATATGTAACTGTTCCCTTCTTTAAGTTAGCGGCGCTTAAGATACTCATTACTGTCTCTACTCCCTCCTGATTATCTCTAAGCCCTTCTTTGGCGACAGATTTAATAGAATCAGGAGTCTCACCAAAATCCCCTTCAAGTATTCCAGCAAAAGCAGCCTTACTCTTGGTCAAGTATCCCTTGATTTGATGGCTGACGAAATGAATCAGACCTTCCTGGCGGTCATTGGCAAGTTGTAATTCACTGGCCAAATGTTCAATCTTCTCGCGCTGCTCTACCTCGCGCAAAACTCCTCGAATGAGATTGATTCCAAAAATTAAAACTAAAATAAAAATACTGCTTCGAAATATAATTAATGAAGCAGTATTGGCAAAGATTATTTCGATAAAACTTACGAGAGCTAAGAAAAAAGTAATTATTGCAGTGCTAACCACTTTTACATTAAATAAATGATGTCGAGCTATGGCATAGGCGGTAAAAAGAACAAATGGAAAAACGAAAAGGGCGCTCAGGGGTATGAACCTTGTGTTGTTTAATAGCGTAGGAAAAATTAAATTAAAAACAATTATCAAAGTAAACATGATGCTCACGCCCGAAAGCAAAAGAGTAAATTGTTTTCTTTCGATTCCGCCTGCTATACCTCTTTTTTTTACCATTAAGAAAATCCCGTTTCCTACTAAAGACACTGCTAATATTACAAACAACAAAATACCGGGTGCTGCTATGGGTTGCGACACAGTGCCTAATGGTGCCGCTTTAATACCAGAATAGACAAAAGGAGTCAACGTTAACAAAGCAGTGCCCAAAACAGCGAGCTTTAAATGTCTTCTATATTTAGAGGTAAATGTAAACGTGGTGTTAGGAAAGACAGACATAAGCTTATAAAAAAAATATGCCTGAAAAATAGCAAAAAATAACACTAATTTAATCAGAAACAAGACTAATGAAATATTGGCAACTTGGTAGTTTAAATAACTTACGACTCCCCATAACATAGTGCTAACAGAAAAACCCAAAAAGTATTTATTTGTGATGCTTTTTGGGTTACTAAAATAAATTACCGAGCCCAAAATTCCCGTACTTGCAACGACAAAACCAACAGACAAAAGATCAAAATTATGGAACGAAGACATTTGTGTAAAATTATATCAGTTTTTTAAAACGTCTGAAACCGAAAGACGCGGACTATGTGGTTGCGAAGTGATTGCGCGGCCTACTCGAAATATAAATTGACTATGAAAACCGGGCTTTATAAAAAAATTTAATTTTTCTCGATAATTCGGAGACAAGATGGGTGCTGCCCATACTGCCGTTTTTAAATTGAATTGTTCTGCAATTAAGGCGATTCTTTCATAGCATTCCCCCACCTTTATCCAATCAACTTTTGTATCCGTCATGGAACTTAACAAAATATAAGCTGGAGTACCGTCAGTGAGTATTTTTAAAGTCGAAGACTTATTAAGGCGATCCATATTAAAAAATTTTACTAAATTAGGAACAATAAAAGATGGTAATAGAGGTATACCCATCCCAAATGCAGGGATACCAATTTTGGATTTTGTTATATTATTTTTCACATATGGACTGAGTTCTCGTCGAAATTTTGAATTGTCCATTAATTCTATATTTGAACTAACTATTATATCCGCAATTCCCTCTTTATCTGTATGGCCGTCAACAACGTTTATATTCATCTTAGGATTATCCAACTGAGAAAGTGCTTCTCTAAATTCTATAGAAAGTGGCTCCCTATGATAATTACTACGATTTACAGATCTTTTTACAATTGAAAAAATCAAGTGAGAAGAATTTTTTCGTATTGCGGTTTCGTCGAAACGAATGATGGCGACTAGATTTTCATGTATTGCATCAGGAAGATAAGAGACGTCGTATGATAGGCCGTAGTAATCTGCGGCTACACGTATGTTTTCGATAGCACACCCCAAATTCATCAATAATAATCTATTATCAGGGTCACCCACCTTTAATTTTCGGAGAGAATTTTGGTAAATAAAAATACTTTGGTCGCGTATTTCAAAAATCCATGGCTGACTGTTATGACTCGAGGGCGCTAGAACTGCAAAATTAATTAGGAAATGTAATTTTTCTTTCCACGTGCGGCACTCTTCGTATTTAGCAAAGTCAATGTCCCAAGGTTTATAATTTTCCTTTTCCATATAATTATTTTTTAACCCACCGTTGTTTGCCTTGTGAATTAAAATATTTTGAATGTTGGTAAGGCCACCCAATAATTAACGGAATTA
Source organism: Minisyncoccia bacterium (assembly GCA_038215155.1). GTDB lineage: Bacteria > Patescibacteriota > Minisyncoccia > Phycocordibacterales > CAJBRS01 > JADGRH01. The sequence goes on from JBBQRF010000001.1 coordinate 82,582, forward strand.
CTTTTGAGGGTTCGGTTGAATAAAGATAAGCATATTCTGAATTGTGAGTTCGCAAACCCAGTATTATAGATTCGGTAATTTGTTTTTTTAATTTGGGATTCCAGCGTATTCCTTTTTTAAGTTCAACGTGTATTTCCAGTATTCTATCCATTTTTTTGTTCTCACGTTTCATCATGGTAGCCTTTCCTGTTAGATAGCGATTTAAAGGATAGCTGTCGATAATAGACCTAATTTCCTCCGGATAAATGTTTGCACCTCTAAAAACCATACCTAAGTCTGACCGTGCATAGACATAAACAAAGGGCAACTTTAATATTTGATCAAATATTTTATATTTTAAAATTTCCTTCTCGATACTAATTCCACTTTTTTTTAACTTTCTCATCATTTCGTCATAAGTAATCACACCCCCAAGATCTGCAAACTCGTAACGAATAAGCGGAATAGAAGAGCCATAATTAGTGGCTACTACTTTTTTTCCAACCTCCTCAAAAAAAATACTTTGCGGGTAATATTGACCTATTGTCGGAATATTGGTGGCATGTGGAAAGATGGATAAAAAAACTTTCGGATTTTCATTGGCAATTTTTCGGATTAAGTTAGACAAGGATGTTTCATGCGCAATCGTTCCTTGTTCAACGGTACCGTAAATATTGATAATATCGTTTAAAGGGTTTTTTAACCCAGATTTTTTGACAATATAATTGCGGAATTCCTCGGAATACCCTTCCGCAGCAGTTAAAATACGTAAATTATGTTTAGACCAATGAATGCCTGCCTCCTTTCCACTATCTAAAATATCTTTTATGAAAGGTGGGTAGCCCATCAAGATAACTTGATCATAAAAAGGAGCGAACTTTTTAAACGACTGAAGATATAACTCTTTGTTTGTGCCGACCGGTACAAGTGTAAAATCATAACCTTTCTGGGCAATTTTGTTGAAATTCTTGTAGGTAAAGATGCCGCCAATCCAAATACCAAGTCCAAAGCCCACTATGCCTAGGGTGCGCTTCTTATCTAATTCAAATTGATTGATTAAAAAAATCTCCGATGCGTGCTCATATTGACGATCGTGGTCCTCATCGCGCGGAAAGAAAAAAGGCTCACCAGTAGATCCTGAAGTGGCTGAGATTGTCGTTGCCACGGAGACATCTCGATTTGGAAAAAGGTCAAGATAATCGTGGCTACGGAGATAAGCGTCCTTTGAAAGAAGCGGTAGTTTATGAAAATCCTTGATAGTGGAAATCCGTCCCTTGAATCCTTGTTTTCTAATAAATTGGCGATAGGCGGGAACGGTTTCGTAAACATACTTAAATAAATTTATAGCCATATTTTCCCCCTGCCTCTTCCAATATGCTGCGGGCCGTCTTTTGTAATATGCCAAAGATTTCTCAATCTTGGGAGGAACGAAGTGGGCAAATTTATTTTTCTTTTTGGGGCTAGGCATAGGAATTAAAAATCTTTTCGGCCATGATATTGGCAATAATATTAGGCGCGGTATTTTCTTTTTTGCTTTTTCTTAAAATATTTTGAAGGGTGTTAGGGATTTCCAACACTTGTTTTAGTACTTTATTTTCACGATATGTCTTATTCTTAAATTCATCGAAAACAGCAATGAGGCCGCCGGCATTAATGACGTAGTCGGGCGCGTATAGAATATCCAATTTGTGGAGCAGTACTCCGATATTTTCATTGGCTAATTGGTTGTTGGCACTACCGGCTATGATTTTAGCTCTAATTTCGGTAATAGTCATTGAGCTAAGGGAGCCGCTCAGGGCACACGGAGAGAAGACGTCGACATTTTGTTTATGAATTTCTTCCGGCTTTACTATAATCACTTTTGGAAATTTGCGGCGGCAAAGAGCAATGGCTTTTGGATCGATGTCAGCTCCATAAATTTTCCCCGCTTCAATTCCAGATTTCTTCATTTCTTTCTCAATCAAGGTAAGAAGGGCGTTTCCAACCTTACCTAACCCTTGGATAGCGAAACTCCTTCCTTCAAAAGAGGTATTGCCATAAATCTCTTTTAAGCAAACTTTTATTGATTCGAAAATGCCGACTGCTGTTAAAAAGGTGGCATTGTCATTGAAACCGACTATTTGATTTTTAGCAGCCTTCATTGAATTGAGGTCGCGTCTAAAGACGCCGGCATCCGTCCCGGTGACGAAGTGAGTAGAGAGAAAGGCTACTTTTTCGGCGTAACTTCTGAAGAGCTCCTTTCGCTTTTTTTCATCTCTATTCCCCACCTTATCAATGATCACTCCCTTGGCGCCGCCACAATCAAGTCCTGCCATGGCGGATTTATATGACATAAGGCGAGATAAGCGAAGAGCATCCTGAAGTGCCTCGTTCAGTGAGCCGTATTGCCACAAACGTGTAGCGCCGAAAGATGGAATGGAAGGATTAGAACGATGAATAACAATAAATCCTTCTAGTCCGGAAGCTTCATCCTGAAGGTAGGCCACGAAACGATGATCATCAAACTCTGAAAAATCCTTTATGCTTTTTTCAGCTAAAAAGTCGGGCATAGTGTTTAAGCGTGAGTTGAATGAGTAATGTCTGTGGGTGAAATATAACTTCGAATATCTAAATCAGTACTTTCTCCAGAGACGACTTTCTTCAGCATGGCAGTTACGACGACGCCGCCTAAAATTGCGGCGGAGCCAAGCTGAGGCCAAGAAACAAGTTCCTTGGAAATTACACGGGGTACAGCCATCATCATGTTGGGGTCCACTTTGTCGGGTCCTCCGACAATATCTCCGATAATCATTTTGCCCGCCATTTCTTTAGTGAAAGGGCCAGCAGCCAATTTCTTTTTAAAATATTCGACGTCTTTGCCCCATATCTTGGTGTTGCCTAAATCGTATCTTTCAACATGGAGAACTACGCCGTCGCCATTATCGGTCACCATTAATACGGCTTTTTTATATTTTATGGCAAGGAGGCGGGCATGAATTTTAAATGGCATATCATCAATTTCCTCAACAATGCAGTCAATCTTCCCCGCTTTCAATAATTCTTCTAAGTTATCTTCGTTTACGCCATCTTTCAATAACGTTACTTCCGCAAAAGGATTGTCTTCGTAGATGCGGCGAGCGGCAATGATGGTCTTGTTGATACCTATCTGATGAGCACCTGCTAAGATTCTGTTTAAATTAGTGGTGTCGAGCTCGTCGAAATCAGCTAAGACGATCTTATTTGAGATTCCAGCTTGAGTCATGACGAAAGCAATGTTAGAGCCAACACTCATTCCAAGGACAGCTACTTTATAATCCCGTAATTTTTTCTGAAGATCGGGTGATATTAGTCCGTCGTTTCTGTTAGTCTTCAGGCGATAGTAGTTGTCGGCTTTAACTGTTTTGATTAAATGATGATTCCATGGGAAATAAACGTGAATAAAATCGTCCTTTTTATCATCGGTGTATTTTTTGAAGTCATCGGTCTTGTAGACTTCTTCTTTGTCTTGGCCGATGAATGAATGATTATCAATAAAGAACAATTCTTTTAGCTGACGATCAAAAGCGTCAACAACAGTGATATAGGAGTGCTGATTTAGAAATTCTTCTACCTTCTCCGAGCTTTCAAAATAAAGCGGTTTTTCAGAAGTGTCCATATAGATATTATATAACAGATATAAAATAATGGCTCGGACGGGGATAATCCGCTATAGATGATACAATGCGTCTTAAATTTATCAATGATAATTATCTCACAAGTATATACTTATAAAGATCTAGTCTTTCCTTTTAAAAATAAACCTAATAATATGCCAAAATTTAACTTCCCCTCTCATGGTCTTACCATATCCCTCGGTGACGGATTTTTCGATGAGAGATAGGTTAAGAGAATCAATACAAGGAAGGATTTCCGGAAGATCGAAAAATGACATATTTTTATTGCCCATCCACTCGTCATGGGGACCGAAAAGGCTGAAATACATTACTCCATTAAGAGCTAATCCCTTTGACATATTAGCCAATATTTTCTTGACCTTTTCTTTATCGGAAATGAAAGAGAGGGTGTTATTGCAGATAATAACATTATATTTTTCAGGTTCGATGTGAAAGTTCGTTATATCTGTTCTAATTGCTGATCTATATTCACTCCGAACATCTACGGAAATGACTTTGTAACCAAGTTTTTTAAAATACTCGGAATCATCACCTGCTCCACACCCTAGATCAAGCATGTTACCGCTGTCTTTGATCAAGTCGAGCTCGATCATTTTGTTTATATAATGTTTTACCATTTTGCTTATTTAAAAAATTGCCCGTACTACTTGTTATGGTGAGCACGGGCAATTGAGTGGTTATAGACAGACTACGTGTTGGCGCAGTTGTGGCAACTCTTGCAGGACATACATGAACCACAATCGCCACTTGGTTCTCCGGAATTACCCCAATTTTCGGAGATGACACCGAAAGTTGAGACTGCGACTGATGCCGCATTCAGGACTTTCCCTTCAAGTGATTCTCCACGACGACGCGGGCGATGATGGATGAAACGTCCAAATCTGGTTAAGCAAAACTCCTCGTAATCCAGAGTGAACAGGATGAAGTTATGCCACATCTCATCAATCTTCGGTGGAGGAGCTATGGGCGTCGTGTTGGTAGCGCAGAGATACAAATATAGTTTTGTATCCTCGAAGCAGTGTACTGCATCCTCTTCTTTCCATCCGTACTTATCCACCATGCGATGAATCAACGGAAGGAAAATGAATGCCAGAACATACTTAAGATCGACTCGAGACGCTGACTGATCGTTAATCTCTCTGTCTTCTTTATCGGCCCGTGTACGCTTCGCACCCGTTTTAGGGGGTACAGCTATTGTTTTCATAATGAACCTTTCTTTTTTGTGTGTTCGATTTGAGTTAACACAATCTGGAATTAGTATAATAAAGAAAAGTGATAAGTCAAGTAGTTATTAGAGGCTGGGGTATTTATTAGCTTAGCTTCATAAAAAAGGATTCTGACCCCTTAATGACGTTTTTTCTGCTTTAGCTTTAGCTGGAGGCATTTAGTGTTTAACTTTTACTATAAGAATCCTCATTTACAAGGTTTTTTCATTTCACCTGTTAGACATTTTCAGTGGCAAACCTTATCATGTGTAAATGAAAGAATTTCATCTGGAAGACATTCCTGTACGGTTTCACCAAAAAAAAGATGCTCCAATTTATATCAGAGTTCAGTTTTTGGCTGGAAGTCGCTTTGACGAAAAGGAAGGTACTGCCCACTTTCTAGAACATATGATGTGCGCAGGCAGCCAAAAATTTACCACCAAGAATTTATTGGCTGAATACATAGAAGCTGTGGGTGGAAATTTCGCCTTAAGCACTAGTAGTGATTATATTAATATTGATATCCAGGTTCCGACAAAAGATGAGATGAAGATTGCGGTGGTGATATTAGATGAAATGGTGAATCATTCGCTTTTTGAGCCCGCAACCTTAGAGACTGAGAGGGGCTCAATCTTGTCCGAACAAGTTATAGCCAAAAATGCACAACGTTCTTATATTCATACAGTATTCAAGAAATTAGCCTATCAAAAAACTGATATTGCAAAAAATGTCCTCGGAACCAAGGAGTCTGTGATGACTATAACCACGGAGGATCTAAAAAAACACAGGACCAAATATATCCATAGGCAGACTTTAAAAATCTTAGTTGTGGGAGATATTAGTGAGGAAGAACTCATAAAGGAAATGCGAGGTATAAATTGGGCAACTGGTCCATGTTTTATCGTGGTTAATTTACCCATAGTAGCAAATCAATTATTTGTCCTTGAAATTTATAATTCAAAAGAGGCTACCCTTCGAGCCGGTTTTAGATTAAGTACTTTTGATATTAAGAATCGAATCTGTGGGGATATTCTCGCGGAGTTTTTAGGCAGTAGTCGAAGTGGCATTTTAAGTCAAGAACTGCGATATAAAAGAGGTCTGATCTATTCCGCTTCCGCACACCATTTTCAATCGATTGATGGGGGTACTTTTTCTGTTACTACCTCCACCGAGGTTAAAAATTTTGCCGAAGTTTTGTCCGTCATTAAACAGATCATAGAAGATCTGATCGCTCAGGGAATTCCCGCCTCCACATTGAAATATATAAAATCTAAAATATTAAAATCTATGAAAATAGATTTACAGACCTCTAAAGCTTGGGTGAATTATATTGAGAATTATGATTTAGAAGAAACAAGCAGATACTTAGAGGATATAAGTGAAGGGGATATAAAAAATTATATCAATCAAAATTTTGCTATAGATAAATTTTTTGTGGCCGTGTGCGGTCCAGAAGATCTTAGGATGATTTTAGAAAAGTAGCCCCCAACATTTAAGTTGAGAGGCTAGTCTTCAGCTGGGATCGTGATCGGGACCGCTCGAATCGTGGCTAGAATCGCCACAGGAACCATCGTTGCAGTCGCTACAATCATCAGCTTTCTGGGAGACCATGATGTTTATATTTAGCATAGTACCTCCTTTCTAAGGTGAATGCTAAACTTTTTTATTAAAAAAGCAACTCCTTTAAAATTTAAATAAAATACAAATAAACTATAGGCAAAATAACAGCTAGAAATGGATAATACCCTTTTAGAATGTATTGATTGACTAAGGCTGGTGTGGCATAGACGTTGGCCCCGGGCAAAATACTGTAAAAAACAAAGGTAGCTAAAATTAGGAGTAGCAGGGCGCCGAGAATATTTGCCAGAGTTTGCCGGCGACCAAGATACCCTACCGTTACATATCTCTGGATTACTAAGTAACAGAAAATGAAAATTAGAATGTAAACAATGGCTCGCACAAAAAAGTGGCCAGAGGATGTGCTGCCGAAGGAGTCAATTCTTTTTAATAAACTGCTTGGAATTGAATACCAGAGCAGGGTGGTGGGATAAAAAGAGAGGATAAGATTAAGAATTATGTTCATCTAAAATATTTTATCACACTTCTAATGCAAACTTGACTTATTTATGAGAGGGTCCAAGATGGAAAAAGCCCTATAAAACCCATGAACCTTTACAAAAGAATGCAAGTGGAAAATGCTTATCAGAATTCCAAAAAACTTAGGCAGAATCTTCCTGTGAATGCACAAATTACCTTGGTAGGAGGATGTTTTGATCTACTGCACGTAGGCCATATCCACCTTCTAAAATACGCAGCTTCGTTGGGAAATTTGGTTATTGTAGCTGTACTTTCGGACTCCTACATTCGTTCCTATAAAGGAGGGGTGCGGCCGATCATTTCGGAAGAAGACCGCCTTAGTTTACTGGCTAGTATTAGATTTGTGGACTTTGCCTACATTTCTGATATTAGTACTACACACCCCAAGACTCTAAAATTTCTGCAGCCAGATCTTATGGTGTTTGAACAGTCACCAACCAATGATTTAAGGATGAATGTTCGGCTGAAAAATATCTTTAACTTCTCTCCTAAGACAAAAATATTATTCCTACCTCGTTATAAGAAAGAGAACATTTCAACGGGCAGCATTATTAGTAGGATCCAAGATATTGAAAGCTAAGCGAGCGGTAGCATTTTTTCGGCTCGAAGTAAGAAAAAATGATCACGCCATATGTTGAAACAGGTGTTGTAAAATTTTACTTCACCTTTTTTAACTTTCTCTCTTTGATCTTCCAAGAGTGTTAGCGCCTCCGAAAAAGGGAACCACTTAAGGTAAACTCCTATGTCTTTTTCGTTCGAAGTAAGTGCGGGAGTGCCTTTCGAAAGTGCAGTGGCAAAATAAGCGATTGTGATGCAGTGCTTAGCGTCACGAATACGAAAATCTTCGCTCACTCCAATTTCTCTAGTGAGTTCAACCTCTAACCCTGTTTCCTCTCTACATTCTCGCTTTACCCCTTGAATTATATTTTCGCCATTTTCTATTCCACCACCTGGTAATAGGAAAAACGAATGAATTCGGTTTCCAATCAAAGCAATTTGATTATTGTCGTTGAAGATCACCGCTTTCCCGGTAATCCGATCTTTCCAAACAGGGTCCGGAGTGCTCAAAACTTCTGGAAAAATATCCTTGTCTCTTAAAGTCATCAGAATTTTTAGAGGGTTGGTAGAGATAATCATTCATTCTAATTTACTATAGAAACGACCGCAAACCAAAAGAAAGGATTAAATGTGAAGAAACCCCGCATAATACTTTGTCGACATGCCGAATCCATGGAGGATGTGGACAATAGTATATACAACTTGTTGGAAGACCTCCAAATTCCGTTGACTGATAAAGGCTTGATTCAGGCGAGGAATTTTGGAGCATTCCTGGCGCAACTCTTACAAGGTAACCAAAATGTACATTTTTACACCTCCCCAGGGGTACGTAATGTCCAAACTTTGAAAAGCGTTCTACCACAACTACCCGATAATATAAACATTCAGACTAATATTGAACCTCTTTTGGTAAAACAGAATTGGGGAAAAATATCTGGTCAGGATAGAGGGGAGATTGAGGCAGATCGCTATAGAATCGGAGTGTTGCGCTACGATTTTCCGCAAGGAGAAACGATAGCTAGTTTAATTGATAGATTGTCACGATTTATCATTAAAATTACCGCCTTACAAAGGCGAAAAGAAGAAGATTTGGTGGTCTTTTCCCACGGTTTCGAGTTTCGCATTATTCTGATGCTAATCTTAGGCTGGAATGAAGAAAAGTTTGAATCATTTAGCAATCTAAATAATTGTGAATACCGTATTCTGACCCAACAAGAGGATAAGTCCTATACGCTCAATACTCCACTTCGTAGACACGGCCAGCCCGTAACTAGAATTATGAACGCGAAAAAGAGGTAGGTACGCCACCATCAAAACAGGTGGCGTTTTTTATTTTTAGATCATGCTAAAATGGTCTGGGTGGGCGTAACTGGTTTAAATACTAAATAGTTATATTCCTTCTTTTTTTAATTCCTCTACTAATTTTCTACTTTCTTTGGAAAGCTTTTTTGGTAAGTCGATTTTGATTCGAATCATTAAATCACCACGATGATTATGGCGGTCGGTCGGTACGCCTTTACCTTTTACTCTGAGAATCTCGCCAAAAGTAATGCCTGCCGGGATTTTAACAGTTACTTTTCCATCCAGTGTTTCAATCAGGTACTCGTTTCCTAAGAGTGAGTCGGTTAATTTAATATTTTGATCCATGTAAAGATTAATTCCCTCTTTTTTAAAGACAGGGTGGGGACGAACGCGAATTTTAACATAGAGATCTCCAGGGGTGCCATTTCCAATGGCTTCACCTTCACCAGTCATACGGATCATTTCACCGTTATTGATGCCGGCGGGAATTCCAATTGGAATTTCTACTTGTTTTCGTTCTACTCCTTCGCCTTTGCAATTCCTACATTTCACTTTAGGTATCTCACCTTTGCCATGGCAAGTGGGACAAGTTATGACGCTATTGAAGACACCAAGAAAGGAACGGCGGGATTCATTGACTTGCCCCTGCCCATTGCAGGTAGCGCAGGTTTCCATACCAGAGCCAGGTTCCCCGCCTGTTCCATGACAAATGCTGCAAGTCGAGGTCTTGGTGAGCAATACCTTTTTCTCAGTGCCAAAGACGGATTCGCTGAAAGGAATTTCTAAATCAATGGTGATGTCACGCCCACGGCGGCTTTGCCGCCGTGGGCGCCCTCCACCAAAAAAATCACCGAAAATATCTCCCAGGTCAAAGTCCTGAAATTGGCTAGGGTCAAAACCCTGACCACTAAAGTCGAAGCCGCCAAAACCTCCCGATTGGCCGGCGCCACCGGCTCCCGCATCTCCATACATATCGTATTGAGCGCGCTTTTTATCATCAGAAAGCACGCTGTAAGCTTCACTCGCTTCTTTAAATTTAGCGGCATCACCTCCTCCTTTGTCGGGGTGATATTTATGAGCGATGGTTCGGAAAGCCTTTTTAATTTCCTCTTTAGTCGCCTTGCGATCTATTCCGAGGATTTTGTAATAGTCTTTAGACATTATTTCGTCTCAGCATCTCGTACATTTCCGTCGGTAGTTCCATCTGTTCCGCTAGCTTGATCACTTCCTGGCGCTCCGGGCTCTGAATTTGTTCCGGCCTGTTGATTGGCTTTATTCATCGCTTTACCAATTTTAGACATTTCCGACGAAAGTTCTTCCGTAGCTTTTTTAACCGCCTCAATATCTGTTCCATCTTTCACTCCTTTCAAGGCTGTAATTTTAGCTTCAACAGAAGACTTTATATCTACCGGCACTTTCTCTCCTCCATCTTTAAGTGCCTTTTCTGCAGCGTAGAGAAGCTGCTCAGCGGTATTCTTGACATCGGCTTCCTCCCGCTTCTTTTCATCTTCCACTTTATTGGCCTCAGCATCTTTCTGCATCTTTTCAATCTCATCTTTGGAAAGACCGGAGCTTCCTTGAATGGTAATTGATTGCTCTTTTCCGCTTGCCTTGTCTTTGGCTTTGACATTGAGAATTCCGTTAGCGTCGACATCAAAGGAAACTTCAACCTGAGGCATACCCCGAGGAGCCGGTGGAATGCCATCTAGGATAAAGCGACCAAGAGATTTATTATCTTTCGACATGGCCCGTTCTCCTTGCACTACATGGATTTCGACTGAAGTTTGGTTATCAGCAGCAGTAGAAAAGATTTGTGAACGAGAAGTTGGGATAGTAGTATTTCGGTCAATTAATTTTGTGGCTACATTACCCATAGTCTCAATTCCTAGGGAAAGAGGAATGACGTCAAGCAAGAGCAGGTCTTTAACATCTCCGGAAAGTATTCCTCCTTGAATGGCGGCGCCAAGAGCCACTACCTCGTCGGGATTAACGGTCATGTTTGGATCCTTGCCGAAATATTTTTTGACCTCTTCCTGAATCTTCGGCATGCGTGTCTGACCTCCCACCAAAATGATTTCGTTTATTTCTCCAAGTTTGAAAGGTGATGCTTCAAGTGCGCGCTTAGTGATTTGCATGGCACGGTCAATAAATTCAGCGGTGAGCTCTTCTAACTTTGCCCGAGTCATTTTAATGAGTAGGTGTTTTGGGCCATCGCTGCCAGAAGTAATGAATGGAATGTTAATCTCCGTCTCCACTGCAGTTGAAAGTTCAATCTTTGCTTTCTCAGCTGCTTCATCCAATCGCTGTTTAGCTAAAGGATCAGTTAATAGATCAATCCCCTGCTCTTTTTTGAATTCATCAGCAAGCCACTGAATAATCTTCTGATCAATATCTTTTCCCCCGAGATGAGCATCTCCATCAGTGGACTTTACTTCAATGACGTCGCCGCCTACTTCCAGAATAGATATATCGAAAGTCCCACCTCCAAAGTCGAAGACGGCAATTTTTTCGTCCTTTTTTTTCTCAAAACCATAAGCGAGTGCTGCGGCTGTTGGTTCGTTAATAATTCTCATTACCTCTAGCCCCGCAATCTTGCCGGCGTCTTTCGTTGCTTGTCGCTGGGAGTCATTAAAGTAGGCCGGCACGGTGATGACGGCTTGGGTAATTTTCTCACCTAAACGAGCTTCGGCGTCTGCCTTTAATTTCTGCAGAATCATGGCAGAAATTTCTTCAGGTCTTAAGTATTTATCACCCATTTTTACTTCAATTCCACCGCTTGCGCTTTTTTTTGTTTCGAACGGCACTACTTTGGTATCTTTCTGAACGGCTGGCTCATCAAAAGTATGACCAATGAAGCGCTTAATTTGAAAGATAGTGTTGTGCGGATTAGTGACGGATTGGCGTTTAGCCAAAAGGCCGACTAATTTTTCTTTAGTTTTTGATTCAGCAACAATGGATGGAGTGGTCCGAGCGCCTTCCGCATTTTCAAGAATTTTTGGGGAGCCTGCCTCCATTACCGCCACGGCAGAATTTGTGGTACCGAGATCGATACCGATAATTTTAGACATAATTTTAAATAGTTAACCTAGTAATCAACTGCTTCCTGCTTTGATTAGGCATTAGGTCCTCTAGTTTTTTGAGTGGAAAAAAATTCTGCTTCTCTAAATATATTTAAAAAATATGGAGATGGAACAAGGCGAAGTGTTGAGGTTTGATTAGAAATTGTAGAATTTCCGGCAAGGAGGTAAGTCTTCGCCGAAATATCTTCCTCGACAATGAGGAAGATATTTCGGCTCTTTAATTCATCTTTCTGGGCGAGGAGAATTTGATACTCCTGTGCTGTCAGGGCCTTTTCTCCGAGAATGGAGAGCTTTCTGTCCTGATTAAATACAAAAAATGAGGCATGCCATCTACCTTTAGTCCTTGAAACTAAGATGCCCGCTTGCTGATTCTGTTTTTTAATTAATTCCAACATGTATTATTCAAAAACTTTGACTAAGGCCGGCCTCAGAACTCTTTCTCTCATTTTATAACCCTTTTGGAGAACTTCGGCAATAGTTTGGCTAGTAGCGCTCTCATTTAGAGGAACCGAGGCGATGGCCTGATGGAAATTGGGATCAAAAGTATCGCCAATTTCTCCATAAGCTAGAACTCCGCTTCTCGTAAGAATTGAACGAAGCTGCTGGTCAATTCCCTCCATTCCATTCGCCCATTCCTTTGGGACGCCCTGATCCTCCTTCATCTTACTGATGGCGACATCAAAACTATCTAAAACCGGCAGAATTTCCTCAATTAACTTTGCTGAAGCGTACAAGAGATGCTCTGTGTTTCTTTCCTCGTCTCTCTTTCGAGCATTAATGAATTCGGCCTTGTCTCTTTGCCAATTATCAAGATATTTTTGCTTTTCCGCTACCGCCTCCTTCAATTTCAGACGAAGCTTTTTCACGACATCTTTTCCCACCACTTCTTCCCCGTCCTCGTTAGTCTCAACGATTTCTTCTTCTACTTCTTCATTGATTGATTTTGTATCTTTATCAGACATTTTTTTATTGGGCGAAACAAAAGAACTTCTTTTGCGAAGCCCTCGAGAAAAATCTATCTTTACTATCTCTTACTCCACTGCGGAGCCTTGCGAGCTTTCTTCAAGCCGAACTTACGTCTTTCTTTACTTCGGGGATCTCTTTTCAAATAACCCTCTTTTTTTAAAGTAGTTCTGAGTTCTTTATCATATTCTATGAGCGCCCGAGATAGGCCATGGCGAAGAGCACCTGCCTGAGAACTAATGCCTCCTCCTTTCAGTTTAACAGTAATTTTAAACTTCCCTGTTAAACCTGCTTTATTTAGCGGATTAGTAACCGTCATTCGTAAAGCAGCGGTTGGAAAATAAGACTCTAAGGCGCGATCATTGACCAGATACGATTGCTTACTCTCTGGAGTAATTCGGACTCGCGCGACGGATGTTTTGCGGCGACCGACAGCTTCAATATATTTTGTTGTAAGAGTGGTAGACATTGATTAATCTGAAATAATTAATTGCTTGAGCATTTTAGCCCGAAGTTTATTCGATGGCAACATTCCGTGCACAGCTTTCCGAAAGACTTCCTTGTATCCCTTAGTGGTTATCATTTTTTCTAGAGTTATTTTACTTTGGCCGCCCGGAAAACCAGAATATTTCTGATAAATCTTACCAGTGCGTTTCTTCGCATCAATATTAGCGGATGAGGCGTTGATTATGCGAACTGTCTGTTCCGGAATACGATGTCGTGCAAAATCCACTCTATTTTTTCCCATTAAAACACTGGCAGCTTCTGATGCTACCCGTCCCAATCTTTTGTTTTTTGCGTCAATTGTGTGTTCCATAATCAGTCTTCAATATTCCATTAAACTAATTCGATTTGAGCCATTTTACTCCCATCACCCATTCGGCGAGCCAATCGAGTAATCCGTGTATACCCTCCCTTACGAGTTTCGTATCTTACACCAATATCTTTAAAAAGTTTAGTGACGGCACGATTTTGGCCAATCCTACTAGCCACTAACCGGCGTGCAGCGATATTATCAGTTTTACTCTTAGAAATTATCTTTTCAATATAAGGGCGCAGCTCTTTGGCTTTAGCTTCAGTGGTCACAATTTTCTCATCCCGAATAAGAGAGACAGCCATTGTCTTCATCAGGGCCGTTCGACCCTTTCTTTTCAATCCTAATTTTCGGTTGGAATTATGGTGGCGCATTTTATTATCCTTTTAAAGACATTTCATTACTCTCTAAAACTTTTTTTATTTCATCCACTCCTTTCGCTCCTAATCCCTCAATTTCTAAAATATCTTTCTCTTTCTTCTTGCCTAATCCACCAAGTGTTCGAACATTGCCAGCAATTAAGGCATTAATAGTGCGTTGTGAAAGATCCAGAGATTCGATTCTAGTTTTCAATAAATCCTCATGGTCTTCCTTTTTTTCCGAATTAGTTGCCTCAGTTGGAGAAGCCGTTTCTTTGTGATGAATTAAAATCTCTTCCTCTTCTTTAAAGCCCACAATGGCTTTCAACTGATTAATCATAATCTCAATTGATTTCTCGAGTGCGTCCTTTGGAGAGACCGTGCCGTCAGTTTCGATAAAAATCTTTAAGCGATTGAAGTCAGTACGATTACCTACTCGCATATGATCAACATCGTAATTCACTCGTTTGATAGGGCTAAATGGGGCGTCTAGGGCAATAGTACCAATCTCCACCTTGTCCTTTTGTAAGCTTTCCTTGGATAAATAGCCGATGCCTTTTTCCACAGTTAACTCCATGTTAATTTCGCCACTTTTGTCCGTTAACTCAGCAATGTATTGGTCTCCATTCATAATTTTAGCCTGTCCCGGTACTTTAATATCGGAAGCGGTAATTTTCTTAGGTCCCTTGATCTTTAGGGTAAGAACTTGTGGTTCATCGGATAGTAGCTCAATACGTACTTTCTTTAGATTTAAAATTATATTAATGACATCTTCTTTCACTCCAGGAATGGTGGAGAACTCGTGACTAACACCGTCAATTTTTACAGCAGTGATAGCGGAACCCGGCAGAGAAGATAGAATAATGCGGCGCAAGGAATTACCTAAAGTATGTCCGTAACCCGGATATAAACCGTCAATTTCAAATGTCCCTTGAAAACCACTTTCAGTAACAATGCGAGGTTTGGAAGGTAATAATACGTTGTAATCAGACATAAAAATATTTTAATAATTATCGTTTATAAAATTCCAAAACAGCTCCGAGATCAAAAAGTAAACTCTGACCTTGAAGCTGGGGTACTCCTTTAATTTCCCCTTTATTTTCTTTAATGTTGAATGAAAGCCAAGCTGGCAATGTTTCCCCGGCCATTTTCTCTTCTAGCTCGGCAAAAATCTTCTTGTCTTTACTTCCCTCTCTAATACTAATTAATTCACCTACTCTCACTTGATATGAGGGAATGGTGACACGCTGACCATTGACGCTGATATGACCATGAGAAACCATTTGACGTGCAGCGGAACGAGTCTTGGTCAAACCTATTCGGTATACGACGTTATCTAATCGCTGCTCTAATAAAACAAAGAGGCGTTCCTGTGGGGGAACTTTAGTATTTTTGCTAAGAATTTTATTTACATAATTGCCAAATTGCTTCTCGGAAACTCCGTAAGAAAAACGTGCTTTCTGCTTTTCAATTAATTGCTGCCCGAAGTCACTTCTAGGACGAGGGCGGCCCATGTTCTTAGACTTCTTCTCCGCTCCCGCTTTAAACTTAGCGGTTTGAGTTTTTTCAAATATTGGAGCTCCTAGACGGCGAGCAATTTTAAATTTTGGGCCTATTTTCATATTTTTATATTAAACGCGACGTGGCTTCTTTGGTTTCGGACCATTATGTGGAACTGGAGTAACGTCTTTAATGGAAGTGATGGCAATTCCTTTTGATACGAAGCCACGGATAGACGATTCTCGGCCAGAACCGACCCCCTTTACTACCACGGCGACCTCCTTTAATCCCATAGTCAGGGCCTTGCCTCCGACAGTTTCCCCTACCTTGGCCGCGGCAAATGGAGTGCCTTTTTTGGCACCCTTAAAGCCTAAAGCTCCACTTGATGACCAAGTAAGACTATTTCCTTTTGGATCAGTCAAAACTACCTTTGTATTATTATAGGTGGACTGAACATATAAAATGCCATTGTCCACTCGCTTTTTAGATAATACAGCAGGAGCAGCTTTTGCGCCTTCTGTGTCACCTTCACCTTTTTTTACAATTCGTTTCTTACCCATTGTTCGTGTTGTATTAATTATTGGATGACTAATTTATTATTTTTTGGTCTCTTTCTTACGACCGGTGCCCATGGTTTTCTTCGCTCCTTTAAGAGTGCGGGCATTGGTCTTGGTTCGCTGCCCCCGCGCTGGTAGTCGTTTAGTATGGCGGCTGCCTCGATAAGACTTAATATCTTTCAATCGTTTAATATTGGCTGAAACTTCTCGCTTCAAATCCCCTTCAATTTTAAATTGCTCAATAATGCGGCGAATTTCATTTTCCTGCTCTACCTTCAAGTCCTTGGCTTTAGCTCCATACTCTATTTTGGCTTGATCTAAAATATCATGAGCTCGAGGACGGCCAATACCATATAGAGTAGTTAGCCCAATCTCAAGTCTTTTATTATCTGGAATGGTGATACCTAATATACGCATAATATTTAGCCTTGACGTTGCTTGTGGCGAGGATTCGCCTTACAAATAATATAAACATAGCCCTTTCGGCGGACCACCTGGCATTTCGGACACATTTTCTTTACTGATGCTTTTACTTTCATTGGGATTTAAAATTACCGACAAAAAAACAACCCTCATCCTCTTTTTATATTTTTCTGAAACTAGGACGTGGGCGTGACTTTCTTAAAATCTTTTTACTATCCTCCCCCTTCCTCCGTATGGATCAAGCTCAAGTTGAACCTTATCTCCAATTAAAACTCTGATTCGATTTAGTCTCATCCGACCACCTAGATAAGCTAGAATTTCCTCTTCCTTGTCATCGAGTTTTATTCGAAACAAGGTATTGGGTAAGGCCTCCGTGACTACTCCTGTAGCCGTTGGCACTTTTTCTTTGCGGTTATCCATTAGTTGGTCTGAGTCATCAAATTAAATCAGTTTTCCTATCATAACAGCAATCGGCTATACCCGTCAAGCTATTAAGGGTTTACCGTTTCCACCTTGATACTGGCCGCTTTACTAGGAAACGACCAGCGCCAGAAAGGCTTAAAGACTACCTCGGCTTTTTTAATGGAGGCGTAGTTGGCGAGGACTGTGGAAAGATCGCTTCGAGATATACCTTTCAGGTCATTTTTTAACTTATCCACATCCACCACTGATACAACAGCTAATTGTCCTTCTAATTTGAAACTGAGCTGGTTGGGAGATTTAGGATCATATCCTTTTGGATCTGTGAAATTAAAGGTTAAATTTTCAATTCCTGAAAAACTACTGCTAGCTAAGCTAATAGAAAAAGCATTGGCGAGATATTTAGATATTTGATTTTTGTCCAAGACGACAGCATAGGCGGTGGCACTTTCTTTTACGGTGACTTTTTTGTCCGTACTAGTGCCATTGCCGAGAGGGGTAAAAATAATTGTTAGAGCATTTGGATAGAGGATAAAGTTATCGGGTTTTTGGCTGTTGGCTTGCGCGAGTATTTCCGCGCGCAAGTTTGATTCAATTTGTGTTTTAGCAACTGCTAAGTCAGCGGCGGAAACAGTCTTGCGCGTACCGACGAAGCCACCGGAGAGTGGAGTTTTGGATCGAGCGTAAAAACCCTGGGCCTTTGGAGTGCCTTGAAAACCAGGAATAGTAAAATCTTTTAAACCAACATTATATTCTTCTCCGGGTGCATCGGCATAGAGAGTGGCTTCGGCAGTACCTGGAGTAATTTTTCCATTGACCGTAGCTTGTCCTGGGACTGTAACGTCTTTATCTATTCTAAATATCAATCCTTCTGGTGTTTTAAAACGCGTGGTGGCTATCAGAGTTTGAGGTTGGCTATTGTAGTTATTGTAAATAATAATATCTCCTGACGCCTTGTCGCTTCCTGTTGTATCACCACTGGAAGGCGCTTCTGCTTTCCCCTCTTTCTCCAAAGTAATAACGGCATAAGGCATTGCTCCGTTCGCTGCATTTGGATCGCCAATAATAGTTTGATTGACGTTAACGTTCTGACTGTTGGGTGTAACTTTTACATCAGCCCCGGCAAATAGATAAGAAATACCAAAAAATAAAAATATAATGGCTATTAGCACTAAAGACCATAGACCCGCTCGGCGGGTGCGGTCATTTCTGGGAGCGCTATCGTCGACTGTCCTATTGACCACCGGAGGGTCGATCGATCTTTCTGGAGCAGGTGCGGGCGCCGGAGAAACCTCCGCTTTTACTCTTCGCGGCGCAGATAAAGGAATATCTCGAATGGATCTTCTTTGAGGTGGAGTAATGTCTTGAAATTGATTAGCCATAACTTATTTAATATTAACCTAACTTGTTCGGCTTAAAAAGGGTTTGCTGCACAAAAATGCCAATACTCGCTAAGGACGAATCGAGTTGTTTTTTATTAAAATCGATGAATTCTACGAAATCCAGGGCGGAAACGACCCGTACATTACTTGAATTCGCCCCAAAAGAAAATTGACTGAGATCTTCTCGTTTAAAGATGTTGGAGAAAAGGGACTCCATTTGGTTTTGGCTAATAAGATACGATGAAGTCGGCAAAGAAACCCCTCCCGAAAGTACCGTAAGGGCAGAGGTTAAGTTTTGCTGCCATTCTTTTTCAAATTCAGAAATAATTTTTACGATTTTCTCATTTATACCTTTTTCTACATTTCCTTGTTTGTAAAGTTTTATTAAAGAGGCGGCCACTGCTGGGCTAACTCTCATATCACCTTGCATTAGATCTAATAACTTTGAAAAACCGATGGGTACCGAAATGGTCTCGTGCAAAACATTTTTCTTTATTAGTGAAATTTCCGTCACTAACCCCGTAACGTTTAACAATAGAAAGTCATTTGCTTCTTTTAAAACGTCGCGAATGGCTACAAAAGAAACGAGTGCCAGGGTGTTGATGTGGACTCGCTGATATGGCAGGTGGGTTGAAATATTTTTTTGAAGAGCATTTATAAATCTTTTCTCGCCAAAACTTTGGACGACAGAAATATTTATGGTGTTTGCTTTCTTATTTAACGGCGCAGCGGTAACATATCCATTCAAGGAAATATCAATTATTTTATTTTCCAATAATACGAGTTCCTCTGGATAATTTTTAAGGTTCTCTTTTTCACCGTTTGACAGCAGACTTTCAATTGTCTCTTCTTTTACGGTAAGGGGCTGTTCCGATGTCGTCTTAAAGGTCTTAGTCCAAGAATGATACCAGGGTGAAGCCACCACAACGAAAATATCGCTTATTTTGTGAGGATCAAGTTGATTCTCCTGGAGGTGTTTAGCCATTTTCTGGGTAATCTTGTCCAGGCGACGCAGGATTGCGCCCTCAAGCTCCACCTTTCCGAGGTTGGAATCGGCCGTCAGCTCTTCTATTTCTATATTTAATATTTTAGGAACTTCTAAATAAGGATAAGTTACTAAGGCACTTTTCACTAAACTGTCGCCAATATAAAAGAGAAGAGCGTGCCTATCATTCATGAGAGTATTATAAACTGCTTAAATTATTAATCCAAGACGGCCTTGATACGGCGCACTCCAGCAGAAACTGCTTCTTCTTTTATAATTTTAAAATGGCCAAGAACGCCTGTCTCGTTCACGTGTGGTCCTCCACAAAATTCGCGACTAAAGTAGCCGGTGTTTTCGTTGCCAATAGAATAAACTTTTACCGTTTGGTCATATTTTTCTCCAAAAGCGTGAACGGCGCCGGTTTTTAAAGCCTCTTCCTTAGACATTTCCGTGAAAGAAACTGGTAAATTGGCTTTTATTTTTTCGTTTACTAGGTTCTCTATTTTTTGTTTTTGCTCCTCTGTTAGTTTTCCTTGATGAGCAAAATCGAAACGTAATCGTTCGGGAGTAATATTACTTCCCTTTTGCACTATGCCATTTCCTAGCACTTCTCGGAGAGCGGCGTTTAAAAGATGCGTTGCCGTGTGATATTTTAATGATTTTTCGCTAGTGTCGGCGAGGCCGCCCTTAAATTTTTGGGCGGCGCCTTGGCGAGAAAGTGCTTGATGTTTTTCTAAGGCACTTTTAAAACCAGCGCTGTCGACTGTTAGACCCTTTTCTTTGGCTAACTCTTCAATCATCTCTAGCGGAAAACCAAAACTGGAGAAAAGAATAAAAGCTTCTTCTGCGGAGATGTGAGTAGTAGTTAGTTTTTCAAATTCGCGGAGACCCCTTTCCAGGGTATGACGAAATTTCTGCTCCTCCTTATCAATCTCACTTTTAATTAATTCTGCGACGGCTTTTACTTCAGGATAAATATCTTGATACATTTCGATTGCAGTTTGGCTAATCCATAAGAGCGAGCCATGCTTCATGGCGAGTTTGTCCGCCTGAAGCATGGCTCGCCGAATTAATCTTCGTAAAACATATCCTCGATCGGTGTTAGAGGGCGTGATTCCGTCAGCGATAATAAAAACTGAAGTGCGCAAATGATCTGCCAATATTCTTTTGGCTCTTTCATTATCAAGTGTGGTGAATTCATTAATTTTATTTAAAATCGGAAGAAATAAATCGGTAGCAAAAATATTATCAGTTTTTTGAATGACAGTAGCTAATCGTTCCAGCCCCGCTCCCGTGTCAACGTTTTGCTGACTAAGCTTCCCTACCACCTTTCCATCCTTTTTTAAAAATTGCATAAAAACGTCATTCCAAACCTCAATGATCTGTTGATCTTTGTCCGCCTTCTGAAATTCTTCCATAGTTAAAATTCCCAGACCTTTCTCTGAAATATCGTAAAACATTTCCGTGTCAGGACCACACGGACCATTATCTCCCACGCTCCACCAGTTTGTTTCAGCGCCCATATAATAAATGCGCTCTGCCGGCACTCCCGTATTCTTCCAAATTTCATATGACTCTGTGTCTTTGGGGGCATTTTCATCTCCTTCAAAAACGGTTATATAAAGTCTCTCTGGATCGAGTGCTAGTCCTTCTTCCTTTGAAGTGAGAAATTCATAGCTCCATTTTATCGCGTCTTCTTTAAAGTAATCTCCAAGAGACCAATTACCGAGCATTTCAAAGAAAGTGTCGTGAGTATTATCTCCTACTTCTTCAATATCCTGAGTGCGCACACACTTTTGAACATTTACTAAACGCTTACCCCTAGGATGTTTTTCACCTAAAAGATATGGCACTAGAGGCTGCATACCCGCCGTGTTAAAGAGGACTGTAGGATCATTTTCCGGCACCAAAAGTGCGGAAGGCAATATTTTATGTCCCCGTTTTTCGAAAAATTTTAGGAATCGCTCGCGAATTTCAGTGGATGTCATAATTAAAAATTATATTGACCATTCCGGTAAATAACTTTTTGTTTACCGTTCTTTAAGTAAGCCGTGATGATGCGAGGGGTAGTGGTAATTATATCAGTATGAACAGAGGAACTATTGAAACCTAGCCTTTTCCAGTCAGTTTTGGTGTTTTTGGTGGAATTGCCGGAAAAACAATCGTGATAAGCATTGCCTAAAGCTAGATGGCTGTTACCATTTGGTCCACCAATATTTTCATCATAAAGGGTTTCGGCCATAAATTTACTAATGCGGGAAAAGCGCTTGTCTGTCATAGAAAACTCTCCTATTTTATTGGCGTTTTTAGTGGCAATCATTTGCTTTAATAATTTTTCATTTTTCTTAGCTTTACTTTTTACCACTACTCCATTTTCAAACTCTAATTCAATACCGGTAATTAAGTTGCCGTATCGGTAAAGCGGCTGATTAAATTTAATCCAGCCATTCGTCCCTCTCCAATCAGGAGAAGTGAATAATTCAAAGCTGGGAATGTTTCGGCCACTCCCTCCATTCCATCGTCGTTTTTCGCCGATCTTAACCCACAAATCAACATCCTTTCCCAGAACGTGGAGGCGATCGATTTCTAGCTTATTGAGTCTTTGACGGTATCGCTCTAAATCTTTAAATACCTCCTTCCATTTTTTGACTGGGTTTTTTTGATCAAGAAAGCAGGCGTTTATAATTTCTTGCCAGTATTCTTCTAATGTGAGACCCGCTTCTTTTGCCATTGCTTCAGTACCATAGAGACCAATGGTCCAGGTAAATTTTCCTTTATTTTCTTTCTCGACAAACCACTCCGAGATTTTTTTTCTATATTCTCCGGCGCGCATGATTTTTTTCGGATCAACTGATGACAGAGCCTTCTTGTCGGTGTTGGCCAATATGTGGACATTGTGATCAATTAGCTTTACAAATTCCCTCATAAATTTAGTAGGGGAAAACCGCAGCTGATGTTCCTCGGCGTAATGATAAAAATGATGTTCGAAACGATTGTCTTCATCGTTTGTGGCAATAAATTGATGGCGAACATGACCACCTTTTTTCCAAACCGCTTTGCATAGCTCTATATATAGAGGTTTCGCCGCTTCTTGCACTGATAATTGAACTACGTCTCCTTTTTTTATTCCCTTTCCGCTTCCTAAGGCAAAATTAATTAAAACATCTGCATACTTCTCCAAGATTTTTTTCGGCGGAACATATTTACTAGATTTTTTATTAGCCATATTTTTTCAAAATCTTAAAATCTTCTTTAAGCACTTCTTTTAGTGATTGGTTATAGATAGAGGCGGCGGGATGGTATAGCGGTATGATGTTTATCTTGCCATAAGAAGTCACGGCCTCAAAATTTTTTCCATGCATTTGATTGATCGGCAAAAGTTCAGACTGGAGACTAAATTTATTCATAATATAAATCATGGAAAATCGACCGAGAGTGGCAATTACCCTTGGCTGAATAATATTAATTTGCCTATCTAGAAATGGGCCATAAATTTCAATTTCCTCTGGCTGTGGATCGCGATTTTCTGGAGGGCGGTCCTTTACAATATTGGTAATGTAAACCTCCTCACGTTTCAGGCCTATTTCTTCCAGCAGTTTGGTGAGGATTTTGCCGGACGCCCCGACAAAGGGGCGTCCACTCGCCGCCTCCGCCTTTCCTGGTGCCTCGCCAATAAACATAATGGCGGCGTCATGATTTCCCTCACCTATCACGGGAAATACTTTATTTTTTATTCGCTCGGAATATAAAGGAGATTTATCTAAAGCCATGACTTCCTCTTTAATTTTTTTTAAACCGTCGTCTTTAGCATTTAGGTTCATATTTTTAAATTAGGGTCGCAAAAGAAAATCCGGGGAACTCTTCCTCTTCTAATTCCCCATCTTCGTTTTTGTAAATTTTAAAAAGAGACTCTTCTATTGGAATTACCATCGTTCCACCCACGCGCAAGCGATCAGCTATTTCTAGCGGTAGTTCTTCAGCTGTTGCCGAAACTAAAATTTTATCGAATTGGATAGTGTCGTCGTCATCTTCGGTGTTTATGATACTGGCCTGATGATATTTATAGCTAGCCAAATTTTCTTGACCTAATTTCACTAATTCCGGAACAATCTCCAATCCTAAGACACTGCCCTCCGCTCCCACCATATTAGCCATAAGTGCTGTGGTCCAGCCGGAACCTGCTCCAATATCTAAAACTTCTTCATTTTTCTTGACATCTAAAAGTTCTAGCATGAAAGCCACAATGGTGGGCTGATTAATGGTTTGTCCGTAGCCAATGGGTAATGCGTAGTCCTCATAAGCTTCGACCTTATAATCTTCTGCCACAAAATCTGCCCGATCTATTTCTTTAAATGCTCGACTAAGAAGCGGTAGTTCTAAAACTTTAATATCACTTCTTAAATGTTCGTATAAATCTTCCCGACTATTCATATTAAAATAAACTGGCCTCTTTTGACTCCTGGCTCTCTTTAATTTTAGCCTGGAATGCCGCAGCGGCCTGGTTGCGATATAGGCAATATCCACAGTCATCATCTGGCTGAGGGGATTTTTCGGATAAAAGTGTAGCTTTAATGTCGTGTAAAATTTTCTCGATCCACTTATCAGATCCTTCATACGGAATTAATTTCAGGTCAAATTCTAGCTTTGCATCAAATGCCTTGGCATCGACTTTGCCGTTTACGTATACAAAATATGCGGTATTAGAAACCTCAAAACCATTTTGCCTAAATAACCATTGATAGACTTCTACTTGACGCTTGTATCCATCTTGCCACTCTGCATCAAGATTCACTTCACCTTCCTTGGCTGTCGCTTTATAATCAACAATTAACAATTCTTTATCTGGAGTAATCCAGACGTCATCAATTCCACCTCTGACAAATAAATTAGTGGCGGGGTGGAGAAAACCGATACCGCGCGTGAAGGCATCTCGCCATTCTTCCATTTTCTCATGAGGGAAGGGCACTGCATCAAGGCCGTATTTCTCTACCAAAGGATGTTTAGTACCGTCCGCTCTATGTATATCGAATTCCTTTTTTAAAAGTCTGTCCACTGCAGAATTAAGAGTGAAGGGAAAAGGACGCGGTCGAGGAACGCCTAAGCGTTGCTCTAAATAAAAACAGCGCGGGCATTCCATGAATAAATCAATCTTAGAACGACTGATTCTGAAGGGTTCACTAGAGGATGGGTTAAAAAGTTGGCGCTTTTTTTCTTTATTATAGTGACTCATTCGGCTGAGTATAACATGTTTATTTCCTCTAAAATATTACCTAATCTTGCTCCTTTTATTCCCATCATTTCGAGCCGCTGAGGGTCCTTTCTTAGGTCTTTACAGAGTACCGTTCCTTTAGAAATTAGCTGATTCTTCTCATCGTGAGTCACTGTGGTAAGACAAGTAATGGGATGTAAATCGCCGTCCTCAATCAATTGTTGAAGATTGCCTTTTTTTGGATAATTCCAGGCAACCATTTTTAATCCCTGACACTCACCGTAGTGAATGGCCGTCTCCGTGAATTTCGTGTTAGTTATAAGCCAACCTTCATCCAGATGCCGATCTTTTCCGTAATGAAAAAGGTTTGCCTTTAAATCATCGAATCGAGCTTTTACGTATAGGGCCACTTTTACATCCGTTTTGGGAGAAGTTTCATTATGAAATTTTATCTCAGACATAATCAGTTTTTCATTGTTCCAAGCGACAACATCCACTTCATGCGGTACGCAACCTCCTAAAACTACTTGATCGGTTAAGGTCTCATATCCGCGAGACTTAAATATTTCGGCAATATATCTCTCAAAAGGAAACCCGGTAGGCCCAAGATCGGCAATGGCTTTCTTCATGGAATAACGCACCGCCACCGGACGTCGTAATTTTTTCAGAAATTGAAAGGCGTGTTCATAAATAGACCGCGTGGTCATGCCGGCTTTTAGTTCTCCCTCAATCTGAGCAAAAACTTGGTCGACTAGCTCTGGAGAAGCCCCGGCCTCCTTTAATGAAGAGATTAATTTTCGAGGATCAAAGATTTCTCTTTCTCCATTGTTCTTAATAATTTCGATGCCGGTTTTATTCATTTGATTATTATACTCTGTTTGCTGATTCAATTATGCCACCCCCGAGACAGGTTTCGCCATCGTAGATCACCAAGGACTGACCACTGGAAAGGCCCTCCTGAGGATTTTTGAATTTAATGTGAAAATGCTTGTTTTTTTTGCTTAGAAGTAACGGTTGTTTTTCCTGCCGATAGCGAATGCGGCCTAAAAGAGCCGGCTTAGTTGGCTCTTTTAGGCCGACCCAATTTACTTCTGTTAAATAGCATTCTTTTGCGGCTAGCTTTTCCCTCTTTATCTGCTCCTTATTTGAAACTATCAGAATATTTTTTGCAATATCTTTTTTTATGACGTAATAGGGGCTCGAGTGATTGTTTTTCTTTTTAATCTCAAAACCATGTCGTTGACCAATAGTGTAAAAAAAGGCTCCATCATGTTGACCGATTACTTCTCTTTTCTCATTCATTACTCTCCCCTTTTTTTCCTTGAGGAAGTTTTTTAAAAAAGTCTTCATCTCAACCTTCCCAATAAAACAAAGACCTTGGCTGTCTTTTTTATCAAAATTCGGCAAGTCAAATTTTTTAGCCATTTTTCGTACTTCCAACTTCTCAAAATCGCCTACTGGAAATAAAATATGATTAAAGTCTTCTTTCTTCAATGACCACAGAAAATAACTTTGATCTTTTGATTTGTCTCGTCCCTCTAGGAGTTTCCCTCCTTGAATACGAGCGTAGTGACCGGTGGCAATAAAATCGGCACCTTTTTTACGCGCCCAATCAAAAAAGGCACCAAACTTAATCTCTTTATTACACATTACGTCAGGATTGGGGGTGCGTCCTTTTTTATATTCCCTGATCATATAATCTACTACTTCTTTTTTGTACTCTCTCTCTAAATCCAAAGTCAAAAATGGAATCTTCAAATGAGCGGCCACTCGCATGGCGTCGCGACGGTCTTCTTTCCAAGTACATTCGACAAAATCCGGCTGCCAGACTTTAATAAAAACACCCGTGACGTCATATCCTCCTTTCTTTAATAGGGCGGCAGAAACAGACGAGTCTACTCCCCCCGACATCCCTACAAAAACTTTTCTTTTAGAGATACTTCTTAACATTGGCTATATGCTCTTTTAAAGTGGTGGCGTAATGCATATTGCCGCTTTTATCAGAGATAAAATAATAGAAAGGTGTATCCGTGGGATAGAGGGCAGCAGTAATGGTATCTAACCCTGGATTGGAAATGGGAGTAGGGGGGAGACCCCGGTGTCTGTAAGTATTATATGGAGAATTAATTTTCAAATCAGCCGCCGTTAATTCTGCTGAACTTTTACCATTAATGTATTTGAACGTGGCGTCCACTTGAAGTGGAGTGCCGTCCGTAATTCTCTTCCACAAAATACCAGCCACAATCTTCCTATCGGCACTAGTCTTCGCCTCCCCCTCCAGAATGGAGGCCATAGTAATAATCTCATCCACCGAATGGGTAGATGAGGCCACTGCACCACTCAAGGTATTGATCTTCTGGTCAAAAGTATTCCGCATCATGGAAATTACCTCCGCAGGAGGCACTGTGGGAATAAAAAAATAAGTCTCGGGAAATAAATATCCTTCCTTGTCTGTAGCAAGATTTAAAAACTCTTCCTTATCAAATAAATTAAATCTATTTTTGTAAATATTAGCCATCTCTTTCACACTCACCCCTTCCGGAAGAGTTACCTTTATAGTAACGATGCCATAATCTCCCTGGTTAATTCGACGAGCAACTTCAAACAAGCTATTGGAGTGCTGAAAAAGATAGTAACCCGCCACAACCTTATGTTCGCCCCCCATGAAAATCACAAGATTAGTAAGCCAAAATGGAGAGCTAATGATTCCATTATTATAGAGTTCCCGCGCTACAGACTGAACACTTTGACCGCTCTCCACTCTAATTGTTGAGTCGGGCTTAAAATTAGAAGGCGTCTGAAAAAATATCTTAAAAAAAAGGAAAAGTAAAACACAAATAAATAATACTCCGTACAATCCCAGACGTTCTAAGATTTTCAATATTTTTTCCCTCATATTGGAAGATTAGCCGGAGCGTCGGCTTTCTTAGCAGGCAATCGGTCAAAGCTAGGCGTGCCAGCCACTTCACCTGGGAAGTGAAAGATGGTGGCCAATTCTTCTGTTGTCATGATGAAGGGTTCGTGATGATCCATGAAAGGCGGCTCAAAAGCTCCGCGTTCTTTATAAGCGTCTAGCATGTGTTGCTCCATTCGATTTCGCCGCCTTCTCATAGTATTTTTAAATGGCGAAATCCAGCCAAAAAGTTTTACCATGTCTTTACCAAAATCATCATGGTCGGTAAACCATCCCAAGCTAATGCTGTTGAGATGGTCAGAGGAGTATTGTCTGAAACTGCCAATTAAGCCGCTAATGCCAAGATGATTATTGAAAATATCCTCATGGGCAATATAGATACCGCGAATACAGCATTCAAATGGAAACTTAGCCAAATTTCTTTCCAAAACCATCATTACTTCTTGTTGGGCTTTGGTGGGGTTCGGGCGTCCTTTAGCTTCTTTGTCGGTGCTTTCAGTAGTTTCTTTTCTGATTTTCTGCACTTCGGCCTTCACTTCTTCTTTCCATTCTCGACTAGGACCCTGGAGAACCCGGCCCTCTTTCCAACCTTCTTGTTTGTGAGCTTGAATAATTATTTGAATCCAGCCATATTCATTTTGGTGAAGAGATCCTAAATATTCCAGGACAGAAGTAAATGGATCAATTTTAAATTCTTCTTTTGGATTTTCGTCCAAGCCGTAATCAATATAGGTTTTAATAGGATAGACATCCTCTTTCTTTTTCTTAAAATAGGTTCCCCACATCACCATCTCTTTACCGTGATCAATTATATGAGTGTAATCCTCCACCTCATGAACTTCTACGTTTGGATACTGGGCGTAAATTTGGGTCTCAATAATATTCTTCCAAGCAGAACGAGTGTAAATATAAAAATGAACCTTTCCTTCTAAAGAAACTAACTCTAAAGAAAACGAGGGGCGAACTTTGCCGTCAATATAAGTTTCCAAATAAGAGGCGGCTCCGGTTTGAAAAAGGGCAGTGAAGAAAATCTCCATGGCGGCGGGAGATTTAGTTATTTCTTTTGGTAATTTTAATTCTAAAAGAGTGTAGTTTTGTTTGGCCACAAATTTACTCCGAGTGTAACGGAGCCATAGACGCAAAAAAGCGTATCCCAGAAAAAGTGGAATACAGAAGACTAAAAGAACATAGACAGCATAAAAAACATTCATAACTATATTTTAACTGGAAAGAGGTATTAGACCAAGTTGTATTTTCCCTCCTTGGTTTTCTTAAAGAATTTAGGATTCTGGAGATTGACCATAATGGTATTCTCCTTAACGTATCGCTCCTTCAAAACTTTCTCAATAATTTGCTCGCGAGTTAGTGGGCCGTTCTTTTCTAAAATCTTTTTAATGACGTCTTTTACTACACCGCTTAAGTACCCCCATTCTGATAGAGCATATAAACCACGGCCGACTAATACGAAACGTGGATCTTTAATCAATTCATTGTGAGTGGTAGCTACATGAGCTTTTTTGTGGAATAGATCAGTAACAATACGAGCTATTTCTTTAAAGTGAATTGGGGAGCCGTGTTTTCTCATGGCTAAAAAGGCATAATCACGGATGCCTTTAGTTTTAATGTTTGGAGATGATGCAATTCCCCATTCCTCTAGTGGATTTTTTCCAATATTTTTAGAAATACCAAGCCAGCGTCTCAAAATTTCTTCATCCTTATAATGTTCTGAAACATCTTTGACGTGCTCTAAGAAAGAAGCAATTAGTTCTGCTTCTGGAATGAGATCTTCATCAGAAAGATTTTTATAAAGCTTTCTCAAGGAGTCGTGGACTTTTTTGGAAAGATCTTCATCAACATACCAGCGATGCTTGAACTCATCATCCTCTTTGCGGCGCTTAAAAGCATCCCCCACTACCAACATGAAATTAACATGATTTTGAATTGAAGAATCTTTTGACAGGTTATTTAAAAAATCTTCTTCCGCTACAATGCCGCCCATCTGATGAAGAACGGATTCTAATTCTTCAAAGTCTGCTTTCTCCTCTTTAATGGCGTCCGATTTGCGAATATTAATTAATCCAGAATTTTCAATTTGGCGCACCCTCTCTCGAGTAATACCGTAATGTTCGCCGATGGCTTCTAGGGTCATCTTTTCCGGATCTTTTCCTAGGCCATAGCGTTTAATAAGCACCTCACGGGCACGTTCAGGCAAGCTCTGAAGCAGGCGTTTGGTGGTCTGTTTCGGCTTGAATTTAAGAAGATTCATATGATTACATCATTTTTATCATAATATGGGTATAAGTCAAGGTGAGGGGCACTTGAATGGCTAAAAATGGCCATAAAGTAGCCTAAATTACAATATTTAATAATCTGCCCGGCACGTAGATTATTTTCTTAGGTTCCGTTTTTCCCAGCCATTTAGCCATTTCTGGCAGCCCTTTTGCCGCTAAAAAAACCGCCTCCTGCTCAGAATCGGCGCTCATTTTAACCAAACCGCGCATCTTGCCGTTTATCTGAATGACGATGTTTGACTCTTCCTCAGTAATTAATTGCGGATTATGTGCAGGCCATTTTTCGGCAAAAATCGAGGTAGAATGTCCGCACTTTTCCCAAAGTTCTTCGGAGAGGTGTGGGCAAAACGGGGCAAGGATTATTAAAAATCTTTCAAAATCCAATTGATTAATCTCGGAAACTTTATCAAATTGATTACCTAGAATCATTAAGGTTGAGACGGCAGTATTAAAATGCATTGATTCAATATCCTCCCCTACTTTCTTAATAGTTTTTTCTAATAGGGATTTTGTTTCCTTATCGGTTGTTTTAGTATTAACTTTTTCAAATTGCTTCCATATTTTTTCCACAAAACGACGCGGGCCGAGAATTCCGTCTGTACTCCACTTCACAGCCTGATCGAACGGCCCCATGAACATTTCATAAAGACGAAAAGTATCAGCGCCAAAAGTATTCACCACATCGTCTGGATTAATAACATTTCCGCGTGATTTAGACATCTTTTCACCATCCGGAGCCAAAATAAATCCGTGGGAAGTGCGTTTTTGATACGGTTCATTGACTGGCGAGACGCCAATGTCGAATAAAAATTTATTCCAAAAGCGCGAGTAAAGCAGGTGCAAAGTCGTATGTTCCATTCCTCCGTTATACCAATCCACTGGCATCCACTTTTTTAATTTCTCCGGATCAGCTAGAGCGTTCGTATTTTCAGGATCAATGTAGCGCAGAAAATACCAGCTTGAGCCCGCCCAATTTGGCATGGTATCGGTTTCCCGCTTTGCTTCCCCTCCACATTTTGGACAAGTAATATTCACCCACTCGGAAATGACAGCGAGCGGAGATTCGCCACTATCAGTAGGATGATAATTTTCTACCTCAGGAAGCTCGACAGGTAGATCTTTCTCAGGCACGGGCACCGTCCCGCATTTAGCGCAGTGAATTATGGGGATCGGCTCTCCCCAATACCTTTGGCGGGAGAAAATCCAATCACGAAGTTTGTAGGTGGTTTTCATTTTACCCCCGACTAAATCTACTAATTCTTCCTTTACTTCTTGGATTGAGTGCCCGGAAAAATTTTCAGAATTAATTAATTTGGATCCGTCTATTACTTCCTTGGTGGGCAATGTGTACTTTTTAGCAAATTGTCCATCTCGCTCATCGTGAGCAGGCACGGCCATGATAGCGCCAGTGCCATAGTGCGGCAGGACGTAATCCGCCACAAAGACGGGGATGCGTTCCTTAGTGGCAGGATTGATAGCCTTAATTCCTTTTAATTCCACTCCTGTTTTTTCCTTACTAAGCGATGTTCGCTCAATTTCTGTGGTTGCTTTAGATTTTTGAAGATAGGAATTTACCTTATCTTTATTTTCTATTGTTTCGCGTTTAAGAAACTCCTCAACAAAAAAGTGCTCCGGGGAAAGCACTAAATAGGTCGCCCCGTAAATAGTTTCGGGGCGACTAGTAAAAACAATGATGGACGCTTCTTCCCCCTCGATGTTAAATTTAATTTCTGCTCCTTCGCTGCGGCCAATCCAATTTTTCTGCTGTAATTTAATCTGAGGGGAATAATCTACCGTATCTAAATCTTTATCAAGGCGCTCTGCGTATTTAGTTATAGCCAGAATCCACTGTTCTTTCTCTCTCTTTTCCACGGCTGTGCCGCATCTCTCGCATTTACCATTTATCACCTCTTCGTTGGCCAAGCCAGTCTTATCTTTCGGACACCAATTAATAATGGCCTTAGCCTTATAACCCAGACCATGTTTATAAAGTTGCAAGAAGATCCATTGAGTCCATTTATAATATTTTGGATCTGTCGTATTAATTTCGCGAGACCAATCGAAAGAAGTGCCGAGAAGCTTAATCTGCCGGCGAAAATTATCAGTATTGTTTTTCGTCACTTCGGCAGGCGAAATGCCAGTCTTAATAGCGTAATTTTCCGTGGGTAAGCCGAAGGCGTCCCACCCTATAGGATAGAGGACGTTAAACCCTTCCAAACGCTTCTTTCGAGCAATGATATCCATGCCAATGTAAGGACGTGGATGACCGACGTGAAGGCCATCTCCGGAAGGATACGGAAATTCAACTAAGGCGTAGAACTTTGGATTAGAGCTATTATCGTCTGTTTTATAGAGTTGTTTTTCTTCCCAAATTTTTTGCCATTTTTCTTCAAGCTTTTTGTGATCGTATTGATCCATCCCCCTTATTCATTTTTAAACTTTTTCACCCCAACCCAAATTAACGCGGCCAGCGCTACCCCAAGAATTACTACTCTTAGCAAATTTTGAGCTTCACCCCAATATCGGACCGCAGCAATTACTAATGAAAGCACGCCACCTAATGACAATCCCATAGTAACTATGCCGGCCACTCTCCAGAATATAGCCACCAGTATCGAAATAATACCTAAACTGATTAAGATGGTGAAAACATTTCTCTCATATATTTTTCTAGTATCCTCAAATTTATTACGGCAAGAATAATCGGGATCACAATAGCCAGTAACGGTTGGATTCGCTAATTTAGCGGGAGAAACTGCGGGAGCAGTAGGAGCGTTGGGAATTTGCTGAGGATAGACGTTTTCCGTCCACTGACCTCCAACATTTATACACTGATCTCGAGTGGCGGGTTGGATATTAACTTGTCGAGTCGGGCAAAAATTTTGATAGTTAGGCGCCTTGTAAAAAAGTGATAGCGAATAATTAAAAAATAAATTTAATAATATAACTATGCCGATGATAATTGACCATTTCAGAACGCGAGAAGGTTTTTGTGATTCCATATACTCAAATTCTGCCACAGAATAGTGAAAATAAAAAGCCCTCGAATTTCTAAGAGGGCTTGAGAATGTGAAGGACGAAGCAGATGATAAGACCTGAAACAGGACAGGTCATGGTTAAAAGAACTGGAAGAGAAAAAATTTTTCCCTTCCAAGGCATTTCAGACGATAGTAAGGTCGGTTCAATCATGTACAGTTCTAGACTATTTTGAAATTAATACAAGTGTGTTAATTTGTCAAATTTTAAACTCAATGACATCCCCATCCTGGACGATGTAATCTTTGCCTTCTGTGCGAAGAAGGCCTTTCTCCCGTGCGGCGCCGAAGGAGCCGCACGTCAACAAATCTTGCCAATTAATCACTTCCGCTCGAATAAACTTCTCGCGGAAGTCGCCGTGGATGGCCGCGCCCGCTTCTGGCGCGGCCGATCCACTCTTAATAGTCCATGCCCGCGTCTCATCTTCTCCGGTTGTAAAATATGTCATCAATCCTAAGGTCTCATAACTTTTTTGTATAAGACCTTGAATACCGTCATCTCCCCCATTGAGCTCTTTACGAAAAGTGGCCTTCTCTTCTCCTTCAAAATCCTTTAAATCATCTTCAATTTTAGCGTCGATAATAACGTAGTCTGCTTTTTCCACCTTAAAAAATTCTAATAACTTATTGTATCGCTCGTCCTTCTCTTCATCTAAATTCCTTCCCCCGGCCTTCTTATTCAAACCGTAGAGGATTTTTTTCATTGTTAAAAGGTTCAGAAGTTTTACCGGTGCCAATTCCTCGTCGCTTAAATCTGCCTTTCGAGCCAAATCTCCTTTTTCCAAAATCTCTAAAACTTTTAAAATGGCCTGATATTCGGCGATTATTTTTTTATCTCCTTTTTTTGCCTCTTTCTCAAGATTTCCGGCCCGCTTCTTGACGGTTTCTGTATCGACTAAAATCAACTCTAAATTTATTACCTCAATATCTCCAAGTGGATCAATATTGTTATTAACATGGATAATATTTTGATCTTCAAAAATACGCACCACTTCCAAGATAGCGTCTACTTCTCTAATATGGCTTAAGAATTTATTTCCCAGACCTTCCCCTTTAGAGGCGCCCTTTACGAGTCCGGCAATATCCACAAATTCCACAACTGCGGGAATGGTTTTTTTGGATTTAGAGAATTCGCTTAGATTCCACAACCGCTTATCGGGCACCGCCACCACACCCACAGAGGGATCGATAGTAGCGAATGGATAATTAGCAGCCAAAACACTTTGGCGCGTTAGCGCATTGAAAAGAGTAGATTTACCAACATTTGGAAGGCCCACTATTCCGATTGTAAGTTTTGTAATGGACATAGATGATAATGTTTTTGTAAGGAATTATTAAGCTTTGATAAATAGATAATTAGACTCAATCTCCTGTTGGAGAATAAAATGATTGGTGGCAAGTAATTGCTTTACTTCCTTATCTTTTCTATCACTTATTTCTAGCATTATACAACAACCTTTTTGCATCATTTCTAAGATCTCCGTCATCCCTGAGAGCGCTTCGTATTCAAATCCTTCTACATCAATTTTAACAAAACTGATTTTATTAGGAGATATACCGCATTCTCTTATAATGTGATCTCCTGTATTCATGTGAACGACATTTTTCATATCCCACCCTGGATTATTGCTATCTATTCCAACAATCCTCCCACCACCCAAATGATTAGAATTTGTCTCAAATTCTACGTCTCGCTCTGCGTCCCCTACCGCTAATTGTTTAAGAATGGCTGAGTTACCAATATTGTTTAGATTAATATTCTCTTTAAGCAACGCGTAGGTGTATGGATTTGCCTCCACGGATATAGATTTTTGATAGCCTTTTGCGTGGGCTAATATCGTATATCTTCCGATATTTGCGCCCAAATCAAGAAAAGTCTCCTTATTTTTAGAAATCTCAAGCCAGGGTATTAAACGACCTTCAAAATACTCGGAAGAAATTGTTATGGAGTCATTAAAAGGTTTAACCACAAAAATTCCTATTTTATTTTTTATGATAAATTTATTTTCAGGAAAAGGAGAAAATAAATATTTTATAGCCTTCCCCAGCCAGGGCAATTTTCTTAGAAAAATATGACTAATATATGAAGCGGAAAATAAAAAATAGAAAAGCAGTCTTGAACCTTTAATAATTTCCGTATGAAAAATTATATTATAAACTTCTTCTAATTTTTTCATATATGGAAATGTTTTCGCTCAGGCCGCTTCAAAGCGATGGATTGGGATTGAGAGACCGAAAAGTCAGTGGTCGGAAAATAATGCCGACTGGAGATTGAAATTTGGTTTGTTCCGGAGTCCAAGTAGAACATTGCGCAAGGATCTTCTGATCCAGATTAAGGGGAGCATCCGGTGCTTGATGTGCATTTTGAAATTCCATTTTCGAGACAACTACTCCATCAGTTCCCGTCCAAAGATAGACTTTGTCGGAAGTACCAATAATATGAGTTTCGTAAGAATTATTCTGGGTGGTCACTTTTATATCCCCTCTCATTTGTCCATCACCAAAATAGAAATTGCCTTTTACTTCTGCGGTGGCACTCTTAAATGTGCACTTTGAATTTTTATTTTCCAAAAGCTTTCGCAGGGAAGTAGTGGTGGATGTTGAATTTTTTACCACGGAATGAGGATGGTTTAAAGAATAAATAACTCCCCAGATTAAAAGAATTAGTAAAACGATTATCGCTCCTATCGCAACATAAGAAGAATTTTTCATTTAGCTTTTTTGCCCAGCCGATTAAACCATTTACCCCACCCTTCAATTTCGCCGGGTTTCATATCCTTGATGGGACCAATCTTTTTGATATAGACCGGATGAATACCGGAAAATTTTAAAATAGCCCTACTAATTTCATTAGTCGAGTCGCCGAATAAAATCCGCTGAATGATTGGCCAGGAATCCATAGTAATGAAGACGTCAGCAGAACGGCCATGAAGTAAGCCCCGCCAGCCCATATCATGCTTATGAAAATTGTAAGCAAAACCAGGTAGAAACATCCGATCAAACATTCCCTTTAGAAGAGCTGGCATCGATGACCACCACATTGGATAAAAGATGACAATGTGTTCAGCCCATTTAATATCTTCTTGGACCTTTAGGAGATCTGGCTCAAGCGATTGAATCTCCTTATATCCTTTATGAAGAATGGGGTCAAATTTTAGCTCTCCAATATTTATCCTTCGGATTTCGTGCCCGGCGTCTTTCGCTCCTTGTTCATAATTATTGGCAAATAAACCACAGACTGTCTCATTATCAGGATTACCTTGTAGAATAAAAATTTTCATTTAATTAAATTTTCTAACTCATTCTTATGTTGATTCATTACTTCCATCAGGGCCGCCATTTGATCTTTACCATTTTTCATCTTATCTTCTACCTCTGCAGCAATTTTTTGGAAAAATTGAGGATCTTTTTCCAAAATACCTGTGATTTTTTCTCTTTCTTCAGTGGGCAGGTTTTTCATTTTAGCTGCTACCATTTTTCGCAATAGAAAATCTTTAAACATGGAATCAATTTATCAAATTCAGCCTCTTTCAGCAATAATGGATGCATTCTCTCCCTTAGAGTAGCTTTTTAAGTCGAATTTCTTTTGATTTCTTAAGATAGGAGTGATAAAACACCAAGCTGCTTCCACTTCTTCCGTGCTATTAAAGATAGTTTGATCACCTAAAACACAATCCAACAAAACTTTTTCGTATGCGTCAGCGCTCTGAGTCCGAATCTT
Organism: Minisyncoccia bacterium; assembly: GCA_038215155.1. Taxonomy (GTDB): domain Bacteria; phylum Patescibacteriota; class Minisyncoccia; order Phycocordibacterales; family CAJBRS01; genus JADGRH01. The sequence goes on from JBBQRF010000001.1 coordinate 119,029, forward strand.
AGTGTAGTCAAAAACAACTGGTTTTAATTTATTCTTAAAAATTACTCTCACTTCTACCTGACTTTCGGAAAGAGCCTTGCCACTTTCTAAAATTACTTTTGTCTTTCGCCAGCGAGGAAAATCTAATTTAGTCTCCAAACGAAAGTAGGTTTCTGTCTGCGACCTCGGGCTAACTCCCTTTTCTTTTAAATATCCTTGGTATTGGGCGCGAATGATTTTAGATGGTTTTTTCACTTTTTTTAAAACAGCCGCCCTTAATTTTCTGATTTCGTTCGGTTGATAAGTTTGTGGCTTTTCCATGACAGTAAGTGCCAACATTTGAAGGAGATGGTTTTGACCGACGTCTCGTAAAGCACCGATTTGGTCGTAAAAAGCCCCGCGATGATTAATATCCTTACTCTCCAAAAGCCTTACTTCAATTTGTTTAATATATTTGTCATTCCAATACTTTTCCCATTTACCTTTTTTAAATCGAAAATCTAGTATTTTACTAGAGGCTTCTTTGCCTAAATAGTGATCGATACGGTAGATTTGTTCCTCCTTAAAAAGTTTGCCAAGAAGCAAATTTAATTTTCGTGAAGTCTCAATATCTTTGCCGAATGGTTTTTCTATTAGTACGCGGGTCCAGCCATCTTTGCCTCCACACGGAATGGTTAAACCCGAATTTGATAAATTGGTTGCAATTAAACCGTACCACTTAGGTGGCACTGCTAGATAAAAAAGTTTATTGCTACATTCTTTGAATTCAATCTCATCAATTGAAGATAGGGTGGATCCCAAACGCTTATAGTCGCCCAATGGTTCAAAGTGACCTTGAATATAAATTATGTGAGAGGCAAAATTGCTAAAATCTTTTGGCGCAATTTTGCCGACATTCTTTAGGCTCTTTTTTAAATAAGCAACAAATTCACGCCGCCTGATCTGGCGGCGTGAATACCCCACTACTTTAAATTTATTAGGTAATTTGCCATGTTTATATAGTTGAAAAAGAGCTGGTAGAAGTTTCTTCTGAGCCAAGTCGCCAGTAATACCAAATATGACAAAACATGCAGGCATTTTGTGGGCGACTGGTTGCTTCATTTTTCAATTCTATCAAATGCCTGGAGGAATTGGACCAGGAGGAATCGAAACCGATACTGGTGCTGGTGCTGGTGCTCCTAATGAAGCCTCCACCTTCGTGAGATTGGACACGTTCGGCGTGTTCGAGACGTTGAACTCCTTAACCGACGAAGCCCCTCCTCCCGGAGCGGCTTTTGAACTGTCGTTATTTGTGTTGACGTTTGGTGGCTCGGCATTCGTACTGACATCATCTAACTCTTGCACTTTTAATGGCCTGCCAGTTTTAATATTTATGATTTTCTCAATGGGTTTAATTTGAATTTGCGTCTCTAAGTATTTATGAGAATTACCAAGAATCTCTGTAGCTTTTGAGGCAATGGAGAAAGCCTCCTCAAAATTTCCTTCATTTAATTTTATTTTAGCCTCTGACTGAAGATTTGTTGCCAAAGTAATCTGATTTTTTACTTTAAGGGTAGCTGCCTCCCCTGCCTTGCCAGATCGAAGAATGTTTTCCAGATCGCTAATTCTTCTGTCGTTACGATCAATTCTCGTTCTAGCTGAATCTTCATTAACAGCGGAGAATTGAAAAATTGTCCAAATAGAGGAAGAGGCATTAATCTCAGCGCCAGAGCTAATAAGTGGATCCGCGTCAGCTGTAGCGGTGCCTTTGCTATTAATAACAAGTTCAATATGAGCGGCCAGAGCATTTAAATCCGAGCTATCTCCGGTGGACCCATTTTTTGCTATCTCCGCTAAAATATTTTTGTGAATTTCTAATTTATTGTGAAGATCTTGAGCCACTATATCTGCTCCTCCTTTTGGAGCTGTAATGATGAGAGCGTGAATATTTTCCACATGAGCGGTGAAATCATCTTGTAGATCGGCCTGAGTGGATGAATCCAGTCTGCCTTCCGCTCCTAATATTTCCGCTTCTTCCACTCTATTGATGGCAATTTGTGCTTCGTGACTAGCACGAGCCTGTGGAGTAGTGGCGAAGAAACCAGCAACTTTCTCCGTCACTTTTATTTTAAAAGGATAGAGTAAATCCCCTGGTAAAGATTTCTCCGAAGCAAAAGAGGTGCCAAAAGTAACAATAAATAAAGCTAGTATCGTCAACACTAGGACTTTCTGACGGGCAATAAAATAAATGTAGGGAGATTTAATTAAAGTAAAAGTGCTTTGAGGCGCCACCGGAGCATCCGTAATTGTTTCCAAGAAATTCCAAATATTCTGCTTTTCTGTAGCAGACATAGAAACTTTTTGAGCTTCTTCTATATATTTTTTAAATTGATCATTCATTTATTTGTTTTTCTTGGTCACTTAATATATCTCTCAATTTCTCCATTCCACGATGCAATCGAACGGAAATATTATTTTCTTTCTCATTTAAAATTTTGGCGATCTCTTTAATGGTTAACTCTTCAACATAGCGCATAATAATGACATCCTTATATATTGGTTCGATTGATTCGACTGCCTTAAAGGCAATCTCCCCATCAAACTGGTTAAACATTTGGTCGCGTTTATCAAATCCGGGATCAAATCCGGCCTCTTCCAATTCATCAAGTGAAACCATTTTCTTTTTGCGAAAATAATCAATGATGAGGTTGTTGGCGGTTCTGTATAAAAAAGCTTTAAGGTTGCCAATCTCTTTTCCTTTTAATAAGTATTCCCAAGTTTTGGCAAATGTATCTTGTACCAAATCTAAGGATTTTTCCCTATTAGAAGTTTTATAAAAGCAGTATCGGAATATGGCATCGCCATATTGATTGTATGCCTCCTTAAACTCTTCTTTTTTACTGTTTTTGACCATAAATAATGACGCTAAAACTCCCCTTTTCTTACAACCTTTCTTATTTAGATTTTACCCCATTATCCTTCATTTTCGCCATAATTAGGCCCTGAAGGCCGTTAGCTGTTTCCCTGGTCAAACCATCGATATGCGCCTCCATTCCTAAAAAAACAGAGGTAGTGGTATTGATGTGGAGATCCCATAACCCTAAGAGCATGTCAAAAATATCTCGATCAATAGTAACGGAAAGTATGCGGTCATACGGAATGGTCACTTCTCGAGGGAAAATGGGGTCACTTTTAATTAGTAAGTAATCGTCGGTAACGTCATAATAAAAGGAGCTGAAGTTAGCTCGTTGATAAAAATAGCCGATTAGAATGATGACTAGTATAAGCGACCCAACGATTTGGGAAGTAAGGTTAAAATTCAAATCCAAGGCAAAAATTCCGGAGAAATACAAAATTAGAATAAGAAAAATTAGCAGAATGGTACCTTGAACGAGGCGTTTAAAAATTATCCATTTGCTAAGGGGGAAATTTTTACGCGTTTGACTGTAAGAAGGAGTCATAACTTTTTCGGTGAGCCCTAATACTATATAATATAGTGGACTTTGCCAACCCCATCAACTAAAAATCGCTTCGCCGCTCTCTGGTTTATTATTCCGCTTATTCTCCTCTTTGTGGTGGCGCGTTTCTCCTATTTTATCTTTAGTGGCGCCACCTTATCGGAGACTTATCAAAATTTAGCTAATCCATTTATCAGAGTGGTCAGAATTACTCCCGGCCTCCGAAAGGAACAGATTGCCGATATATACGGCAATCTTCTCGCCTGGAATGAAACGGACAAAAAAGAATTTTTATTGGGCGGGGCTAGAGGAGGTAAGAACCTAGAGGGTCATTATTTTCCTGGTACATACTTAGTATCAATAAACGATAGCGGTGGTGCTGTTAGCCAACAGATGATTAATAAATTTAACGAGGCCGTCGTGCCGACAACTACTACCCTATCGCGCAAGAGAATCATTAACGTTGATACAGCAGTGAAGATTGCCTCGATTATTCAGCGCGAGGCGGCCGGGCCGCAAGATATGAATTTAATTTCCGGAATAATTTGGAATCGTATATTTCAGGGAATGGAATTAGATATTGATGCTACTCTTCAATACGCTAAAGGCAACGATCAAAACGGCTGGTGGCCAAGAGTGGTGCCGGCAGATAAGAAAATTAATTCTCCTTACAATACCTATAAGAATGAGGGGCTGCCTCCCTCCGCTATTTCCAATCCTAGTTTAGCGGCCATTAACGCCGCTTTTAATCCCGAAAGTACAGATTGCATATTTTATTTACACGACAACAATCGGCAGATTCACTGCGCCAAAACTTATGAAGAGCATGTAAAAAATGTGGAGCAATTTCTCAAATAGATTAAATCTAGTGAGCAGCTTCTGATTTATTTCCTTCAATTAAATTGACATTTGGTAGGCTGAAAGAAAGGACAAAAGCCCATAAGGTAAAAAGAATGGAATAAACTAAGGCTTCGCGATTACTGTCTACTGTTGCTTGAGCCGTAATTGAAGTAATTTCCTTTTGAATATTTTGAGGTAGGTTTTCTCCTACTCGTGCTGTTCCAAATTCTACTTGAGATGTTTGGGCGGAAATAGCCTGAGCAATTTGAGCTTTTGCTTCGGCCGGTAGAACTCGGCTAGTATTAATTCCACTGTTTAGATTGGCGCCTAAACTGGAGATGAGTACTGCGCCCACAATGGCAGAACCGAGGGTTTGGCCTAACTGTCGTAAAGTATTATTCAGACCGGCGGCTTCGCCGCCTTCGTTAATTGGAACTGCCGAAAGAGTCAGATTATTGAGCTGAGAAAAAATAAAGCCCATTCCCAATCCGAACACAGCTAGGCCGGGAGCCAATGTCCAGACGGTGGCATTTACGCCAAGACTTAAATACAGAATTGAAAGACCGATAATATTAATAATGAACCCCAGTTGAACAAGGCGTTTCGGCCGGACGTAATGGCCTAAGTAAGCGGAAAGAGGAGCAGTAATTAATATGCCAAGGGACATAGGTAAAAGTGCCAGACCGGTATGAAGGGCGTCTAAATGTCGGACGGCCTGAAGAAAAATTGGTACGGAAAATAATATTCCGGAAAAGCTCATAGTCATGGCGGCTGTAGTCAGAGCTCCCGATGTAAATTGTCTATTTTTGAAAATGGACATTGATACTAAAGGAACATTTCCTTTTCGTTCTGTATATCTCTCCCACCAAAAGAAGAGAGCTAATACAAACACGCCGTAAATAATTGAAGGCAAGACAATTGAGGTATTTCCATCCAAAGGAAAATAATGATTGCCGATGGCAAAGACTTTTTTAGCATGAAGCCACCCATATGTAGAAGACTCAATAATGCCGAAAACAATTGCAAGGAGACCAACGACAGATAAAATAATTCCTACTTCATCGAGTTTGGAAGTCTTCTCACGATCTTCTTTTCGACGAGTACTTTTAATTAGATACGAGCCGCAAAGCAATAACAGCACTACAAAAAGATTTACTCGGAAAGCCCAGCGCCAGCTGTAATTTGTAGTTAAGAAACCGCCGATAATTGGGCCAATGGCCGAAGAGGCGGCGGCTACTCCTCCCCAGACCCCAAAAGCTACTGCGCGATCACGTCCAGTAAAGTTAGTTAGAAGTAAGGAGGCGGTGGCAGGTAACATTAAAGCCGCCCCAATTCCTTCAATGATTGATTCGCCTACAATTAGCCAGCCCACCGTAGGACTTACAGAAGCAACGAATGATCCGACGGCAAAAATAATTGCCCCGAGCATAAACATCTTTTTCTTTCCATAAATGTCTCCAAAGCGGCCGCCGGTAATGGTGAAGGCAGTGAGCATTAAAGCATAGGCAGTAATAACCCATTGCATACTTTGAATATCGGTATGAAGATCTTTTAGAATGGTGGAAAAAGAAACATTTAAAATGGTGGTGTCGATGATTATAATGGCCAAGCCTAAAGAGAGTACTACTAAGCTCCCCCATTTGCGGAAGAATGATTCTTTTTTAAGCGTAGGCATTTCAGTGTTTTCAGTCATGGGAATGACCTTAACACAAAATCCGAACAAGTCTAGATTAAGTGGTGAGCGAGAAGGATGAAACCAATTACGCTAGCGCCAATGGCAGTGAGAGTAACGAAAAAGGCGCAAATATCTTTTATTTTAGCGATAATTGGATCGTGCCTGGGCTCAAGTTTGTTTAAAGCATCCTCTAAAACGGTATTGATGGCCTCAGCGGCGAGCACTAAGGTAATGGCTAAAATAACTACAATGAATTCTAAATAGGAAAAATGGAGGAGGGCGGCCGTCGCCAAGGCGACGGCCGCAACCACTGTCTGAATTCGAAAATTACTTTCTTCTTTCCAGACAAATCTAAAACCCTGATAAGCATATTTAAAACTATTCATAACTCTTCCCGTTTTCATTCTCATCATTCTATCACTCCAATGACCATTATTGACCAATGAATTCAACCTTTGATTCTCTTACTTCAAATTTTTTGTTCTCAGAATTCCATCCATAAACCTCTATTTTAATTTCCGGCTTATTGATCGACAAAACATTAAAGGAAGCCGACTCTCCGCGAAGTCGCTTCGAAACTGTGCCGGCTTGAATAAAGACCGCTCTTCTCCCCTCTATACTATGATGTTGGGCAAAATTAGCACTGGAAGTGAGGTGATGATGTCCGGAAAGAAAAATATCCACTTTCTGTTGCCCGAGCCGCTCTACTAATTTATATGATCGAGAGATCATCTTTCGGGGCCAAATTAATCGAGAGTGATAGATTGGATGATGAGTGACAACAATCCTCACTCGATTATCTTTAAATCCAGAAAGCCACTCTACTACTTTGCGCAATTGTCTACTGCTCACTCGCCCTTTTACTGGCAAGCGTCTCTTGACCGTATTAATTCCAGCAATTAAAAATTTATCATCCATGTAAAAACTATCTAGATCCGGGGAAATGTATTTTTTAAATCGGCTATAGGGACGCAGCATTCTAAAGAATGGTCGATAAATCGGTTGAATGTCGTGATTGCCTGGCGTTACAAAATAAGCAATTTTTTCTTTCTTCAGTAAATTCAGAAAATTTCTTGCCTCTTTATATTCTGTCACTCGTGCTCGTTGAGTGAAGTCGCCAGATATAATGACCAAGGCCGGTTTAATCGAGCGGATAGTCTCCAGCAATATAGGTAAGGTTTCCGGATCAAATTTTCCGAAATGTAAATCTGATAGATGAATTATCTTTTCCATTTGGACTATTATAGCAATAGAAAATTGATTTTTCTCTAATAGCTAGTATTATTTGCCCTGAAGGGCCCGTAGCTCATTTGGTAGAGCACCTCATTTGCACTGAGGGGGTGGGGGGTTCGAATCCTCTCGGGTCCACAACCAAAATAAAGCCGGCTTGCTGCCGGTTTTTATTTTGGTCGGCGCTACGAGGATTCGAACCCCGTCATAGGGGGAGAATAATTCTATGGCAACAAGGCAACTCCCCGCGAAAGTATGTGGCACGCGGTCATGTCGTATTTTCCTCTCGGGTAACGTCACCAGAAAATTATTCGTGACCGAATCCTCTCATAATATTTTCCTCTCGGATCCCGTCAGGAAAAATACTTGTGACCACACCATTCAAGAGTGAGAATAACTCTATGGCACTAAACCAACTAGACTCGAAGGTATGTAGCACACAGTTCTGTCATGTCTTCCTCTCGGATGCTACATAAATTAAAAAACTCTCTAACTCAAACTCCCATTAAGGGATTCGGTCGAGAGCTTTAGCCATAGCGTCGTCGGAGCTTTTTTCATAGGCCGCCATCCTGTCTGCTTGGGCACCGGCCCAGTCAATATTTTTATTTAGCCATTCGAGACATTCACTGCAGGAACATTCAGGATCCGGGTGTGGTTTGGATTCCATTCGTTATTGCTCAGTAAGAACTGTCCGCATAGTTGGAACTTGATTTTTTCTTTTCAATCCCCTAGCTATCACTCGAACTTCTTGCTGGGTGAGTCGATGATTAGCTGGTAATGTTGGTTGCCAGCTGTATGGCCAGGCTCGCTCATAACCAGAAGTTTGCGTACTTTTCATATATTTCTTTCCCAATATTAACCTAACTCTTTGTCATTGCAATAGTGATCACATGCTCCAAAAATTCCGGCAAACTTGAGCCAACTGCCTGTAAAGCTTTCGGAAAAAGTGATTCCTCAGTCAATCCCGGCAAGGTATTAGTTTCTAGAATATAAATCCCTCTGCGTGGGTGAACAATGAAATCAGACCGAGAATAATGACGGAGTCCTAGAGCTTGATGAGCCCGAGCGGCCAAATGCTCTAATTCTTTCTTTTCTTCCAAACTAAAATTCCCCGGACAAATTTCCTCGGATTTTCCACTATACTTTGCCTCTAAATCAAAAAAATCTTTTTCTTGCGGAGGTCGGATTTCAATGACTGGAAGTGAGTAAATCGCTTGGTTGCGGAAATTATCTATCACTCCCACTGTTGCTTCCCGTCCTTGAATATATTCTTCAATTAAAAGCTCAGAAAATTTTAAAGCCGCCTCACTAATAGTTTTCAATAGTTCTTCATAACTTTTCACCAATGAAACTCCGACGGAAGAACCGGCGCCTACAGGTTTAATTATTACTGGAAATGGAAAGCTCTGAAATATTCCTAAAGCCACTTCATTTAAATCATCCTCCGGTGAAATTTTCACCACTTTAAAATACGGGGTCTTAATTCCCTCTCGGGCATAAATTTTCTTAGCGGTGACTTTATTCATAGCTAGGGCAGAAGACAATGAGCCGGAACCATTAAACGGTACGTTGTGCGTTTCTAAAATCTGTTGGACCTTTCCATCTTCGCCGTATTCACCATGTAGCGCGTTGAAGATAATTTCTACTTTTTTAAAGACTTGTTCTGGTCGATGTGGAATGCCTTCAATATGCCAGGTGCCCTCTTTGTCAATAAAGATGTCAATGGGTTGATATTTATCTGAGAGATTTTTCAAAACACTGGCGCCACTTTTCAGTGATACTTCGTATTCCGAAGATGGACCGCCGCGAAGAACACCAATTCGTTGTTTGCTCATGAAGAAAATTATATCATCTATAAGAAATTTTTCTGTCTAAGTTTCTTATGATATTTAAGAGTAAAGCGGTGAGCTTCACTATTTAGCAACAAAATTTCTTTCTGGTATTCGCGAGCGATCTTTTCATCACCAATAAGTCGTTCGGGTTTGTGGCGGTCGTCCTTGACGACCGCCACCAATTTAATTGAATAATTAACTCTATTCTCTTCCCTATTCTTTATAACTTCTAAAATTTCCTCGGCAGCATTTAATTGGGCAGAGCTGCCATCAACTACAATAACGTCCGGCCAAAGCCATTCCGGATGATTGAATCGACGAACTAAAATTTCCTTTAGAGAAGCAATATCATTTACTCCTTTATTGCCGCGAATCTTAAACATGCGATAATCGGCTTGTTTAATCTCACGATTTTCTGAAACTACCATTACTCCTGTGGTATCTTTTCCTCCGTGATGAGCAACGTCGTAGGCTTCCATGCGAAAGGGGCGGTCATAAACCACATCCCCTGTATCTCGCGGAGCTTTAATGAGCGAAACATCCTGAATATGATTAAGGGCGTATATGGTCTTTTTTAATTGACTGGCCCGTTCAAATTCCTGTGATTTAGCGTAGGTTCGCATATCTTTTTCCAATTGCTTTACTAGTTGAGTCTTCTTGCCTTGGAAAAATAAACGCAAATGGTTAATGGTGCGTGCGTAATCTTTTTTGCTTACCTCTCCGGTGCAGACACCCGGGCAAAGGCCGATCTGGCGATTAAAGCATGGGCGAGGAATTTTTGTATCGGGATCTTTGGCCCGCGCCTTTTGTTCTGGCGCGGGACGACATTTATCGTCGCGATAGGGAAAAAGGCGACGAATAATTTTCATCGCTTCTTTCAACTGCAAGCCGTGGGGGTATGGACCGAAAATATATTTTGCTTCTAGATCGCCAAGCGCATATTCAGGATTAACGTGAAAGCTATGTTCGCGCACTAGACGAATTCGCGGAAAATCTTCTTGAGTTATAACTACGTAATTGTAACTTTTATTATCTTTAGCATCTGTATTGTAATAAGGTTGGTGTTTTTGAATAAGGCTCCCTTCTAAAATCAAAGCTTCCAACACTGAGTCGGTCTGACAAAAATCCACCTCTGTCGCCTTCTCCATCATGTCTACTATTAGTGGTCCTCGAGTCAGCCGTAAATCCTTCCCTAAGTAACTGCGCACTCGATCTCGCAGCGATGTGGCTTTGCCAATGTAAAGTACCTCCTTTCCCTTTTTAAAGAAGTAGACACCAGGTTCGTCCGGTAGTTTTTTTAGTTGGACTAATTTAATTGACATTTTAGATTTTAATTCTAATATAAAATATAGAAAACACACTTATGAATCTACGAATGGTTATTACGGGGCGTTTTGCCGAAACAACCTTGGAGCCTGATGATTACGCAATTTGGCCACTTAACAGAGACGAGAAAGGAGATTTTCTCCTTGGATTTTTTCGTCAGAAAGATGGAGAAGAATTTCCACTTTACTATCAATATGAAATAGATTTTCATCAAACGCTTGCGATGCCCTATCAGGACTCCTATGGGGTAGAGGCGTTTCTAAGAGGACTTGCTAGATTACATGATTTAGAACTCGTAACGGGTGAGATAACTAAGGATGGTAAGAAAAAGGTCCTTTTCCGATTTTTTCGTTAATTTTTGGCGGTGAAGGTTATGCCTTCACTTTTTATTTTCTCTTCAGCACTTTTCTCAAATAATCACCCGTGTAACTTTTATCATTATTCGCCACTTCTTCTGGAGTGCCCTTTGCCACCAGCGACCCGCCGCCGATTCCCCCTTCGGGCCCAATATCAATTACATAATCGGCACACTTAATCATGTCCATGTTATGTTCAATGACCATGACCGTGTTGCCTCGTTCTACTAACTTCTGCAAAATCTGAATTAACTTTTTCACATCCTCATAGTGAAGGCCGATGGTTGGCTCATCCAAAAGATAAATAGTTTTTTGCAAATGTGGACGGTAGAGCTCAGCGGAAATTTTTACTCGCTGAGCTTCACCACCGGAAAGCGTAGTGGCGGATTGGCCGAGTTTTAAATAGCCGAGGCCTACTTCGTCCAGCGTACGCAGACGATCATAAATAGAGGGAATATCTTCGAAGAATTTTAGCGCTTCTTCTACCGTCATTTCTAGGATGTCATAAATATTTTTCTTCTTATATTTTACTTCCAGAGTTTCCTTCATGAAGCGCTTACCGTTGCAGACATCACAAGTGACATAAACGGTGGGTAGGAAATGCATTTCTACTTCGATCAGGCCGTTGCCTTGGCAGGTTTCGCAACGGCCGCCTTTAACGTTGAAGGAGAAACGGTTGGCTTTCCAGCCACGAGCGCGGGCCTCCGGAGTAGTGGCAAACATATCGCGGATATGAGTAAAAGCGCCTGTATAGGTAGCGGGGTTGGAGCGCGGGGTGCGTCCAATAGCAGATTGATCAATCAAGATGGCGCGCCCGAGATACTCCGTGCCAGTGAAGCTGGCGGCATGGTGAGTTTCGGCAGAACGATACTTGCGTTCCAAGCGGGCGCGCAAATTTTCGTAGATAATTTCATACATGAATGAAGATTTGCCCGAGCCAGAGACACCGGTAATCATAATTAACTTACCAAGCGGAATATCTACGTTTAGATTTTTGATGTTGAAAACATTTCCACCGCGAATGACAATCTTCCCTTTCTCCGCCGTTCGACGATTTTCTGGAATTTCAATCCGGGCGTCGCCCCGCAAATAGTCCAAAGTAAGCGAACCACTTTTATTGGTCTTAGCAGTTAGGAGATCGTCTAAATATCCGGAAACTACTACTTCTCCTCCGTGAACACCGGCTCCGGGGCCAATATCTATAATGTAATCGGCAGAATAAATAGTATCTTCATCGTGTTCAACCACGATAATGGTATTACCGGTGTCTCGTAAATTAAGCAGAGTTTTAATTAGGCGATCATTATCACGTTGATGGAGTCCGATTGTCGGTTCGTCCAGAACATACAGCGCTCCCACTAGCCCAGACCCGAGCTGCGAGGCAAGGCGGATTCTTTGAGCCTCCCCTCCGGAAAGCGTATTAGCTTTTCTATCCAAGGTTAAGTAGTCAATGCCGACGTTATTCATGAAGTTCAGCCGAGCTTCAATTTCTTTAACCACTACTTTAGAAATTTCTTTCTCTTTCGCCGATAATTTTAAATGACTGAAAAATTGTAGGGCCTCTTTAATAGACATCGCCGTTAGCGTCACCACATTAACTTTGCGCTCACCTAAAAAAACATGAAGTGCTTCTGGGCGAAGGCGTGCTCCCTTACAAACGGGACACTGCTCATTGCTAAAGAAATATCTGGTACCCAACCCATTACATTCAGGACAAGCCCCATAGGGTGAGTTGAAGGAGAAAAGTCTCGGCTCAATTTCGGGAAAGGAAAAACCATCAAAAGGGCACATGAATTTAGAGGAGATGAGATGATCTTCTCCTAGAGCGTCAATTCGAAGCAATCCCTCCGATTCTTCCAGGGCGCGTTCAATAGCTTCATTTAGTCGTTCATGAAAACTAGCTTGAACATTTTTATCCTTACTGTGCATTTCGGAAATGAAAAATTCATCAACAATTACGTCAATGTCGTGTTTCTTATTTTTGGAGAGAATAATTTGGGCACGGAGACTTTTAATCTGTCCATCAACGCGCACCTTTTCATAACCTTTTCCTAACAGATCGTAGAGTAACTGATAATATTCTCCTTTGCGCCCAACAATTAATGGAGAAAGGATGGTGAATTTTAAATCATTATAGGCCACGCCCATTATTTTTTTATCAGCCTTTGTAGTGTCGATCTTGCTAACGGTATTAAAGATAGTTTCCAAAATTTCTTCTTTGGAAAGTTTCTTAATTTCACGGCCGCAGATTAGACAGTGCGGCCGCCCTATCCGCGCATAAAGAATTCGTAAATAATCGTAAATTTCCGTAATAGTAGCCACTGTAGAGCGCGGATTATTTGAACGTGACTTCTGATCAATGGAAATGGCCGGGGAAAGACCAACAATCTCGTCAACATCTGGCTTTTGTAGCTGACGGAGAAATTGTCGAGCATAAGAAGAGAGCGATTCTATATAGCGTCGTTGACCCTCGGCAAAGATAGTGTCGAAAGCAAGCGAGGATTTTCCGGAACCGGAAAGCCCGGTAATGACTACCATTTTATTGCGCGGCATTTCCACCGTAATGTTCTTAAGGTTGTGAGTGCGAGCACCTCGAACTATTATTTTGTCTTCTTGATTTTTATCGTTTGATTTTGGCATTCCATTTAATTAACGAAGTCTAACTTCGTTAGAATATTCTTCGCTTGAATTTTAAAGCGAGCTCACAACTCCTGAAGAGACTTTCCCATCACCCTACATAAACAGAAATAACCCGCCATTGGCGCGATATATTTTATTATGATGAGACTATTATATTTACCTTGAATAAAATGTAAAGAATTTGACCTTTTTGGCTTTTCGACTCCCACTATGTTGAATAGTTGACGGGTCGATTCATTCTGTTAAAGTACTCACCAGCAACAGTACCTTCAAAACGCATTGTTAGGCTTTAGGGCCCAGTAAGAGGGAAACCTCGGATCTGAAGTACCCTAGTGCAGGTGTCGCTTGAAAGGAGTATTTATATTCCTCAGGAACGTTTAACAGCCTTCCTCCAAGCTTTCTGGCTATCCAGGCGCTGCACTGATCCTGCAGAGCCTAACCACCAAAGCACAATTTCTTCGGAGTTAGCAGACAAAGCTGCAAAACAAAGAAGAATTAGCGGATCTCAATCCTAGCCGTTCCTTACGGCGAAACCAGTCCCCAACCTTAAGCGGTTCGAGATCGGAAGCGAGAAATTGAGAATGGTTACGCAAGAAATTAGCGTAACAAGTTACAGAGATGTTTGTTTAGCGTAAAATCTGACAGCATTTAGTATGAAAATACTCTGTAATTAAGTTGTCGAGGCAAGGAGGAAGCTCTAACCAAGACAACAACAGCCAGCGGGACGAACTCACCGTCGTTTCGAAAAGACTTAGGTGAAGATCTTCTAAGGATGACTCGGCAATACCGAAGATCTAAGGCGCCACAGCCGGGCAAATTTAAACGCGTGTATCGAAAGGTACACGCGTTTTCTCTTTATTTTTTAACTTGACTTTTCTTAAGAGTTTGATATAATAGTTCTAGTTGATGAGTTCTTCGCAAAAGGAATAATACGCAACTTGGGATGCTAAGCGCGTCCTGTGCAGGTGTGGTAAAAGGCATGGCGGGTAAAGAGAGTTCTGAACCCCGAATCCTAAGCTTCCTAGCTGACCATCTCTGCACCGACGGGCGCAGATTGGTATTCACCCAAGCACAAAGTCTGACGGTAACGTCTGACAATATAACTGGTTTCTTAAATCCTATTTATATTACTCTTATAGAGTCATATGAATATCAGTATTTCTACCGGCCGATAAAAATCTACAAAAAGGATGGTGCCCGGGATCGATATACTGAAGTTTAAAATTAGGATGGAGATAATTCATTATCTCAAGTTGCAGAGAAGCTTAATCTGCGATTAACAGCTAGCCGAGGTGCGAAAGCGCAATGCGGCACTAAAGACAAGTTGCGACAGACGTAGCGACACTCGCCCCACACCGACCCGTGGCGTAGTGATGGAATTTTTTGGGTCGAGGTATGATTGCCGGGTGTTGCACGCAAGTGTGACACCCGGTCTTTTTTTTATTTTTTTGGCTTTGTTTTAGAAGTCTTGCCTTCTGCCTTTAGCAAAAGTTCTCGAATCTCGTCGCGTAATATCGCTGCCGTTTCGAAATCCAAGACTTTTACTGCATCATTCATTTGTTTTTGCTTTTCCTCAATCAATTTTTTAGGATTCTTTTGGAAACGTGCCTCATCAAATTGGAGGAGCATCTTTAGTGTGCGTTGGTGCTCACTCTGAATCTGTTCAGTAATGTCTTTTATATTTTTAATGATTGTCTGTGGCGTAATGCCGTTCGCTGTATTGTAAGCCGTTTGTAATTCTCGGCGGCGTTTAGTTTCAGAAATAGCTTTCTCCATTGAGCCCGTCATATTGTCCGCATAAAGAATCACTCGTCCTTCAGTATTACGGGCGGCGCGGCCGATAGTTTGAATAAGTGCAGTCTCCGAGCGTAAGAATCCTTCTTTATCAGCATCTAAAATACCAATGAGTGTCACTTCGGGCAAATCCAATCCTTCACGCAAAAGATTAACGCCAATTAATATGTCAAACTTCCCTCTTCTAAATTCAGTTAGAATCTGAATACGATCCAGAGTTACGATTTCACTATGAAGATATTCAGCCTTAATCTTCTTCTCTTTTAAATATTCACTGAGATCTTCGGCCATCTTTTTAGTCAGGGTAGTGCCGATAACACGATGTCCATTTTTTATCTCCACTTCAGCTTGTTCAATGAAATCTTGAATCTGGCCTTTATATTTCCCTTTCTCCACCACCGGTTTTACTTCAATCCGTGGATCCACAAGACCGGTCGGTCTAATAACCTGCTGGACTACCTGAGAACTATGCTCCATCTCGTACTTTCCGGGAGTGGCGGAGGTGTAAATAGTCTGACCAATTCTTTCATCAAATTCCTGAAATTTTAGCGGGCGGTTATCACGAGCGCTCGGCAAGCGAAAACCGTGATCCACTAAATTTTGCTTTCGTGAAGCATCGCCGGCAAACATACCCCCAATTTGAGGAACGGTAACGTGAGACTCATCAATAATAGTCAGAAAGTCGGCACTGCCATCTTTCTTGCGAGGAAAATATGAGAGCAAGGTATCGGGTGCTTCCCCCTCTTTCTTGCCAGAAAAATGGCGGGAATAATTTTCAATGCCATTGCAATAACCAATTTCTCGAATAAGAGCCAGATCATAATTAGTACGACGCTTCAGTCTTTCGAACTCCAACAATTTTCCTTCTTTTTGAAAAAAAGCTAAGCGCTCTTCTAATTCTGCTTTAATATCCTCAATGGCTCTCTGACGCTCACCCTCGGGGGTAACGAAATGTTTTGCCGGAAAAAGAAAAAATACTTCTACCTCTTCTATAATCGTGCGAGTAATGGCATCAATTTTGAGAATGTTGTGAATCTTGCCCTCGAGTAGATCAATCTTATAAATGATTCTTTCATTTACTGGCATGATTTCAATTGAATTGCCCAGAGCCCGGAATTGACCTGGCGAAAGATCAGCATTGGTGCGATCAAAATAAATGTGAATAAACTTTCGAATGAGATCAGCTCGATCCCCGGCAGTTCCCTTTTGAAGGCGGAGATTTACCTTTTCGTATTCTACGGGTGAGCCCAGACCATAAATACAGGAGACCGACGCGACGATAATGACGTCGCGTCGAGTGAGGAGCGCCTGCGTGGAAGCATGCCGCAGGCGCTCAATTTCCTCATTAATTTGCGCTTCCTTTTCAATATAAGTATCGGTAACAGGGAGATAGGCCTCGGGCTGATAGAAGTCGTAATACGAGACGAAATAGTGGACAGCGTTGTCTGGGAAAAATTCCCGATATTCTTGAGCGAGCTGAGCCGCTAAAGTTTTATTGTGAGCAATAACCAGAGTAGGCTTTTGCACCGTGGCAATAATATTAGCCGCTGTAAATGTTTTTCCTGAACCGGTGACTCCTAAAAGGGTCTGATGTCGATAACCTTTTTCCACTCCATCGAGCAGTTGTTCAATGGCTTTTGGTTGATCGCCAGCCGGTTTAAATTTTGTAAAAATTTTAAAATTACCCATTAATCTATTATAGCTACTTGAAAATAAAAACAAGGTCAGCGAACTGACCCTGGATATCTAGGAAACAGGGGGAGAAAGTGGCCATAATATTCTCGCCAAAATTTCCGAATAATTGCCCTTTCTGCTTGATTATAACTATGGAAGCCATACTTTAAACATTTCTTGGAAGATAGTTTGTGTATTCGATCGGTAGTCTTCGTAGTACTCGACAACACTCCTTCTTTTTTTAAGAATTCTATTCCACGCTTTATCTGAGGAACTAAATGCAGAGAAGCTTCTAAAAGTTCAACCTTCATTCTCCTCATGTTATACTACCACTCGTGGAAAAAGAGAAATTGCCTGATTTAAAGGGTGTAATGCCAAAATCTGAGTTAATATCATTAGTTTTTGAACTCGGTTTTACCATTGCTATTCCTATTGTTTTATTAGCTCTCGGTGGCCGTCTAGTAGACAAACATTTCCATACTTCCCCGTTATTTATTTTAGTTGGCGTCATCTTATCAATTGTCATTTCTAGTTTCTTAGTCTATAAAAAAATGATCGGATATCTCCAATAATCCCTACTATGCATATTTCCATTAGTGCTGAACCACTTTTTAAAATCCTCGGCCTCACCGTTACAAACGCTCTCTTAACCTCGTGGCTAGTTTTAGTATTGCTGATCGTCATTGCCGTAATTCTCTCAAGACACATCAAGCGCGACAATAAAGTGCCAGGCAAATTCCAAAACCTAATGGAATTTGCCCTAGAAAAGCTAATTGATTTTTTAGAAACAGTAGCCGGCAGTCGAGAAAGTGTCATTAAATTTTTTCCAGTAGTCGCAACCATTTTTCTCTTCATCTTGCTCTCCAATTGGCTGGGAATTTTGCCTGGCGTCGGTAGTTTAGGTTTCTATCATCTAGAGGAAGGCCAAAAAGTATTCGTGCCGTTTTTTCGCTCAGTTAATTCTGATATTAATATGACCTTAGCCCTCGCCTTAATCGTAGTAACCATGAGTCATGTCGTGGGCTTTATCTCTGTTGGACTAAAAGGCCACCTAAAAAAATTTATTCGCTTAACCGGACCCATTGATTTCTTCACCGGTCTTTTAGAAATTATTAGCGAATTTGGCAAAATCATTTCTTTAACTTTTCGTCTATTCGGTAACATTTTTGCTGGTGAAATTCTGCTGACAATTATGGTTTTTTTAGTTCCCTATATCATTCCCGTCCCCTTTTTAGCGCTGGAAATTTTTGTTGGCTTCATTCAGGCCCTAATTTTCGCCGTCTTAGCCATGATGTTTCTCTCACAGGCTACAGAAGCTCATCATTAATTAGTCACAATTTGGGCTTTCATTCGTTTTAAGGTAATATATTGACACTGACCCTAAACGAGGTCATTTTTTATCAATAATTTTTTCTAATATATGAATTTAGCTCCTCTTGCCGCCGGATTAGCCATTGGTCTTGGAGCCATTGGACCGGGCATTGGTATTGGATTACTAGCAGGTAAGGCCATGGAAGCCATTGGCCGCAATCCAGAAGCTGCTCCTCGTATTCAAACGGCCATGATCTTGGCGATCGTCTTCGCTGAAGCCATTGCAATTTATGCCTTGGTGGTAGCTCTGATTATTCAGTTTGTTAAATAAGCCTAGAGGTGGAGTCCTTAATCACTAATCTTGGTATTGACTGGAAATTGCTTTTAGCCCAAGCAATTAATTTTGGTATCTTAGTCTATGTCCTGAAAAGATTTGTTTATGCTCCGGTTTTAGAGGTCTTAGAAAAACGCCGCCGAGAGATTGCTGAAACTAAAGTAAAGGAAGAATTAGCAGACACTCGCCTGACCGATATTGAATCAGAAAAACAATCGATCTTAACTAGCGCTAGAAAAGAGGCCCAAGCGATAGTGGTTCGCGCCGAAACTTCCGCCAAGAGTCTCCTAGATGAAGGAGTGAAGAGAACGGAAGATCAAGTAGAGAAAATCCTAAAGGAAGGAGAAGAAGTTTTAGCTGCAGAGAGAGCCCAGATTAGAGCGGAGATTAAGAATGAAATTGGATCGGTAGTGGCAGCTGCGGTAGAAAAAACCGTCGGAGACTTTATTTCTAAAGAATCTGAGGAAAGATTGAAGGAGGAGGCTTTGAAGCTTATTCGAGAGAATGCAGAAATTTTTAAATAATATGTCTCACTCCCCTAAGCAATACAGCCAGATATTTCTCTCTTTTCTAGAGAGGACGCCGGCCTCAGAACATAAGAAATTTATTCGCAGCTTTGCCGAACTTCTAGAAGAAAATAACGATCTGAAAAACGAAGACGAAATTTTATTTGCCATCGAACAAGCGCTTTATCATCACCAAAATAAGATTAAAGTGGAAGTGACGGAAAGAAAAAGTAATTCTGTATCGGTGCCAAAAAAAATTGCTGGAAAGGATACAGAGGTAAGAAATATGATTGATCCCGTCGTATTAGGCGGCCTAAGGATTAAGATTGGTGACACTGTTATTGATAATAGCCTTCAAACACGAATTAAAAATCTTAAGAATGCTTTGACTAAAAATTAATTTTTTATGAAAGACACTGAATCAATTTTAAATGAGCTTAAGAAAGAGATTGCCGATATTAAGAGTGGGCCTACTATTTCAAATGTAGGAGAGGTTCTCCGTGTTGGAGATGGCGTAGCTATTATTCGAGGATTGAGTGAAGTACGTTACTCGGAAATGTTGGAATTTGAGACGAAGGAAGGAAAAATTCTTGGGCTCACCCTGAACCTGGAAGAATCTAGTGTGGGAGCTATTGTGCTCGGTAGTACGGAAAAAATCAAAGAAGGACAAACAGTAAAAGCAACCGGAAATATTCTCTCTATTCCTGTCGGCGAAAATCTAATTGGTCGAGTAATAAATGCCTTGGGAGAACCTATTGACGGTGGACCGGCTTTAGATCAGAGCAAGATGAAGAGTTATCTTTTAGAGAGAATTGCTCCTGGTGTCATTACTCGCCAATCGGTTAATACTCCCCTTCAGACTGGTATTAAAGCTATTGATGCAGCCATTCCTATTGGTCGCGGTCAACGAGAGTTAATAATTGGCGATCGCCAGACAGGTAAAACGGCGATCGCTATTGATACCATTATTAATCAGGGAGAAAATTCTGGTGGTACCGTTCCTATCTGTATTTACGTGGCCATTGGGCAAAAGGAATCCAAGGTGGCGCAGATTGTGGAGAAGTTGAAGCAAAGTGGGGCAATGAAATATTCGATTGTTGTATCGGCGGGCGCCTCGGCGCCCGCCGCTCTCCAATATTTAGCTCCTTATGCCGGCTGCGCCATTGGGGAATATTTCATGGAAAAGGGGCAAGACGCTCTGGTAGTTTATGACGATCTCTCCAAACATGCCTGGGCTTATCGCCAAATTTCTCTTCTTCTGCGCCGACCGCCCGGTCGCGAGGCCTATCCTGGAGATATCTTTTATTTACATTCACGTCTATTAGAGCGGGCTGCTAAACTAAATAAAGACTTTGGCGGGGGCTCCCTGACAGCTCTGCCAATCATTGAAACGCAGCTTGGAGATATCTCTGCCTATGTTCCGACAAATGTCATCTCCATTACTGACGGGCAAATCTATTTAGAGCCGGAACTTTTTTATCAAGGTATTCGTCCGGCTGTAAACGTCGGCCTTTCCGTATCGCGCGTGGGTTCCGCAGCCCAAACTAAGGCCATGAAAAAAGTGGCTGGCACCTTGCGTTTGGAATTGGCTCAATTTAGAGAACTAGCTGCCTTTGCTCAATTCGGTCAAGATCTTGACAGTGCTACTAGGATAAAGATTGATCGAGGGCGCCGACTGACGGAAATATTAAAGCAGCCTCAATACCTCAATATGCCTTTCGAAAAACAAGTTGCCTCAATTTATGTGGCTACCAATGGCTTAATTGATTCAGTTAATATCGACCAGGTCTCAAGTTTTGAACAAAATTTTTTGAAGTTTTTGGATAATAATTATTCTAATGTCTTAAAAGATTTGCGCGATAAAAAAGAATTAACGGAGGAAATTCAAATCCAACTAAAGGCGGCCGTGGAGGATTACCTTAAAAATTATGGCAACTAGTAGAACAATTAAAAACCGCATTCGTGCCACTAAAAATATTGGCCAAATTACTAAAGCCATGCAGGCAGTTTCGGCAGTTAAAATGCGAAAAAGTGAACAAGGGGCAATTAAGGCTCGTCCCTACGCCTTGGCCGCTTTGGAAATTTTAAAAAACGTCCGGCGAGCCATCACTGAAGAGGATGTTTCGTCTGATCTAATTAAGGAACGACCCGTTAAGAAAATCTGTTTAGTAGTGGTCACCTCGGACAAGGGCTTGGCTGGCTCATTTAACAGCAATGTTTTGCGGAAGAGCCAGCAAATTTTAAATCACTCCCCCGCTCCGGTGGAAATTGTGGCAATCGGAAGGAGAGGCCGCGACTTTTTCAGTCGTCGCGGTCAAAACATTATTAAAGAATTTTATGAGGCGGGAGATTACATTACCTTGTCTGAAACTTTACCCATCGCTAAATATCTTTTAGAGCGTTACCAGGAAGGACAATTTGATGAAGTAATTTTAGTTTATACTAACTTCTTGTCCGCCCTGAAACAAACTGTGGTAGTTCGAAAAATTCTTCCTGTAACTGTAAAAGCCTTGGAGGAAATTACTGCGCACATTATCCCTGAACATGGCCTCTATGCTGGCATGCCTCAAGCAATCGACCGAGCACTCGACAATCCAGAGGAAAAAATCTCCTACTTATATGAACCGAGCGCTCCTAATGTTTTAGAAGATCTTCTGCCTCGATTGGTCAGTATTGAACTTCATCAAAGTATTCTAGAAGCCAATGCCTCTGAACATTCCTCCCGAATGATTGCCATGAAGAATGCCTCGGAGAATGCCTTAGAATTAATTGATGAGTTAGGGATTACTTATAACAAACTTCGACAGGGAGCGATTACAAAAGAATTAACAGAGATTAGCGCAGGCACGGAGGCTTTGGCGCAGAGATAATCCCACAAAATTTTAAATAAATATTATTATGAAAACTGAAGGAAAAATCATTCAAATTATTGGGCCAGTTGTAGATGTGGAATTCCCAGATACGAATTCGGTGCCTGAAATTTACCATGCGCTCGAAGTGGAAGGGGCTGATCAAAAACTTATTTTAGAAGTGGCTCAACATTTAGGCAATAGTCGGGTTCGTACCGTCTCTATGGGTCCCACAGAAGGATTGAAAAGAGGCCTTCCGGTTAAGAGTACTGGCGCTCCCATTACTGTTCCAGTCGGAAAGGATATTCTGGGGCGAATGTTTAATCTTTTAGGCGAGCCAATTGATGGCGGCCCGGCCGCCCCCGCAAGCGCTCCCCGCTGGCCAATCCACCGCCCCGCACCCAAATTTACTGAGCAATCAACCAAAGTAGAAATTTTTGAAACAGGCATCAAAGTAATCGATTTAATCTGCCCATTTATTAAAGGAGGAAAAATTGCCCTTTTCGGAGGCGCTGGAGTAGGCAAAACCGTCCTTCTCCAAGAACTTATTCGAAATGTCGCTACTGTGCACAAAGGCTACTCTGTATTCGCCGGTGTCGGTGAGCGAACTCGTGAAGGAAACGATCTATATAATGAGATGAAGGAATCTGGGGTTTTAAATCAAACTGCCTTAGTCTTCGGCCAAATGAATGAGGTGCCCGGAGCTCGCTTAAGAGTGGCTCTTGCTGGCCTAACTATGACCGAATACTTCCGTGACACTGAAGGCAAGGATGTTTTGCTCTTTATTGATAATATTTTCCGATTCACTCAGGCTGGCTCAGAAGTCTCCGCTCTTTTAGGACGAATGCCCTCTGCCGCCGGTTATCAGCCCACCTTAGCAACCGAAATGGGCGCCCTGCAAGAAAGAATCGCTTCCACCAATAAAGGTTCGGTGACTTCAGTACAAGCGGTTTATGTTCCCGCTGACGATATTACCGACCCCGCACCGGCCACAACTTTTGCCCATCTTGATTCCACTATTGTACTCTCTCGTGCTCTCACTGAACTTGGAATTTACCCCGCTATTGATCCTTTAGAGTCTATTTCTAACGCCTTAGATCCAAATATTGTGGGGGAAGAGCATTATCAAGTGGCTCGAGAAGTCCAGAGAATCATTCAGCGCTACAAAGACCTGCAAGATATTATTTCTATTCTAGGTATTGAAGAGCTCTCTGATGAAGACAAATTACTGGTGGAGCGCGCTCGTAAAATTCAGAGATTCCTTTCACAGCCATTTTTCGTTGCCGAGCCATTCACCGGCCGCCCTGGAAAATTTGTGACTCGAGCTGAAACTATCCGCGGATTCAAAGAGATAATTGATGGCAAGCACGATGCTATACCCGAACAAAATTTCTACTTAGTCGGCGGTATTGAGGAAATAAATAAATAATATGGAATCCCCGAGATCAGAATTTGAAAATGATGGCTGGGAAATTGCCGATTTTATAGAGATCTCGGACCCTGAAGAACGAGGAGGCCTTATTGCGCAGATA
The DNA here is from genome assembly GCA_038215155.1 of Minisyncoccia bacterium. Classification (GTDB taxonomy): domain Bacteria; phylum Patescibacteriota; class Minisyncoccia; order Phycocordibacterales; family CAJBRS01; genus JADGRH01. The sequence goes on from JBBQRF010000001.1 coordinate 142,344, forward strand.
GCAACCATTTTAAGTACCACAGATGACTCCTTTAATGCTCAAGTACATGAAGACGATATGTTAGCCTACGGCAGCAAGGCCATGATAGAGAATATTAGAAAAGCCATTAAAATGGGTCAAATTAATTCTAAGGCTCGTTGGTTACCTACATTAAATAAACAACTTTTAAGATTTGAAATTTATATGTCCGATTCAACTAGAGATCTAGAAAAAGGCCGAAAAGAATTGGAGGGCGAGACCAGCATATAATATGAAACTCTATATTTACTCATTGGAAAGTATAGTTTACGAAGGAGAGGCCGAGGTAATTACCTTGCCTACCCGTGAAGGTGAGATTAGTGTCTTAGAGAATCATGTTCCTCTTATTTCTGAATTGAAAGCAGGTGAGATCGTGGTCAGAAACGGACAGAATATAGAAGAGTTCCCTATCACTGGTGGTTTTGCCGAAATCAAACCTAAAAAGACCATCTTGTTAGTAGAATAGCTTGCTTATAAAGGCTGGGAGAGTATGATAAAAAAAGACCAATGAACTTTCTAAATAAAGACAAGATTAGACCATTTACCAAGGAGGAGGCAGAGAATTTCGTTTACGAGCAAATCTACGAACTTCCCACCTATATCCTAAAACCGGAATTCATTCCGACAGCCAAACATGTTCATTGTATTGACGATAGACATGTGGAAGATGATACTTTTTTGGCCTTTCCAGGTGCTAAGGCAGGAGAATTAGTCACTCATTTAACGGCCTTAAATGAGGAGCAGAAATGCCTGGGGAGATCTATTGGTTACCTTCCTCAGATGGTCACCACTGCTTTTGAGCAATATTTGGGGATGCCGAATTTCCATACCGATGATCATGCCGGTCCTGAAGATCTGCCTTGTCGTGGGCGCGGACATTGTTTTAATCCCCTAATCCATCCTGAAGATTACAATCTAAATCATGAAATGGTTATCTTCTTGGAAAATTATTTTCAGGACTTAGGTAAAAGGATTAAGAAAAATAACGATCCAGAACGTCCTGGCTTTAATCCTGATGAAGTAATTCGGATTCCGATTTATTCGGGTGAACACCAGGCGCGCGCTATCTTTTTTGTGGATGATCTAACCTTAGGTCTTCGGCATAATGATGGTGAGAGCCAGGCGTATGTCTACAGCAGGGCTTGGCATCAGCGTTCGCTTCGATTAACGGCTTCACAGATTTTCTTTCGAGTGCTACTAATTCTTGCTCCGGAGGTGGATCTTCTCTCATATCAGGAAAAAATTGTACCAGAAATCGCTTCTCTTCGTCTTGGCAGCACAGTTAAGTATCTAAAAGCCGGTAACTTGCCGAAATTTAGTGTCAAACGAGATGCGCGAAAAGAAATAATAGTTGTCCCGTTAGGTTAACCGGCGAAAGTCGGTTTTTTATTTATATTGCCGAAGAAAATTTTCCTTGAATTCTGGAAAATTTTCTTCTAGGATAGACCGGCGAATATCTTTCATCAGGTGAACAATAAAATAGAGATTATGAATGGAAGCAAGGGTGCCTCCAAGAATTTCCTTAGCTCTAAAGAGATGTGCGAGGTAGGCGGCGGTGAAATTTTGACAAGTATAGCAAGTACAGCCAGAATCAATTGGGCTAAAATCTGAACGAAAGCGAGCATTTAAAATATTTATCTTCCCTTGCTTTGTATACATTGAACCGTTTCGGCCAATTCGAGTAGGAGCGACGCAGTCAAAAAGGTCACATCCATTTTCCACCCCTCCAAACAGATCTTCCGGCTCGCCAATGCCGAGCAAGTGCCGAGGACGGTCTTCGGGCAAAACACTATTGACCCATTCTACCGCCGTATTCATGTCCTCCTTGGCAAAAGAGCCACCGATGCCGAAACCATCAAAAGCCATGTCGCCTATAATTTTAGCGCTTTCTTTACGTAATTCTTCATGCCGCCCACCTTGGACAATGCCAAAAAGAGCTTGGGATTCGGCTCTTTCGGAGTGCGATTGATGCTCTGCCAAGCTTCGCTTGGCCCATCGATGTGTCCTGTCCAACGCCTCTTGCTGATATTTAATAGGTTCCGTTGGTGAAGTGCATTCATCAAAAGCAAAAATGATGTCAGCGCCAATATTATGCTGAACCTCAATTGATTTTTCTGGCGTAAAATAGTGGGCGCTACCGTCAATATTAGATTTAAACATCACTCCGTCATGATCAATGTTAACTAGCGATAGATCATCACGTTCTTTAATAATTTTCCCTTCTGGTAAATAGAGAGGTTCTTCCCCTTTCACTACCTTGCTAATATTTTTGCCGTAAGCTGCCCCAAGGGAAAATACCTGAAAACCACCCGAGTCAGTCATGGTGGGCTTCTGCCAATTCATGAACTTAGCCAAGCCGCCGGCCTCTTTAATTAATTTTTCACCCGGTTCTAGATAGAGGTGATATGTATTGCCAATTAATAATTCCGCGCCAATCTCTGCAAGTTGAGCAGGAGTAATACCTTTTACAGAGGCCTTTGTGCCCACGGGCACAAAGGCCGGGGTTTCAATCCGGCCGTGTGGCGTCTCCAATACTCCCGCCCGCCCCAATTTCCCCTTCAGTTTTTTCTCAATCGTAAATTTAATAGGCGCCATAAAATTATAGTTTCAGTTCAGATCGAAATTCGAACGCAACCTACAACTTTTAGCGAGACTTTCCCGTTATGGCCTGTCTCGATAAAAGTTCGTAGGTGCGGAAGAATTTAGCGGTTATTTACTCTGCACCTTCAACAACTCCACTTCAAAATGCAAGGTAGAATTTCCAGGAATCGGTCCCACCGCATTAGCGCCATATCCTAGATCAGGTGGAATAATTAGATCTCTTTTACCTCCTTCTTTCATACCTGCTACTCCCAGATCCCAACCCTTAATCACCTGCCCTGCCCCCAGAGTGAAGGAGAACGGCTGTCCGTGATCGTACGAGCTGTCAAATTTTGTACCATCTGGAAAAGTGCCTACGTAATTGACGGTCACAAGATCGCCTGCCTTGGCTTCGGCTCCCGCCCCAATAATTACATCTTTAACCGCTAAGCTATTAACAGGGGTAGAGCTAGCTTCTTCATTTGCATTTTCATTTGATAGAGTCATATTTGGTTTTGGATTAATAAATCCGTGTAAATATCCGTAAATAATAAAAATAATAACTACGGCGATGGCCGCACTGACGGCTATCCATTGGTTTTGGCTTAATTTTTTCATATATGTATATTATACCTAATTTAAAAAACCCTCCAATTTTAAGATTTTTCGTTTGGCCTTTTCTCCCCCACGATTATAATTTCCAATTTTTCCATCCGAACGAATCACTCGATGACAAGGCACGTCCTTGCGAAAGTTTTTACTTAAAACCATGCCCACTGCTCGCGAAGAGTTGGGCTGGCCAATTTTAACTGCCACTTCTTTATAAGTTAAAATTCTTCCTTTCGGAATTTTCTGGACAACTTTATAGACTTTCTCGGCGAATTTACTCTGCATGTTTAGTACGATGATGGTCCCGGTGAGCACGATTCGCGGGATGATGACGATGGACCTTATGGCGCCAATGACGGCCATGCCACCAGGTAGGATATTGGCCTGTTCTAAAAGAAAAAAGATCGTAGACCAGAAGAATTACCACTGCTTCGAGTAGAAAGTGAAAAAAACCTCCTCCGGCAGGATATGCGATCTGAAGATCAACGACAAATAAATAAATCAGAAAAAATAAACACGAAAGTGCCACCACCCAGCCGGGAAAATTTACAGGATAGTAGGCGGCAAAATCACCAATTCTTTTAGGTTTAAACCAGTAGCGATTACTCATAAAGAGATTTTAACACAAACCTAGAGACAATATTAATACCTACAAAAGAAATTAGCATGCATATGCCCCAGAAAGTAATAATGGCCCAGAGTATCCGACTTTCTCGCCACTCTACTTCTTTCAGGGATCGGCCAGCCAATACGAAGCCGCTAGTAGAAGCATTTTGATACGAAACTACGACTGTGGCGATGCGGGTATCTTTTCTCGGTTGCCACGTAAGACGCTCTTCACCCATCCTCCGAACATTTTCAAAGATTCCCGGTGGAGGCTTGGGAAGGGATCCCTCAAAAATAGCGTTAGATATTAAAGGATTACCTCCCTTGTCGTAGATCACTAAAAAGGGGCTAAGGCTCTTATCAATCTCCATATTTCCCTGTCCTACAAGGGAATTAGGAGAAACACCGCCCGAAAGCAAACGGGCGGCGTCCTCCGCAATGGCAATTTGAGGATCATTCGCCCCTAATCTCAAGTCTTGTTGAACACTAAAATAAATAGTCCCAAAAATAATGGATATGACGGTCGCGGGAAAAAGCCACAGTATAATCGGTTGGATAATTATTCTCGGGTGAATAATCATTTATTTAATAGACTATCAATTTTAGCTTTCAAAGCGGAGACAGTTAAATTATTATCAACTTCTTCCCCATTAATGAAGACCGTAGGAGTGTGATTGAGCCCAAGACGATTAGCATCGGCTAAATCGGCGCTAATGTGATCTTGATAAGTATTATTTGTGACTTCTTGTTGAAATTTTTCTACGTTCAGGCCAAGATCTTTAGCAAAACCCTTGAAAATAGTAATTGGATCTTTTGTTACGTTAGGATCCCACTGCGCCTGATTCTGATAAAGCATCTCGTACATTGGCCAAAATTTTCCTTGTGCGCCGGCCGCTTCTGCCGCTTCGGCGCTGACTTTTGCGTATTGATGCTGGCTTAAAGGAAAGTGACGGAAGACGAAATTAAAGTTTGGGTTATTTTGATATGAATCGGTAACTTGTTTAATGATTGGAAAGGCAGCTCCACAAGCTGGGCATTGAAAATCTCCAAATTCCACCATGGTTACTTTGGCCGTACTAGAACCGGTCATATGACTGTCACTTTTTACTAAAAGCGCAGCCTTCTCCCCACTGACGGCCGGTGGAGCGACGAAAGAAGAACTCTTGGCAACTAAGACTCCGATAATAATTAAAAAAACTAGAGCAATACTACTGATGATGATGGCTTCGCGTGATATTTTCATATTAAATATTAATTTTATTAAGATGGCGGTAAATTATCATTAGGATAGTAATTAAAGTGGAGGCGGTCAAGGCAAGGAGAGGAATGGTAATAAAGCCGCCCCATTCAATGTATTTAGTGGTGCAGGAAACTCCCTGAAGACACGGGGCGGCACTTTCTGGCAGAATATTGTAGTAGAGAAGATTGTGATAGAGGCCGAAAAGCATGGCAGTCATAGAAAGTGGCAATACATATTGATAGACTTTATTATCTTTGCGCAAAATACCGACGGCCAGTATGAAGGCCAGAGGATAAAGAAAGATACGCTGATACCAGCAAAGCACGCAGGGAGGGAATTTCATCACTTCACTGAAAAATAGGCTCCCCCCAAGAGCTAAAAGGGAAATAAACCAGGTTAAATAGAGAAGATGTCTTTCAGCAAAAACTTTCACATTTAAATTATAACAAAGCAGGCCTCGCTTCGCGAGGCCTGCTTTTTCCCTTCTTTCTTCAGAAAACAATTAATGATGAGTGGAAGTAGCTGTGCTCGAAGCATTATGATGATTGGAAGTAGCTGTGCTCGAAGCATGCTTATGAGAATCTTTTTCCAATTCTTTTAGTGCTTTCCTAATAGTCTCAGCATCTTCTCTAGCCGCTTTAAGATCCTCCTTTGCTGTCTTAATCATGTCACGAGCATTTTTTAAGGCCTGCTGGTTAGCATCTTGTTTTGTCTTATCTCCATTGTCCGGTGTAAGGGCTAGCGTACTTGAAGCAGCAGCAGCGGCCTTTAATTTAGCGTCAGCTAGCTTTGCGTAGTAGTCACTAAGGGTGGCACTTAGACTGGAAGTGCTTCCAGTGGCCACGCCGGAGATTCTAGTCTGAAACTTAGCACCTATGCCATTCATCATATCAACTACCACATTAATTCGGTCAGCCGCCAACACAATCTCAATTTGAGGCATCACTAACTTATAGATTCGAAAAGACGAGGTAATTGAAGCGATATCATTTTTCAGAACTGTAGCATCCGTATCAGCATCAATTTTTGCCTTTAAAGTATTAAGATCATTAATTGAAGCTTGAACTTTTGCCACTAAACTTACTTTCGAACTTGTGGCAATCTTCTTCATGTCATTAATCCGTGCTTGAAGATGAGTTAAGTCCGAGATTCTATCATCGATCATTTTATCAGCCCGGGCAATCTCATTACTTAACTTACGAGTGCTAGTGGCTGTTGATGAAGCAAGGTGTCTGTCCCCTTCGTGGTGATCTTGTGTGCTTGAAGCATCATCATGTCCCACTCTACCCCCTTCGGCCAAAGTAAAACTAGCGGTTCCGAAAAGAAGTGCCAAACTTAAAATTCCGTATACGATTTTTTTCATATTTGTATAATTTAACGATTTCCTTGATAAAGTCCCTTCATTTGGGCATCCACCTTAGCTAGGTCTGACTGCAAGTCTGAATCAGAGTTTCCTGCCGAAAGACTGGTAGAATCCAGAGCTGAAGCTCCATTCGGATACTTATTACTAAAGTGCTGGCTAGTAGCCATCCAGGCAATAACACCTACTATCACCAGAATTAGAACGACTCCTAGAACAGTTTGAGTATTTTTATTCATTTTTAAAAGCCTAATTAATAATTCCCTCCTGCCGCATATTATACCACAGCCTACTCGCCAGATTGTCAATACTAAAGGAGGAGGGAGTAACTAGTAAATAGAGGGATGCGCCAAAGAGAATAAGGTGGGGCCATACTGCCTCACCAAATAAGAATAGAGACAAAGTAAGATAGAAGAGGCTAATTGTGACGACTAAGCGGGTTTGAAAGCCGAAGATGATACATAAGCCAATGAGAGCTTCCACTATCCCCGCCCCGAGGACAATTAGCAAGGGATCGTGCGGAAAAAGAAAATGAAAACGAGGGAGATCATAGCCATTAACTACCGCCAGAGTGATAGCGGGATGAAGAAACTTAACATAAACGGCTGCATAGAGGAGGGCCAGACCGTAACTAATTCTAATAATTGGTTGCTCCCACTCTAGTTTAGTCCAAAGCCCTCTTCTCTTAAAAAAGAGGTAGTCTAGAGAATAGATTCCGGAGCCAAAAAAGATTAAAGCAAGAAATTCTCCGACGTAGCTTAAATAATTAAATAAATAAGCGCCGAAGGCAATAGCCGAAAGCTTTAAGACTATTATAGAGATCAGCCCTGCTGCTTCAGAAAATAATCCTAAAGCGATTAGAGCGCTAAGAAGGTAGAGGACGATTCTTATATAAGGAATGAAGGTAAGCTGATTTAAAGAAAGTTCCGGTCCGAGAAAGTTTTGAGAATAGGCAGAATAAAAAAGGGCGGCCGCAACAGCCAGTCGAATGAAGATGGCGCCAAAATTGCCCAAGCGCTCAATTTTGGCGCTCAACTTATTCCCCACTCCTGATTGTTGAAATATAAAATTAGCAATTACTAAAACAAATATTCCAATACCAATTAATACCACTAACTGAATATTGGCCGGATCTAAAAGGGCGCGAAAAGGGTGGACGGTCGAATCCCTAAAACTTTGAGCAATTTCTCCCTCTGATAAAACATAAACTTCGTGTGCACTAGAAGATATCGGGAGACTAAAAAGTAAGAGGGCTAAGAAGTAAAATAGATTTTTCCAGTTACTCATTAAGGTGTAGTGCTACTATCTGCAGGAGGAGGCGCGTCGGTGGCAGAAGGTGCGCTGACTGAAGAGGAATTTCCGGTTTCAGTTGGCGGAGTAGGAGTAGGAGTGGTATCTGGAGATGGATCAGCCGGTAGCTCAGAAGTTGGAGGTAAAACAGACGTTGACGTTGCAGCAGGGGGCGTATTTATAATGACAGGAGGCGGAGGCGTTGATATGACGTTGGTAGTACTTGTAGCGTTTTCATCCAGACACTCTCCTGGATCCGTCTTCATTGCGCCATTTTGCATAGTGATGCAGTAGTACTTTCCGGTAATCTTATCTTTAATAGTAATACCCTCTTCCACTTTCACGTGCTTCACCGTCAACCTCTCCACGAAGACATCTTTCAGATATGCAATGCCATCTACTACTTCGGCGCCAAAACTTTGAAGGGCGCCGAGAATCTCTCCCCCAATAGAGGTGTGGTTAGTAGAAAGATTAGTTAATGATTCAATAGAAGCCACTCTAATCTCAAGCTTTCCTAGTGCTTCAGTAGTCGAAGCACTGTGGGAGTCTAGTTTCTTAGAAAGAGCTTGAATACCAATAAGTGCTACGCCTGCTGGATCAATGGAGGAGATACTGGTGTCAGATCCTCCTAGGTGGAACTTTTCATAGAAATCTTGGGCTACGGGACCAATGTGAGTAATTCCAGAGTTTTCTGATTTGTAATTCCACTGTTGGATATTAAGGTTATTGATCTTGCCCAAGACTTCTTCCCCATTTAAATCTGTGAAGTTCTCCTTGAGATTGCGGTCCGAGGCGTTGGTCCAGGTACCTCCGACTGATAGGCAGGCGCCGTTTGATGCCAAGACACTCTTGTCTCCATTAATAGAGAGCCATCCGTTGCAGTATCCTATTTGAGAAGAAGAGGAGGTGGCGTTTGTGAGACAGGCGCCGAAGGCGGAGGCAAGACAGGCAGAGGCGGTGTTGAAGAAGCCGAATGCATTGGATGAGGTGCCGGAAGCACCATTAGTTAAACCTATTGCAGAGCTTTTGTATCCACTAGAACTATTACCTACACCGAATGCGACCACACAAACTCCGGAAGAAGTGTTGAGGTACCCCGCAATCGAAGCTCCTAACCCACTAGCAGTATTAGCAATACCGAAGCTTGAACTTTTATAGCCGCTCGAGGTGTTAGTCATGCCAAAAGCAAAAGCACAATTATTAGAGACGGTGTTTTGATATCCAAAACCTCCCGACAAATTGCAACTGACATTATTGAGCCAACCGAAGGCATTCGAATTGGATCCTGAAGAAGTATTTTGAATACCGAAAGCCACACTAGCATTTCCACTTGAAATGTTAGATTTTCCATAAGCCACAGCAAAGGTGGTGCTAGCAATGTTTGAGTATCCACCGACAGAACTGCCAGGACCGGAGGCGGTGTTGGAATAACCAAAACCTGAGCTGTAATCTCCTGAGGCGGTGTTGCCGTAGCCGAAGGCGGAAGATAAATTGCCCGAGGCAATATTTCTATAACCGAAAGCTGAAGCAAAACGGTTGCCACTAGCCGTGTTGCAAAGACCAAGGGCGGAGTTGTAACAACTACTAGCCGTGTTGCAAACGCCGAAGGCGGAGGAAAGGTTGCCGGAGACGGTGTTGAAGCGGCCGACGGCTGATGAGAAACCTCCAGTAGCACAATTTACAAATCCTACGGCAACGCTCCCATTCCCAGCAGTAAACCCGCTATTGTTCCCCAACCCAACCACCACGCTACCATTAAAAGCGGCATTGGCAGAATTATTTATACCGATAGCAATGTTGTTGTATCCTCCGATAGCGGCGTTGGCATTATTTCCTAAACCAAAAGCCATACTACAAATGGCATTAGTTTGATTACACGCCCCGAATGCAGCTCCCAAACAACTACTAACGGTATTGCGGTAACCCGAGGCGGAGGAGCAGCTTCCCGAGACAGTATTGTATGCTCCGGAGGCAGAACTGCGATTATTTGAAGCAAGGTTACAAAAGCCAAATGCACTTGCGGCAGATCCGCTTGCTGTATTGCAAAAACCAAAACCCGAAGCCCCTCCACCAGAAGCCGTGTTTAAATAACCTGCAACGGAACTACTATCTCCAATTGCTCTATTACAAAACCCCACCGCCGATGCCCTGCAACCAGAAGCTGAATTATAAACTCCGCTTGCTGTGGAGTAATCTTGAGTAGCGCAATTTTGATAGCCAAATGTATTTGAAACGTACGAGGTAGAGCAATTACGCGTACCTAGGGCTAATGATCCATAACCTGTTGCAAAACTACACCGACCAAATATGGCACTGTAATTACCTGAAGAAGTATTAGCTTCTCCGATCGCTATAGAACTACAGGCGCTTGCAATGTTAGAGAAGCCAATAGCGTAGCTTCTATATCCACTTGCAGTATTGCAGGCTCCAACTGCAGAGGAGTACGATAGCAGTCCGCCATATCCTCCTATTCCCCCTGCTTTGTTGCAATAACCAAGAGCCGTTGATCCCGTACTTGTTGCTTGATTTCTAAATCCCACTGCACTAGCATTTACTCCAGTAGCTGAGTTCTGGAATCCCACCTCTATCGGATTCAAGTTATTAACATTGGCTGCAGTTGTGGATGAGAAATTAGAACAGAAGGTGTTAAAGTTCTGATTAATATTATTGATCTGATTCTGTATATTCTGCACCTCGGCTTTACTGACTCCATCCATGTGACCGATGACTGATCCACCAGCGTAGGTAATGTAGTTGTTGGTGACTGGAATTGTACTTGGTTGATTGTTTGCGGTATAGATCTCTGCTTCAAGCTTGTCGTTGAGAGCTTTTAGTTTTTGATTGAGTAATGTCTCGGTGACTCCATTAACAATGGTGGTGTTGCGGATGACTGTCACAGGTCCCGAGCTTGGCGAGGGACCTGTTGGAGCAGAAGGTCCTCCACCTTGAGAGGTGTAATTGTTAATGATGGTGGTAGTAGAGTAGGTAGAACGTGGCAGTGGTGGGGGTGGAGTAGTAGGTTGGATGACTTTAATGATTGGAGAAGGTGGAGTGGGTTTTTTGAATAGATCAAAGAAGGAAGAGATGATGTCTCCAATAGAACTAATGACGCTTCCAGTAAGGGATAGTGGTTTAATGAAAAGAGCGTTCGAGTTTAAAGCAAGCTGGCCATTTCGGAAGTGCGAAATGGCCAGGAATTTCTGGATATTCCCGGGTTTTAGATCAAGAGAGTTGTTGGCTATTCTCTTTAAAGGGGAGGGGGTGGTTTTTTCGCGTGGTGAAAGAGAGTTTTCGCTTCCCAGAGTGCGAAAAAGGAGGAAAATAGCTAGAGAAAGTAAGGTTAATTTAGAAAGAAGACGTTTCATTGATCCCTCGTTAATGATGGGATTATTGTAGCATATTCTAGAGGGGTGCAAGAAGATAAAAGAAGAAAACTATCCTCCAAAGATGTCCATCTCGCTTAGAGGCTCAGCCTCTAAGCTCTTCCTTCGTTGAATATCCTTTATAGAATCCGAAGCAAATGATCTATAATCTTCCAGTGAGACAAACTGATCTAAAATAACATTTTTTCCAATACAAATATCATTCGCCTCTATCTCCGACCTTTTATACTCTTCCCAGCTCGACACACTCAACTTAGAGGCTGAGCCTCTAAGGGTGTTATTTAAATTAATATAAGCGCTCAGATGAAGAAGATAGTGGTTAGAATCTATATGTTTGTTTTTATATCTTCCTTCAAAGAGACATCCGGTACGTTGATATTTATCATTGAAATATCTGGTATAGCCGGTACTTACCCGATGCATGAATTTATTAACTCCTGAATCACTTATGGCCTTAACTAGAAAATGGTAGTGATTGGAGTTAAGACAATATGATACAAATTCAACCAACTTAGAGGCTGAGCCTCTAAGTCCAGATCTGAAAGAGTTCACATGCAAACCTCCACCTGCGTATTCGGTATTAAAAATTATCATACTTTTAAAAAAACGCTTGAGATCGTTTGGGGCCATAAAAATATCCCGTTTATCAACACCTCGGTTATATATATGATAATATTCCCCTTCTATAATTTTTATTTTCCTCATACTTAAGGGCCGACTTAGAAGTTCAGCCTCTAAGTAAGATACAGAAACGTAATAAAGGAAAAATAAAAATTAGATTAAATAGCTTCTTTACTCAGTGCAGTACTTAGAGGCTCAGCCTCTAAGTACTGCACTGAGTACCGTGTTAAGTAGAGCTATTTCCAAAAGTTGAGGTTCTCCAAGGGAGCAGCGAAGGCACCTAATACTTTTGGCCATTGAGGATCAATTGGTTCTACTTTGCTGCGAATGTCGTGAAGCCCTTTGAAACCATGGACAGAGTCATCTTCCCAGGTCACTTGTTTTACATCCTCAAAATTATGTTTGAATGGCTTCTCATCTAAAAACTTGTAAATTTCTTCCATAGTCTTCTGCGGTTCTCGCGTCAGTTGTTCAAATTCTATAAAAAACATTCGATCTCGATATCCTCTATTAATAGCGTCGCGAATGCGAGAGTAAGCGAGACCTACTGGCTGATCAACCTGCATCCAAACATCCACGCGCCCTTCCACTGTCTGAAATTTAAAATAATTGGCGGATTCTTGATTGATTTGTGTGGTACTGGAATTTGCTCGCCAAAGTTTTTCAAAGCTCGCAAGAATATCGCGGATGTCGCGCACTGGTACTAAAACTTTGGCTGGTCTTCCAATAACTGCTTCTGCCATTTCAATTAAGGAAAGCCAGCCCCGACATTTATCAAAGATTACTGGTTTTTCAATATCTTCGTAATAACTTTCTAGAATGCCGCGCATCACTCGCAGTAGCGCGGCGTCATTCGGCGCCGCTTGAAACTCCACTAGATTGTGCCATTGATTGCGCACACCAAACATTACATCCATGATGCCGCTCGTACCAGTAGTATGAAAGCGTGGATTTTGGGCCAGAATATTAGCAAGCAATGTTGACCCAGAACGAGGGAGGCCTGCAATAAAATGATAGGTCTTTTTCATCCTTCACATTATAACAGAGAGGAAAGAAAATATTTTAGCCGAAAAAACTAAGGATGACGCGGGCGTATAAAAATGTGTGGTATATGATTTCCATAATGATTAATTATTAATTGGCAATTGAAACGGGGGCGTCTGGGGCGCTGATTGGTGCAGAGATAGTAGGAGCGGAGACGATGGGTGCTGCGATGGTTGGAACTGGAGTGACGACAGCTTCGACTGGGGCGGGATTAGCAGGAGAGTTGCTTGGAGATGGAGCGACGCTCGCTGGTGCAACGTCTGGAGTAGGATCCGTTGGTGGAGTAACAGGAGGATGATCTATAGCACCAATACCATCAACTGGTGAAGAGGTTGGGGCCGTTGCGACTGGAGGAGCGGATAAAGTTATAGTGTTGTTATTTGAATCGGTAGTAATAACTGAGTTAGTAGAAGTTGCGGTGGAATCAGGACACTCCCCTGCGTCACTTTTCATTTGACCATTCATAAAGTAGACACAAAGTGGTGCTCCAGTTCCCCGATCGTAGATAGTGAAGCCAGTTTTAGTAACGTCCTTGCCTTTAATGGTGAGATTCTGAGTAGTAAAGTGTTGAACAAAAACATTTTTCAGATATGAAATGCTGTCTACTATTTCAGATCCAAAGGATGTCAAAGTGCTGAAAAGTTCGGAGCCTAGACCCGCGCCTCCGGCGCCGCCCCCCATCCCCTCTTTCAATCCCTCTAAACTCTTCACTCGAATATCAAGTGAAGCAAAAGCAGCGGTAGTAGAAGCATTTAAAACATCCTGTTTATTCATATAGTCAGTAGTGGATGCAGTGCTTGAAGCCAGGTTTTGATAAAGAGCCTTAACCGATGACATTAACAATCCATTAACGGAAACCTGATCAATTACATTTCCCCACATAAACTGTGGATCAACTTCGTCGGCAATATATCCTAATCGTTTCTTAGCTAGCAGACTATCAGAACCATATCCTTCAACATCGTTCTTGTATCGGAAATAATGAAGAGGGGCGTCCAGGATTTTCTTCAAGCCATCATTATAGTCATCGTAATTTTCAATATCCTGCTTCGTCTCTCGTACAGAAGTTTGAGCTCCCACCACTACCCCAACGGTGTCCGTAGTCGTTGCCTGAAGAGGGTTAACTCTGACATTACCAGCGGAGTCTACCCACATAAATGTAGAGGTTCCGACTTTTCCAACAAATTGAAGAGCACCCGGACTAGCATTTGTCGCATTTGAGTTTCGCCCAAGGGTTAAGAATTGTCCTCCACTACCATTCCCTCGATCATAAGATGGTAAGACTAAGGAAGCGGTTCCTGAAGCGGCAGTGCTAAATTGCCCCGAATTTCCAATATCTAATAAGCGGGTAGGGGTAGAGGTGCCGATTCCAACCAAACCTCCGGCAGTGATATGTAAAACTGATGTTCCTGTGGATGAGGCAATGTCTAATATACCGTTTGCGCCCGCCAGACCCACCACCGAAAATCGGGAAGAACCAGTGCTTGTACCGATATTAATGACTCCATTCAAAGTATCTGCCACAAAAAGATGCGTGTTACCAGCCGACCCTTGAATTTGTAAAGCCGTCACAGAATCTGAGGTACTCTGAAAAGAAACAGGAGCACTTACCACTCCTCTAAGTTGTACTCCGCCAATTTGGTATGACGTAAGAATTGCACCAGTTTGCAGTTGCACAGCATCAAGAAAGAAAGTTCGGCCTAAGGCATCTGTTTGTTCAATAAAAATATATGGGGTTCCGGAAATAGTACCGGAAGTAAATGTACAGGAAAATCTCTTCCATCCTCCCGTAACTACCGTAGTGTTGTTTAAAGTACAGGTTTGTTCATTTACTCCATCACTTGCTATCCCTGCTCTAATAGTAAAATTTGAGCTTGAGGCTTGGGCATAGAAAGATAAAGTGTATTGAGTAGCTGAAGACAAAGTATTTGTAAAAGCTGTGGTCTTAGCACCACTACTTGCTACAGCTGCATCAACAACTTGGAGCGAACTGATTCCGTGATACTTATTGGTAGTAACGCCAGTGATGGATCCAGATCCTAAGACTGGCGCCCATCCGTTTGTATTTGATTCAAACCCCGGATTATTCACTAAGTTAATAGTGCTTGTATCTACCGTAAAGATAGGAGCACCCTGACTATTTTGGACCTGAAAAGCATTTGTGGTGTTTGTGGCAGTAAGAATACTTGCAGTTCCTACGACACTTAAATTTTGCGAAGGAGTTGATGTTCCAATTCCAACATTTCCATTCTGTAGAACGGTTAAGAGAGAGATTCCTGTGGAGGAAGCAACGTTAAATGGATTTACTCCTGAGGATCCCTGAACGTTGAAGGTGAATGAAGAAGATGTGGCGTTAACTCCAGCTACAGTGGCGTTATCTAAAAATAATCCGGATGACAAAGTTGAAGCACTGGTCCAGCGTGCTAGGAATCCATTTGTGCCTCCGGAAAGTGATCCTCCACCAATACCCAGAGTGGAGGTCGCTACCCACTGAGTGCCCGCCCCGTTTGTTTGCAAAACCATGCCATTAGTGCCGGCACTAGAATTTCTATCAAAAAATGTACCTGCAAGTGATAGCGCTCCACCAACCGAAAGGTTATTGGTGAAGGTGGAAGTGCCGGCACCGATTACAGTCGTCAGTCCGGTAAATAGGCCATTTCCGACAACGGAGAGAGCGGCCGTAGGAGACGATGTACCAATACCCACATTCGCCGTATTATTATTAAAAATATTGTTTCCGCTCTGAGTCCACACACTATTTAAAGTTGCTCCACTAAATGAAAGGCCGGTGCCCGGGGTGATCGCTGCTTGTTTACCATTAAAGGTACTCCAATCAGTTGCTGTTAGTAATCCCCTATTTGAGGCAGAGGCACTTGGCATATTAAAAGTGTGGATTGTCCCCGAAGAAACAATGGAAAAATCTGTACCAGTAGTAGTGGTCGCAAAGGTTTGTGAAGATCCGCTAAGACCGTTAAGTGAAGTTATTCCCGATCCCCCACTAATTCCCAGAGTAGAGGTGGCAACCCAACGAGAAGATGTTCCTGTTGTTTGAAGCACCATACCCTGAGTTCCAATTGAGGAACTTCCATCGAAGAACCCTCCTGATAAAGAAAGTGCGCCACCAATGGATAGATTATTGTTGAAAGAAGATGTGCCAGCGCCGGAGACGGTGGTGATGCCGGTAAATAGTCCATTGCCAGCGACGGAAAATTTTGTGCTGGGGGTGGTGGAACCAATCCCGACATTGCCGTTACTTAAAACACTGAAGACATTGGTGGCTCCACTGAAAAGATCGAAAACATTTCCCGTACTATTTTGAGTGATGGAAAGTGCTGTTTGAGAAGATGAAGCGTTAATCGTTCCAGTTTGATCGGCTCGAACGTATTGCGTAGATGAAGCACCTCCAAGATTATAAGATTCAATGGAGGCCGGTGTGGCGCCAAGGATTTTTCGTGGAGTCATTTCTGCATCGGATTCGATGGTGACACCAAGGTAAAGTGATTGGTTAAAATTAACACCAGTAAATGGTGTGGTGGATCCGAGCATGATACTAAAGAGTCCACTTGTTACTTGAACCTTATTAGCTGCCGTATCACTCTCAGTCCAAATGGCCGCTCCCCCAGTGGAAACTGTGTAGAGTTTAAAAGTCATGTTATATAACCCGTCGGCCACTGCCACGTTAGAAGCGTTAGTTAATTTCCCTTGATAATTGATCTGCTGGTTAATAGCAGCGTTTGCAATATTAAAATTAGCGCCAAAAATTGTAAAAAAAATACTCCCAGTAATAAGGAGTGTAAGTATGAGGGATCTTACGAGTGACTTATTAAGTTGTTTGTTAAATTTGCTTAACTGGACCATTTCAGAATCCCTCTGAAATCTATCCCCCTTGCTCATTTTGAAAGTCGGAGCACGACTTAATCCCTCGTCTAAAATTATAGCTTAAGCAGATTTTTAAACAAGCACCTTGGGAGGACGGGCCGATAGAACTTTAAGGGAAAACGAGCTTGAAGAATAAGGCTGCTTTAGCAGGGTCGGAGTTATCCCCACCTAGCGGCTAGACAGAGGGTCACAAGATTTTGCTTTTGCTCTGCGATAAAGACGAAATAGTAAATATAGAATTAGGATGAGTAGGATCCACCATAGGTAGCACCAATTGTTTTTGGGAACGGAAGTACCTTCAGTTTGAATTTCATATTTGTCTTCTGAAATAGTTTTACCGTTGTTATCTTCCCCACCAATAAAGAATGAGTAGTGATTTATTTTTTTAAAGGACGGCAGAATACCTTGAAATGTGTTGGTGTCCCCTTCTCTCATTAAATTATAAGAATGGTAAAGTGTAGCATCATCTTCGTCCTGAACACTGACAATTAACTCTCTGAAGTTAAGTGGCAAATTTTCTATAGAAGCAATTACTTTTAGTGGTATTCCGATTTTCACTCTGGCACGGCTATTGTAGAAATAAATCTGCTGGTTATCTTGTTCTAAATTTATTTTCACTTTTAAAGTGGAGGAATCGAGATTAATCTTGTTGGTCGAAGTAGAGGTGGGAGTGAACACTTTAACTTCGCCACTTTTAATTAACCTAACATAAAGAAGAGCGCCTGATGAAAAGTTTCCATCATTGTTCTCCACAAATGCCGCGTAGTAATAATCTTGATCAATTGATAAATTGGAATCAGTAACAGAGTTCCCCGCTCCCTTATAAATTAATTTTCCGAATGTTGGGTCGGTGGGATAAAAATATTCAGAACGCAAGATCAAGACATCCCGAAAAGATTGATTGGAAGAATATTTCCAAGAAAGTTTAAGATCGTTGCCTACTAATTTATAAGAAAAATTTATAACATTTATGGGAGATCGAAAACGACTTGTGGTGACGAAAGGTAATGCACCAACATAAGTGATATGTCCGTCTTTGTCAGTTGATTGGATTTTAAAATAATACTTAGTACCTGGCTCTAAATTATCCAATTCAATTTGATGATGTGTGCTGTAGTTAATTTCGGCCACGGCGCCGTAATCCGCATCGGTATTTTTTCCCCACGATAAAGTGCCCAACGAATAACCGTAAGTTTGCCAGTGAATGATAACTGAGGTATCTGAAAGAATCTCTACTCGAATGCTTCCAGGATAAATGGCACTACCGTTAAAAGAGCCGCCTGGTGAAGTAGCAGGATTAGGATTGGAGATTGTACCGATAGTGCTTGGAGTGTTGCAATCAAGTGGGCAGCCTTGATAAGTTTCGCCGAATTGAGGCTCGCAAATATTATTGTTATTACAATTATGAACTTCGAGATTAACTACGCCGCCCGCTACGGCCGCCGCGGCGGCCGTAGCGGGCGATCCGTCGAAAAATAAAAACAGTGCGGGCAAGGTTGCCATTAATAAGAATGCCTTCCTCATTCCCATATTATAGAGCAATAGCCGTTACTGTAACGGAAGCTGTGTAGGTACCGGCGTCTTGAATCTTATTCGTCCCAATACCTACTTGGTATTTAATCGAGGTAGTAGCGCCCACCGGTTGATTGGCCGTACTTGTTAGAGAGATGGTCTTAGAACTAGTAGATAAGCCATCCCAACAACGGTCAGTAGTGTCAGTGGAGCCGGTGTTACAAAGGGTGCCATTATTTCTATATCGTGCAATAACATCATTGCCATGGGGAGAAAAGCCAAAAGTGGAGGAGGCAGCGCCATAAGTAAAAGTAAAATCGGGAGCGGCTCCAACAGGCAGATAGTCTGTGATGCTAGAGCTGGCTGATTTTAGCGCGGGGGAAGTAGTAGCGGTAACTGAAAGTTGATAACCAGCCGGATCATCAGTTACTACTACCCAATCTGATTGAGCTTGACTGGTGCCTCCAGAAATACCCCCAATACTTGGTAGAGTAATGTTAACTGTATTAGAAAGTGCTATGTAATTTGCAGATAAAGCTTGATATCCGGCACTCAATCTATAATTTGTACTGGTGCCAAATCCGGTCCCCACTTCACCCACCGTACTTTCTGTTTTGTAATTAGTGCTAGTGCCTAATCCCCCTCCACTATTAAGACTATCGGACTGAATCCGATAGGATCCACTCTGCATCACATAAGCTAATAGAACTATTGGAATGAAAAGGCTTTTCATCTATCTCTTTCTCTTGAATTCAAAATTCTTTCGAAGGAAGTAACTAGCTGAGACGATAATTAATAGAATGAGGAGTACAATAGCAATCCACTTCCAAGGAATAACCCAGATTGAAATTTTAAGAACATCGGTAGTGCTGCCGTATCCTCTATTGAGGGAAACTTCGGCAGTGTAACGGCCAAAGGCAGCGGTTCTTCCCCATGGAATTTCTCGATAGCGAAGGGAGTGCGGTAGAGCGAAATAGGCATCAACTGGTAACTGATCTACTGTTGCCCCCCACATATTTTTAACCGTGATATAGCCATAAGGAACTAAGTGAACATTTCCATCATTGTTAAAGTAGATCTGAAAAGTTAAATTAGCGTTTTGGTAAACCGGTCCTTTTTCTTTAACCCGAAAATCTGAAAGGTGTCCACTTTGTGTGACTGGTCCGTTTACTCTAACAAAGAATAGTGAAGCGATTCGCGAAATGATGGTAGCTCCGGGCGCTTCGGCTGCACCGGTAGTGGTAGCTCCGAGCTTCGAAGGAGCATTAGAAACTATCATAGCCGCGTAGAATCCGCCCGGTGCAGCGGTTTTTGGAAGTTCTATTGTAACGGGAATTTGAATTCGTTGGCCAAAATTTAGAGTAAACTGTTTAATCTCTGGATGAAGATAATCTTTTAAGGAATATGGACTCTTGTCCCCTCCCAATAAAATAACAGGCTGATCTATTTGATTAGAGCCGATGATATCTTCGGAGGTAAGTGCGAAAGTTATTGGACTCTTCACCCGGCTCGTAATGGAAATACTCCGAGTGGCAGACTCCCCCGGATTAATATTTACTTCTTGTTTGGCTGGCTCAACAATAAAATCGTTCCTGTCGGCAACAGTGCTTTGGAATAAAGTGTAAGCTCGAAGAGCTATAGCTCCAACTAATAAGAAGATGACGATACTACTGATAGAGAGAAGCAGTTTCTTCTTATTGTTGGGCATAGATTCTATAAGGGTGTCGCTGTCCCAATAACAGTAGCGTTGTAAGTAGCTGCTGGAATGAAGAAGTTGTTTTGCTCAACTGCATAACAAGTTGTTGTTACTATTCCTGCAGGTGTGGTGGTGGCAGCGCGAGAGGCCACATTTTTTTGGACAGTATAGGCCGCTGAAGTTGTAGCTAGACCTTGATATTTAAGAGTGGTGGAAATGGCGTTTCCGACTCCACAGTTAGCTCCTGTTCCCCAGTCGGAGGTAAGAGTATCTGTTCCAAAGGCTGAATAACCAAAGTAGGCATTACTTGTGGTAGCTGACCAAAGGTTTGGGGCTCCTTTTTGATAGTCTGTGATTGAGAATCCTCCAGTGGTAGATTGCATGGCGGGAGTACTAGTGGAAGTGAGTGCCAGAGTGTATCCGGCACCGTCGTTCGTAATGACGGTCCACGTAGTAGTACCTACGGCAGTATTTTGAGCAATACCTAGTGACGTACTCATGGTTGAGTTTCCAGAATTAGTCAAACTAATTCCCTGAGTGACGTTTAAAGTAATTACAACTTGAGCGGTAACTGCTTTAGCAAATTGAGGTTCCAATGCTCCCCAAGAAAAGAAAGCCACTAAAGTAAGGACTAGTGTGGTTGGAATAATAGTACGAAGGTGCTTTAACATAATAGTTTTTATTAATAGAATTATACCCCGCGCTATTTACAAGCGCAAGGAAAATAACTATTGGTGGGGATAAGTTCCCCAGAGACCATCCCTCTTAATGATAGTAGACGGGGAAAGTAAAGTTATCTTACATTTAACTAACTATAGAATCCTTTCTCCGATCGTTCCGCCGATCGAATCATCATTCATGTGAACGTAACGATGTCGCTCTTTGTCGAGTCTGGCCAACTCCATCACTCTTTGTACAAGTACTTTAGGATCGTCGCTAAAGATCACTTTGTCATTAGATCTATGACTCTTATCCATAATATGTTTAATCACTTCGTCAGTGTCTTCCCAATCGCCAGTTAAAACGCCAATTGGTTTTAAGTCTTCAAAAGCAATAGTGAATTCGTGAATGGTGCCGATTCGTCCTGGCCCAATAATAATGGCGTCGGCTGAACGAGTCATTAAAAGGTCCCGGCCCGAGTAACCAAAACCGGTATAAATAATTAGATCCATATTATCAAGTGGTAGACGATATGTTTCTACGTGTTCTATTTCGCCTGAGGCAGGAGAAAGTCCGATAGAGATGCCTTTTTCCTCCTTTGCTCCAATGGCAGACCACAGCGGAAAACCAGTAGTAGCGCCAGTAATCAAAATACCGTTCTGGCGAACTATTTCTTTGCCAACTTCCTTTGCTTTGTCGTAGGCAATCTGGCCGAGAAATCCCATCTCTGCCGCTCCGGAAACCGCTACTTTTATTTTTAAATGACCGTGTTTATCAGAATCCATATAGAAAAATTATAACACAGAATTACTTACGCAATATTTTTAAAATTTCTTTTTTTAGCTCAGTGACAGAGGTGTCGTCATAAACAGATACGACATAAATCTTAGTGTTAGAAGAGGAAAGGACTTTTTTTGCTTGGTCTAATACATCTTCCGAAACTAAATCAGATTTTGTCAGAATAATTATTTCAGATTTTTTCGCCATTATTGGATCGAATTTTTCAATTTCGGCCCGAATAGTTTTATAGTTTTCAAGTATGTCGCCCTCAGCAGAGATGCAGTGAAATAGATAAGTAGTTCGTTTAACATGACGGAGAAACTTATGACCCAATCCCTTCCCTGCTGATGCGCCGGAGATTAAGCCTGGAATATCAGCCAGGATAAATTCAAAGAGTGCTCCGAGATTCGGTTCCAGTGTAGTGAATTGATATTGTCCCACTCTCGCTTCCGCTCCAGTTAAGGCGTTAAGTAAACTAGATTTGCCGGCATTGGGTAATCCGATTAACCCCGCCGCCGCCACTAATTCCACCTCAATAAAAAAATCCGCTTCTTCTCCGGTTTTACCGGGAGTGAATTCGGTCGGTCGAACGTTAGTAGATGCTTTAAAATGCTCGTTACCCAGACCCCCGCGTCCGCCTTCCAGGAGAAGGACGGCCTCCTCTTTATCTACTAGACTGATTTTCTTGCTAGTTTCTAAATTGGTGATGACAGAACCGATTGGTACGTTAATAGTGAGATCTTCTCCATCTTTTCCGTGCATGCTTCTTTTCATGCCGCTTTGACCATTCTCCGCACTAAATTCCTTTTTGTGGCGATAGTGGGAGAGTATATTTAAATCACTAACTGCCTTGGCATAAACACTACCACCTCGACCCCCATTTCCTCCAGATGGTCCCATGAATTCCTTACCTTTTTCATGCAGCCAGCGCACCACTCCGTCGCCTCCGCGGCCAGCTTTTATGTGTACTCTTAATTCATCTACGAAAGCCATTATGATTGAACTGCTATTTCTGCTAAGGCGTTCGCTGCTTCGCGTGTCTTAGCAATTACTAAATGCCGACCATTGTGACAAAAAACTGCTCCTTTTACGCCGCTTACCTTTTCAAAATCCTCGTCACGCTTGCCTGCCCAGCTTTCGGGAAAAAGTTTGCGACTTTTAAATGATACACCCTCATCTCGAACACCAGCCACTGCCCATTCGGGACGACGACCATCATTTGCTACTACAAAAAGTGGTTCGGCGAAACTGCTTAAAATTTCTTTCCAATTATAAGTATCATTAATAACGATAATTCTTTTGTCTGGTGCTTCTTCATAGGCCTGGTAAACGAATTTCTTTCCTTCTAAATAATGTTCCGCTCGAGTCACCTCGCGGGTTAAAATTTCTTTAAGTGCTGGCAGAATTTTAAGAAAGGATTCGTCTACGTTTTGATCTTTCTCTTTCCAGGTGGGAATGAAAGATGAAATAGCGGTCTCAATTTGATATGGGCGAACGTTTTTAGAAATTGGCTCGAAAACCGCCACTCCATTATCTTCTGCGTCTATTGATTGAATTAATTTCTGGTCAATTCGGAATGCCGCTTCCTCGCCGCTGCAAATTTTAGGTCCAAACTCTTTCCAAACCAATCCAAAAGAAGCGTACGGCACCCCATTTGCACGCACTCCCCCTCCTCCTTTTTGATGATGGTCGAAGCGATTATTTTTAGGATCCAATTCTCCTCCAATATCCACCACGTAATCGCCGGTCTTAATTATTTCTGGATCACGAGTACGGATAATTTCACAATCTTTAGCTTCAATCTTTAAATACAAAAGTATGGTGGCAACGGCAAAAAGCTCGTCTGGATGAAAGTTGCCGCTGTGAGTAATAATTCGCATTCTATTGAAGTTTTTTAATTAGAGTATTAGAAGTATTTTACAATACCATGACTCACGGCAAAAGAAAGCGGTTTAGAAAGAATAATTTGAGCATTATTACTGACTGGAAATTTTCGGGAAGGTCGAAAGTAGTGATCAAGATCGTTGCGATTATTTAAAATTTTATCCGCAAGGTATGCCCCCAACGCGGCAGCCCACGGTAATCCTGTGGCCCCACCCATATAATAAACCTTTTTTAACGCTGGATCTTCTCCTGCAATAGGAAAGAGATCTTTAGTTACTCCAATCAGTCCTGGCCAGACATATTCAAATTCCATCTTACTATTAAATTTCTTATTCAAATATTCTTTCATTTTTTCAATGATAGAACTAAAGTCCATTGCTCTTTCTTTCATATAAGTCTCTATTAGAGTAGACGC
Source organism: Minisyncoccia bacterium (assembly GCA_038215155.1). Classification (GTDB taxonomy): domain Bacteria; phylum Patescibacteriota; class Minisyncoccia; order Phycocordibacterales; family CAJBRS01; genus JADGRH01. The sequence continues at coordinate 165,921 of JBBQRF010000001.1, forward strand.
CCCCATGAGCAGGCGATTATTTTCTATAGTCCGAAAGTATTGGTAAATCAAATCCGTATCCCAGACCATTAAGTGCTTGTTCGGGAAAATGGTTTTAATAACCGCTTCTGAAAGTGGAGCACTTACCGCTAAGAAAGTTTGAGCGTGGTAAATATTAGGTTTTTGAATATCTAAACTCGGTAAGAATCTATCTGTGGCAATAATAAGATTTTCCGCCCTCACAACCAATCCCCCCTCAGTCACTATTGAGCCCTCTCTAATCTCTGATACTTTCGTATCTTCAAATATCTTCAATCCTCTTTCTAATAGAACGTCCTTCATGCCCTGACAATATAGAAAAGAGTTTAGTCCGAAACATTCTCCATAACGGACGGCTCCAAAGTATTGAGAGCTATTCAAGGCTTCCTTCATTTCAGACTTCCCATAAAGCTGGCTATCATAGCCTAAATCCTTGCGGGCATGATGTTCATCTTCTACTTCCTTAAAAGATTTTTTGGAGTTAGCCACAAAAAATGAATCCTGAATTTGGTAATCACATTCAATTTTATATTTCTCAATATTATTTTTAATTAACTCGAGACCACCATTTACGAATTCTCGTAATTCTTTTGCACCTTTTTTCCCATATTTATTTAGTAGGTCAGCGAGCTGAAGTTCTGAGTCTGGAGTTAAAAACCCGGAACTTTTACCGCTTGCGCCGCCGCCACAAAACGAACTTTCAACAATGATTACTTTGCGGCCACTTTCTGACAAAATTTGGGCCGCGGATAATCCGGCCATGCCGCCGCCGACGACGCAGACGTCGGCGGCGGCATCTTCCTGAAGTGTTATTTTTTTAGGATCCTTCTTAGAGTACCAGTAAACTTCCTCTTTAATTTTCGCCATTAAAAGGAGCTGATAGAATTAATCGGATCAACATAATTATGTAAGAAACTAGGAATTGCAAATAATAGGCCGATAAGCGGAAGAACAAAGAGCGCCACGGTAATAATCATAGTCCAGAAAAAATATTTTCTTAGTTTCTCCACCGATTTATACATCTCTGCAATCATCTGCTGCTGCTCTGTAATTTTCTCCTCTAATTTTTGAAAATCTGGATTCATGTTATCTATGCTAACAAGTTATTAATAAGAAGTCACTTGAAAAATTCTCTGCGAATTTTCATCACATCCTGGTGATAGGTAAGCCCCTGTTCTCGTCTAGGATATGGCAACTCTATCTTAAAAATATTGGCCACCTTCCTATCTTTAATTAAAATTACTCTTTCAGCCAACGATACTGCCTCTTCAATTAAATGAGAAACTATAACAATGGTCTTCTCAGTGGTTCGCCAGATTTTGATTAAATCATCGTGAAGCTCGGCGGTGGTTTTAGCATCTAAGGCCGAAAATGGTTCGTCCAGCAGTAAGACTTGCGGGTCAACTGCTAAAGCCCGGGCAATGCCTACTCTTTGGCGTTGCCCACCCGAAAGTTCGGCCGGATATTTATTAATAAAATCTTCTAGACCCATCATTTTTACGTAATTTAAAGTTTCTGTTTTAATCTTATGCTCAGAATATTTTTCCTCCCCATTTAATAAACGATTCCGAGCGTTAAGTCCGAAAGAGGCATTTTCATAAACGTTAAGCCAAGGAAAGAGGGCGCCACCCTGAAAGGTCATGGCAATAATGGCGGGTTTTTTTACTTCACCAGTTGTAGCTTTCTCTAAACCGGCAATTATTTTCAAAATTGTAGTTTTTCCACCCCCCGAAGGGCCTATCAGACATGCGAATTCGCCCTGATCGACTGTAAAATTAATATCACTTAAAGCCGCATCTTTTCCATCGGCATAGATCTTAGAGACATTTTTAAATTCAATAATTGGATTGCTCATGATTATTCAAATCGATATCTCTCAGCTGATCTAAGGAGTTTTTGCCAAACGAAAAAATTCAGAAAAACTATAGCTAGAATCATCACAAAAAGAGTCAGTACGAATAGGTCATTGTTACCGCTCGCAGCCGCTCTTACCAAAACCGATCCAATACCTAATAAGTCTTGTGCAGAGGTCCCGCCAGGAATATAGGTGTGCAGAACCTCAGCTACAATAATGATGTTCCACCCTTGCGCTACCGCTAAGATAGAGCCAGTGACAAACTGCGGGAAAATAGCTGGCAAAATGACCTTTCTTAGATAATCTAATCGCTCTAGGCCAAAAACATGAGCCACTCCTTTAATATCGGGAGGAATAATCTTCAGTCCTCCTACTAAAGTAAAAACTAGATTCCAAAGCATAGAAAGAAAGATGATGAGAATAGCCGCCCCATTTAAGAAGTTGGAGCGGACAAAGAAAATAATCAGAATGGGGAAAAAAGCCAGCGCTGGAACCGATTCTAAGATATCAAAAACCGGTAAAAAAATGGATTCCATTTTGTGACTCTTAGTAGAAAAAAGAGCCAGTGGTATTGCCACCATGACCGCTAAGCAGTAGGCGATAAAAAGACGACCGAGAGTAAGAACTAAGGCATGAAGTAAAAAATAAAAATAGCCGGTATGACTTCCTGTCGGTAAAATATTTGAAAATATACTAACGTTGGATATTAATCTAAGTCCAACAAAAAAAATAACTAAAAAAGTAATCGGACCCCAGATTAAAGTATAAAGTTGCTCTGATCGTCGATGATGGTGCCTCATAGAATATATTTTACTATGAAAATCAAAACAGCGCTCCGCCCTTTCGGGCGGAGCGCTGTTTTATATCTTTAGCTTAATTTAGGCAATAGGATTTCGTCCCCGAATAACTCGGATCAAAATAACAATGATGGCAATGACCAAGAGAATATGGATCAAAGCACCAATTGTTGGAAAGGCCAACCAACCGACTAACCAAAGCAGTATCAAGATGATGGCGATTGTCTCAAGCATGGTTTTTTCTGTTTAGCTAATAATAATTTATTCTACCACTTATATAGACGCCGGCTAGAGGCACTTATTACCAGGCCAGCTTCATAATCCGTCCATGAACCTTTACCCAAACAAAGGCCCGATAGAAAAGAAATGAAATTAAACCGACATAAAAAAGATTTAAAGCGGTACCAACGAGAAAATAGTTCCAAGGGAAGACACCAGTATGAATAATGCTTCGCATACCCTCAAAAACATAAGACGATGGCAAAAGGTATGAGATGAATTGAATATAATGAGGTAGGGCAGAGATGGGATAAAAGACGGCGCTGAAAGGCTGGAGAATGAAAATGAGACTGAAGGCGATAATGTTTGCGCCGCTTCCGAATCGAAAAGTAATGGTGGTGGTAAAAATACCAAGAATCCAGCCGAACAAAAGAAGATTGAGTATAAATGGAATGGTGTAAAATCCGAACTGGAGAATATTAAAGTGGTAAAGTAGCAAAGAACCAATTCCTAAAACCACACCGCAAATAATAATTCGTACTAAACCAAGCAGGAAAGTGGAAGCAAGAAACTCGCTCACCCGCATCGGACTAACAAATATATTCAAAAAGTTCTTCTCCCAAACTTCTTCCATAAAAGCAAAGGAGACCGCCTTCTGCGACTGGCCGAGAAGATCCCAAAATATAATAGCCCCCAATAGAAGACTGACAATATTAAGGCCGCCGAGGCCACTTTTTTCTAAATAGAGACTGAGAAATCCCCAAACCAAAATTTCTAAAATTGGCCAAAAGAAAAGATCCATCAGGCGCGGCAAGCTTCGCTTGTATAGATACAAGTGGCGCATTAATAGGGCATTTAAACGATAAATTTTCATAACTATGATTCTACCTTTTCTGTCTCCCCTCGAGCAATCATTAGAAAAACATCATTGAGATCATCTCGACCATATTTTTTAACTAATTCGGCCGGCACGCCGTCATCTTTTAATTTGCCCTGATGAATAAAGATGGCGCGGTCGCAAATCTCTTCTACTTCAGCCATATTGTGCGTGGTGTAGAGAATAGTTACTTTTTTATCTTTTTGAATTTTCTTTAACAAAGAGCGAGTGCGGTCGGCAATATCTGGATCTAGAGAAGCTGTTGGTTCATCCAAAAAAAGTAGAGCCGGATCATTCAAAAGGGATTTAGCTAAATTCAATCGAGTCAATTGTCCTGTGGAGAGCGATGAAGTAAGTTTCGGCAAAAACTCTTTAATATTAAAATATTCAGTCAGCTCATCAATCTTACTCTGAATATTTTTGATGCCGTAAAGCCGGCCAAAAGTATAAAGATTTTCCCAGACTTTTAAATTGCCTGGAAGGGCTACATATGGAGATGAAAAATTTACTTTATTGAGAATTTCTTCTCGGTTATTCTTCATATCCTTGCCAAAAAGTTTAATTGTCCCAGAGGTTGGAATAATTAGATCCAAAAGCATTTGAATAGTGGTAGTCTTCCCTGCCCCGTTTGGACCAAGAAGCCCAGTAATCGTACCCTCTTCTACGTCGAAAGAAAGATTATCAACGGCGGTAAAATCACCAAATTTCTTCACTAGGTTTTTCACTTCAAGAATTGCCATGAATTTTAGATTATCATGACATTTACTTGGCGTCCATTAAAAGATCTGTAATTTAGTTTTTCTTGACTTTAGACTCCTACAAATATAGTCTCAAGTTAGAAAGTAATCATGAACAATCAAATACAGATGGAAGCGACAAAGGGTTTCAGTGCTTTAGGCATGAATCCCTATCCTGGAAGAATCATTATCGTCGGTCTCGATGAAACCGGTGAGAACCTCGTTCAAATTTATGCCATTATGGGCAGGAGTAAGAATAGCCGAAATCGGATCTTTTCCGTCGATGATGGTCGTCTTTTTACAGAGGCGGCTAATCCAAAAGAGGTTGCCGATCCCTCTTTTATTATTTACAACGCCATGATGGAAAAAGAAGATATTCATATCTCTCAGCGAATTCATGTAGTTAGTAATGGGGCCCAGACTGATCGAGTGGCGGATTCCATGGCTTCTGGAGACTCACTGGGTTTAGCCTTAAGCGAATGGGAATATGAACCCGATTCCCCCAATTTTACCCCACGTATTACCGCTTTTAGTTGGTGGAAGAGGGACGGGAGCAATAAGTTAAATTGTCATATGGGAGTGGCTCTTCTTCGCAAGGCCATCGAGGGAGGGTCTTGTGATCAGTCTTTCTTTTTTTATGACAATTATCCGCCAAATTTGAAAGGCGAGTCTCAAGAGAGTATTCCCGCTGGATACGGAGTGATGGTACATACCTATCTGGGGGAGGGAGATCCCTTACCAGCTTTTCGAGGAGAACCGCGTTACGTTCCTCTTGAGGGTAATATTGACCAGCTGTTGGATAGATATTGGGAAGTTCTCAATAAAGAAAACCGCATATCACTTGCGGTGAAATTCATTCCGCCGGATCAACATTCCTCGATCATTAGAATCAAGAATCAGTACGCAAAAATTTAATCCGTCTTAGTCTTCTCAGCATCCAAGGATGCTATTTTTATTTAAAAATTACTTTTTTCCAGCCAAATTCTGCTGATGCTCATCTGTATTCTTCAGGCCGCAATTTTTGAATTTCTTGCCTGAGCCGCAGAAACATGGATCATTGCGGCCAATTTTATCTTGAGAGTTGTCCGGGATGGTATTTGCTTTCAATTCAATGATTGGTGCTGGATTCCCGACGGAAAACACGCCATTTCCCATATTAGGAATTGCTTCTAGGATGGATAGGTTAATAGAGCGCTGCATCTCTTTAAATAATTTAAGTCCTTCCCTTTTATATTCAACTAAAGGATCTCGTTGGCCATAAGCTCGTAAGTTTACTGAGCTCCTTGTGTAATCCATCACTTCTAAGTGATCGACCCAGAAGAGATCTATTGTCTGCATAAATATTCTTCGGATACCTGAGTAGAATTGTTCGGGCCCTAGCTCAAGTTTTTTCTTCTCAATTTTTTCTGCTTCCTCGGCAGTGGCTTCCTTTTCTATTTCTTGTAAAACTTCCTTTACAGCCATTTGATCCCCTAATAAAATTTTACGCCGTCTTTCGTAAACCACTTGTCTTTGAGAATTCAACACGTCGTCATATTCCAAAACATGTTTTCGGGCGTCAAAATTAAAACCTTCAATTTTTGTTTGAGCATTTTCGAGCGCCCTTGTAATTAATCTATTTTCAATTGGTTGATCTTCCGGAATACCAAATCGTCCCATCATATTCTTAATAGTGTCTGTAGCAAAAATCCGCATTAAACTGTCTTCGAGTGACACAAAAAACTGGGTGGCGCCAGGATCACCCTGGCGACCTGATCGTCCTCGAAGTTGGTTATCGATTCGTCTAGCCTCGTGTCTTTCGGTACCTAAGACAAACAGACCACCAAGATCTTTAATCTCTTGGAATTCGGCGGCGCCCGGAGTGGCGCCGCCTAACTTAATATCCACTCCCCTTCCCGCCATGTTTGTAGAAATGGTCACCGCCCCTTTCTTGCCCGCTTCAGCAATAATCTCCCCTTCTCTTTCGGCGTACTCTGGTTTTGCATTAAGAATCTGGTGTTTAATTCCTTCTCTTTTCAAATAAGCAGATAGCAATTCATTCTTCTCAATAGAGACAGTGCCCACTAAAACTGGCTGACCAGTCTCATTTAATTCCTTAATTTTCTTAGCAATGGCAATGAATTTTCCTTTTTCCGTTTGAAATATCTGGTCATTTTCATCTAGTCTGACAACCGGCTTGTTAGTTGGTACTTCTATGACATCTAAACCATAAACCTTAAAAAACTCTTCGGCATTAGTTTTGGCCGTTCCCGTCATCCCAGAAAGTTTGGAATAGAGACGGAAATAATTTTGAAAAGTAATCGAGGCATAAGTGCGAGATTCTTTTTGGACCCGCACCCCTTCCTTCGCTTCAATAGCCTGATGAAGTCCTTCCGACCACCGGCGACCAAGCTGAAGGCGGCCAGTAAATTCGTCAACGATGATGATCTGATTGTCTTTAATAACGTAATCTTTGTCCCTTTCAAAAAGAGCCCGAGCCCGTACTGAAGTTTCCAAATGATGAACGTATTTAATTCCTTTTTCTGTATATATATTTTCTACTCCAAGTAACTTCTCGGCTAAATCAATCCCTTCTTCGGTTAAACTAATGGCTCGAAGTTTTTCATCCACTATAAAATGTTTCTCCTTTTCCAACTTGCGAGCAATAGTGGCAAAGGTGCCATAGAGATCTTCTGACTCAGTAGTAGGCATGGAAATAATAAGCGGAGTCCTAGCTTCATCAATTAAAATGGAATCCACTTCATCAACAATGGCGAAGTTATAGGGTCGCTGGCGGAGATTCTGAATATCATATTCGATATTGTCTCGCAAATAATCAAATCCGAATTCATTATTCGTTCCATAAGTAATGTCGGCATTATAGGCCTCACCTCGACTGACTGGTCGCAAAAATTCATAAACTATTTTAAAAGAAGCCACTTCATCCCGTTTTTCATCTAATTCTCGGTGAGCCATATCATATACATAAGAAGTGTCTTGATTGATTACTCCCACGGTAAGACCTAGGAAGGAGTAGATTTCTCCCATCCATACTGCGTCTCGGCGGGATAGATAGTCATTTACAGTTACAACGTGCACACCCTTACCACTTAAGGCGTTGAGGTAGGAAGGTAGAGTAGCCACCAATGTCTTACCTTCTCCGGTTTTCATCTCGGCAATTTTTCCTTCGTGAATGATCATACCTCCAATTAGCTGCACATCAAACGGTCGTTGCTTAACGGTTCTTTTGGCGGCTTCTCGGACTACGGCAAAAGCTTCCGGCAGCAAAGCTTCCAAGCTTTCGCCTTTTCCAATTCGTCCTTTAAATTCAGTGGTTTTCTCTTTTAAATCAGAGTCAGAAAGACTGCTTAGTTTTTCTTCAAAGGCATTAATTTCTTCCACTCGAGGGGTGTAATTTTTCAGCACTTTCGAGGGGGAACCACTGAAGAGATTTTTAAGAGAAATCATAGAAAGATACTATAACATACAAAATTCCTTGAAAACTCCGCAGAAAGCTCTGGGCGGAGAGTAAGACTTGGCCTAGCGGCCCGGAGCGCTCTCCGCCCAGAGCTTTCTGCGGAGTTTGTGATGGGGTTTGTGACATTTTCATATCAATAAAAATAGAAAGCAAAAACCCCTCTTTCGAGGGGTTTTTGCTTAGTGAGAAGAAGGCAATTATCGTCGTCGTTTTGCTGCCTTCTTTGCCTTTCGCTTTGGAGCGGCCTTTTTCTTTGTCACTTTCTTAGCCTTTTTCTTTTTTGCTGCCATAGTATTTTTTATCGTCTTTTCTACCTTCATTTCAATTTGCTTTAAAGAACGCTGTGAGAATGAGATAAATCTGACGAGAGATTATTTTTTAATAGGTTTTCCGATTAAAAATTTTTCGACCCTATTCTTAATTCTGCCTAATCCCTTAAAGCAGGAATTAAAATAGAATTAAAAATTTTTATGAAAACTTAATATAATTATCTAATACCTGCGCTCAATTACAATGGTTTTATAAATTAAAGTGTGGATAAGTAATTAGTGCGAAAATATTTTTCAGAAAAATATTTTCGCACTAATCCCGCCACTTCTAAAATTTCTTCGCTTTTTAATTTTAGAAACCTAAAAAAACATTTTAAAATATCAAATAAAAAATCCTGTCGATAAATGGTTAGCGGGTGCTAGCTCCAAAGTAAACATCTTATGTGAGTGCAGCCGCTAACCGTCCATTGACAGGATTTACTACCATTCTATCAGCAAAACAAAAACCCCGTCAAAGACGGGGTTTTTGCGATGTTTACTTTGTGGTGAGCTAACCATTAATAATCAACTCTCACACGTAGGTCTACTATAGCATACTCTGCTCAAAAAAGCAACCACCCCCCCTAAACGACCTACTTGAGTTTGACTTTCTCTATGACAAACCTTTATTATTCCTCCTAGATTATGAATCTTTCTCCTCCTAAATGCCGTAAGTGCCGGGACAAAGGCAAAATAGTGCGTGCTCGATCAACTTTTCCATGTGAATGCCCTTCAGTACTGACCGCAGAGTTCCCTTTTGCCGGTATCGCCGGGCCCATTACCGGAGCGGAAATTAAAAGACATTTCGCCCCTAACTGCCCCCAACCTGTCTTTCTCGGTTTAAGAAGAATTCCAGTCGATTATTTTCGACGAAGGATTGAGGAAATTTACGGCTCACCTGCCACGGTGCCAGCTAGCAGCTAACCCCATCAAATTTGGTGGTTTTTATTTTGTTTTTAATTTTTTAATGCTAACCGAATTTGTCTTAGACGTATTCTTGATAAGCTTTAATTTCTCTTCTCTCCGCCAGCCTTTAATTTCATACTCTCTTCCTCTGGCTTCTTTTAGGGTATCGAATTTTTCAGAGTATAAAAGTTTGACCGGTCTTCTTATTTTTGTGTAATGTGCTCCTTGCTTTGAATTGTTATGTTGAATGAGTCTCCTTTCTAGGTCGTTGGTGCAACCTGCGTACAAACTTTTATCAGCACATTCGAGGATATAGGTGTAGTACATGAAAGCTTTCTTGATTAACTATAGTGTACCAGAATGAGCCATCTCGCTCGCTATATTTGTAAATTGCCAATATGTATTCTAGAATAAAAAGAAATTAATAAAATAAAAAAAATATGACATCAAAAAATACTATTTGTCTTTGGTTTGATAAGGATGCGGAAAATGCAGCGAACTTTTATGCTGCTACTTTTCCCGATAGCAAAGTAACTGGTGTTTATCATGCGCCTGGCGATTATCCGAGCGGCAAGAAAGGCGACGTGCTTACGGTAGAGTTCACCGTTTGTGGAATTCCTTGTATGGGCCTGAATGGCGGTCCCGTATTCAAGCAAACCGAGGCATTTTCTTTTCAGATTGCAACGGACAATCAGGAAGAGACCGATCGTTATTGGAACGCCATCGTTGAAAATGGTGGAGAAGAAAGCGAATGTGGATGGTGTCGTGACCGCTGGGGAGTTTCATGGCAAATTACTCCCCGTACACTAACTGAGGCACTTACCATTGGTGGTGCAGAAGCTGAACGCGCTTTTAAAGCGATGATGGAAATGAAAAAAATCGACGTTGCTACTATTGATGCGGCGCGGAAAGGCTGAGCGGAGAACTAGTTTTTATAGTCGCTACGCTCGTTAACTATTATTCACGCCAACTCAAAGATTCGTCGGCGCGCTGAAATTTTATAGTCAGTCGTGCCTCCTTATAATTATCTACGTCGAAATGTACTCATTTCGACGCGATTTTTACGCTTAAAAATCGGCTGCGGGACTAGGAAAAGTCTTAATAATAGAGTGCCACATACATTAGAGTATCGTTTCTTCTTTTCATAGAGTTACTCGAACCCTGTTAAGTATCTAGGTTCCCAACTTTAGGCCCCAAGCAACTGAAATTGACATATAAAAAAAAATATGCCAATTTCAGTTGCTGCGGGACTAGGACTCGAACCTAGATACGCAGATCCAGAATCTGCAGTCCTACCATTAGACGATCCCGCAATATATTAAAATTATTACATTCTCTTAACCTATTAACATTATACTGACTCTGTTGCGGACTGCCGATGTATACGCCCATCGGCACTGCTGTTTACGGGAACACTCGCAAAGCTTCGTGTGTAAACAAGGAGCCTACCATTAGACGATCCCGCAATAGATGGGCTTTAGAATATCTTTTTTAGGATTGGAAATCAAATAAATAAAAAGATCTGCGCCAGCTCAGATCTACAGCTCTATGCTTTCTGGCACAGGCCCAGCTAATTCACTCATCGTCTGATGACGGATTTGTTCCGTCCAACAATTCTTTTGGACGACAAGTCCGCAATTCTTGCAGACTTTTTCATTGGTACAATACAAAAAAGAACCCGAAAAAAATATCCCTCCCACGTTTTCTACCGGCTGTTGTGACCTTATCACTCTGTGTTCGGTATTATTTCTCCAGCATTTCCGACAAATCTTATCGTCGGCGTATTTGACGGCAAAAGCCATCAGAATAGCAGCGACTAATAAGCCAACTACAATTAGTATGGGAATTAACATATTATTCTAAAAATAGGTTATGCCACTTTCAATAAATAGTCAATTTATTTTCGTCTGGAGGCCACTTTAATGAAGGCAGTGAAAAGTGGATGGGGGCGTAAAGGGCGAGCTAAAAATTCTGGATGAAATTGTGTGCCGATAAAAAACGGATGTGAAGTCCGAGGCAATTCAGCAATCTCCATTAACTTGCCGTCAGGTGATGTTCCGGAAAATATTAATCCTGCCTTTTCAATTTCTTCCACATACTTACTATTTACTTCGTATCGGTGGCGGTGGCGTTCGGATATGGTGAGAGGGCGCGTCTTTCGCGCGCCCTCTTCGTAGGCCTCAGCAGCAATAGTCCCTTTCTTTAGTTTGCATGGATAAGCACCTAGTCTCATCGAAGCGCCATACCTTCCTTCTTCCATGTGGCGCTTCTGATGCTCCATAATATCAATGACGGGATTTTTAGTTCGCTGATCAATTTCCGTGGTGTTCGCATCTTTCAATTTCAAAACGTTACGAGCATATTCCACTACCATGAGCTGCATGCCATAACATAGGCCTAGGTACGGGATGTTATTTTCTCGAGCAAATTGAATAACTTTTAATTTGCCGGCAATGCCCGTTTCTCCAAAACCGCCTGGCACTAGAACGCCGTCATATTTTTTTAGTTCTTTCACTTTTGCTAGATTATTTTCAAAATGTTTAGAATTTAGCCAAGTTAATTTGACCCTCACGCCGCTCGCATAGGCGGAAAATTTAATTGCCTCAATCACTGAAACGTAGGCGTCCAACAGCACAAAATTCCCTGTATCAAAATATTTTCCCACTACAGCAATATTAATAATCTTCTTACCATTCTTCGAGCGGCGGACAAAAGCCACCCAATCGCGCAGATTGGTCGGCTTTTTTTTCATTTTCAAGAGATCCGTCAGATGATCTCCTAACTTATCCTTTTCAAAATTAAGCGGTACGTCATAAATACTTTCAATATCAGGGGCAGAGATAACATTTCCAGCAGGAATATTGCAGGAAAGCGCTAGCTTTTCTTTACGCTTCTTATCCAAAGGCACTTCGCTCCGCGCAATGATTAAATCCGTCTGAACACCATAGGAATTAAGTTGACGAATGGCATTCTGAGTAGGCTTAGTCTTCATCTCGCCAATTTTATTCGGAATCGGCAAGAAGCTGACCATAATAAATAAGACGTTCTGTGGATGCTTCACCTTTAATACGCGAGCTGCCTCAATGAACATGATGTTCTGATAATCACCCACTGTGCCACCAATCTCAATAATAGAAATATCAGATTTATTATTTCGCGCAGCGCTTTCGTAACGATGAATGATCTCATCGCGAATGGTGTCCGCGTCAATGCAGCGACCACCATAGCCAAGTGCTCTTTCTTTATCAATGACGTGTTTATAGATCATGCCACTTGTCATATAATCCCCATTCGAAAGGTCTCTATTCATAAAACGCTCATAATTGCCCATGTCCTGATCTGTCTCTAGACCGCTATTTAAAACAAAAACCTCACCGTGTTCGGTGGGGTTCATGGTGCCGGCATCAACATTCAGATACGGATCTACTTTAATGATATTAACGTTGAATCCTTTTGCAGCGAGGATGGTGCCAATAGAGGAAGTGGTAATGCCTTTGCCGACGCCGCTCATCACTCCTCCAATAACAAAGATATATTTGTGCTTTCCACTTTTCATTCATCTTATTTTAGCGCAAAAGAAGACGGTGGCAACTGGGGAAAGCTTAATTGATTTATCAGAGAAGTGTTGTATCCTTGAAAATAGAATGCCCTCTAGAAACCTTGCCCTCTGTATGGCCTTGTTTATCTTCATCTCCTGGTCAGTTTGTTACTTTCTCGGCTTCCCTGTTTTTATCGCCCTGGTAATCGCAGCATGTCTGTTCTTTAAACAGTTTTGTGGCCTGCTCCTAAATATTGGAGTCTGTGCCCTTCTAATTTTTTTAGGTTCAGTAGCCTTTATAAGATCTTTGAAGCGACCGACTTAGTCGGTTTTTATTTAAACTTTAAGATATTTCTTCACAGCTAGGAAGCTCGAGACGGTGCCAAGAAATAACCCAGCTCCAATGATCACTAAGGAGATCTGCCAGAGGTGGCTAATATAATAACTAAATAAATTTAAGCCGGTGCCTAAACGTTCTGTAAGAGGTCCGAAGCCGAAAGTGATTGGATAGAGCAGAATTAAAGTGACGAGGGCAGAAATAATGCCATACATTAAACCAGCCGTTACAAACGGCCCGCGAATAAACATGTTAGAAGCTCCCACCAATCTCATTACAGAAATTTCTTCTCGGGAAATATAAATAGCTAGTCTAATAGTGTTAAAAGTAATGAGAATGGAAATCAAAACAAAGAAAATCCCAAGAATGAGGCCAATCTTACTGGAAGAATCAATAATGCGATTAAGAGCATCGATAGCTGCCTTATTCTCAGAATAATTAATCTTGTCAATAATTGACGAGCTAGGAGAAATGGCGGACGCTTTAGTTTCTACAAAATTAGCAATGCTTTCGTATTGCGAAGGGTCTTTGGCCTTAATATTTAAACTAGCGCCAAGCGGATTGTCATTCAATTCATCAAGGGCTTGTAGGGTAAGCTGGTCACTAGAATGTTTTCCTCGAAAGTTATTCAAGGCCTGCTCTCGGGAGATGTATGAAACACTGGCAACTTCTGGCTGAGATTTAATAGAATTTTCTAGACTGAAAATCTGATCTTCTGGTGCGGTAGTGACAAAATAAACATTAACGTCAACCTTTTCTTTAATTCCAGATAGTGTCGATTGCAGCATCGCTCCGATAAAAATCAGAGCGGCAATTACCGACAAAGTAACTGTCATCACTAAAACAGAAGCTAAAGAAACATAGCCATTTCGCCAAAAGCTGACAAATCCTGATTTAATTACCCGTTTTACTTTAGTCCAAAACATAAATTACAAAATATATTTACCACTTTTATCATCACGAATAATTTTACCATGCTCCAGAGTTATTACTCTTTTCTCCAAAGAATCAATCACTCCTTTATTGTGTGTGGTTAGAATTACAGTGGTGCCTAGATCATTTATCTTTTTCAGAATTTGGACAACATCGTAAGTGTTTACTGGATCAAGATTTCCGGTAGGCTCATCGGCAATGATTAGATCGGGTTGATTTACTATGGCGCGAGCGATAGCTACTCGTTGCTTTTCTCCACCAGAAAGCTGATGCGGAAAATTCCAAATTTTACGGCCAAGATCTACCAGTTCTAGTACGTGCGGCACATCAGCAGCAATCTCCTCTTCGCTGCGACCGGCGGCTTCCATGGCAAAAGCAATATTTTCGTAAGCAGTTTTATCGGGAAGAAGGCGAAAGTCCTGAAAAACTGTGCCAATACGACGGCGGTATTTATTTATTTCACCCCGACGAAAATTATGGACGTTTGTTGATTCAAAAAAAACTGAGCCGGAGGTTGGTAGTTCCTCGGCAAGAATCATCTTTATAAGAGTGGTTTTGCCGGCGCCAGATTGACCGACTACTGAAATGAATTCTTTTGGCTCTACGTTGAAGCTAACGTCCTCCAAAGCGACGGAATTATCAGCATAGATTTTTGAGACCTTATCAAAATAAATCATAGAGTTTTAGTATAACAAATTTAGAGACGAGGGAAAAAGCTTAGATTACAGACCTTTTTCCGCTTGAATAAATTCGTCTAGCTCTCCGTCAAGGACTTTGTCAACTTGGCTGGTTTCGACGTTAGTGCGATGGTCTTTGACCATTTTGTACGGGTGCAGCACGTAAGAGCGAATTTGGTTGCCCCATTCTGCGTCCGTGGTTTTAGAAATATACATGCCTTTTTCCTTAGCCATTCTTTCCTGCTCTTTTAAAGAGTAGATCTTTCCGGCTAATAAGGCCAAGGCCCTATCCTTGTTTTGAGCTTGAGAGCGTTCGGTGTCAACATGGACAGCGAGCTTAGTCGGTTTATGAACGATGCGTACTGAAGTCTCGCGTTTGTTGACGTTCTGACCTCCGGGGCCACTTGATCTTTGGAAGGTTATTTCTATATCATCTTCGGGAATTCTAAATTCTGTTAACTTTTCAAATTTGGGAATAACTTCTACCATGGAAAAAGAAGTGTGACGAAGTTTTTTTGAATTAAATGGGGAAAGGCGCACCAACCGATGAACCCCTGATTCGTTTTTTATAGTTCCGTAAACATTTCGGCCGTTGACCTCGAAAGTTAAATTGCGATATCCGCCATGATCGTTTTGATTTTGGTGGAGGATGACTGCTTGCCACCCTTTCCTCTCAATAAACTTGCGATACATTTCAAATAGGATGCGGGAAAAATCCTCAGAGTCGTCTCCGCCGGCGCCGCTAAAAATAGTAATTATCGCCGGGCCAGCGTCGTAGGGACCGCCGCCAGGGTTTGAGGCGGCGGCTTTCAATTCCTGCAATTCTTTAATGGTCGCTTGGGCCTTTTCTTTATCACTCCAAAAATTCGGCTCCCCTATTTTAGTTTCTAAATCCTCAATTTGTTTTTTAATATCTTTCATAAGTGCCATATGCTTCCCTCGCCAGAGCCGGAGGCCAGAATTGAACTGGCGACCTCTGCTTTACGAAAGCATTGCTCTACCAACTGAGCTACTCCGGCTCTGGCAAGACAATCGAGGTCGGGCCAACTAAAAAAGTTTAACACACATGGAGCCGTTGTCCGGGATCGAACCGGAGACCTCTTCCTTCGTTTACACCTCTTTTTCAAATATATAAGAGGACTAGACTGTATCTTAATCCTTCTAAAGAAGGATTCCTTTGTCAGTCGTTCGAGCGTTTCAAAAAGATACGCTACGGTCTTAACCTAGGATTTAGGCCTTTAACCGTTATTGAGGATACACCCAAAGAATTACTTCTTTGAGGGGCAAATGTCGCTTTACCATGGAAGTGCTCTACCAGCTGAGCTACAACGGCATACTTTATATATGCTCGGTAATAATATTATAAAGTTTGTAGATTTTCAATTGATTTATATAAAATATCGCGCAATTTTTTGTTATTGTAATAGACAGTAACCACACCGTATTTCGATTTATTTTTATAGGTACCTGGATTTTTTGAAGGAGTAATTATTGTTTTATAAAACTTGTTTTTATCTACCTTTAGTTTCGGAAGCCAGTAATTAAATACTTCTTCCTCCGACAAATCATTAAAGATTTGCAATCCAAATCTTAATTTGTCTTGATCGATATTGTAAATAATTTTTAGAAAATCAATAAATTTTATAATCAGAGCAGGATCCGAATTTCCTAGTCGAATTGAATACTGGTTGCGTTTATTTCCTTCTCCCCAATAAAGTCCCACTCCTATTCCATACAGAAAGAACTCTGATATTTTAAAATTTTCTCTAATTTTAAAAGGGTGACCATTTGGGTTCCATTTTATATAACTGGCGTCAGAAATTGATCTTTTTTTAATATTATATTTTTTTATCCAATAATTAACTTTGTTTTCCGAGCATCTCAATATTTGGCCGATTTCAGCACTAGATTTTCTCTTTTTATTATAGAGATCTATTAAGGTCTCTTTGGATATTGTTTGCATCATTTAAATTTTATACTTCTGACATAAAATTTATATAAAGAAACGATAAAGCCGATTTTATCTTTCATCCCCACCACCAAAGTATTTGGAGGATAAATAAAATATAATTAAATTATGAGAATTTTAGTAATCGAAGATGATCCAGATATTGCCCTATTTTTGAAAAGCGCCCTAACGGAGGAAGGATTTTCTCTGGATGTAGCTATGGATGGTGAGCGCGGCTCCTACCTCGCCCGCACAAATGAATACGACCTGATTATTCTAGATTTTGTATTACCGAAAAAGGATGGCAAAACTATCTGTCAGGAAATTCGCAATACTGGAAATAGTGTTCCTATCATTATGCTCACCGTCCGCACTGAAATTCCCGACAAGATCAGCATGCTCCATTTAGGAGTTGACGATTATGTCACTAAGCCCTTTTCTTTTGACGAACTAGTGGCCCGTATTCGGACAATTCTTAAACGACCGCAGGTAATGATTAATAATCCTATTTCTTTCTCTACCCTTACTCTAGATTCCCAAAAACAAATGGCGTGGAAAGGTAAACAGGAAATCTACTTAACTCGAAAAGAATTCCAGCTATTAGAGCTCTTCATGAAAAATGCCGGCAAGGTCCTATCACGCGGCACTATCATGGAACATGTTTGGACTATTGATAGCGATCCATTTTCAAACACCATTGAGGCGCACGTTCTTAATTTAAGAAGAAAGATTGATACCGGACGCCAGAAGCTTATTCACACGGTTCCGGGCCGCGGCTATAAAATGGATATTAAGAAATGAATGGTGGCGGAGGCAAAGCTCCCGCCGCCATTCCCCTACTTCTTCTTATGGAGCGTAATTTTATTCTTATCCGGATCTCGAATAACAATCATTTGGCAGCTGGGAAAATCATGAGGTCCCGTGACTATCGGCACGTTGTTTTTCTTAATCATCTCAAGCGCTTCCTCAAAGTTTTCTACTTCCAATGCTGCAGAGGCGCCGTCTTCAGAGGGTTTCCACATGTCAGGTGCGTAGCCAATAGCTAGCGACCCACTTCCAACGTTGTACTCTACATAATCTGGATTTTTAGTGCCATCAAATTCATTATTAGGCTCAAGTCCTAAAACTCCTTCATAAAAAGCTCGAGCCTTAACCATATCGTTAACTGGATAAGCGACAAAAGCAATATCTTTAATCATAAAATATAAGAATTACTAATAACAATTTTATCTTAACACACAAATTTACTAATTAATTTTGAAAATATCGAGAGAGGCAATATCTTTCTCATAAAAATAAGCAGTTTTGCAGTACCATCAGGGGTTCGTCTTAGTTTGTTTGATGAACCTGCCGCTTTATAAATTTCCTTAGCGACAATTAAGGGGTCGGCTCCTCTTGCACCTATCTGATCAATTCTTTTTATAAACAATGAATATCTTTCATCGTATACTTTTAATTCTTCCGTCACGACAGATTGAATTTTATTTTCAAAAAATTTTGTTTTTATAGAACCGGGCTCAATAAGTCGTATTCGAATACCAAATTTAGAGACTTCCTGATACAGTCCCTCAGCAAATCCCTCAAGTGCCCATTTTGAAGATGAATAGGCAGAAAAAAATGGCATAGACATACGACTGAACATCGAGGATACGAAAACGATCGTTCCCTCTCCTTTCGCTCGCATAAATGGAAGTACGGCACGAGTTAAACGCATGGCCCCAAAGAGGTTTACCTCAAATTGGTCTAACAATTGTTCATCAGTTAAAGATTCGAAAGGGCCAGCAAGCCCATAGCCGGCATTATTTACCAGCACGTCTATTGATCCCAAGTGTTCTATTGCTGCTTTGACGGATCTCTCAACCATCCCAGAATCTCGCACGTCTAATTCAATTATTTTTAAATTTTCAGGTTTTATTTTTTTTAAATCATTGGCTTCTCCCGGAAGAACCGTCCCCACTACATTCCATCCTTTGGAAACAAAATACTTTGCTGTCGCCTCTCCAATGCCTGAAGATATTCCTGTAATAAGGATATTTTTCATACAATTCAATAGCCCACACTATTATTTTAGCTCTGGAAATCAACCTCAAATGAATACATCCCCATTCCGCACGTCCCTTGCAAGGTAGCCAACTGCTTGTTCCCAACATCAACGTCAGTTGACCCAGTTTGCGGTAGTACCTTGCTTATATTCAAACTAGGAATTCGGATTGAGGAAGAACAATCAAATGTTCCGTTAGTATCAAATCGTATGATTGTAGGCAGTCCAGCTTTTGCGACACTCTTCTGTGGTTGGAAACCACCCTTAGCATTGATCGTAATGATCTGGTTGCCATCTATAACACTGACATTGTTTCCAGCCACCTGATTACCTGTTTGAGATTGAGAATTTCCTCTGGTAAATATGAATACTCCCCCGATGAGGACGACTGCTACGATGATTGATATGATGATTGTTTTCATGTGATTTTGCGAAATCATGTCGCGCAACCGTCCATTAAAGCGCGACTTGTTTATTATAATAAAATTAATCTAAAAATTAAAGATTGGCGGAATAACTCCAATCACCACTAAACTATTAATTAGGTTGAATAGGGCGAACATTATCACCACAAGTCCTGCACTTTTGAAAAAAATGCCAGCTTTTGAGCTATTTTGAATACTAAATGAACTGAAGCTGATTAATGCTAAGACAGGTAATGTACCGAGCGCGAATGCAAGCATGGTGAGTCCTCCTTTTAGAAAACTTCCCGTGCTGAGGGTGTAAAGCTGCATGGACTGTGTAAATCCGCAGGGAAGAAAAAATGTGGCGATACCAACGAGCAGAGGCGTGAGGGTGTGATTGAATTTTGATACTCCATGAGCGTGTTTTGCAATAAATTTAGGCATCGATGGTTGAAGTTTTTTCGCCCATGGAAAGACATCGAGAAGATTGATCCCGAGAATGAGCATGACAATACCTATAATTAAGCTGAGGGTAAATGTCGCAGAGGTATTGAGAGTAAATGCCGCACCTAACGCACCGATAACCCCGCCAAGTATAAAGAATGAGACGATACGACCCCCATGGAACATCAGTTGGGGTTTTATTTTATCCCCTTCTTTTGCAAAGGTGGCCGACATCGAGAGGAGAAGTCCTCCAACTACTGCCATACATGTGGAGAGTGAGGCAATGATGCCAATGATAAATGCCGTGCCGTATGTAACTTTTCCTCCTCCGACTAAACTAATCAGTCCAATTTTTTGTAGAACAACAAACAAGACTGCGAAACCGAGTGCTATCGGAACTGCAATTTTGAAGTCAGTCCATTTTCTTTCTTTTACTTGTTTCTCAACTGAAACTGTATATCCATGTCGTTTGAGAGGAATGGTTAAGTCTTCTGCGATTTGTTCAGGTGTCTTATTGCCAAAATCTCCAACGACTTCGACAGAATGATTTTTAAGATTTGATTTAACTTGAGTGATATTCGAGAGATCACCAAGCTCGCTTTCAGTCATAAGGATGCACGCCTTGCAGTGCATGCCGTGAACGTGGAAGGTGTATTTTTGTGTTTGTGTAGTCATAATGATTATGTTTTTTTATTAAAGTTGCTTCGTCTTAATTCGCAGCGAGTTCGACACCACTGATACGCTCGAAAAGGCCATGGCCAAGCCTGCAAATACTGGATTGAGAAGCCAGCCAAAAATCGGATAAAACACTCCGGCGGCAAGAGGGATACCTACGATGTTATAGATAAATGCCCAAAATAGATTTTGTTTGATGCCCCGCATGGTCATCTTTGAAAGTTTGATTGCCTTCACCAGTTTTGAGATGTCCCCACCGAGAAGAGTAATGCCGGCCGACTCTATCGCCACATCGGTTCCAGTCCCCATGGCAATACCCACATCAGCTTGAGCAAGTGCTGGTGCATCATTTACTCCATCCCCTGCCATTGCCACAATTCGTCCCTGCGATTGCAGCTCTCTTATTTTTGCCAGTTTATCTTGTGGCAAAACATGAGCAATCACATCGTCAATGCCGACAAGAGACCCTATATACTTTGCTGCCTTTTCATCGTCTCCGGTAAGCATAACCACTTTAATTCCGAGGGCGTGAAGATTCTTCACCGCCTCGACTGATTCTGTTTTTATCTCATCAGCCACCATGACAAAGCCGAGCACTTTTCCCTCGTCTGCTTCCGAACCAACGTGAGGGTGGGCAGGTTTCGTTGCGAGAATAACTGGAGTCTTGCCCTGCGAAGTGAATTCATCTAATTTTGTGGGATCAAAGGAAATCTTGAGGTCGGTAAGCATTTTTGTATTGCCGACAAAATATTCAATGCCATTAACCGATCCTTTAAGTCCCTTGCCTTGAATACTTTCGAAATTCAGAACATCATACAAGGAAATATTTTTCTCTTCCTCCCTTACAGGATCTTGAATGTAGTTTATGATTGCGTTTGCAATTGGATGTTCAGACTTCTTTTCAAGAGATGCGATTATCGAGATCAGTTCTTCATCCCTTTGATTGGAAAGGTTGACGATATCTACGAGCGTTGGTTTGCCGATAGTGATCGTCCCTGTCTTATCAACCACTACCGTATTTACCTTATGAAGCTTCTCGAGAGTTGCAGCGTCTTTAATCAATATTCCTTCTTTTGCTCCCTTGCCAACACCGATGATGATAGCGGTTGGGGTTGCTAGTCCGAGAGCACAAGGACAAGCAATGACAAGTACTCCGACAAATGAAACAAGGCCGTATGAGAGTGCTTGTGAGAAGCCGAGTGCTTCGGTACCAAAGAAAAGCCATACTCCCAGTGCAAGGAAGGCGATGGCGAGGACGATAGGTACGAATACGGATGAAATCTTATCTGCCAGAGCTTGAATGGGCGCTTTACTACCTTGGGCTTCTTCTACCATTTTTATGATTTGGGCGAGCAACGTTTCAGACCCGACTTTTGTGGCTTTAAAAGTAAATGACCCATTTGTGTTCATCGTACCGGCCACAACAGAATCGCTAATTTTCTTTTGGACGGGCATTGGCTCGCCAGTGACCATTGATTCGTCCACGAACGATGATCCTTCGCTTATCACCCCGTCGACAGGAATCTTTGCCCCAGGTTTTACGATGATCAAATCCCCATGCTTCACCTCAACAATTTCAATCTCTACTTCTTTTCCATCACGAATGACGAGCGCAGTTTTTGCCTGAAGATTGAGAAGCTTTTCGATGGCGTCTCCTGTCTTTATTTTCGATCGAGCTTCCAGATATTTGCCGAGAGCGATAAAGGTGATGACCACGATCGTAACGTCGTAGTAAGTGTGATTAACATTTATGTATGGGCGAAGTGCTTCTTCAAAAGCCATGACCACGAAGCTGTATGCATAGGCTGCAACAGTTCCGATACCGATGAGCGTGTCCATATTTGCTTTGCCATAACGCAGAAATCGATAGAAACCGAGAAGGTAGGGCTTTCCTACTACAAAGAGCGTATAGGTCGCCATCAAAGGTAGAAGGTGATGAAAGAATTCACTCACCGTATAGCTCATTGCGGGCACTGCTTTGTATTGAGCTAAAATATCCCAGCCCATGACAAAAATACTAATGATGGCAAGTGGAATAGCTGATATGACTTTAGTCCGCATATCTTTTACCTCTGCGAGCTTTCCATCTTTTGACTGATTGAGGCCGAGGTGGGCGGCATGTTCGTCGGGAGACATACCCATTTCTTTGGCTGATTGAGTGTGATTAGTATGAGGATTGCTTTCTGATAGAACGAGAGAATATCCTAATGGTTCTATTTTTTTTGAAAGCGCCTGAGCATTTGTCTTTGACTCATCGAAGCTTACCTTTGCTTTTTCTGTCCCATAGTTCACCTCTACAGACTGAACACCTTCCATTTTCTTGAAAGTCTTTTCAATAATCGAAGAACACGAGGCACAATGCATTCCTTTTACTTTGTATACTTTTGTATTCATATGATTTAGCAAAATCATGCTGGGCATTATTTTCTCTTAAGCTTATAGACTTTTAGGATCTCCTTTTTTGCTTTGTTTGATTGACCTGTTTTTAATTGATTAAGAATGCAGCCACTCAAATGATTTTCGAGTAATAAATCTTCCACGTTGGATAGTCCCTGCTTGACTGCAGATGTTTGAGTAATCACATCAATGCAGTATGTGTCGCTTTCAATCATTTTCTGTAATCCCCTTATCTGACCTTCTATCAGTTTAAGTCGACGGATGATTCGACTCTTATTTTTGTCTCCTATATATTTCATTTGCTGCCATCATACCCCCTAGGGGGTATAATGATCAATAGGAAAAAATAATAATAGATTGCGACATATTTTGGAGTCTCATGGCTCCTTACCATAGAGTTAAAAAACTTCACATTGTCATGATTTCGCGCCTAAAGGCTTGTTGCCATAGAGTTACTAAAGTCAAACGGTCGGAGCCGGCGTGGAGACTAAAAAAGAGCAGCAAAAGCTGCCCTATTTTAGTCTGGCGCGGCCGACCGGACTTGAACCGGCAACCTCTCGCGTGACAGGCGAGTGCTCTAACCAGTTGAGCTACGGCCGCAATTTCGCATTCTTAAAATACGAGTGTCGGAGGTGGGGATCGAACCCACGACCCCGGGCTTATGAGTCCCGTGCTCTACCGACTGAGCTACCCCGACATTTGGTTGGTTAAATATATAGGAAATTGCTAATAAAATAAAGATACGTTATATTGGGTAATCTAATCAAAGAGTCACTATTTAAATCGGGGGTGGAGTAACAGTAGCTCGCAAGAGATCTATAGACTCATAACCTCTGATGGAGTAAGGTAAATATACATACAATTTTAAATATAGCGGGGTGGAGTAACAGTAGCTCGGGAGGCTCATAACCTCCAGGCCTCGGTGCAAATCCGAGCCCCGCAACAAGTTAACGCACATTAGAGTACTAGTGATTTGCACCGAATAATTGGGCAAATAATTCTATTGTAAGGAGCCCTAAGACTCGAAGGTCGGTCAATGTGAAGTTTTTTAACTCTATAAATAAAAACGCCCCTACCAATAAGAGGCGTCGATCCAGGCGCTGCGAATGGTTTTTTTGGTTAAGAGGCGGCGCGAAGCGCCGCCTCTATCTCCTTTCCAACAAACTTTGATCCAGGTAAAAATCTTCATCTGCCACTATTAAACCGCCAACCGCTTAAAATTCCCCTAAAAATTAAATAAAACGAAATTCCTGGAATACGCTTTCGTAGAGACCAATTATCCGCTTAGCTTCTCGCTGGGAAAGCAGAAAATCAGCTCCCTCATGAGCAATGGCATTCCGAATTTTATGCGCTTCCCACGCGCTATCTATAGTACTAAAGTCGCTCTGTTCCACACTTTTTAACATATCTCCGATACCCTCCCCTCGATATCCCATTGATTCGAGTAAATCACTAAGTAAAATATCGCCCTCTAAAATAGCTAAGCGCCAATCCGATGGATTATCGCTGTTTACGTGATTGAGCACTCGCTGCCATTTAATATTGCCAGCGGGTAAATCTTCAGCTGTTTTACTTAAATACTGGGCTTTTTCTTTTTTTGCATGACGGGCTTTCTCTACATATTTCAATCTGAAAAGAGCGTAGATTATGCCCATAAAAAACAAGACTGAACAGAAAATGGCTAGTAATTCTATAGTTGGAAATACACCCCCGAACCAATTTGCTAATGTATGCCCAATAATTGAGAAGAATAAACCAATACCCCCTACTCCAGCAGCTCTATCTCCTCCAAAGTGAGCAGAGAAAAAATTTCCTAAACGATTGAGGATGAAGAAAAAGATGATCACTCCAGCAATTATTTCAAAGGCCGTAATAGCTTTGTCGGAACCGGCATCTTTTTTCTTATCTTCAGCCATGATAATTTTCGAGTTGTTTACCTATCTCAAAAAGCCTCTCGTCGGCGAGAAAGGGCGCGGTGAATTGAATACCAAGTGGTAATCTCTTACCACTCACTTCAGTGAAGCCTGATGGAACGGAGATGGAAGGCATGCCCGTAATGTTGGCGGGGACTGTAAAAATATCTGATAAATACATTGATACAGGATCTGTAGTTTTTTCCCCTATTTTAAAGGCGGGTGAAGCAGTGGTTGGAGTTAAGATTAAATCAATATTTTGAAAAGCTTTTTCAAAATCATTGCGAATTAAATTTCGAACACCGTTAGCTTTTCCATAGTATGCATCATAATACCCACTTGAGAGTACGTAGGTGCCAAGCATAATGCGACGACGTGATTCTTTTCCAAAACCGTTACCTCTTGAAAGAAGGTAGTCTTCCAACAAATTACTTCCCTCCTGATGGTAGCCGAACTTAACTCCATCATAGCGAGCTAGGTTTGAAGAAGCTTCGGCAGGCATGATGATGTAATAGACGGCAAGAGAATATTTAACATTTGGTAATTCAATTTCTACTATTTCATGGCCTAAACTTTCTAACTTTTTAATTGATTGTTGAAAATTACTCATTACCGCTTCGTCTACTCCTTCGGCCAAAAAATGGTATGGTATTCCGATTTTGAATTTTTTCTTTTTGTTTTCTTCTTCTTTTACTTCATCGCTTAGAGAAGTGCTGTCCTGTGGATCCTTACCTTTAATAAGGTTATAGAAAATTTCCGCATCCTCAACTGTTTTAGTAAAAGGGCCAATTTGATCAAGTGATGAGGCTAGAGCCATTAGTCCTGAGCGCGAGACACGACCGTAACTTGGTTTAAAACCTACCACTCCACAAAAGGCCGCCGGTTGACGAATGGAACCGCCAGTATCAGAACCAAGCGACGCTAAGGCAAGATCCGCGGCGATTGCGGCGGCGGAGCCGCCGCTTGATCCGCCGGGCACTCTTTCGAAATCATGTGGATTTTTTGTCACACCATAGGCTGAATTTTCTGTTGAAGAACCCATAGCAAATTCATCCATATTAGTACGTCCGAGAATAATTGCTCCAGCCTCTTTTAATTTTTTAGTAATAAAAGAATCATAAGTAGCAACGTAGTTTTCCAAAATCCTAGAACCTGACGAAGCTTTTTTTCCTTTAATAAGCATATTGTCCTTCAGAGCGACGGGAATGCCTGACATTGGATGGCTAAACTCTTTAATTAATTCAGCACTCTTAAGAGCGTCGCTAAAAACTTCTAAATATACATTTAGTGCTGAATTTTTCTCTTCAATATTTTTCAAATAAGCGGCCGTCAATTCTTTAGCAGAAAAATCCCCATTCTTCAGGTGGTCGCTGGCTTTTTTAATTGTTAAGGTCTCTAAATTAATCACTTTATAAATTAAAGAATTTTCTTAACTTTAATATATTGGCCCATCCGACCCGGCGAGCTTTCGAGAAGTGAGTCGGTAAAAATTCCAGACGGATGAGGTTCAGCGTCCCGGCGAAAGATGTTTCGATTTTGGTGTCTTTCTGATTTTTCGGAAGCCGCCGCCCCTGCTGCGGCGGCGGCTTCTCTGACCTGATCAACATAGGCGAGAATTGAATCCATATCTTTGAGGAGGGCGGTTTTCTCCCCTTCCGCAAGATTAATCCGAGAAAGAGAGGCTAGTTTTTCAATATCTTTAATTTCCATCCTATTAAGTATATCTTAGCCGAGAAGCTTTAGAAATTCTTTTTCAGTTAGAATTTTTATTCCAAGTTCTTCTGCTTTAGCAAGTTTGGAGCCCGGGTTTTCTCCCGCCACCACGTAATCAGTTTTGGTTGAAACGGAGCTTGAGACATTTCCTCCCAGAGAACGAATCCTTTCTTTAGCTTCATCCCGATCTAGCTTGGCCATTGTGCCGGTTAAGACCAGAGTTTTACCGGCAAACGATTTTCCTATTAATACTTTAGAGTATGGCACCTTTGCCGGATTTATAATTTTAATTGATTTTAATAGTTTTTCTAAAAGTCCTGTATTATTCTTATCGGCAAACCACTGAACAATTGATTTTGCTACTACATCTCCCACCCCATTAATATTCTGTAATGCTTCAAGGTTAGTTCTACGAAAAGATCCAAGACTCCCAAAATGGTTAGCCAGGTCATAGGCAGTCTCTTCCCCAACTTGGGGAATGGAGAGGGAGATGATCAGGCGCGCCAAGGGCACTTGGCGCGCCTTTTTAATCGCTTCCAATAAATTATTAACGGACTTTTCTTTAAAACCCTCGAGCTCGGATAAGTCTCCAGCCTTCAAAGTAAAAATATCACTAGCATTAGCAATCAAATGATTATCAAGAAGTTTATCAATAATTTTCGGACCAAGCCCTTCAATGTCGAAAGCATGCTTTCCGGTAAAGTGGTAGAGTTTGCGGCGTAATTGGGCCGAGGAATTTCGCTCTAGACATCGCCAGGCAGCTTGTCCGGGAATTCGTTCAATCCTGCCGTCACCTCCACATTCCGGCACGTTTGTGGGGAATTTATAAGGTTTTTCCTTACCGGTGCGCATTTCCGTCAAGACTTTAACAATATCTGGAATAACATCTCCTGCCTTTTGTAAAATGACGGTGTCTCCAACGCGGACATCTAATCTTTTAATTTCATCCTCATTGTGCAAAGTGGCTCGCGAGACTGTAGAGCCTGCCACCAGCACTGGTCGTAAGTGCGCTACTGGCGTAAGTGTTCCCATTCGTCCAATTTGAAGCTGAATATTTTCTACAACAGTGGTAACTTGCTCAGCTGGAAATTTAAAGGCGATAGCAAAACGAGGCGCCTTACCGGTGTAACCAAGAGCTTCTTGATAAGCGCGCCGATTAACCTTAATAACAATTCCGTCAATTAAATAATCCTGTTTTTTGGCATCAACTTGCCACTTTTTCCAAAATTGAATGACCTCTTCAGTATTTTTACAAAGTTCGAAATAAGAATTTACTTTAAAACCAAATTTCTTAAGCATCGCGAGTTCTTCGAGTTGATTTGGCGGCAACTTCGTTGCCGCCTTTCCCTCCGCGCCAAGACCTCCACCAAACCGAGAAATATCATATACAAAAGCGTCCAGACGCCGCGAAGCGGCGACCGCCGGATCTAGTTGACGAATGGATCCCGCCGTTACATTCCGCGGATTAGCGAAAAGCGGCTCTCCGCTTTTCGCCCTCTCCTTGTTTAATCTCTCAAAATTACTTTTCTTCATCCATACTTCTCCCTCCACAATTAAGTCGACAGGCTCTGTGAGAGAAAGGGGTAATGATTCAATGGTTCGAACATTCATCGTAACATCCTCCCCCACCTCTCCATTTCCACGCGTTGCCGCTGTCTTTAGCTTTCCTTTTTCATATTCCACAACCACTTTCAATCCATCAATTTTTAGTTCGCAAACGTATTCAATAGAAACATCTTTATGAATTACCGTCTTCAAAAGACGCTTCACCCGAGCGTCGAATTCTTTAATATCATCTTCACTGAAGGCATCATTAAATGACCATTGAGCTACCTTGTGTCTGACCTTCTTAAACTCCGGCAGCGGTTTACCCGCCACTCTTTGAGAAGGCGAATCTGCCGTGCGCAACTGTGGATATTCTTCCTCTAAATCATAGAGTTCTTTTTTTAGAGAATCCAAAGCTTCTTCTGAAATCTCTTGCCTGTCTTGTACATGATAAAGGTAACGATGATGCTCAATCGTCTTCTTCAGCTTATCCAGCCGTTCTTTAATTTCTTTAGTGACTTTCTCTGCCATACAGAGAGTGTAGAAGAATTAGTACTGAACCTCAAGCCCTCTTTCTACTCGACGAGGGTTAGCAGCATCGCAGGTATTGTAGCCGCGAGATAAAACATCGGTAAATACATCACTACCGGAAATGCTCTTATTAACAATGACGTTGACAATTGGGGTGTTGGGATTATTTGCCGCTACACACTCGGGGGAATCGTAGACTAGATCAAAGATGGTGTCGTAGGAACCGGGAGCAGCGTTGGTCCGTGTACTTAGTTGAGTAATGTAACTTACCGGGTGCACAAGATTACAAGTTAGGCTACTTTGATTAAGATTCGTCGCATAGGTAGAGGAAGTGGCAAATCCCTGGCTGTTCTTGTCCCAATACAAGGCACACTCAATTCCCGTATCAGAATTATAGAAAGCAAATTGCGATTCCTTAGCGGCCGAGGAAAGTAGTACTTGTTGGAGGGTAATGTTTAAAATGGCGATACCCACGGAAAGCAATAGACTAACGATTAATGACGCGAACAAAAGAGTAAAGCCGGTATTCTTTTTTGAGTATTTTATTGACATGGTAAGCCACCGCAAGTTGGATCTGGAGGTGGAGCTGCTGTTACAGTGACAATGACCGTGCTAGTTGCAGTAGTGCTTGTAGCATTTTGGGCGGCGAACTTATATGTATAGGCACAACCGTAAGCCGCTCCCGTACCAGGCACGGCCAAAGTAGCGTTTCCGTTCAAACTATTTATAGGGTCAATTGAAGGCGTAGGCCACGCACAAGTAGAAGCCGAGCGGCTAGAATTATGAGTAAATGCGCTTCCTCCAGTTGAAGACCAGGTCAAAGTAAAACTGCCTCCTTTATCGGGAACGTCACTTGAAGTGGTAAGACTAGCAGTTAAAGGAATACCGCCTGATACACCAGTGGCTAAATTATCCCAATTAAATAAGTTTTCGGTGATTTGAAACTTTGCAGGTGCTTTTAGGTTGCCTACTGACCAGTAAACAGTCACTGTCACCTTATCTTCATTGCTACTAATAGGAGTGACTTCAATCTTTCGATAAAAAGGTGATGCAGGATATGTCCCAATCGGCCCTTGGTGATAAACACTGGTAGAGGGGTCGTATTGAACGGGAAAGCTATTAATATTGTTAGTAGAATTAAGACTAGTCGTTAGAGCTTTTCCATTAACGAATAAATTCGAGGTATCGATTCCACAAGGGGACGCCGTGGTGCACCCCGTTAGTCCTGCATCCCAGGCAACACCACTGGAATTATTCTGATTAATAAAATTAGTGTCGCGCAGATAGCGCATGTATTCAATCCCCTCCTGCGCTAGGTAAAAGGCCGTTACTTGATTATTGGCATAATAGGCCGAGTTTAAGCTATTAGAGGCAATGACAAGCGGGCCCATAATGGCCAAGATTAAAATAGCAATGGCTACTAATGTTTCAATTAGAGTAAAGCCTGATTTCGAATTTGAAATTTTAAATTTAAGCATATTTTAGCTGTCTAAAAGACGCTGAGTGATTAATGTTTCTACTTGAAAAGTTGATTGAGTCTTTAGTGAAGCACCAGTCTTCCCTTGCAAGACCAGGAAGACCGTCGGCTGTTGGCTGTCGGGCTGACCATTACCTTTTATAGAGAAGGACATATTAGTAATCTGAACTTCTGGCGCTGTAATTGATGAAGCCGGGCCGCCATTAACGCTTTTCATAATAGAGCCGTTCAAGTAACTGTACGTAACTGTTTGATCCAAACTATTCCGAAAACTAATTGATTGGCTGTTAACAGTGGGAGGACAGCCGTAGGTTCCTGTGGCGCAATAATTGCTTCCTTCGCGAATATCTCGAATCATACTTTCCAAAGCAAAGCTGATGTTAGTCATCACTGAGTTTATGGATTGCGCCTTACGATTAACATCAACGATGCTCAAAACTGAAGCAATGGAAATAACCATAACAATGATAAATATGCTAGAGGCAACCATTAATTCAATGAGAGTAAAACCGGCCTGTTTACCTTTTTTATTTTGTCGGTTTTTTAACATGGCGTAGAAGTTGCTGTAGTTGAAGACGCTGAAACCGCCACTTGGCCCGTTTGATAAACGTTAATGCATTTGTATCTGTCTCCGAGAGCAGAGATAATTGTAATGCTTGCCTGAGTGTAAGAAGGACTGGTAACGGAGCCTCCGGGATCAAAATGATGGTCAATACTTATATTAGCAGCGGGGTTGGGGCGGAGAAATAGAATATCGAGAGTGCTGAAAGCTCCAGTTTTTGAACAAGTTTTAACATTGGCATAATCAGTAACACAAAGATTTGATATTGAAGCGCCGAGCTGAAGATTGAAATTGTTTACCACATTATCAGCTGGTGTCGGCGCGCCATCGTAAAGCTGATCAACGTTATTGTCAGCAACCAAAGCATACGAACTTGAACTCGCCTTATCAAAATCAATTCCGTAACCAATTTGGTAATTGCTACTCGCTCCTTTAACGCCAAGCCCGTAGACTTGGGCTTGGCGAATAGAGAGGGCAATTTGATAGGCGAGATTAGTAAGCTGAATGTCGCTAGAAAACTTGTTTTGTCGCGCCAAGACAACAGTAGTAATGATGACAAAAATAGCTAGGACGACGAGAAGTTCCACTAAAGTAAACCCTCTCTTATATTTTCGTTTAAAAGAATTCATTGAAGAAAGTAGGCTAGCCCCGTCACATCAATTCTGAAAAAATAAACTAACAAGATTCCAAGAATTAGGAATGGAGCAAATGGTATTTCAGTCTTCATTGTAACCTTTCTAGATTGAACAATCAAAAGAATGATGCCAATGATGGCGCCGCTCCAGAAGCCCAATACTATGGCTGAAAGACCACTGATAAAGCCGAGAAACCAACCAATGCCTATAGCCAGTTTTGCATCACCGAAACCCATCCAACGACCACCGGAAAAATACCAGAGGAGAAAAAATGGCAGAAAAAAAAGCGGTCCGGCAAAGAGGTCCCATTTTAGATCTGTAGTACCTAGTGAAAGTGGCAGAAAAAAAGAAAATAATAGTCGTAAGAGACTGAAAATTATAAAAGTGTAGACAATACCATCGGGAATAATTTTGTGTTTCAGATCATAGACAAGAATGACAACCAGGAGACTGAAAATAATTAAATCAAAAATAAAAAATATGGAAGGGGAAAATTGGAACAACGGGAAGTTAGCAGAACCAAAATAATGGATAAAGGTGGCGGCAAATAGAGTACCGGTAAAAAATTCAACGCTCGGATATTGCCAGGAGATTTTTGAACGACATTTTAGACAGCGCCCGCGCAGAAAAAGAAAGCTGAAAAGAGGCACGAGCTCGGCGAAGCCGAGCTCGTGCGCGCAATGAGGACAAGAAGACCGGCCGAGCGCTACGCCTCGGCCGGTGTTAAATCGCAGGATCACTACGTTTAAAAAACTACCAATGATAGTGCCGAGGAAAAAGAAGGTGAGAATTGAGAATAGGGAATAAATAACCATTACTGATTGGAGACCTTAAAACTGTTTGCGGGCACATTTGTAGTACATGAGGCACTGCTCCCAAGAGTAGCGCCATTAATTACTTCCAGGGTGACTCCGAGACAATAGGTGTTAGCCGTCGCAGCGGTATAACCATAGGGATGGCTGGGGCCTAAGGGATCTGCGGGTACAGAGGGTAAATATGTGGGCGCCAACACAGACAAGCAACTTGTATCTGCACAAACTGGATAAGCAAGATTATTAGTAAAATAATTTTCTAGGGCAAGCTGCAACTGCTTAATATCCCCCGCTCGTTTAGAGTCACGCCCTTTGGCTCGGGCGGTGTTCAAATTAGCAATAACAATAGAAGTGAGGACGCCGATAATTCCGATGACTACAATAAGTTCGATTAGAGTAAAGCCCTTTTTCTTCATACATTAAGTATATCAAAACAAAAATCTCGCGCGAGGCGAGATTTTTGTTAACTTCAAACTGAACGAAGGAATTAGGAACAGACTACGTTTGTAGCGAGGGTGGTTGTTGCCACTGCTGTTGCCAATACTTGCGTTGGATCAGCACACCAAGTTGTACCTCCCTTTAGAGGAACAGTTATAACAAAACTTGCGCCATTGGCGGTGCAGTAAGCACCTCCGTTAGCGTTGGTGTTCAACGTGGTAATGATAGAGGTGGAACTAGCAAAAACGTTGTTCGTTCCTGGTGAAGTACAGACGGCTGTAGCCAGAGTACCGTATGACTGGTTATTGGTGTCGTAAAAAATAGCCCCATTAGATCGCAATTGTGCCAATTCCGATTTTACAGCTGCATCAGATCCTTTGTTTCTTGCTGTGTTCAAAGATGCGAGCACAACAGAAGCAAGGATACCAATGATGGCGATAACCACCAAGAGTTCGATCAAAGTGAATCCTTTATTTAATTTCTTCATTAATTTTTAATAATTCTAATAATTCTAATAATTCAATAATTCGACTTATGCTTATATTATATAGGTAAACCCCCTCTATTAATACAAGGCCTGTGGACAATTAAAGGGACTAGATGGCAGAGCTAATGTTGTAAATTGGAACGAGGACAGAAGCCAAAAGGAATCCGACACCAAGACCAAGAAGAACGATCATCACTGGCTCAATCAAATCTACCAGTGTGTCTACCGCATTTATTACTTCTCGTTGGTAGAACTTAGCTAAAGTATCAAGAATGTGGCCGAGCTCTCCTGTCTCTTCACCGATTTTCATCATCTGCACCATGATGCTTGGAATATCGGGGTAACGTGCCATTGCGTCAGAGAGGGCACTTCCCCCTTTTACTAATTCCAGCACTTCACTGAGGATTTTCTGATAGATGATATTATCCACCACGCTAGCTGTTAACTCAATAACTTTAATCATAGGAATACCGCTAATAAGCAATGTATTCATGTTGTCAGCAATGCGCGAAAGGTATAGCTTGCGGTAGAGATTACCGATGTAAGGGATATTTAATTGAAAACGGCCAAAAGCCTCTTTACCGGTAGGCTTCTTCAAGAATGAATATACGAAAAATCCCAGAATAATAAGAGCGATAATGAAAAAGAGTCCATAATTTACAATGAAATTGCTCATGCCGATAACGATTCTGGTATAAATTGGAATTTGTTGGCCCGCGCTAGTGAGGATGTTGCCAATTTTTGGAATGACCAGGGTAAGCATCAAGACCATCACAGATATAAAGGTA
Source organism: Minisyncoccia bacterium (assembly GCA_038215155.1). Lineage (GTDB taxonomy): Bacteria > Patescibacteriota > Minisyncoccia > Phycocordibacterales > CAJBRS01 > JADGRH01. The sequence goes on from JBBQRF010000001.1 coordinate 199,390, forward strand.
AAGACAACGAAAGCCGGGTAAATTAAGGCATTTTTAGCTTTAGAAGTAACTGCATAATTTCGATCAAGATAGTCAGCTAAATAGACAAAAGTCTCATCAAGCTTGCCGGATTCCTCTCCAGCTTTGACCATGTTGACATAAAAGACTGAAAAAACTTTTGAATGTTTAGATAAGGCTTTGGAAATAGTACTTCCGCCCTGAAGGTCATCCGCTACTTCAGTAAGGATAGATCGTAAGGCCTCACTTTCCACTTCAGTGGAAAGCAATCGAAAGATACGAAGAGCAGATACTTGAGCACTAAAGAGAGTGGACATTTGTCGCGAGAGTATGACGACGTCCTTGTTGGAAACATGTTGAAAGATGGTTAAGTTGCGGCTGAAGAGACTGCCGGCCTCTTCAGCCGACTTAATCTCCGAAATTATCAACCCACGCCGCTGCAAGCTATTGATAGCAATATCAACATTCACTGCATCTATTGAACCAGTTTTCTCACTTCCTGTTGAATCTATGGCTTTGTAATTAAAAAGCATGGTTATAACATTTTCTCAAGCACCTTCGGATCAAAAGCGTGCTTGTATCCATTTTCCAAAGTTATTTCTCCGGCTCGAATTAAATCTACTATCGATCGATTCATATCAATCATCCCCTCTCCTGAGCTAGTCTGAATAACTGTATTAATTTCATGAGTGCGCTTTTCTCGGATTAAGTTGGATACAGCATTGTTGGCAATCAGCAGTTCGTAAATTGGAATAAGGCCGCCAGAGATGCGAGGTACTAAACGTTGGGAGAAAACTCCACTTAAGGCGCCCGCTAATTGAACCCGGATTTGGTTTTGTTGTTCAGCGGGGAAAGAGTCAATGATACGGTCAATAGTTTGGGCAGCATTATTTGTGTGAAGAGTAGAAAAGACGAGGTGACCTGTTTCGGCGGCCGTGACGGCGGCCGCCATTGTCTCTGGATCGCGCATTTCTCCAAGCAAGATCACATTCACATCTTCGCGCAAGACACTTATTAAGGCAGTTTTAAAGTCGGCAGTATCTACTCGGACTTCTCGTTGATCAATGATGGATTTTTTCTGCTCGTAGATATATTCAATAGGATCCTCAATAGTAATAATGTGTTCAGCCCTCTCCTGATTAATCATTTCAATGAGAGCAGCGAGAGTAGTAGTTTTTCCTTGACCGACTGGCCCTACTACCAGAAAGAATCCTTGTTTCTTACGGGCAAAATTCTCCAAGATATCGGGTAATTTCAATTCAGCCAGACTTGCAATTAATTTGGGAATAAGCCGTAGAGCAATACTAACCTTTGCCTGCTGATAATATCCGTTACCTCGGAATCGTGCTTGATCATTATAATTATAAGAGAAATCAATCTCCTTATTTATTTGAAAATGGGCCTTATTACTCGGGCTTAAAAATATGTCTAAAAAGGCAGTGGTGTCCTTGGCAGTCAAAATTTCTTTCTTTAGTAAAGGAATTAATTCACTAGCCACTCGAATGGTAGGATGACGCCCTTCAGAAAGGTGAAGATCAGATCCTCCTTGAGTAATGACTGTCTTAATTAAATCGTCTAGTTCTTTTTTGTAATCCATTACGAATTATCTATGGGCTTTTAATATTCTGGTTACTTCTTTCAAAACTTCCGAAGGAATAGTAGTAGCTTTAACAATATAGCCATCAATGCCAAGTTGTTTAGCTTTTTCAATATCAGCCGATTCTGTTTGGTTGGTCAATATAATGACAATAGATTTAGGAATTAATTTCTTCTCACGTAATGTCTCTAAAAATTTCAAGCCGTCCATGGTAGGCATAATAATATCCAACAGAACTGCATCCGGAACCAGACCATCTTCTACTTTTTTCAAAGCCGCGGCGCCATCATTGGAAGTAAAAACTTCAAAGTTATCCTTTTGAAATTTCATAGCGTACATGTTGAGGAGGAAATTATCGTCGTCAATGATGAGAATCTTCGATTTATTCATAAATTAATTCTATCACAATTACAACGTATTCACTTCTTCAAATGGAATAATTTTATTGAAGGCTTTAATCATGGCGTCTTCTCGCATACTGAGCATACCTTTTGAGCGAAGGATTTTAGAAAGATTAAGCTCCGTAGGATCTTTAAGTATGGCGCTTTCTAACTCCTTGTCCATTTTAAAAGCTTCGAAGACGGCAATTCGGCCACGCGTTCCTTTTGGAGAATCTTCAGTAGGCACGGCTTCCAGAACGGTTTTGCTAATAGGCACCTCCTTCCTATATTCTTCCGGTAAATCTTCAAATTGCTTGTCGATCATGATTTTTGTACTGCCCTCTACTGGAATTTCCTTACCTCCTCCCGGAGAAATTTTGGCTACTAATCGCTGAGCCATAGTTAAAATCAAAGTCGGAGCAATTAGATAAGGATCAATTCCCATGTCTATTAAACGTGGAACTGCACCGACGGCGGTATTGGTGTGAAGGGTAGAAAGCACTAAGTGACCGGTGAGGGCGGCCTGAATAGCCAAGGCCGCCGTTTCCTTATCTCTAATCTCTCCTACCATAATAATGTCGGGGTCTTGTCGAAGTGTAGTACGTAACCCCGTAGCAAAGGTGTAGCCAATTTCGGGTCGCACCTGTGACTGGCTAACTCCTTCAATGTTATATTCCACCGGATCTTCCAGTGAAAGAACGTTTGATCCTTCTTTATCTAACTCATTAAGCATCGAGTAGAGAGTGGTACTTTTTCCAGAACCAGTAGGACCCGTGATAAGAATTAAGCCGTAGGGACGAGTGATGGCCTCACGAATAAGAGCTAAATTTTTTGCGGAAAGTCCCATGTCAGCACTATCGAGCTTCTTTACTCCTTTCTCCTGATCAAGAATTCTCATTACAATTTTCTCACCATAATAAGCCGGGAAAGTAGATACACGGAAATCAATCTTTCGCCCTTCTATACGGGCGCTAAAGCGCCCGTCTTGCGGTTTGCGTTTTTCATCCAATTTCATGTCGGAAAGAATTTTAATACGTGCAACCACCGCTGAATGAACGTTCATTGGTAAGAGTAATGAAGTATTTAAAACACCATCCACTCGAAAGCGCACCCGGACCTTTTCGCGCATCGCTTCAATGTGCACGTCGGAGGCCGCCCCATCAAGGGCGTAACGCAAAATAGTAGCGACAATTTTTGTTACGGGAGCATCTTCTATAATGTTGGCTTGCTTTGAGCCTTTTCCTTTGTCCTTCTCCTGCTTCTCAATTTCAATTTCTTCATCCGAGAGTTCCCCTTCGAGCTCGGTTAGAGCTCTGGTCACTTCCCCAGAAAGGCCTTTGTAGGAATTGAGCACCCGTTCAAAATCTTCTTCGCTTACAACGAAGATTTTGAACGGCAAATTATTCTTGGAGGAAATAAAGTTCAGGGCGTCGCGGGCTTCAATATTATCCGGCTCTACTACTCCTACCTCCAGTACTCCATCCTTAACTGCTAGCGGAATAATTTTATAGTGAAGAGCGGATTCCTCGGGAATGTATTTTAAAATTTCAAATGGAATTTCGCGACCATTTAAATTCTGAACAGGAATCTGCATGTATTCGCTTTTGGCTTTCAAAATTTCTTCCGGACTTACTCCCCTTTCACGCAAGACCTCATCAATACTTTTGTCTTGCTGCTGAGCTTCATCACGAATAGCGAAAACATCATCAGGAGAAATGATATTTTTATCGGCTAGTGTGTCTAAGAAACTCATTTAAATGGCCACTTTAGCTAGCGCGTTCGGTTAGTCTTGAGAGTACTAGTCGCTGTGGGCGTAGTGGAAAAATTAAGATTATTGGAATTATTAGTAGCGTCAGAAGTTATAGTCGGTTGATTGATGCCGTCGTTACCTATTGGAGCAAATGGGTTGGGTCTGCCCTGAGGTTGGGTAGGAACAGGCTGGCTAAAATCCTGTAGAGCATTAAAGCTCGGATTGGAAAAAATTTCACTATTTAGTTGAATACTCTGAAGAGTCAGGAGTTGATTAAGGAATGATTGACCTACGGTATTATCCGCTACCGCGATGGTATTAGAAGTTAGGACGGCGCCGGTATTACTGCTGCTGCCATGAAAATAGCTATACAAAATGAAGGCCAAAACAAGAGCGGCTATGATACTAAGAGGTGTTTTATATTTTCGAATAATATCCATAATTTTATTTTAACCAATATGTCTCTAGAGTGAGGTTATAAATGAAGGAGCCACTATTATCGTTGGCGTTAGCATTGAAAGAAAGACTGGTAATATTCACTAATCTCAGACTATTCTCCAGGTCCTTTAAAAAAGGTTGTAAGTTTTCATAGGGACTTACTACTGAAAACGAAAGTTGAATCGAACCGAGGGGGCTTTGTCCCGTTCCAGGAGCGCTGGCTGCAGTTTGAATTTGCGATATCTTTATATTCTTAATACTCATGCCGTATTTAGCGGCAATACCATTAATATCTAAGATAAGCCGAATATTATCCACGGAATCAGGTAACATCTTCTGTAATCGGTCGACGGACGTTTTATCAAAAGAATTATAGCGGGCAACTAAATCATTCCTAATCTGACGCAAGTGAGCTGAATTATCCAGAGCCTTATTGTATTCAGCGGCTTGAAGTTTCAGAGTCTTAGTATCTTTGTAAAGCGGATTAGCGCCAAAGTAAAAAACGGCGATGGCGGCGAGAATTAAAATGGTGGAAATAATAGAGCGCATGTTTATTGTTTATTGAAAGGACTATTGGTGGGCGGCGTGACGGGAGGGGCCTCATTATTCACTGCCACGCCATTGGTAAATAGAAAATCTTTTTTATCTAAAGTAGTAACTACTGAAAACGAAACCTTACCTGTGGAATCTAAGTCTAAATTTGAAAAAATGGGATTCTTAAAAATAGGGTTAGCGTCGAGGGCGTCGGACTGCGCGGCAACGTCGGCATAACTCAATGCCTGTCCCTTTAGTGAAAGAGTAAGAGTGTTGTTGACCCCATAGGCTAGACCGAAATCAGTAAAGCGAACAGTTTTCAAAGTGCTTGTCTGAAGCTGATCAAATATTTTTGAGGAGGCCAAGTGACTTCCTAAAAGTCCCCCCGCAGAATTTAGCCGATCATTTAATCGACTTAAAACAGTAACGGTCTTTGGATCAAACTCCTTCTCTCCTGCCTTTAAACTGGAAGTAGCGTTACTAATTCGACTCTGAAGATAGCTCTTGTAAAGAAAAACCCCTCCCCAAAGTATCAGGCTTATAATAAAGATCAGAATGGAAATTAATCTTAAAAGACTGGGCGACTGACGAGAACTCCTATCGCTTGTTGTATCAAGAGGTTTCTTCGGTATAAAAGATGTTTGAAATTTACTTTCGACCATAAAATAGTGGGGCGTTCATGATAATTATAGCACTAAAAACTTAAATGGATACAAGGTTATTCTATCTCTTGAAGTTTTCTGAGGGCAATTCCTACAGCTACAGCAAATTCCAAACCCGTTGCTTTTAAAACTTCCTCTAAAAAGGCAGGGGCCTCTACCTTTGCAAAAGGTTCCCCTATCACTACTTCCGTCTGGAAATTAGTCTTAGCTAATTGAGGAAGTCCTTGCAGTGCCACGCCACCTCCAGTCAAGATAACCTTGCTAACCGTTTTTTGAAATTTCTTTTGGAAACCCAAAAGAACACTATTTGCTTCCGAGAAAATATAATCTAGAGCCAGAGAAATCATTTCCGTAATATTTTTTTGATCTTCTGGTTGAAGAGAATTGTCACTGAGATTTCTTTTAATGTGTTCAGCTCTAGCTACTGGCAAATTCATTCCTTTAGCAATACTTTGGGTAATATCTTGTGAACCCTTATTAATTATATGCGAGGTTTTAATCACCCCATGATCTACTAAATAAATTTTAGTAGAAGAAGCTCCCATGTCAAAAATCATTACCGGCGAAGGTTCTTGATCCAAAATAGCTCGGGCAGTGCTGAACATTTCAATCTCAAAAAAACTGGCAGCAAGATTTGCTCCTTTAATAATACTGTTGTAGGAATTCAGTACTTCATTATGAATAGAAACAACCAATACGTCAGTCTTGTCGCGGGCGGCCGGGGGTTTTTCTTCATCGTCTAAAAGAGCGGAGTTTTCTTGTGGAATAACCCACCAGTCTAAAGTAACTTCTGATATCGGCACCGGAATATATTTTCTCGCTTCCAGTGGAATCATCTCGTCCAGTTTTTTCTCCGAAACTTTTGGTAATTCAATTAAAGTAACGAGGCTTGAACGAAAAGGAATAGAGATGCCAGCATTAAGAGTGGAGGTATTGGCTTCCTTCAAAACGTCGGTAATGGCCTCGCTAATTTTCTCTGGAGATAAATTGGTCACCTGCCCTACCGCTAAGCCGGTGTAGGGTCCGAGAGCTAATTCCCCATATGTCTCAAGAACGGCCCGACCCTTCTTTTTTCGCAGCTGTACTACCTTAATAGCAGAGGTGCCGATATCAATACCAAGGACGCTTTCTTCGGTTTTTTTTAGTAGATTCTTAAAAGGGTTTTCCACCTTGAAATTATAACACTTTATCTATTTTTCAGCATAATTTCATGGCTCTATTGATAGGGTTTTTAGATGCTATGGTTTGAGCAGGGCGGTAATTGGGGGAAAAGAATGCTTGATTTAGTTTTGCCTCGCTCATCTTTGCTGAAAAATCTGGAGGAGATGAGCGCGGCAGATTTGTCGAGCCGGATAGTGCCTAAATATTTAAAGGGCGATAGCTCCATTGCTTTCTTCTTTTCCTATCGAGACACTTTAATCAGAGCGGCTATCTGGCAAATTAAATACAGAAATGATCAGAGAGTGGTTAAGATGCTAGCACAAGTCATTCACGAAGAATTGCTAGTAATTTTAGTAGAGAAAATATTTTTTGAAAATTTTAGTAATCCAATTTTAATTCCCATTCCACTTTCCGCCGCGCGCCTAAAGGCGCGCGGCTACAACCAAACCGAAAATTTAGTCCGTGAGATGGCAAAATTAGACGGAGGAAAAAACTTCCAGCTCTTAACAAATGTTTTGACCAAAATTAAAGAGACCTTGCCGCAAAGCTCACTACCGCGCCCTTTGCGGCTCCAAAATCTCAAGAACTGTTTTCGATTAAATTCTCCCGAAAAAATCTGCAAACGTAACATCGTACTTCTAGACGACGTAGTCACTACGGGCGCAACCCTGAGAGAAGCCGCTACCACATTAAGGCTAGCTGGCGCCCATCAGATTTTATCCATAGCGGTGGCCCATTAACTTTAAAATATGCTAAAGTATCGCTTATTGGAGAGTTGGCTGAGTGGTCGAAAGCGCCTCACTGCTAACGAGGTAGGGGGTAAAACCTCTCGTGGGTTCGAATCCCACACTCTCCGCCAAAAAACGAAATCGGGTTCGGAAGCAAAAATATGGTCGGCGCGAAGCGCCATCTGTTCTGAATTCCCCCCAAAAAATCCTGAATCTGAAAGGGTTCGCCACGCAGAGCGTGGCTCCTCGTTAGCCAATACAACAATATGAATAATCAAACTAGAAAATTTTTCATATACACTCGCAAATCTACCGATACAGAAGATCGGCAAGTTAGAAGCATTTCGGATCAACTGGCCGAATTAAAAGAATTAGCGGTTAAAGAACAAATTGAGGTTGTAGATATTTTCGTGGAGAAACAAACTGCTAAAGCTCCGGGTCGGCCAGTATTTAATGAAATGCTTCTCCGTATCGAAGCAAATGAGGCGAGTGGAATTGTAGCGTGGCATCCCGACAGATTAGCGAGAAATAGTGTTGATGGTGGAAAGATAATATATTTGCTCGATACGGGAAAAATTGCCGAGCTAAAATTTCCAACTTTCTGGTGTGATACTACGCCACAAGGTAAGTTCATGCTTTCCATTGCTTTCTCTCAATCCAAATATTATATCGATAACTTATCGGAAAATATCAAGCGTGGACACAGGAACAAAGTGAAAGACGGTATATGGCCTCAAATGTCCCCTCTAGGCTATGTAAATGTCAAAGGTGCTGGAATAGTACCCGATGAAAATATCGCTCCGTTAATCAAGAAAACATTTGAGGCATATGCAACTGGAAATTTCACTTTGCGACAATTACACGATAAGTTTAATGCTCTTGGATTGAGTAGAAAGAATGGAAAGGTGCTTTCCGTTTCCAACTACCAACAAATTTTGAAAAATCCGATATTCACAGGACTAATGAGATATGGTGGTGAAATATATGAAGGAAAGCACAAACCGATTATTACAAAGAAACTTTTTGATTCCGTTCAAGAAGTGATGAGCCGAAAATCTAAACCTCACAACAAAGGACTGAAACCATTTTTGTATAGAGGATTTTTCCGTTGCGGAGAATGTAGCTGTTTTATCACTACCGAAACACAGAAAGGTCATAACTATTTGCGATGTACCAA
>JBBQRF010000002.1:0-138814 GCA_038215155.1 Minisyncoccia bacterium
AACCAAAAATTTCCTTTCCATTGTCTTGGACGCTTCGCGGTGGAGGGGTGGGGGGAGGAGACGCGAGGAAAATGCAAGGAAATTTTTTGGTTTTTGCACACGCTCATCCCTGGAGCGTGTCCGAGGCGCACTAGTTCGCATCACCACGCAATCAGAGCGTACGGGGCAGTTTCAAGCCACCACGCGCTCCGCGCGTGCGATTAGTCAGAATCAGGGTTCAACTCAAAATACATTCGAACTTTGTCCAACAAACACCGCCAAGATTGAAAATCGGAATTGGAAGCCGAAATGGGGTCGTGCCGTAGGCGCGACCCCATTTCGGCTTCAAAAAACGATTTCGATTTCTGGCGGAGGAGGTGAGATTCGAACTCACGATCCAGTTGCCCAGATTCCGCTTTTCAAGAGCGGTGCCTTAAACCTCTCGAGCCACTCCTCCAATCAAAAGCTACTATACTGAAGTTTTAGGTGAATTGTCCACTATTCCCTGAATATTTTTCTTCTCTCTAGAAAAAACATATAAGTAAAGAATGTCTAATATACCAGCCGTGTTAACAATCAGTAACACTACAAACCATATTTTTTCTTCTCGATGAGCGGCTTTCCATAAAGCCATGCCTTTCCAAACCAAACTCCAAATAGCTAATAAAATAAATAGCGGTGCAAGGACAAAGGGGAACTGACCTCCATGTCCATAAAAATAAGACGTCATCATAATAGTGCAAGTATATTACTTTGTCCTTAACTTTCAATATAAACGGGGCGTGCTAAAATTATGTTGATGAATGAAACTAGCCCTTTATCATGGCACGCTCGAGAATACCATCATGAACCAAAAAGTATTGATTGGTTCTGGGCGGTAGGAATTATCGCTCTTTGTGTGGCCATTACTTCAGTTATTTACGGCGATATTCTTTTTGCTATTTTAATTTTAATCGGCTCAGGCGCCTTGGTGATTTATGCGGTAAGAGAACCCGAAGTTGTCTATTTCGAATTAAATGAGAAAGGGGTCTTAATCGACCGCAAACTCTATCCTTACGCCACCTTAGAATCCTTCTGGGTGGAGATTCACAACAACGTTCATCCTCATCCAAAACTTTTAATTAAGTCGCAAAAAATCAGCATGCCACTTATTGCTATTCCAGTTGATGAAGTTCATCCGGACGATGTGCGCCGCTTTCTTTTAGATTATTTGCCTGAAGAAGAACACTTTGAACCTCTGTCTCAGAAAGTAATGGAATATTTGGGCTTTTAATTTTCTTGTAACTGCGTTACATTTCTATTACTCCTCGTCGTTCAATGGATAGGACATGAGTTTGCGGAACTCAAAATTTAGGTTCGATTCCTAACGAGGGGAAAGTAAAATTAAGCTGCTTTTTTAACTAACTTAGATAAGCGAGACTTCTTGCGAGAAGCAGCATTCTTTTTAATTATTCCCCTCTTAGCTGCCTTATCTATTGCCTGGTAGGCCTTACTGAGAGCTGTGCGAGCTTCAGTTACTTTTTTCTGAGAGACGAGTTTCTTAATTTCTTTGGTAGAATTGTCCATTTTGGACTTTCGGCGTAGGTTAAAAACCCGCTTCCTGCTGGACACTCTCAGAGCTTTTTTTGCTGATTTTGTAATAGGCATTGTTTGCTTAGACTATCAAAAGAATTCTAAAAAAACAACTGTTCCTATATACTTATGGTCATGATTGCTCGTCTTGAAGGAATAGTGGCCTATAAGGATTCGCGCTTTGTCGTATTGAATGTGGGCGGGGTAGGATATAAGGTTTTTGTCGCGCCCGAAGTAGTAGGCGCGGCGATTATCGATTCCTCTCTAGCCCTTTGGACATATCTCGCTGTCCGAGAAACTGCTTTGGAGCTATATGGTTTTTCCAATCAGGAATCCCTTAATTTTTTTGACATGCTTTTATCTGTACCCGGCATTGGGCCAAAATCTGCCATGTCTGTCCTCAGTGTTGCGGGCATTCCTACTTTGCGATCAGCCATTACAAACAGTGATCATTCATATTTGACTAAACTTTCTGGAATCGGTAAGCGCACAGCGGAGAAGATCGTCATGGAATTGCGCGACAAATTAGGAGCTTCTGAAGATGGTGATAGTACGCAGAACCGAGAGGAATCAGATTCAATAGATGCTTTAAAATCTCTTGGCTATAGCGAGCGTGAGGCTCGTGAGGCATTGAAGAAAGTTTCTAAAGAAATCGCCGGTACGAGCCAGAAGGTCAAAGAAGCGCTGAAAATTCTAGGTCAATAAAAATATGCCAGAAATACCGGAAGTGCAAACAACCGTTAATGGTCTTAATAAGCATGTCGTTGGATTAACTATAAAAGATGTTTGGACGGACTATCGTAGTATTTCGCATGTTGGTAAAGATAATATTAAGGACAAAACTTTTTTCGCTAATTTTCGAAAACGTCTTTTGAATAAAAAGATTAGCGGCGCTTCGCGCCGCGCCAAAAATGTCCTCGTTCACCTATCCGATGGTGCAACAATCCTCATTCACATGAAGATGACTGGACACATTATGTACGGAAAGTATGTTTTTGATAAAAAAAAGAAAAAGGATCCATGGGAAGCTGCTGATAAAAAAAGTCCTTTAGCAGATTCTTTTAATCAATTTATCCGATTAGTATTTACTCTGTCTGATAAAAAGTATCTGGTGCTTTCCGATATGCGGCGCTTTGCTAAAGTTACTTTGATTGAAAGTGGTAATCTGGAAGAATCCTCTCACCTCAAAGGATTAGGCCCCGAGCCACTGACTAAAAAATTTACTTACAATATTTTTAAAGAAAGTATTTTTAGACGACCAACTGGACGAATTAAAAATGTTTTAATGGATCAGGAGTTAATTGCCGGTATCGGTAACATCTACTCAGATGAAGCCCTGTTTCGGGCTAATATTCACCCGGAGAGTCGAGTGGAAAAAATTCCTGAAAAAAATTTAAAGTTATTGTATCCGGCCATATTAGTAGTATTGAAAAAAGGTTTGGATTTTGGTGGAGATTCTGCTTCTGATTATCGGAATTTAGAAGGAGAAAAAGGCCGTTTCCAACTCGAACATTTAGCCTATCGCCGCACTGGAAAAGCCTGCCCGAAGAAAGGGTGTAGAGGAAAAATCGTCCGAAAGGTGGTAGGTGGGCGAAGCGCTCATTTCTGCTCTGTCCATCAAACCTTGTTTGACTAGCTCACCAAAATTTTTAATTAAATATTTGAGAGTCGGTAGAGAGCGATGCCGGCGGCAACAGAGACATTGAGAGATTCTTTTTTTCCAACCATAGTAATCTGACAGACGGTATCACAAAGTTTTAAAATATCGTCTGAAAGTCCTTTTGTTTCTTCGCCTAAGATTAGAGCAAAGGAGTTTGTTAGCGACACTTCTTTATAATCAATGGACGTAGGAGTTTGTTCAAGAGCAATAATTTGGATGCTCTCGCTTTTTAAATTGTGTATAGCTACTTCAGAGGAAAGTACTTGCTCCCACCCAACTATTTTCTCTGCGCCTAGCGAGACTTTATTAAAATCCGTGCGTTCTCTCCCAAATCTATCGAGAGGCGCCGGCGTGACGCCCGCAAGAAAAATGAGGGCGACACCGGCGCCTTCCGCTGTTCGAAAAATTGATCCCACATTGTGAACACTCCGGATGTTGTCTAATATTAAATAAACTTTGGGGCGTTCTTCCATCGCTCAAATCTAGCACAACTTACCCAAAAGGTGTGCTACAATTTTTCTATGTTCCACATTTTAAACCCTTTTCCTGATCTATTAAATTATTCCCTTTTTGCTCCGATTTTTTTGCGCTTGGCCCTGTCCTATGTTTTCTTTTCTTTTGCCACATCAATCTTCAAGAAAAACCCCGAAAATATTAATTCTCCCACTGCTTCTGAAGAAATTGGGGTTCGTTGGAAAATTTGGGGAATTGCTGAATTTGTTTTAGCTCTGGCGTTTTTTTTCGGATTCGGTGTTCAGATAGCTTCAATGATTAGTGCTTTCTATGCCTTTGTCTTATTTTTCTTCCATACCCAAGTAACAATCCCACAAAAAGAAACTCGCCTTTTTTATCTTCTCTTATTATTTGTATCGTTATCACTTTTAGTTTCTGGAGCTGGAGTCTTAGCGATTGATTGGCCTCTATAAAAGATTATAAATAAAATCGGCTCGCCCTTACAAAAGGCGAGCCGGAACTGTTACAGGAGTTTACGCATTTTTACGTAAACTCCTTTTAAAGTGGGGTGAAAGAGAGGGTTCTCTAAGAACGCAAGTTCACCTTTGAAATCACTGACAAAACCGTGTTTGGTACGAATCTCCACGTGGCCAGGTTTTTTTGGACCGGTAGAGTAGACCACCACTGCACCCACCGGAGCTTTGTAGGGATCGCGAATATTTGATTTCACGAATCCAAAATGGCGTACCAGTTCCTCCCCTGCTTCTTTAGCTTCTGCCGTTATTGGCCGCGCCACCACTGCCTTGGAAACGAGTAATGCCTCTTTAACGTAGTGCCAGCATTGGCTGCGAGATTTGGAAGCTGCTCGCTTTTCAGCAATTCCCGCCGCTTGAGTTAGTACTGGATCAATCCGAGGATCAACCTTGCCCATGGGCGGCAGGCTCTTGCGGTAAACTAGTACGGGCGTGGATGGAATTTTCAGTGCTTGAGCTTCCTGGCTCACTAAAGTTAGGATCATTATCAAAAAACCGATTTTTAGGATGTTCATCTATTAGGAATTTACCATAATATTTTTATTTGTCAAATTATAATTGGAATTATGGCTCTAATCTGTTATATTTTCATTTTAACCGCCCGTAGCTCAGTCGGTAGAGCAGCTCCCTTTTAAGGAGATGGTCGCAGGTTCGATTCCTGCCGGGCGGACCAGATAGAAAAATGAAAACTGCTTTGCATTTTTCGATACTGGTCCGAGCCGCAGCGATGTCGCCATTTCAGAGGCGACCGCGAGGCGGGGTCGCGAACACTTTGTTTTTCCGGAGACCGGGAACGAACGGAAAAACTTAGTGATTCGTGACGACACTAAATTAGAGTTAATCGTGGCCGAACTTTCTTCCAGCCACCAATTCTATATTTTTAAACCCTTACCTCAAAGTTAATATATACAACTCTCCGTCAGTAAAAAAATCATCACCCGCCGAGTTTTGACCAATGGTAGGATCTACAAATTTTATTTTAGTGGATTTTTCTAAGCTTCCAGAATTCCCTAGATCATTGAAAATGAGTTCCCTTTCCATGTCTATGTTTGGATCTATTTTATGAGTAATGCCCCACTTAATGCCACTATCAAGGCTTACGGTGCCAACATATATAAGTTTATGATCAGCTGTTTCGATATTTGTTCTCCAGATTCGAGTATGATGTCTTTTTCTTATGGTGTTTTCAGGTGTCGGTTTTTCAAAAGCTAAATCGTGAACTTTAGCATTCCAAAAAGATGGGGTCATCGGCGCTGAGGGATATGGTTGGTTTAAAACTCCTGTTTTAAAGCTTTGAAATAGAGTTTGAGTATTTAAGGGATCGGCTAAATACCATTCTGATTTTTTAAAATCTGCCACGATTTCTTCATCGCTGTCAGCAATAATTATAAAATTCAAAGGTTCTTGCTTTTGACCTAGTAGTCCCTCTGTAAATTTAACAGGGCTATTTTTTGAATTAAAAATATCTTCTGGACTAATAACATTTTCTACAATAGCCTTCTGCTGATACTTATTAAGCACCGGTTTATAAGAGTATGCATAGGCTGAGAAAAAAATTATCTCCCCCAAGATTAATGCCCCGATAATGTATTTAATTTTCAAAAATGGTTGAATTGATTTGGTTATAGTTTTTTTCTGCAGATACCATTCGGTTATGCTTATAGCAACAATTAGCCATAGTAGCCCCAATAAATAACCCCCCAACACATCACTAAGATAGTGAACCCCCAGATACATTCTACTGATTCCGACAAGTATGATAATGAATACCCCTATAAATAGAGTCAGGGTCTTAGCTTTCCATGTTCGCAAGTGTTTCCATAAAAAATATATTATAAAGCCATAAAAAGCTACGGCTGCAGTTGCGTGGCCGCTCGGAAAAGAAAGTGATAACTCTTGATAGTACGGAATTATTTCACCTGGCCTAAGTCTGTGGACTAATAATTTACCCAAAAATACGAATATTCCACTCCCCACAATAGTTAATGCTAAAGTAAAAATGTAAATCCGCTCTTTTATCAAAAAGAAAATAGTTGAAGCAATAACCGCTATGCTAATGACTATCTGTGATTTACCTAAAAGTGTTATTAGTAAAAATATTTTTACTAAGGTTGGATCTCTAAAAGCATAGAAGAGATCTGCCAACCGGAGATCTAGAGCCACTATTGTGTTTGCATTTAATACATTTTGGACGGTGCCGGCAAACAATAGTAATACATATAAGAAAACGATAGATAAAATAGTTAGGGGCAGGCCCGTAAAATTTTCTCTGGAGATGCGAAGGTTTATAAAACCTATAGTTTTTGGGTGTTCCTTTATAAATTGTTGAATTTTTTCATTTTCTGTAATAGCTTTTCCAATTGAGAGAGTTATGGATTTTATAAATTCATTTATTTTTTTACGATATTTAACTATTAGCCAAACTAAAAAGAATAATACGGCTAAAATTATTAAGAATATTCCTACACGCGAGATCCATCCTTCAATTAATCCTAAACTGGCACCGAAAAAATATCCTAAAAGTAAATGTGAGGCTGACCACACAAATGCACTGGTTATATTCCAAAAAAGAAATATTTTAAGATCCATTTTTGAAAGTCCTGCTATGAATGGAAGGATGGCTCTGATAAAACCAAGAAATCGAGCAAAGAAAATACTTTTATTGCCATGCTTCTTAAAAAATTCCTTGCCTTTTTCTAAATGACTTATTTTTAAATATTTATTTTCGTGTTTAAAAAATTTGGTGCCTTTTGTACCAAGGTAATAACTTATTCCATCTCCTAAAATGGCGCCAATTGCTGCAAACCAGATTAGGGCACCTATATCTAGATAGCCTTGTGCAGAAAGAAATCCAGCAAGGACAACTACAGTTGCCCCAGGCACTATTGAACCAACTACTACCAAAGACTCTGCTAGAGAAATAAGTAATACGAACCAATAACCAAAAACGCCCAAATGTTGCATTGTGGGCAGTAGATTATTTATAAAATGCATTGTGAAATATTAGCATATTTTAAATCTCTAGAAGAAATTTCTCCAAAGCTAAGTCGAAGTCAATGAGTCCGCGATGAGCATCGTGATAGATGGAAACCATCTTATGAGCAATTTTTCTTAAATCACTAGCGCTATATTTAACCGAGCGATTGGATAGCATCATTTGTTTTACTTTCCACCACAGAATGCCGTGAATTTCTTCCGGGGCGGCATTTTTTCGTGCTGTTTGATAAAGAAGCCAAAGTTTTCTTTTATCCTTCTGCTCCAGGGCAAAAGCCATGCTAAAAATATTGAATTTTTCTGCTTTGATTTTTTTTTCTGAGGCTGAAAAAGTTTCCACTTTTTCAGCCTGTTTCTCTATTTTCCCCAAAGTACTTTTATCTAATTTCCCTTCCACAAAAACAAAAAAGTGCTGGCTACCCTTCAATTCAATAAGGATTTTAAAAATGAACTCCTTTGCCTCACCATTCTCAAAAACCCTATCTAAAAAAATAATATATCTATCTCCAAAAAGACCTTGAGATTTCACCACCTCATCAAAGGCAGCTTGATTCCAGTTTTCCGCATTAAATCGAATGGCTGAAGTTTTAGGGTCTTTCTTTAACAGCTCGGTAAGGCGCTCCTCTGCCCTGATTTTTACTATAGAAAAGTCAGTGCCATGATAAAACTCGATCATGGAAAAAGTATATCAAAATAAAAAAGCTCGCCTAAACGAGCTAGCTGTCAAATACTATTCCAATAGTGACCGCACTTCGGCACAAATTCCTCGGCCGTGACGAGTAGTAAAGCGAATTTTTCCTTTATACATTTCTCCCATCGCCATTGATGGCATTTCTGTATTAGCGTTATCGTGATCTACTATCAAGATTGATATTGGTCCAATCCCCGCCTCAATCAGTCCCCATAAAAGCTCGTCGGGATTCCTGATTAATCCATACATAGCCGGACTCTCTCTTCGGCCCCAGCAATATCCGCTAATAATTATTAGCTTTAGAGAAGAGAATGCTGCTTCTTTTTCAGATAGTTTCATTGCTGCAGGAAAGAGCCTCAACCCTTGGTGCCAAAGAAGTTTAGGTCGGAATTCCTCACCGAGGCACTCCAACAGTTGCTTCTCAATAATACGAGCATCATCCAAAGAATTTTCTACGAAAATTATTTCAATCTCAGAAGGAGAGCGTAGTTTTTTCATGGTCAACTATCTAGATTGACCTTATCACGCCTAAATAATTTTTTCCAGACTTCCCCAACTGTCACCAGCAGAGGCGTTTGCCACGATGGGAACATTCTTCGTCTCTTCTGGTTTTAATATACCTTCCATTATTTCCTTGATCTTAACGCTAAGACTATCTACTAATTCATTCTTGATTTCATAGATGAGTTCGTCGTGAACTTGAAGGAGTAAGTGGGCTTGGTTGTCTAATTTGGCGGTGATTAAATACTCTTCAATTTGACCCATGGCTAATTTAATTAAATCAGCTTGACTGCCCTGAATTGGAGCATTGATAGCCATGCGTTCAGCTTCAGCGCGAATATAAGGAAGTTTTGAAGTAATGCCAGCGAAATAACGTCGTCTGCCAAACAATGTCTCAGTGTATCCGCAGCGAGCGACATCGGCTTTTACTTTATCTAGATACCAGGCAAGGCCGGAATAATTTTTAAAATATTCATTATAAAATTTTTGGGCCTCTTCGCGGGTTCCACCCAGATTGGCTCGCAAAGCATTCACTCCCATACCGTAAAGGATACCGAAGTTAACCACTTTTGCCTCTCGCCTCATTTTCCCATCTACTAGTTCTGGAGGTACTCCGAAAACTTGAGCTGCTACAGCAGTGTGAACATCTTGTTTAGATTTAAAAATCTCAATTAATTTCTTATCCTCAGAAAGAATGGCAGCTATTCGAAGCTCAATTTGAGAATAATCAAAAGCGGCTAATTTATAGCCCTTATCTGTAATAAAAGCTTTTCTTATGTTGCGTCCCAATTCGGATTTAATTGGAATATTTTGTAAGTTGGGATTATTAGAAGACATTCGTCCGGTGGTTGTGCCGGCTTGAGAAAAGGTGGTATGAAGACGATTATTTTTATCCAATAGTAGTGGCAAGGTGTTGATGTAGGTTGAGAGTAATTTTTGTAATTCCCGATGCTTTAAAATTAAGCTAATAATTGGATGGAGTTCTTGCAATTTTAGGAGCTCGGATTCACGGGTGGAGCGGGCGCCTCCTGCGGTTTTTTTCAAATTCTTTACACTAAGCGCTAACTTATCGTAAAGAATCACTCCGAGTTGTTTCGGGGAATTAATATTAAATTCTTCTCCGGCACTTTGCCAGATCTCTTTTTCAATCTTGGAAAGATCTTTGTGATACTTTTTACTTAAGTCTTCTAGATACTTTTTATCAACTCTAACACCTCTCTTTTCCATCTTGTCGACGATGGGCAAAAGAGGTAATTCTATTTCTTGATAAACTTTTTCTAATTTTCGCTTACGGATCTCAGCGAGAATTACTTCTTTGGCTTTTTCAAAAGATCTAGTCTTAGCAAAATGTAAAATGTCGTCCACGTTAGGATTAGTGAGGTTAGTATCAATAATCCAGAGAGCTAAGGAAAAATTTTTCAGTTCGGCTCGATCGATATTTTCTCCGAGAGTTTCATTGAAACTAGCTTGGGTGGGTGTGGAGAAAGATTCAGACAAGCCCGCCGGCGCAGTCGCGCCGGCTAGCTTGTCACCTCCGCCTACCGATAAATTCAAAACCTCTTTTAAACGCGCCCCCAAAGTTCTAAACTCCAATTCCCGAAATAAACTTTCAATTTTTTCTAAATCTAGACTTTCCCGCCATTTTTTTTCTGGCAATTTAAACTCAATAGGCGCGTCACGACGAATGGTTGCTAACATCTTACTGAAAATTGCTTCTTCTTTTCCCTCTTTTAATAATTTAATTATTCGATCTGTTAATCCCGCCTGTTTAAATTTTTCTTCTCCCTTTTCTAATTCTTTATAGATATTCTCAATAGAACCGAATGCTTGAACTAAAGTGGTGCCAGTCTTCTCTCCGATTCCCGCTATGCCTATAATATTGTCTGATGGATCTCCGCGAAGGCCTTTGTAATCGGCAAGTTGAGTAGGTAAAAAACCGTATCTTTCTAACACCCTCTTCTCATCATATAAAATAGTGTCCTGAAGTCCCTTGCGCAAAGTATAAACCTGCACTTTTTTGCCTTTTACTAGTTGTAGGGTGTCCATATCTCCAGAAGCAATGACGACAGAAATTTCCTCCTCTTTGTCCATTTCTTCCACGATAGTGCCGATAACATCATCCGCTTCAAAACCCTCCTTGTCATAAATAGGGATATTAAAAGCAGTAAAAACATCCCGCGAACGAGTCATTTGAGTTACTAATTCAGGATCAGCCTTTTTACGGCCAGCTTTGTAATTTTCATATACTTGGTGTCTATAAGTTGGAGCAGCTAAATCGTAAGCGGCCACTAGATAATCAGGTTTCAATTCCTGAATTATTTTAATTACCATGGTAGAAATACCGTAAAGACCTCCTGTCGCCTCCCCTTTGCTTGAGGCAAAATCTGGTAAGGCATGATATGCCCGATGTAAAATAGCGTGAGCATCCAGTAGAATCAGTTTCTGATTTTGAGATTTCCCTTTTTCTTTTTTAGGTTTGGTGGCCATATTCTATTTCTCGTCTATTTTCATCTATAAATTTAAAGTAAATTTTTTCATATTTCTGCGGCAGAGCCGATACTACATTTTCTGGCCACTCTATTAAAATGAGATTTTTTGAATTTTCTAATTCTTCTTGAAAGTTTAATTTTAATAATTCTTCGCCATCTTGTAGGCGATAAGCATCAATGTGTAAAAGTTTTTGCCAAATGGACTCTGGAGGTAGGGAATAAATTTTTTCAATAACGAAGGTGGGGCTTGTCATGAATTCAGTGACGCCAAGAATTTTTCCAATAGCTTGAACAAAGGTAGTTTTGCCAGCGCCCAAATCTCCGATTAATCCGACTGTTTTGGCGCCTGTCCCATTTTGCTTCCTTAAAATATTTAAAAAATCTTCTGCCACAACCTTCGTCTCTTCCAAACTCTGACTTACTACTTTCATTAATAAATAGTAGCACGCCGCCTCGGTCATTTAGATAAAAGAAAAAGGCGGACGAAACTGAGAAGTTTCGTCCGCCTTTATAGTTTTTGGCGTTAGTTGTTAGACTAGTTACCCGCCAGCGCCCTGTTCATCTCCTCGAATTGAGGATTCATAGGTTCGGGGGCAGGCATCGGCATGGGGCCGCTGCGACCACGTTCGCTCGCTTGCATGTAGGGCTGATCGGGACCATCTGAACCATAAGGTTGATTCGGAGCTCGGTACCCCGGTCCATCATTAACCCAGACTCGTTTCATCCCAACCTGCCGACGCTCCATCACTCTGCGCATCCGACCACAAGGACCGGGAACGCAACGTGGGACACAAGCATAGACTGGCTGACAGACGAAGTGACCGCGAGGCCGCTCGTGAACGACTTCCGTTTTCACCACCGTGTGTTCAACTGGAACATACACGACTTTGGTGATTACTTCAGGAGTCGGAGCAGCTTTCGGCTGTTCCACGAATTTAATCCGATTCTTGTATGGCTTGCCTTTCTTTGTGCAGCCATCAATGTATCGGACTTCCATCGTCGCTGTGTCGTACCAGACCCACGCTTCTGCGTTAAGAGGTACGATTTCCGCCGAATGATCCATTTCGTTATAAACGCGTCGGCCGGTGAAACCCAGATCCCCTGCCTTTTTGTGGCCAAAGCCATTAAGGCAGGCTTCTCCACTGTAAGCGGGTTGGCCAACGAAAACGGAGAGCGATGCATGTCCTTCAGGACGACCGTAGCGGCCCTGACTGACGTTGTGCGCTTGCGCAACTGTTACTACCGTTAAACTGACAAGGAACAGAATTATTGTTTTCAACTTTGATTACCTTTCTTGTTTGTTGTTGTGAAAACTGACTTTCTGGTATTATAGCACTTCTATAGTAAAAGTCAAGGTCGTCTCTATTAGCCCCCGCTTGGAAGCGAAGCTTCCAAGCGGGGGCTAAAGGCGCTATTATTTAAGAGCAAATGGTTCAATTTAATGAAGAAAAACAGAAAGCTCGGCTAGCTGATCTAAAAAAGACGGAAGAGGAGAAGTTGGCAGAAATTCTCTCTCAAAAATATGGCGTTCTGTACGCTGATCTATCCAGAATCACTATAAACACAGACGCACTACGCCTCGTTCCAGAAAAAGAGGCGCGAGAAAATAAATTAGCAGTTTTTGACATCGTTAACAAAAGTGTCCGAGTAGCCATTCAATCCCCTAACAATGCGGCCACCACCGAATCTTTAAATAAATTAAAAGAAAAAGGATACGCAAGCACTCTTTATATGGTTTCGACCGAGAGTCTGGAAAAAGCCTGGAGCCGCTACAAAGATCTTTCCTTTGCTTTAGAAACTAAAGCCGGCTCATTAGATATTTCGAATCAAGAAATAGAAGCCTTCCTCCACCAGGTCAGTAGTTTGGTTGACATTCAAAAATTAATTAACGAAGCTTTGACTATTAAAAAGGCTTACCGTATTTCTAGAGTTTTGGTCATTATTATGGCAGGTGCTATGTCTCTAAAAGCTTCTGACATTCATATTGAGCCAGAAGAAGATCATACTCGTTTACGTTACCGTTTAGATGGAGTCTTAATGGATGTTTTAAATTTTGATAATGAGACTTATAAACTTCTTCTATCTAGAATTAAACTTCTCTCCAACCTTAAATTAAATATAAAAGAAAATGCCCAGGATGGTCGGTTTAGTATTCTAGTTTCTGGAGATGAGATTGAAGTTCGTACTTCGATTTTGCCCGGCAACTATGGTGAATCAGTTGTTTTGCGTTTACTTAATCCAAAATCAATTACCGTTCCCTTGGAAGAGCTCGGTATAGAGCCGCGTCTTTTTAAAATTCTAGAGACAGAAATTAATAAACCAAATGGAATGATTCTCACTACCGGACCCACTGGGTCGGGGAAAACCACTACTCTCTATTCTTTCCTGCGGCGTATCTATAGTTCGGAAATTAAAATTATTACTATTGAAGATCCAATTGAATACCACTTAGCGGGAATTGTACAAACCCAAGTCGAATCAAAGAAAGGCTACACTTTTGTTTCTGGTTTACGATCATCTTTGCGTCAAGACCCAGATGTCATTATGGTGGGAGAAATTAGAGATGAGGAGACAGCGGAAATCGCAATCAACTCCTCACTTACTGGTCACTTAGTGTTCTCTACTCTCCATACCAACGACGCCGCCGGAACCTATCCACGTTTAATTGATCTGGGAATTAATCCAAAAGTTCTTTCATCCGCAATTAATGTTTCTATTGCTCAACGTTTGGTGCGAGTACTTTGCCCTCATTGTAAAAAAGAAATACCAATCCCAGCAGACGTAAAAACAATTATGGAAAAAGTGGTGGCTTCAATTTATTTGGAAGAATTTCGAACAGATGTAAAAACAATGTTTGAGCCCGTGGGTTGTGATGAGTGTCATAAGCAAGGTTTTAAAGGAAGAATTGGTATTTATGAAGCAATCCTGACTGATGAAAATATTGAAAAGGTGGTCAAGGAAAATCCAAGTGAACGAGAAATTCGTATTGCGGCCCGTCCCCAAGGAATATTAACGATGGAACAGGATGGAGTTCTTAAGGTATTAAAGGGAGTGACGTCGCTTTCTGAACTAAGCCGAGTAGTTAATATTGAGCAGTATTTGGAGCTTTAAGAAGTTTTTATTACGACACAGCTTTTCCTCTCTGAAAAGATTGCGGGGAGTTAAGGAGAGGGCTAGCATTGAAAACAGAAGTCCCCATGGCGCAGCTTCGCTGCGCCATGGGGACTAGAACTTATCGACAACATAAATCTCTCAGCAATGCTTTCAATATTTGTGATTAAAAGTTAAGCACTTCCTGTAAGGATGACAGCAGTAATCCTCCCGAGGGAAGCACCAATGCGTCCTCCAAGAAGAGCCAGTAAGCCCTTGCGGGCCTAATTGCTGAGAGATTTATATTGTTGATAGAAATTACCTTTCGTTATGATATTAGCATGAATAAGGGAGTTTGTCAACCAGGAAGTGGAGGGCCTGACTAAATTGTTTCCGAAGCAGCGTTCCTGTTATGACCTGCAGCGGATGAGGGAACAATTTAGTCAGGCCTCCCCTATTTTTGTGTTATGCTTTTCTCATGGACGAAAGTAAATCCTCTGTCGATACTGAAGAAAAAGTTTATGTTGAAGATCAAGCACTTGATCAGACGTTGCGCCCAAATAAATGGGCAGATTACGTTGGCCAAGACCCCATCAAACAAAATTTAAATATTCTTTTGGCCGCAGCTAAAGAAAGAAATCACCCCCCTGAACACGTTTTGTTTTACGGTCCTCCTGGATTGGGTAAAACTACTTTAGCCCACCTCATTTCAAAAGAAATTGGTGCTCAGATGAAAATCACTTCTGGCCCAGCTATTGAAAGGGTGGGCGACTTAGCTTCCATTCTTACCAATCTCTCTGTTGGTGATATTTTATTTATTGATGAAATCCATCGACTGAACAAAACCGTAGAAGAAATTCTTTATCCTGCGATGGAATCAGGAGTTTTAGATATTATTATTGGTAAAGGGCCTTCTGCTCGTACCATTCAACTCGATTTACCAAAGTTCACCTTGCTTGCCGCCACTACTCGGATTGCCCTTCTTTCTTCTCCACTACGCTCTCGTTTTTCTGGAGGTGTTTTTCGTCTAGAATTTTATACTGAAAAAGAAATAGAAGAAATTGTCCGCCGATCGGCAAAAATATTGGGGATTGAAATTGAAGAGAGCGCCCTTAATGAAATCGCTAAACGCAGTCGCTTCACCCCTCGCACTGCCAACTATTTATTGAAGCGTTGTCGTGACTACGCCCAAGTGAAAAAAGTCAGCCTAACTAAAGAAATGGTGGTGGAGGCTTTAAAATTGTTAGGTATTGATGAAGTTGGTCTTTCAAAGTCTGATCATCTCCTTTTAGAAACAATTATTAATAAATTTAGCGGCGGACCGGTCGGTCTTAATACTTTGGCCGCTTCCCTCTCCGAGGAAGAAGCGACTATCGAAGAATTTAATGAGCCATATTTAATTCAAATTGGTTTTTTAGAAAGAACTCCGCGCGGCCGGACAGTGACTGTACGCGGCTATCAACATTTAAAAATTAAAATGCCGGAGCATTTACAAGAAAAACTCTTATAACGTTTCTTTTTATGTCTGGTCATAATAAATGGTCACAAATTAAGCGCCAAAAAGCCGTCACTGACGCTAAGAAGAGTCAGCTTTTTTCCAAACTAGTTAAATTAATTACCTCTGAATCCAAGCGCGCTAAAGGCGATACAGCGTCCGCCGCTCTTTCTGTTGCTATTGAAAAAGCCCATAAAGAAAATATGCCGAAAGATGTCATCGAAAGGGCGGTGAAAAAAGGAACGGAGAGTGGGGCGGGCTCAATGGAATCCATAACTTATGAGGCGTATGGACCGGGCGGCTCTGCCATAATCGTTGAGGTTCTTACCGATAACCGCAATAAATCTGCCCAAGAGATGAAATTTATTCTTTCTAAAAATGATTCGTCGCTCGCCGCAATTGGTGCTGCTAGTTGGGCCTTTGAAAGAAAAGATCGTGAATGGACCCCTAAAACAACAGTCCAGCTGGAAGATCTTGAGCTACAGAAATTAGAAAAACTGGTAGACGAGTTGGAGGGTAACGAAGATGTTCAGTCTATCTTTACGAATGTGGAGTAAAAAAATATGGGTAGATGGCGAGAGGTGGTTAATAAACTTTTTGAGCCCGGAAAAAATCTGACTGATTTTCCCCTTATCCTCGCGGACGGCCCCGCTGCGGCTGTCTCAAAAAGTTTATTAACCACCTCTCGCCATTGTTCCTCAATGATATAATTAGGATATGAAAATTTTGTCCGTAGACCCTGGATACGAACGTTTGGGGCTGGCTATTATTAAAAAAAATCCTGGAGAAAAGGAGCGGGTTATTTATTCTGATTGTTTTAAAACTTCCCCAAAATTGGTTTTTGAAGAGCGCCTTTGTCTAATTGGCAAGGAAGTAAAACGTCTTATTAATGAATTTGAGCCGGCGGCTCTTGCGATTGAAAGTTTATTTTTTACTAATAATCAAAAAACCGCGATGCATGTTGCAGAAGTGCGGGGAGTTATTACTTACGAAGCGATGTGTGCAAAAATGAAGTTGTATGAATATACCCCAATGGAAATTAAGGTGGCGGTGACGGGATATGGGCATAGCGATAAGAAACAAGTTACTTCCATGATCGAACGTCTGGTTGTGATCGACAAGAAAATTGCTCACGACGACGAGTATGACGCAATTGCTGTAGGACTAACCTACTTCGCCTCAGTAAAAGCTTAGTGCCTGCTCTTTTGGGTAGTTGTGGGTAATTACTTGACTTTCGGGGCGTCTTTATTAGCATAGTAGATAAAGGTCAAAGTTTATTTGTTTTTATTAATTAATTAAAATTATTATGGCAACAATCATAAATAACCCAAATGGAAATGATGGTGATGGTAATGGATTTGGTTCTGGTCTTTTGATTGGAATCATTGTTATTGTTGTGATTATTTTCTTAATCTTCTTTTTTGGATTAAGAGGATCCACAACAAACAATACAACCATTCTTCCAGCAGACAACGGAACTAATGGTAGTACTAACACTGTGGTAGTACCTGCGCCGGTAACACCTGCGCCTCAGGTTCGCAACACTACTAATAATTCGTCTTCTACGACAGTTATTAACAACGGTACTTCTACTCGATAAGTAGAAATCGAAAAGAATTTGAAAGAACCCCGGGGCGGCGCTTGGCGCCGCCCCGGGGTTCTTGTTTTTTTTCTTTTCTCTGTTAAGGTGGAAAAAGAATGAAAAGAATTTTGATAGTAGAAGACGATGAAGGGATCCAATACGGCTGGAAACTTCAACTTGAAGAATTTCCAGTAATAATCTATACCGCGACCGATCTGCTGATTGGTGAAGTTCTTTATAATAGCCTGCGTCCTACTCTGGACTTAGTAGTGATGGATGGTTGTATCGGAGAAAACTCTTATAACACTGGTCCTCTTATAAAATTAATTCACCAAACATTTTCCGGACCCGTTTTGGCGGCTTCAAGTAGTGAGAAAGTTCGAAAACAAATGATGAGAGATGGTTGCACTTTTGAATGTCCCAAATTTGAAGTTGTTAAAAGAATTGTTCCTTTGTTGGTGCCAAAACACCATCCCGCTCACATTTGAGCGGTTTTTATTTAGAAAGTTATCCCCAACTTTTGAAAAACCTCTTGATTTTTAAGATGCGTATGTTACAACTAGGGCATTACTAGATTAGGCTCATTGCTAAATGTATAGCGAAGAATTTCAAAATGGTCCGCTCGCAGATCGCGAGGAAGAGACGACAGATGATGCTATTGATCTTGAGACGACGGAATTTGAAGACGAAGAAAGTGCTTATCTCGTTACTGACGAGGAGCTAGACGAAGGTTTCCAATTCCAAAGTTAATCAAAAATCCGCCTTTCTCGGCGGATTTTTGATTATTTAATTTCTATTTTGAGAAAGCGTTTTTTACCTATTTTAAAGTCTCCATTTTCAATTAACTTAAAATCCTTATCGGTGATCTTTAGCTCTTTGGAAACTTCTGTAATTGCTCCTTCTTTAATTAGGCGAGTGAAATCAGATTTTGATTTGACAACTTCCTGACTTAAAAGCACTTCTGAAAGAGTGGTGCCTTTTGTAACGGCGACGGTGTCTACATCCTCCGGCATCCCTCCTTTTTGGAACGCAGCCGAGAAAGCGGCGGCCGCTTTCTCGGCTGCGTTCTTTGAATAATAGATACTGACAATTTCTTTCGCCAATTTTTCTTTTGAATCACGTGGGTTATTCTCATCTTTTATTAACTCTGTTTTTATTTTTGCAATTTCATCCATCGAAACATCCGTGCATAATTCAAAACCAGGAACAATCATTTCGTCCGTCCAACTCATTACCTTGCCGAACATTTCGTTGGGCTCGTCATCTAGGCGGACCATGTTTCCTTCAGTCTTTCCCATTTTTTTTCCATTAGAATCCACTAAAAGTTTCATAGCGATAACTATTTTTTCTTTATTTTTAATTTGTTTTAAAAGTTGACGCCCCACCAACATATTAAATGTCTGGTCATTTCCTCCTAATTCCCCACCCACTTCCATTTCCACACTGTCGTATCCTTGTAAGAGAGGGTACAAAAACTCATGAATAAAAATAGGTCGCTCATGCTTTATTCTTTCTTCAAACATGTCGCGTTTAAGCATTTGTTCAACGGTCATATGAGCGGCAAGGTCAAGTATTTGCACCATGGTAAGTGAAGATAGCCAGTCTGAATTAGAAAGAAGTTGAGCTGCATTTTCCCCTTCAAAATCCAAAAATGTGGAGGCTTGTTTCTTATAGTTTTGAGAATTTTCTACAATCTCCCCAGAAGACAAGGGCTTTCGGGTCAAATCTTTGCCCGTCGGATCTCCAATCATAGCCGTAAAATCGCCCACCACCAGAACAACTTTATGTCCGAGCTTTTGAAGTGCTCCCAATTTACGTAAATTAATAGCGTGCCCTAAATGCAGTGAGGGTCCGGTTGGATCAATTCCTAGATAAAATTTTTGTGGCTCAGATTCTAAAAGTTTTTTGGCCACCTCTAAAGAAGGGTAGATATTTTCTACACCTCGACTTAATATAGAGGAAATTTT
The DNA here is from genome assembly GCA_038215155.1 of Minisyncoccia bacterium. Lineage (GTDB taxonomy): Bacteria > Patescibacteriota > Minisyncoccia > Phycocordibacterales > CAJBRS01 > JADGRH01. The sequence goes on from JBBQRF010000002.1 coordinate 19,007, forward strand.
TAGATAACTCATTCAATAAATGTAGCATAATTTCAAGGACGTGCTAACATTCAGAAGTAAATGATTCGTCGAATTCTTAGAGCTTTTTTTAGTGAAATTAGCTATTTGGCTGACACCTTCAGTTGGATATTTAGTAACCTTAAAACCAAAAAAGGGGCGAAGCTAGTCTATCGCACTTTTTTGGCTTATTCCCTGGCTGTTATAATTATTACCGCTCGTGGTTTTAGTTGGTATTTTCGAACCTTAGCCAATCCGCGGCGGCGGCGAAAACTTCTCAATGAAACTTTTATTATTGGTGCAGTTGTCTTCCTCTTTTTTATCGGTGGAATTTTCCTTTGGGCCGCCACTCTTCAAATACCCGATTTAAATTCTTTTGATCATAAATTGATCAGCCAATCCACCAAGATTTTTGACCGGACTGGTAATGTTCTGTTGTACGATTTGGGCGGAGATGTTCGACGAACGGTGGTAACTTTTGATCAGATTTCGCCCAACATGAAAAAGGCTACGTTAGCTATTGAAGACGCGGAATTTTATCACCACGGAGCTATTCGCCCCACATCTATTATTCGCGCTCTATGGATTAATTTTACACGTCTGGGTTTTCACCAAGGTGGTTCCACTATTACTCAGCAGGTAATAAAAAATTCGCTACTTAATAACAGCAAGAGTGTTACTCGAAAAATTAAAGAATGGATCTTAGCTATTAAGTTAGAGCAAGAGGCAGACAAAAACAGTATTTTAAATCTTTATTTAAATATTGTACCTTATGGAGGAAATATTTATGGAGTGGAGGAAGCCTCGGAGGCTTATTACGGAGTTCATGCTATTGATTTAACTATCGGACAATCGGCCTATCTCGCAGCCCTAACTCAAGCGCCAAGTCACTACTCGCCTTATGGTAGCCACCGGGACGAATTAGAGAGCCGAAAAACCTTAGTGTTGAGTAAGATGTTGCAAAATAAATTAATTACAGAAGCAGAATATGCTTCTGCCACTGCTGAAAAAGTGGCTTTTACATCTCAGCCGGCAAACAGTATTAAGGCCCCCCATTTTGTAATGTATACCGTTCAGTATCTAGAAGATAAGTATGGAAATGATATTGTCCAAAATAATAGCTTGCGAGTCATTACTACGGTGGATTATCCTATGCAACAAAAAGCGGAAGAGATTGTAAAAAATTATGTAGACTCAAACGAAAACTCTCTTAAGGCTCATAACGCATCGCTTGTGGCCGCTGATCCTAAGACTGGTCAAATCTTAACGATGGTCGGTTCACGGGATTATTTTAGTAAAACAATTGATGGTAATTTTAATGTAGCAACTGCTCACCGCCAGCCCGGGTCTTCTTTCAAACCTTTTGTTTATGCCACCGCTTTTAATAAGGGATACACCCCAAAAACTATTCTTTTTGATTTAGATACTGAATTTAACGTTAATTGTACTCCGGACCACGTACCCACAACCCCAAGCTCTGTTTGTTATGATCCTCAAAATTATGAGGGTGGTTTTAAAGGACCTATGACTATACGTGATGCCCTCGCTCAGTCTCGAAACATCCCAGGAGTAAAGGCTCTTTATTTAGCTGGTATTCAAAGTTCAATTGACACAGCTCACGCCATGGGTATTCAGAGTTTAAATGCTGGGGCAGGTAATTATGGATTAACTTTAGTGCTTGGAGGTGGAGAAGTTACTCCACTTGATATGGCTGAAGCTTATAGCGTGTTCGCTAACAACGGTCTGAGAAACCCAGCCACTGGAATATTGAGTATTACAGATCGAGACGGTCATGTATTAGAAGAATACGCCACCACTACCCCAGAACAAGCGCTCCCAGAACAGTCAGCTTTAGAGATCAACGATATTCTTTCTGATAATCAGGCGCGTGCGCCCATTTTTGGTTCTCGTTATTTTGGCGACCAACACGTAGCGATGAAAACAGGTACCACTAATAATTCTAGAGATGCATGGATTATTGGTTATACTCCAGACATTGCCGTCAGTGCTTGGATGGGAAACAATGATAACAGTCCGATGATCCAAAAAGCTTCTGCTGTCATTGTGGCGCCGATGTGGAAGAAATTTATGGATTTTGTTTTACCAAAGTACTCACAAAACGAATTTAAACCCCCCGCACCACTTGACGAAACTAATATGAAACCGGTTTTGAGAGGGATCTGGCAAGGAAATGTTGCTTACACGCAAGACAAAACTACCGGTCTTTTAGCCACAGATGCTACTCCGCCAGAAATGAGACAAGATGTTTACACCAACAATGTTCATGAAATTCTTTACTATGTAAATAAAAATGACCCCCAAGGGCCAGCCCCAACAAACCCTGCTTCTGATCCTCAGTTTAGAAATTGGGAGTCCTCAGTCGCTAATTGGGCCGGTTCTAATGGCCTCTCCTCCGCTCTGGACGGCACTCTAGGCACCAGCACCGTTCCAACCACCTACGACAACGCTCACACGCCCGAGGCGGCCCCTAAAATTTCGATTACCTCCCCGGTTTCTGGGAGTTCATACCCACGCAACCAACCCATCTCCGTTAATATAAGTACTCAAGGATCGTTTTCTTTAGCTAAGGTGGACTACTTTGTTAATGGTAGTTTTGTTGGTTCGGCGAACAAGAGCCCTTTCACATTCTCTTTTGTCCCAAATGATGTCGCCGGGATTTCTTCTCACAACGAAATTAGGGCTGTTGGTTACGATTCTGTTTTAAACAAAGGAGAGGCTGTGGTTTCTTTTGATATCAACCCTTAACGCAAATCTTCTATCTTTAAACCCGTAATTTCTTCTTTTAAGTTTTTTAAGATTTGTTCTCTTTTCAAAAGTATTTCAGTTTTTTCCATTCCCCCCACCTTCACGAATACTCCTCTACCCTGAAGTACAATTTCTTCGCTGGTGAGTTTTAGATTAGTTGTCTTATTAATAATTCCGGCTATTTCCTCTTTGTCGGCACCAGGTCTTTTTAGTTTTTTAAATCTTTCCAGAAACTCTGCTATATTTCTCATTTATTCATTGGGCTGACTAGATATAAAAATGATTTATCATTTACCCCCCGGACTAGTAAGGGTTTGTTTTGTCCACCAAAACTAAGGAGGAGGCTGTCAGCCGCAATTGCCTGGAAACAATCATTTATGTATTTGTAATTAAAGCTTATTTCTATTTCCTCTCCTTTTAATACGGCCTCTAACTTGTCTTGGCTTTCTCCAACCTCTCCGTTTCGACTAGCTAGCTCCATTGTTTTGTTTTTTGGGGAAATTTTAAAACTGATTTGATTAAAATTATTAGAGAAGATGTTGGCAATCTTTAAAGCATTAATCAAGTCTTGTTTTAGCACAATTGCTTCGGTGGTAGTTTCTTTGGGTATAATTTGTTTATAGTCCGGAAAAACACCATCTACCACCCTTGAAAACAAGTGAATTCCTGGCAAAGAAAAAGATAGTTGGTTTTTACTTAAAGAAAGTTCTACCTCCCCCGTTTCAGCTTGCTCTAACACTCTAATAATTTCCGGAATGTTTCTAAAAGGAATTAGAATTTGGGAAAAATCTTTTTTGTTTTTTACTTTCACTCTTTTTTCTGCCAAACGAAAAGAGTCAGTGGCTACAAAAACCACCTCGTCTCCGTCAGGGTAAATAAAAACACTAGAAAGCTCGGGTTTCATGTTTGAAACAGAGGCGCTATACCAAACGGACTTAAAACCGTTTATTAATTCTTTGGTAGAGAAAATTATTTTTTTACCGCCTTCTACACGCGGAATACTAGGAAAGTCTTCGTGGGGATACGCCTTAATTAGGGTTTGGTGTGAGTGGGTAGACACTTTTAGGTTTCCCTCCTTAATTTCTAAGGAAATATTTTTTTCTGCACCAATACTGCTAACAAAACTATTTAAAATTCCAGCAGGGACGGCCACAGAGCCCTCTTCACTAGCTTTTACGGGGATATCTATTTCTATTCCTAGGTCTAGGTTGGTGGCTTTAATTATTAACCGGCTGTTTTCCACCTGAAGGAATAAACATTTTAAGACCGGGAGGGTGCTGGTTTTGGAGGTAATTTTTTCCGCCAAGGCTATTGCTCCTCCCACTTTTTCTTTTATACTTTCTATCTTCATTGTTTTTACTTATTTTATTTAAAGAAATTATTATTATACTTAGTGGTGTGGATATGTGTATAAGTTATTTTTACTTTATTTTTAGCTCTGTTTTAGGATTTTTTTATTTTCTTTCTGAGGACAACTTCTAATAAAGACATTTAACTTTTTGCTTGTTTTGAGATTTTTGTTTTTTATCCCCACCTTACTAAAACAAAGCCAGCTTCAATCCACAACTATATCAACGCTCTAATCTGGGTTAATTCTTGGGCTAGTAAATTATCAACCTTTAATTCGTTTTTTATTTTCTCACAAGAGTGAATAACGGTGGTGTGGTCGCGGCCCCCTAACTTCTGGCCAATGGAGGGATAAGAGACATTAAAATCTTCCCGTAAGATGTACATTGTCAGCTGGCGGGGACGAACTACTTCCCTACGACGGGTTTTATCATAAATACTATCTTCCTCTACGTTGTAAAAACCAGCAACAATTTTAATAACATCTTTAACGGAAACGTTTTTAATAGGCTTGGCACTATTCTTAATTAAATTTTTAATCTCCAAAAGGTTAAGTTCTCTTCCTCTTACTTCCGATTGGTGCATTAGAGTATTTAAAACACCCTCTAATTCACGAATGTTTCCTTCAATCGAAGAAGCTAAATATTGAGCCACCTCCTTGCCAAGAGCAAAATTTTTAGCTCGGCTTTTTGTTTCTAGAATAGCCACTCGTGATTCGTGGTCGGGGGCGGGAATGTCTACAATCATCCCCGCCACAAAACGAGATTTCAAACGATCTTCTAGGTTCGGGATGAAATTGGGGTGGATATCGGATGAGAAAATAATTTGTTTGTTATTGTCGTGCAGATGATTAAAAAGATGAAACAATTCCTCCTGACACTTGTCTTTGTTGGCCATAAATTGAATGTCATCCATAATCAAAATGTCGTATTTACGATACTTATCTTTAAAATTATTCATTTTATTCGTTTGAATGTGGTTTACAACGTCTTGGGCGAATTTTTCTGAGGTAATGTAGTAAATTTTTTTATTCCCTTGGTGTTTAAGGTGATTTCCTACCGCCTGCATAAGATGGGTTTTTCCTAGGCCCGTATTACCGTAGATAAATAAGGGGTTGTAGGCAACTGGTTTTTTTATAATGGCTTGGGCTGCGGCGTAGGCCAGCTCATTAAAAGGCCCCACCACAAAAGAATCAAAAGTATAACGAGGATTAAGATTATCATCTTTATTAATATAAAGATCCGAAAGAGGAAGCTCTTTAGTATTTTGGGTCGGTGAATGATAGGAGGTGTCTTGTTTGGGGGCTGCGGTGGAGGTGATAACGTATTCAAGAGATCGCACGCTTTCATCCAACCCTCGTAGAATCCGGACGATGTTCTTGTGGAATTTATTAACCAACCAATCTTTCACAAAGGCGCTAGGAACAGCTAAGGTAATTACCCCGTCGTCGTGTTTGAGGATGTAGGTAGGTTTAAACCATATATTGAAATTTCCTTTAGAAACATTTAGTTCGATTTCGGCCAAGACCTTGTCCCAAAGTTTTTTACTATCTGACATAAGATAAATTAGAAATGAAAATATAATAAGTTTTTTCCATTATATACTTCCATCACTCTCTGCTAACTTGCGGGAAGTATACAAGTGTGTTTATAAGCTGTGGATAGTGGAGAGGACGGTATTTTCTCTCAAGTGTCAAATAAAAATTTTTGGCAGGGAATAAAATTTAAGCTATACTACTCTTATGTCACAAACATATCAACCAAAAAAGCGAAAAAGGGCTAAAACACACGGGTTTTTAGTAAGAAGCCGAACCAAGGGAGGTAAACGGACAGTTAAAAGACGCCGCCAAAAAGGCAGAAAAAAACTCACAGTTTAAATGGGCCACCCAAAACCTCGCATCAGCCGAGTCTTATTTGAAGAAGTAATGAAAAAAGGGCATACAAAAGGAAACACGCTTGTTTCGGTGCGGTTTTTGACGACAAACAAGGAGAAGGGCGGAGCGAACCAAAAAGAAGAAAAACCATTCGCTGCAGTAGTTTCGAAGAAGAGCTATAAAAAGGCGGTGGACAGAAACAAATTAAAAAGGCGAGGGAGGGCAATTTTTGACTCTGTTTCCAAAAATTGCCCTCCCGGTAACTATATTTTATTTTTCAAAAAAGGAACTCTAGAGCTCCCCTTTTCGGTTATAAAAAATGAGGTAAAAACTTTGTTCGAAAAGCTAAAGTAAAGTAAGATATTTAAACGATGATTCATTATTTTTTCCAACCCCTATTCTATAACCCGCTTTATAATGCTTTAATTTATTTAATTTCTGTTTTGCCGAACGCCAATGTAGGGATTGCCGTTATTGTTCTAACTTGTATTGTGAAGTTAATTCTTTTTCCACTTACCCGTAAATCAGTAGTCACGGCTGCTAAAATGAAAAAACTAGAGCCGGAACTAATCACTTTGCGTAAACAATACGAAAAAGACAAGCAAGAACAAGCACGTCAGGTAATGTCTTATTATAAAAAGAACGATATCAATCCTTTTTCTGGTTTTTGGTTGTTACTTATTCAAACCCCTATTGTTTTAAGTCTTTACTATATTTTTCTCCGAGGAGGATTACCAGCAATTGATTCTTCTTTGCTTTATCCCTTTACCCACTTACCTAGCATCCCCAACATGATCTTTTTCGGCATCAACATTGCTAAACCTAATATTATTTTAGGGGTGTTGGCTGGGTTGAGTCAGTTTGTACAAATTCAATTTTCCATTCCCCCAGCTAAGAAACCAGAACCAGGAACGGCACCAACTTTTAAAGACGATCTTGCCCGTAGTATGAATGTGCAGTTTCGATATGTTTTACCTGTCGTTATCTTTTTTATCTCATTAAAAGTTTCTGGAGCGGTAGCTATTTACTGGATTACTAGCAACTTATTTATTATTGCTCAAGAACTTATCGTGCGTCGGAAATTAAGTCGCGCGCCAGTAGCTAATTAAACACCTAAAAAGAGGTCAACCACTCCCGGACTCATGACGGAGAGTCTGTTTGACGAGAGTACGAATTGCTCGCCTGGCGGCAAGGACGTTTTAGAATTGCCGGAAGGCGTTGCAATCGTTGCGAGGAGGTTCTCGGAGGAATGAGGGAGGGAGTGGTTGGCCTCTTTTGTTGGCGAAAAACCAGGTCTACTATCTTGACGGGGGGGTAAAGGGGGTGCTAGTAGAAGTATTTACAGCTTTTTTGGTAGAAGTTGCAATGACTGCTGGTGTGCTAGTAGAGAAAATAGGCCCTGAAGGAGTTGCCACTAATAAATTCCAAAGAGTTAAATCTCTTTTGTTAATAAACATTAAATAATTTTCTGTTGGATCCAATCTGAGATTCGTAGCATCAATAGCTTGTTTAGTTAAATCAATAGTTCGTGCTACCAAACTTCTTTCCCCAGTGGCAATGTTTATTTTCCAAAAATTGTCAGTAAAAAATAAATTTCCTTGGTACCAAGTGTCGGGGTAACGTCCTTTTGGAACCCCCAAAGGAACGGCACAATAAACAATTCCCGCTGACTTCTGGCTCCAAACACATTTCTCTGGAAGTGTTTTTAAGGAAAGAGTGGTGGCGCGATCGGTTTTTAAATTGTAGACATTTAAAGTGAAATTGGCGGCGGTACTTTCAGAAAACAACACATTATTTGTATCCGGAGAAGTCAGAGTAGTCATACCAGGAACATTTCCTAAGATTTTTGTTAGAGCCCCGTTCGAGCTATTTAAAAAGAATAGAAATCCGGGTACGTAAGCAGAAGGTTTGGTGGTAAGGGTGATGGTACTTTGTTTTGGCCAGTCAATAAGCCAGTCCTTAAGAGGAAAATTGAAAATCTGATGAGTTTTTGTGTTATTGGGTAAAGCCACAACACCAATTCCACCCTGGCCTCCATTTTGTGTATAAAATATTTGGGCCCTGTCTGGCGAAAGGGTTAACTCAGTTAAATTTTTTGGCAATAAATAAGTAAACAATGTTTTAGGGTTTGTGGTAGCTCCGAGAGATATAGAGGTGGTGGTGGCTGTAGTCGTTGAGACCAGAGCATAAGAGGTATTAATAGTTTCTTTATCAACGTCTAAATAACGCAATACCAAAGAATCAGCTTGATTGGTAAAAATAGCTTGATAGATTCTGGGTAAAGTAGTGTTGGTTATTTCTTTTACAATTAAAGAATCTGGCTTAGTTTCAAATATATGACCAGTAGCTCGATCAAAATACCTCATAAAAGTTTGAAGCAAAGTGACGTTTTTTACTTGCCCTAAAGCGTCTACGGTAGCAGTGGCAACATTTCTTTGAAAAAAAACGGCACCAGATACTGGAGAAGCGCTAATCTGGCGGAGCTTAGGGATAGCTACCACGGCGCCATTATCCCCTTCAATTGTGGCCGTCGGGCTTGAAGAGCTCGTGCTCTCGTTAGAAGCCGGTCCGTTAAATAAAGAAAACAATGTTCCAAAAACACTACGAGAAGTGCCCGCCTGCGGCACGTTAGTTTTCCCGCTAAAAATAGCTCGAGCAAAGATTGAACCAATACCAATAGCTACCACTATTAGAAAACCGATAATAATTTTAATTACGCGTGAGGACATGTTTAGTGTTTACCAGCATTATAGACAGTAAAGGTGACATTATGAGTAGAATCTATTGCATTTCTTCCAGGAATCCATAATCCCAAATCCTGAGCAGCTTTTAAAGACATTTCTCCATAACCAGTCGCACCATTATCTCCTGCCACTGCCCATAAAGTATTACCTGTTGTATTGTCCGTAATTAAAACCGGAGTACCCATCTGAATTCCTGAATTACTTGGAACCGCCACATAATAATCAGTGGTGGCATCTAGAAAAGTACCATTAGGTGCATAGGAAGTCTCATTTTTATAAGTGAGACTTCCTATGCCAGGATTAGTACGCCCATCTGTATCAATAGCTAGGTTACTGGGATTAATAACTGAGCCGTTTACAACATCTCCGTTGGCATCATAGACAATGTTTGTTCCATCGGCATATCGCTCACCAATATAACCATTATTGTATTCAGTAATTAGATTGCCATCTTCATTTGTGTATTGATTAGAAATGCCATCATTACCTCCTGTCGCTCCAACTACTCCTCCTGGGCCATAAGTACCGGCAGTTGTCCCTGCAGAGACCGCTTCAATATCTAATTTCGTATTCAAAAGTTTAGGATTAATGGTATTTAAGATAACATACGAGGCCAGAGCTAAAATTAGACCATAAATAGCGGAGGTGATGCGATCCTTACCATCCGACTTTCCTGAAACGGCATCCGTAGACATGTATTGAATACCGCCGATTATAATCATAATAACAGCCAATCCGGAAGCCAGAGCAATTCCTAATTTAAACATCGTATTAAGATAACCACTCAAACCACCCACCGCGCTACTCTGGTCTGTATAGCCTTTAATTGGCGCGAGCGGCTGGTATCCTCCATCTCCAGCCGCCCAAAGAACAACTGGCAAGAAAAAACCTGAAGCAGCAAACAAGAGTTTTTTTATTTTAGAAAGAGACATTTTGGTTATTTTTTTGGAAATTAATCATTAAGGTATTAGCCGCTGATTGTAAGAAGTTTTTAGGGTTAACGGCAGCTACTCCTACTTTAGATTGACCATCTGCTCCGTCGGGTTTGCGAAAAACTACATTATTTTGGTGAGGAGAAAGAGAAAGAGCAGAGTCATTGATAGCCCACGTATAATTAACTGAAATATCGCTTGGGGAACGAGCGGAAAAATAATAAGGATAGGCGGCCAATGTTACTTCTGCACCAGTTAGATTAAATTGATTTAGTAGAGAATGATTAAAAAGAATTCCCAAGAGTGGACTATCTTCATAAAAAAGAACCTGAGGATTTTCGGGCGCCACCGTCACGGCGCCCGACCCACTAATATTATTTTTCACAAGAGAGACATCTACACTGACACTAATTGGTTGGTTCAAGATATCGCCAGTAACCGAAAAGGTTCTTTTACCAAAGCCAGATTTATCACCAACAATACTATTATTTAATGACCATTTATAAACCAAAGCGTTTGGATCAACGGCTACTCCATTTGAAACGAGATTAGGTAAGGCCACAAAAGTAAGGGTTTCTTGTGGAGGATATAGACGCTTCCCTTTATAAAAGGGCGGAGTGTAAGAACTAGTTTCCCAAACAATATCAACGCTTGCTGGCGCGATAGCAATTTCCTTAGTTACTCGATTGCCATTTACTGGGACTATCACAACACTAATGTTCGCCACACTACCCGCAGATCCTGCTGTATAAACAAAAGTAGTTACTCCAAACCCCGTCTTTTGAACAGTCCCATTAACTATCCAAGAAATGGTGGCTCGATTTAAATCGGTACCAAATCCAGACAAAGAAATATTAACTGGCTGGTTAGGAGCTGGATTTTTCGGACTGAGGTTTACATCTATTTGCTCTTCGAGACCTGGAATTAAACTTGGAAGAGAAGGACCACTATAATCCGTTTGATTTGTCGTCTGTGCCCGACTAAAAGCAAAAAGACTAAAAAAACCAATTAATAGAACAAGGAGAAGCGGTCTAGTATGAAATTTCCTAAGAGCCATTATTGAAATTATATAATTTAAGCGGTTGAATTGGAACTAGTAGTTTTAGCGGCTTGTTCTTGGTTATATTGGTCGTCTTCCTCGCGAGTGATTTCAATTACTCTACGCACCGCAGCTCTTATACTTGGTTCAATTAAACCATTTTTAGTTTTGCTAAAGGCAAATATGTTTACAATTGGAATAAAAGAAAGAATGACCTTGAAAGCAATCTCCCTTAATATTCTAGGTTTAAATACGTTAACTCCTTTTGTTGCAAACCAAAAAACAAACATTCCACCAACCAAAAGCATAAAAATTGGACTTAAAATCTCCCCTACCCCAATCCAATCAAGGATAATATTAATTAAAAAATCAATTCCATATGCCGCCCAAGCAACAGCCCCCATCAACATTTCTGACCCATGTGATATGCGATTTCGAGTGTAAACAACTGCCATAATTATGAAACTTGTCCTTCCGACAAGTCGTGTTTAGCTTGTTTAATAGCTAAAAGTTGATGTGGGTCTGAGGTGATGATCTGATCCTCCGTGTAAGAAGCAATTACTTTAATAGCGACATGTTTTAGGCCGGCAAAGAATATGCCCTCTCCCACATCTGATTCCAGTAATAAATATTTTTCCTCCTCAGTAAGATTAAAAGTTTTTTGAACAACATCAATGGACGATGCCGATTGCTTCATCAACATTTGAATTGAAGAGTTAGTGATAATGGGCATGCCGTATTGCGATTTCATGAAGTCTTCCACGTCTTGAGTAATGGTGGCGAGGCCTAGATAGTATTTTCGGCCTCGCTTGGCGAGGCCGAGGAGAAACGAAGCAGTATCCTCTGACTTCATCATCCACCAAGCTTCATCGATTACCAGAAGACGCTTTTTAAGTATTTTGCGAACGGAATTCCAAATAAAGTGAGTAACGATATACATGGCCACAGGCTTCAATTCATCCTCCATGTCTCGTAAAGAAAAGACAACAAACTTCTTGTTAATATCTACGTTTGTAGGGCGATTAATGAATCCGGCCCAAGTTCCTTTTGTATATTTAGAAAGGCGTTGTACTAAGGATTCTGCCCCCTCCATACCAGCAAGTACTAATTCAAAGTCAGAAAGCAGGGGCGGCTCGACATTGGCAAAATTGCTTTCCGAAGTAATGTCTTTCAAGGCATAAGTTTCAGAAATAGCCCGATCAATAATGGAATCCTCCTCTGGAGTTAACCCCCCAAGCATTAGGCGGAAAAGACCGACTAAGTTTACGATATTTGAGCGCAAGATATCAGATTGTGATTCATCTTCTCGAGCAATCGGTAAATCAAAAGGATTAATATGATTATCTGAGGTTAAAGAAATGTTGAAATATCGCCCGCCAGTAGCTTCAGCTAAGAATTCGTACTCTCGTTCTGGGTCAATTACTATAACGTCAGTATCAAACATGAGACTCCGTAAAATCTCTAATTTAGTGAAATAAGATTTTCCCGAACCGGCCTTAGCAAAGGTTACAGAATTGTAATTTTCCAGAGAAAAGCGATCAAACAAAATTAATCCTGAATTGTGGCGATTAATACCATAAAGAATTCCTTTATCAGAGGTTAGATCAAAAGAAATAAAAGGAAAGACACTTGAAAGGGGAGAAGAATTTAATTTAGAACGGACACTTAATAGGTCAGTAGCAATTGGTAAGATGCTTTTATAACCCTGCTCTTGTTGGAAAAGGGCAGGTTTTACATACACTAAACTTGCTTCCAGAATTGATTTAACTTCAGATTCAATTTTATCTAATTCAGCTTCATTAGATCCATAGATAGAGATATAGAGGCCGACGTCGAAAATTCTCTCTTGAGCTTGCTGAAGATTGTCACGAAGTTGCTCAAGGTCTTGGTAGGCCGTATCAAGCACGGGATCTCGCACCAACCCTTTCTCTTCACGGGTGGAAATCTGACTTTCTACCTCGGCCACTTTCTTTTGAAATTGGCGAAGAATTGTAGCCGTATCAATTGGATGAATAAAAATAGAGATATCAAAAACTTTATCTAGGTTGATAATTGGTGAAAACCAAGAATCACCAAGAAAACGTGGGTAAGAAATAACAAAGAAAGTTCGCACCATCTTGTCTCCCAGGTTTAATTCGCGCGGAGTAATTTTTAGAGCGGAAGGGGCAATAATGTCTTTCAGTTCCAGAACGCCGGACTGATAGATTTCTTGCGGCAAAATAGAAGTGATTTTGGGCTGCTCTTTTGGTTTAGATTTTAAAAAGTCCAGTAGGGCCATGGTTTAATGCGATTATACCTTAATTGAGAGGAATTGGTTTTTCCGTATCTCCCGGATTAAAGATTTTATAAAAAAGCTCAATCAATTCTTCCGTGCCTAGCTGTACCACTCTGATACCGCAACGCACCAGTCCTTGCTCAACAACGTCAATTCTCTGCTCTAGTTGGGTGCGATATTCTTCAAAATCATGAATGTTTTCGGCGGCGGCTTCTTTCTTGTCTTTCTTTTTAAAGAAGCCGCCGCCAATCCCCTTCTTGGCCTGCAGAATAGCGGGCGAATAAGGGATTACAATGAAAAAACTCTTTTGCATGATGTTAGTGTTTTCAGTGAAATTTTTAATGAACTCAATATATTCATGAGTTTGAATTTTCATTAAATCAATATTCTGCTCTTTCTCTCTCTGTTCAAGTAGGGCAATATAAGGACGAATATCAAGCTTTCGTGACTGAACAAAAATCTGAATAGAAAAATTCAGAGAATTCAAAAAATTCTGAAATTGAAAAATAATAGAACTTTGTTCATCCTGTGATTTAAGAGCAAAGTTTAAAGAAGAGGTCATAATAAGAGCACGAAGAGAACCATCTTTCAGCACGAGCATGCCGTCTCGGATTTCTTTAATCGGTACAAACTCTTGAGTCGCTTTTGATTGGGTGCTAGTAGCCATTATGTTTTAAGTCCTAATTGATTATCTCTCTTCTTTCGAGTCTCTTGAGAATAAAGGGTGTCATTAATATCTAAACTCCAGGTTAAATCTTTTAATTTACTGTCAGAAAGTTTTGGTACATAAATTGATGAGCTGGCTCTTACTTCATTTTTCTCTTCAATTATTTTATCTTCCTTTTTCCAAATATAGAGTTTGTGGCTGAGAGAATAATTGAAGGCCGACTCTAACATTAAGATAAAAGGTCTATTGTTTACTTTATAAAAAGCCAAGGCCACTGATAATCCGAGCACTCCCGCAATGGGAAAAATGGCAATAAAGAAGGGCAAGAAATGGAATAAAATGTAAGATAAACCTGCTCCCCCCGCTAAATAAAGAAACTGTTTGAAAGTGAGGGGGCCAAAAATCTTATCTTCTATTTCAATAAATTGTGGAACTTGGTAGCGCATTATCGCTTTCCGCCTTTTACTAAATCGCCGCAAATTCTGCTGACGATAGCGGTCTGTGCTGCTATTTTATCAAATGAATCACTCTTAAGATAGCCAAGGTCGCGGGCGACTAAAAGAAAATTTTGTACCTCTCTAACGCCCTTTAAGGCGAAAGAATAGTATTGAATTTTTTCTTTGAAGTTTGTACGGCTAAACGCCTCACTAATATTGGTAGTAATAGAAAGAGATGCTCTCTTTGAATGACCTATTAAACCGTAAACCTCTTCTTTGGGGTAGGTGTTGGTAACTTGAAAAACCTGAATGACTAATTTATGACCCTCCTGCCAAGCCTCAAGGTCTTGGAACGACTTTATTTTTTCTATTTTAATCTCCATGGCTAATTAATCGCTTCACGATATGGATCAATCTTCACCTCAATATCTTCCTTTGGTGCACGCACCACTTCTTCTAATTTATTAGGCATTGTTCTTACTATAACTTCAGCCACTACTTCAGGAGTAACAGGATCCGGAGCGGGGTTCTTTCTCTCTGGAATCTGCTCTCTGCCAGCATCTTCCATTCTTTTAGCATCGGTTACTACAGTAAACTCCCGATCCCGCAATTTATTACCCAGTCCACTGAGGCCACTGGAAACCCTTCGCGGCATTGTAAATTGGTGGTCCGGTACTGTGGTTTGTCGCGAATGTTCCACCACATGCACAGGCTCCTCAATTTCTTTTAGGACATCCTTTTTAATCAAATGAGAATGATCAACATGAAGACTTTCATCGTTGTCTTCTTTTTTAATATCTTCCGCCATCTTTTGAAGTGAAGAACGAATATCGGCAAAAATAGTTTTATTAACATCAGCCACAATTTCCGCTGCTTTTTCGTGAGATAAACGGAGCCCTTTCATTAAATTACTTAAATATTCTTCGGAGCTCTCTAGACCCACCAAGATCATCAAGGTTTCATTCTCTAAAATAGCGGACTGATCGATATGCAAAGAATGTTTCTTAGAAATTTCGGCTAGTCTTCCTCCAATATCCTCTTTTAGAATGGCAGACTTAATATCCTCAGGAAGGTTTTTTAATCGCGGCTCTATTATTTTAAATATTTCTTCATTCATATTGTTTAGTGTGTGGGTCCAACATCACCTGGACTCGGTTTATCTTTTGATTCCTCCTTTAAACTCTTAATATCTTTATCTATTTTCCCTTCCATTTTTAATTGTTTGCTCATTAGTTCAAAAATTTTATTAACCGCCTTTTTTGATTCCGCTTCATTGATGACAGTTTCAACAGTTTTGTTTTTAAACGACGCCTCTCTTAATTTTTTTGCCACCTCTTTTCTAGTTCCCACTTTTCCTAATGCACCTTCTTCTAATTCTTCCGCTCGATACTGTTGCCTCTCTATTAAACTACCTTCATTTCTGTTCAATGTTTTATTCAAATGCTCCTCCGCTGCTTCTAACTCTTTCGCCATGGTCTTCTGGTGCTCCATAGCTAGATCTAACCCTCTACCCTGAAGTTCTTTTTCCGCAGCTGGGGCGTTTTGATATCCTTGTCGGGCGTCTTTCAGTATTCTGTCCGCCTCCTCCTTCTTGGCTCTTTCACCCGCTACCCCGCTCTTTATTTTATTGTCTCTGTCATCTTTAAGCCTGTTAAATTCAAATTTAGCGCGCTTGTCATAAAATTCTTTATCTTTCTTAGAAGCATCTGAACCGGATAATTTACTACCAAATTTTGCGGCCACTAATTTTCCAGTAGTCACTCTTCTAACCGCATCTCCAACGATAGTATTTCCGAAGCGATTCAAGAAGGTGCCACTCTTATCAAATCGATTATTCAAAGCATTTGCGCCTGCTAAGCGTAAAGAATTTCTTCCAATAAACCCTTGAGTTTTTTTTCTGACCCCATTAAAAGTTTGAAGAGCTAGCTTACTACCACTCGCGCCCGCCAATTTTGTAACGGTTAGAGAAGCAATTAAAAGACCGATGACGAGAACAAAATTTAATACTGTCCCCAGAGCTGCTTTTGAGCCGGTGGCAAAAGAGGACAAATTTCCACTCCCTCCAGCAGAACTAATTACTAATCCCCCAGCAATTATCTTGAGTGTTAACCAAATCATCATAAAGAAAAGAGGAGCAACCAATGATTCGGAAATGAGCTTGTCCCACCACTGGGTAGTGTACTTAGAAGTTCCAGGTAAAATCATTCCGGCAAAAGCTAGAGCAGAAAATATCATGATCACTATCAAAACGACAAAACGATAAATAAAAATTATACAAGCTGCCAAGAAAACAACTGCCGTGATAAAAATTAAAATAGTGCCCAGTAGTGAAATTTGAATAATACTCCAAGCGCCCGCGTCCCAAACTCTATCTCTTAAAGAATTATTTGTAGAGTTTGCCCCATTATAGGAAGCGCCAGAAAAAGAATTAGATACATAATCTGTTCCTGAGCCGCTACCATATGGCGGATTGTATATACTTTTTAACTGTAGAGCGGTTAAAAAGGTGTCAGACAACCCACAATCCAAAGCATCTTTTTTAGAACAAATTGAAGAATAAAATTCATAAGACAAATAATTTGAGGAATCTATAATTACTTTAGTAAAAAATAAACTAAAATTTATT
Source organism: Minisyncoccia bacterium (assembly GCA_038215155.1). GTDB lineage: Bacteria > Patescibacteriota > Minisyncoccia > Phycocordibacterales > CAJBRS01 > JADGRH01. The sequence continues at coordinate 35,710 of JBBQRF010000002.1, forward strand.
AATAAAGCCACTATGATTAGGTTTCTAAGAACTACCTTACCATTAAAACTGCTTAGACGAAGAATTGTGGCGATCGCCGAATAAAGTAGGATGAAAATAAAGAAAAGATTAGCAACATCTCTAAGTGTTGTCCAAATAGTATTGATAGCCGTTATTCCTTTAATACTATCCCTCATCTGGATTACTGTATAGGTAAGGACAAAATTGAAGATAGCCCCCGCTGCCCAGAGCAGCCACGAGACAGCCTTGAGGATTAAATAAGAAACTCCAGCCATACACCAATTTAATCGGATGCTATATCCGCCTGGCATGCATTGAAAAAATAATTCACTTTCTACATTTGCTCCTTTGTTTTCAGCCCCTTGGTTAAAGGAAGTATTATTTGCTAAATCTCCTGCGGCATCTGCTTTTTTATATAAACAATTCCAATAATCTGGGTTTGATTCACCACCACAAGCATCTCTAGTTGTCTGAGAAGTGTAAGTTTGTTGGAATGCATTCATGTAAGCCTGATCACTTACCGCCCCCGCTTTAGCAGCCCGAGGGTTCTGACTGACATAGGCGATGTTCGCGTATGTATCAGAACTACCCTGACTTTGAAGATATTGATTTACAGCTGAAGCCTCTTGAGCTGAGCCTTTAAGAATATTTTGACCATTGAATTTATTGTCTACCCCTAATCGACCATAGTAACCACTATAATTTCCTGGAGATTCCGAACCGCTTTTAGATATTCCTGTTAATACATCTTGTTGTTGAGAATTAGTTGTATAGTAAAGAGCATATTGACCGTCACTTATAATTCTAGTGTATAGAACTGTCGAGAAGGATTTTTGAGGAGAAACATTTAAAAAAAAGAATACAATTGTAATTAGAATTACTATTTTCCTTTCTATTTTTTTTTTCGGAAGAAAATTCATCTTAACGGCCGCTTATTCCTTTAAACAATTGCCCTAATGCGCTCTGAATTAAATTATTCACTAACTGAGTGACCATTTGATCATACCCCCCGGAATTATTAGCCAGCCTTTGTGTGGCCAATTGATTATTGGCATTAAATTGGGCCAAGCTTTGTGCTCCAGTAACTTGAGTTTTACAATTTGTGGGTTGCCCAGCAGAATCGTATTTAGGATCTCCATCACACTGATCAATATTTAACTGACCCTGATTCGCCAAATATTTATACTGCTCTGTTTCTTTTGTGGTGTGAATGGCTTGACCCAATTGGTCCAAAGATTGAAGCTGTGCGCCGTAGATATTGTTGGAATCTACTTGAGTAAGTGCATACCAACCATCAAAACCAGGTCGATTCACCGCTGCCGAGTCGTATGGCTGAAGACCATCACCCTTATTGTAAAGGGTTACTAAACCTTTGGTTAATTGTGGGCCAAATGGAGAATTTCCGAGCTGAGATTGCAGATGAGTGAAATAATTTTTGGCGGTTTGGTTTTCAACTCCCAACAAAAACTGTCCAAGATTTTGCACGAAGGCGGGGTTGCCGTTGAAAGCGGTGTACATCCAGTTGAGAGTGGATTGCTGAATGTATTTAATCATGGAATTTTCCAAACAATATGAAACAGCATCCCAACTTGGCTGATTTGGAAATCCGACTTGAGAGGCACGCGTGAAACGGGTGTCATTGGCATTTTGAAGCGTATTGCCGGTAATTAAGGGCAACAATTTAGCAATGTAAACTGTTGTGGTGTCATTAATATCAATTGATCCACCACCTGCACCCGCTCCACTTCCCACTGGCTTAGGATTAGCTAAAAGGGCTTTTTCCCCAGCGATTACTCCTCTTATTGCCGGAGTTAAAATCTGACCAATGTTACAACCGAGAGCATTGTTAGTAGCATCTGCAATTCCCTGCAGGTAGCTTGCTTGGGGACCAACGGTACTTGCGCCGCCGCCGGTGTACGACTGTACTTGAGTGCGTGTGATGGTAGAGGTGCCGCTTGTAGAAGTGCCAGTGCCATTCAAGTTATTTGGGGCGCTAGCAAAATCTGAAAATTCTTGGCTGAAGTGCCAGTAAAGATCTATATATGAGCCAGCGGGAACATTTACTAAACCATTACTGTCAAGATAAGGTCTAGTATTGGTGTTTAGAAAATTAATGCTAACTGATTTTCCTTGAATTGGAATATCGCTGTGACAATTAACACTGTTGATGCAAAGAGTAAAACCTGAATACCAGCCATCAGGAACGGTTATCGAAACTGTGTGAAGTCCGGGAGAAAGTCGGTCAAATGAGTAGCTGGTGGTAGTGGCCAGATACCGTCCATCAAGAGTGATAACTTGTGCGTCGGCAATTCCACCAATGGGAACCTTAAAACCTTCAATACAATTAGCATTGCCGGTGCAAAGATAAATTGGACCAGTGTAGGTGTTGGTTGTAGAACAATCAGTGCCGCAATTTGAGGTAACTGTAAAGGCGTAGGCATTGCTATTGCCGTTAGCGTTGGTAACCGAAACGGGATAGTCGCCGGCTGGCAGCGGTGTTACTCCATCAGGAAGAGTGGTTGGGACAATAAAGGTGAGGGTAGAGCCATTATAAGAACCGATACCAGAGAGGCGAGCGTCACCGAAATTGACAGTATTTTCATTAGTGGTAAAACCTCGACCATAAAGATTAACAGTAATGCCGGCAGGACCAGTGTTCGGATCAAAGGCAGTAAGGGAAACAGTACTAGTTTGAGCGTCGGCGTTATAAGATTTTAGGAATAATTTAGCGCCTTTTGGAACCAAAAAGAGAGCAATAAAGACTAAGACCAGTAGGCCCAATCCCCATCCGATTTTTCTATATTGAATTTGATTCACTTTCCTCTAAATGTTATTCCACATGTTCCCAGGGTCGTCTTTAGAGAAAATTATACCATTTTTTCGAAAATAAGCAGCAAGCTCAACGTAAAAAGTGGGAAGAATGTTGCGGTTATTTTGAAAAATCTTAGCGTCAATCAATCCTTTTAATGGGTCATCTTTATAGCGGGTAAGATCTTCCAAAGCAACATAAATTTGATTGTAGGAATTTAGCAGAGAGAGGTGAATATCGGCGACGGCGCGCGGCACTTTGATTTTTGAAAGGTCACGAGCGGCTTTTTGATAGAATTCGGCCGTTTGATCATAAGTGGGTTTTTGAATATTCAAATAATTATCAAGATCGGCTTGATAAAGGCGAGCAAAATCATTGCCATATGTCTTAATCTCGGTCGGGGTTGCCGAATCAAAAATACTTAACGAACTCATTATATATTTTTCGGTGGGAGCAGTGCTGGTGGGAGTGCCGGCTAAAATATTTTGAATTAATCCTGAGCGATTGGCGGGCGAAATGATTCCGTTCTGATCTTGGGAGCTGAGGTAAGAAGTAAAAAAATTCTTAGAAAGATTTTCAGTAAAGTTGCCGCCGCCCGTTGTGTCGAGAGAAATAGCCGTCGCTACAGCGGCGGCGATCCTAGGATCTCCGGCAGATAGATAATCGTTAAAAGGAGGTGATGCGCCACTGGAGTTGGCCTTTAACGGATCTCTCCCTTCATTTACTTCTACTCCGTCTAGCGTCCCATCCCCATCAGTGTCCGAGTTATTGGGATTTGTATGCCAAACATTTATCTCCGCTTTGTCGCTAAGACCATCGTTATCAGTATCTTTCTCCTTAGCAATATTATCTATGGCTGAGTAGGTCAATTTTCTTTCGCCTAAAATAGAGCTAGCAATATGGTTTTTAGAAATAAAAATGACTAAAACAATTACCGCGGCTAGAATGCCGAGATAAAGTATTTTCTTACTAGGTTTTTGAAAATGAGTAGTCACTTAATATTTTAAGAGTCTTCTATTCAATTATAACAGAGAAGGAGTTGCCATAGATGCACTTCTAATAGATAATTAAAATACTTATGAAAAAACTGTCTTTTTTTAGCTTATCTTTACTAATTTCGGTTGCTCTCACTTCTTTTCTATTCAACGCAACTGCTGTGCACGCTCAAGCTTTAAGCTCTATTCCTCAAACTAATTTTCACTATGGAGCTCAAGGAATAGAAGTTCAAAAATTACAAGACGCTTTAGTTAATTTAGGATACCTTCAATTGACCGCAGACCAGTATTCAGGTGGGTATGGAATCTTTGGACGAAAAACACGAGCGGCTTTAGAACAATATCAAGCTGATAGCGGAATATCGGGAGCAGTCAATGGTTATTATTACGGGCCTCATACGCGGGAAAGTCTACAAAATGATCTTGGCGCAGGAGAATCAAATGATTTAGCCGCCCTACCTCCTCTTCCCACCCAACCCACCTTTCAAGCGAATGGAATCGGCGGTGGAGGAAACTCCAATCAACCTGCTTCTTCTCCCGATACTACGGCAGCGCCCCCATCAGTACCTACTCCTACAGATGGATCAAAACCAGCCGCTCCACAGGTCTTTTCTAATGATATTTTTGCGGCAAGTCAATCTCTAATCGAATGGTATAAACAAAGTGGTGATTGCAAGAACAATCTTGATTATAGAAATTGCCCAGGCCATACGACGTACCCTACATACTGGACTCATAAATCATATATGAACCCTTCTTTTATGGCAGCGGATCAAAGAATAGATAGAAAATGCTCTTTTCATCCGACACTTGCATATTTAAGAGATGAAATACCGAAATATTTTTCTTGGGCTAAAGATAATAGTGACTGTCGGGTTGAAGTTATTAATGGAAACGTAGATTCGAAACATCTAGTTGGTAAAGCTATCGACTTCGGTGGTATGAACACAGTAAAACAAGGAACTACTTTAGCTATAGCTCTTCAACAATCAAACAATTCTATTTTGGGAATAAACTATATAATTTTTAACGCATATAGTTATACAAAAACTTCAAATGGAAGTTGGGCTGGCCCAAATTCTTATCACGGTGGGCCGGGCGTTTGCAAAAATTCTTCCGGGCCTGATGATTGTCACTATAATCACGTACATATACAACTCCCATAAAATAAAAAGCGCCCCACAATTATCAGCGGGCGCGCAAATCCGGAGTAATACCGGGAGGGTAAAGAACAATCTCTACTAGAGTACTTTTTTCGGTAACTGATACGAACCGAAGAAGTCTCACGTTTTCATGAAATTCAGGATTCTTTCCGAAAGAAAAAATCTTAGGTTCTTTTTCTTCATTAACCCAAATGAGTAGCGGCTGTCCAGAGGGTACTGTCCTAACCGCACACTTCCATAATGGATAAATTGAAACAGGCTCACTTTGTTCTCCGCTGGAATGGCTAGGGGCCACAATCGACAGGTGTATAGGAGAAACTTGGCTTGGCGCCGGCGATGAAGCTCGGACTTCTATCGACTTTTTCGCCTCTGTTGTCTTTACCGAAGTTGTGGTGCAGCCCACGAATAACGCTGATACTAGCATTAATACTGAAATTATTTTTTTCACAATTTGCTTTCTATTTTTACAATATCATCATTTTCTATTTTCGTCAAGGGTATAATGTCTTGCGCCTTTCTTCTCTCTAGACCATAATTACTTCATCGTTATGAAAAAAATCATCATTTTCTCCTTCATCCTCATTTTTTCTCTAGTATTTAGTTCAATACCTACTGTTATACAAGCTTCCAGCTCTATTCCTCAAACCAGTTTTCACTACGGCGCCCAAGGAAGTGAGGTTCAAAAATTACAAGACGCTTTAGTTAATTTAGGATACCTTCAATTGACCGCAGACCAGTATTCAGGTGGGTATGGAATCTTTGGACGAAAAACACGAGCGGCTTTAGCACTATACCAAGCGGATAATGGTATCGATGGCAACAAGGGTTATTACTACGGTTCCCTGACCAGAAATAGTTTAGTAAATAATTATGGGGGTAATAATACTAATCAAAGCTCCGCCAATCCTTCCACCTCTTGTTCCACCAAACTTTTTGCTCTCGGAGACTCACTTGCTCAGCAATATCAACAAAATATTGGAGGCGGTGGCAGTGGAGCAAATGGCGCAGTCTTGAATAACAATGGCGGACACAATCAAGTTGGAGCTAGTCCATTAACCATTTCAAATTTCGCCGTTAATTTGTCTCCCGCCCAATTGGACTATATTAAACAAAACGGGGTGGCCATTTTCTCTGGAACCAATAACTTAGGCCAACTAGAATATGTCAAAACAACTGTTGATTTTCTAATCAACCAAAAAGGCATTAGTCCTAGCCAAATATATTTAGCCAACGTTGACTTACCAAATGCTCAGACTTTCAATAGCGGTGTTGATGGAATAGTTAGTCAATACGGTGTTCGTTTAATTGATATTAAAAATTTGGCTCATGATTCAGACGGGCATCCAGAGTTAGCAGGATTTAACCAAGCTATCGCCCAAGCTCGTGGATGTAATTCCGCCAATCCTACCACCAGTTCTTCCGGTCTCCCTAATCAACCGGTTATTGCTTCTTCCTTTAGCGGTGGTAGTACTCAGACGGGTAGTACACAAACTGGCAGCGCCCCTACCGTTAATTCAAACCCTACTCCCGCTACTACTCCCAGTTCTTCCAATACAAATACAACCGGTCCCGCAGTAGCTCCTGGGGTGGCAATTAACGGTACGCTGAATGGAATCGCTGTAAAATATCAGTGCAATCCTACTGCCGCTCACGTAACAAAAATTACCGACTGCCGATACAACTACTTATCCGGCATGACGGAAAAAATTACTGGAGCTCCCGCCGATTGTTCTATTAGTGGAAATCCTTATCAATGGGCTTGCGGAGTATTTAGTTTCTTTGGAGGAAAAGATGGAGGAGGAGGATCTACTGCTATACCGAATCCATACGCCACCACCGTTTCAGGATTGAATACTGATACTCAAAATTATTCAGCAATGAGATGGAACTACGCCGCCCTTTCCCCATCTAATCAAGGGGAGGGACCCACAGTGCTTACTAATTATTTTTTACAACTCTATAATCCAGCTTCAACTGGTTGTGTCAATACTTATCCGGTTGATTGGGGGCCCGATCCCCGTGGAATTTATGCTAATCCGCGGAGTTATGATTTATCGCGACTTGATGTTATCGGCCTAGGAAATAATGTCTCAGGAACTAGTGTTCAACAAGACAAAACAATTATCTATAGCAGACTAATTCCAAGAAGTGGCAATAAAGTAGGTCTTACTGACACTTGTTTTAAGTAACTAGCTGGAAACTTTAATATAAAAATAAAAAACGTCGAGAGCTACTCACTCTCGACGTCTATATTTGGCTGCACTCCTGGCGGATAGAGAACAATTTTTACTTCAGTTGGTTTTTTTCCAACGGACCCAAATCGAATTGATTGGATTTCCTCGTAAATTTGAGGCTTTTGTCCGAAGGTAAAGAGTATGGGCTCACTTTTATTGTTTACCCAAATGAAGAGAGGAATTCCCGAAGGTTTTGTTCGCCATGTGCAAATCCAGCCGGGGTCGATGGTAATGACTTCACTTTTTTCATTAGCTGGTGCGCAGACAGTACGGCTTTTAGAATTGAGGAAAGCCCCTGCCACTTTTTGATCCGGACGATCTTTAGATACGCTGCAGCCGATTAGTAACGACATGGTTAAAACTGTTTTAAGTACATTTGTGTTCATATTTCCAAAATGATTTTAACACATAACTCTATATTAGTCAATAAATTAAAAGATACCCTACTCTCTGGAGCTTTAGAATAAGATGATATAATTATTTTTATGAGATTGATTAAAATACCAATTTTTATTATTAGTATTTTCGCCTTTTGTTTTTTGACCCCTCTTGCAGCTAAAAACCTTTACGCCGAAAACTACTCTTCTGTCATTAGTTCTTTTACTTTCACTCGTGACCTATCCATTGGTAATCGAGGTCAGGATGTAGAAAATCTTCAATGCATTCTCGGTGTTGATTCACCAACGGGATATTTCGGTTCTATTACCAAAGCTAGTCTTGTTCAATTTCAAAATGATCATGCCGCCGATATTCTTACTCCTGCGGGATTAACGGCCGGTACGGGATATTTTGGATCTAGTAGTCGTGCTTTTATAAATCAGCAACTTTATGAACGAGGTGCTTCCACCACGGCACCAACCTGTCCAATCTACGTTCCGCCGACCGGCATTACCAATCCACCCAGCATTCCCGAGCCTCAGAATTTTTATGACACACAAAGTTCCAATAACACCGCTTCGAACATGAATTCTGGAGCGAAGGTTACCTGCCCAAGTGGCTTCACCTGCACTTCAAATAGCGGATATGGAACTTTACCCAACATTCCTTCTTTTAATAATTCTAATGGTTTTAACACCTCCCCTTATTATTCAAATCAAAACAACACTCCAAATTACTCCACTGGCGGGCTCAGTCCTGCCCCCACCCTTCCTGGTAATCAATACCAACAGAATCTTTATGCTACGAACGTTAATCCGGCAGAACTCCAAGCCTTTGTGGCCCAAACTGGATGGGTAACAAAGTACGATAAAGGCACTCCTCCGCGGCTCTGCCAAGTGGACCCGGTAATTTCCTATTTAATTAAAAAAATTCCTTCTCTTTTTCCTTGGGCCTATGATGTAAGTGACTGTCGATCTTATGAGCACAATCTCACAGTCTCCCACGCCACTTACTCGAGACATATTTCCGGAGAAGCGATTGACATAGGTAGCCATAATACAAAAGACAGCCAGATGCCACAGGATGAAGCTGAACAAGTAATAATTTGGGCATCACATAATGCCGGAGTTTTGGGTATTCGACAGATCATTTATGCTGAAAAAGTTTGGTTTTTTGAAAATGGTGTATTGGTAAGAAATGGGACGGAAAGTGATCATTTCGATCACGTCCACATTGGCAGATAGATAAGGGGTGATATAATATTTCACGAGGGAATTAACTAATTTAATATGAAAATTAATAAACTTTTGCTGGGAATTTTTAGTGGGTTCGTTCTATTAGCAGCTTTCACCACTCCACTTCATTCTGAAATCAATTACGGAAGTGTTTCAAATGATTTTTCTTTCTCGAGTGACCTAGGAAAAGGGGCGCGCGGACAGGATGTAAGTTATTTACAATGCGTTCTTGGTATCGACCCTACTGGATACTTTGGCAATCAGACTAAAAAAACTCTTGTTCAATTTCAAAATGATCACGCAGATATCATCCTGACGCCTAATGGATTAACAAAAGGTACAGGATTCCTAGGTTCCAGTACCCGGGCTTTTATTAATGATCAAATTACTCACGAAGGAACAGCGGGTGCGACTTGCGGGCAAGGAATTGATGGAGCGAAAAATTCTTCCGGCCAACAAGTGGCTAAGTCCAATTCTGGAGGTAGTAGTAGCGGAAACGGAAGTAGTAATGGTGGTAGTAGTAACTCAAATCCTACTGCCGGGCTATCTGGCAGCTGTCCGCCGGGGACGATATGTCAACCTAATGGATGGGGGGGATATGGAGGTTTGTCGAATCAGCCGCATTTTAACCAAGATGGAAGCGTGGCTGGGCAGCAGGTCTCATCAGGAGGAGCTCAATCTGGTCAAGTAACAAATGGAAACCCCACAGGAGGAAGTCAGCCAAACGGTGGGCAACCATCTACCAATACTCAGTGCGGACCAAATCAATATTTCAGCTCTCCAGACGGTCAATGTCATAACAACCCCACCCCTTCAAGCAGTTCGGGATCAAATAACACTGACACATTTATAGCTTATGGAGGTCTAACATTAAGGAATACTGAGTTCGAAAATAAAAGTGATTCTAAGACTGTTTGTGGTTGCAGTGCTCCGAACACTTACTATATTGTAAATAATAATCAAGCATTTTCTGGAAAAGGAGGTTTAACGCCGGTACATCTATTGTATATCCAATCAACCTTAGCCGGAGGTTCAGTTCCACCAGATATCCAATCTTGTGATATAGGAAGATATGAAAAGGCAACTACATATACCAAAGATAAATGTTTGGATTATGTCTTTACCACAACAGGGGCATATAAAAGTGTAACTTGTGAACCTACCAAAGCTCCGATCGACGGGGTGATCACCACTCATCTTAGTAGTACGAATAATTCTTGTGAAGCAAAATAGAGGATAGAAAAAGGGCGGCCCACAGATCAAAGGGCCGCCCTTTTTCTATATACTTGTTGACTCTTTTTAATCTTTGTATAATTAACCAAATGAAAAATAAATCTATCCTCGTTAGTTTTTTATTAATAGCAGTATTTTTATTATCAATAACTCTTTGGCAAAAATCGCTTGCCCAAAGCTATAACAGCCTTACTACCTCTACTACCAATACAACCACCACCGGCACTAGCTTCACTCCTACGTACGCCAATAGTCGCTGGTCTGAAGATACCATGCGTGCTTACTTCAATCAGTATGGAGTAACCGTTAATGGCGGCGCCACCGTTTACGGTCTTGGCAACTTTGCAATTACTGGCATCGTCTCATTTAAGAAGACTGTGGATTTTTATACCAATGTCGTGCGTGGACCAAGCGTTGCTCTGTCTCACATTGTCATTACCCGAGGGACAGAAACTTACGGCATGGATACTCCTGTCTTAGACATTCAATCAGATCCAGCAGTTGATTATTTTATTACAACCCTGGCTACTAATCGTGGCGGGGGTTCAAGTGGAACCCTTTATCATCTTGGTGACGACTATTTCTTTCAGACTAACGGTTATTGGCACGTTATATTTGGCCCATCAAACGGCGCTTTTGTAAAAAATACCATTACCTTTTTCGGCATTGTTCGCGACAACTTTAATATTCCTCACCCCACCTTAAGTGAAAGTACTATTCCTACGTCAATAAACTTCTCTAGAACCTTGAATCTCGGATCGACTGGTCAGGATGTTAAAGATTTACAAAAACTTTTAAACACGGACCCCTACACTCTGATTGCTTCGAGCGGAGTAGGATCTCCGGGCAGTGAAACGAATTATTTCGGTACTAAAACTCAAGCGGCAGTGAAACGGTATCAATATAAAAATAATGAAATTCTAGATGCAGCAGGGGTCACTACTCCTACAGGCATCGTCGGGCCCTTCTCTCGCGCTTCATTCGGTGCCTACTGGGCCTATTTAAATAGTGTATTGCGCGGACAGGGTCATTCTGCAGCAGTTGGATATCCAACACCGACAAAACCTTTGCAAGATATTCCATTTAATGCCACAACCACTCTTTCATTGCCAGGTACTGGCACACCGTCCGCTACCACTACTACATTAGGTGTAAATGTTACTCCAACCGCCCCTCCTTACACCGGATCTTATGGAAATTTACCTATTGCACCAGGTGTAGACCCCAATCTTAATAGTACTCCCGTCTTTAATCAGGACCCGACTGTAAACGGTAATAATGTAAGCGATCCTAATAACTCTGCTAATACTTCCGCTAATTCTTCTCAACCTTCTCCGCTTCAAAGTTTGTTACCGTCAATACTGCAGATTGCGAGCAGGTTTTTGTTGAGCGGAGGTTTGAGTAAAATTGGCGGAACGGGCTTGAGCAAAGCACCAGCACTACCAGACTTTGGGGGTCAGACACTTTATAATTCTAATTTCGATTATAGTCAGTATAAGCCTTGTGGAGTAACTCCTACTATTTCGGTGATAGTAAATGACAATTCTGCCAAACCCACAGGCATTAAGCCCATTGTTTTATTCCAAACTCCCGCCACTCAATTGATTAGTGGGACTCCTCCTCTTGCTTCCTGCGTACTAGGTAATTACAGTCCAACTTCCGCTGTAAGCATGTGTCAAACTAAAATACGAGTAAACAACCAGGATGTTATTGTAAACGGCACTGCTGGTGCACTAAATCAATCTCCATTATTTAAACCTTTCTCTGCGTTGCCATTAAGTGGGACCATTATAATGGTGAATCAGAGCTCATGTGCCTCATAGTTTAGTTATAATTAACCTCCAGTCGTTTAATTCCAAATCTTCTGCACGAGTTTTTAGAGAGATATTGCATTGGGTGAAAATAGATTCCCAAGGAGCGGCGCCGATTTTAGGCGCCGCTCCTTTTAAATTCCCTATCAGGTATTTCCTTCTGTGGGCAAAACCGGCATGAAGCAGGGCAAAAAATTTCTCCTCTTCAATTTTATTTTCATTGAAAAAATCGCGAGAAATATTTTTTATTAATAGAATAGCAGAATCTACTTTCGGTGCCGGCGAGAAATATTTCGCCGGCACTGTTTTTATATATTGCGGCTCACCAAAAACTTTTACGCTAAGAGAAAGCAAGCTCTCTTTTCCATCTCTTGCTACAATTCTCTTCGCTACTTCCTTCTGTAGCATTAAGACCATTTTTTCTGGATAAAATTCACTAGTTAAAAATTTCCGAATAAAGCTGCCAGTAATATAATAAGGAATATTCGCCACTATTTTATAACCTCCTTCTTTCAGTAAATGCCGCTCGGGTTCAAATTCTAAAACATCTTGATGAATCAAATGAAGTGCCCCTTTTTGCAATTGGTCAGAAAATTTCACTTTCAACAATTCGATTAAACGATCATCTTTTTCAATAGCAATTACTTTAGCGCCGGCAACGAGTAGTGCTTCTGTCAGTACTCCCTTTCCAGGACCAACTTCAAGTAGGAGTTCTCCTGGCATGATGGCGGCTGCAGTCAAAATTTCCCGGACTGCCGCCTTTGATTTCAAAAAATTTTGCCCGAGAGATTTTTTTGGACGCATATTAATCTAAATAAATAGTTTTTTCGCTTAAATTTTCTTCTACTTCTAAAAATTCCTCATCCAAATCCAAAATGAATTCAGATGGGACGCTCACCTTCTTGGAACCAAAGATAGTTCTAACAGAAGCATAGGATAAGTAAAGTTTTGTTTTTGCTCTGGTAAGAGCTACATAGAAGAGGCGTCTTTCCTCTTCAGCATCTTCTTCGCTAATTGCTTCACTAGATAGGCGCAAGTGAGGAAAAAGTTCGCTTTCTAGGCCTGTAATGAAAACATGAGAAAACTCTAAACCCTTGGAGGCATGCACTGTCATTAACTTCACCGACTTCCCTTGCTCCTCCATTTCATCTTGGTCAGTGGCGAGCGCCGCGTCAGTTAAAAGACTTTCAATTCCCTCTTGCGAGCTTAGAGGATCATAGCGACCGGCTAACGTTACTAATTCTTTGATATTTTCTAGTCGATCTTCATCTTCTTCCTTTCCATGCTTATACATTTCTTCCATGCCAGTTTCCTTAATGACATATTTAATGGTCAAAGACGGACTTTCCTTCAAAGCATACATTTGAATACGAGTAAGTAAGTTACGAAACTCTGCTATTTTATTCCGCATAGTCGATGAAAGACTTTCTTCTCTCCCTGCCGCCATGGCTAAAAGAGAGACCTTACCGATGCCTCTCGCGGGCACATTAATAATTCTTTTAATATCGGCTAAACTTTCAGGATTTAGAGCTGCGCGCAGATAAGAAAGAACATCCTTAACTTCCTTACGTTCAAAGAATTTTACTCCCAATATTTGATATGGAATATCACGCATTAAAAATGCCTCTTCAAGTACGCGCGATTGAAAATTGGCGCGATACAACACAGCGATTTCTTCCGGAGGGACCCCATTTAAAATTAGTTCGGACGATTTGCGAGAAATAAAATCCGCCTCATCAATTTCATCGTAACCACTGTAGAGACCAATTTTAGCGCCGCCTTTTTTGCTAGTAAAAAGATTTTTGTCTTTCCGATGAATATTTTTTTGAATGATTCTATTGGCAGCATTGAGAATTATCTCCGTGGAACGATAATTCTCCTCTAAAAGAATTATTTTTGCTTCAGGATAATCTTTTTCGAAACTTAAAATGTTCCGGATGTCTGCTCCACGCCAACTATAAATATTTTGATCAACGTCTCCAACGACGCAAAGATTCTTACTTTTCTCTGCCAATAATTTAGTAATTGTGTATTGAACGCGATTGGTATCCTGGTACTCATCAACATGAATATATTTCCAAACCTCTTGATAGTACTGACGGACCGTAGCATATCTTTTTAAAAGGTTAGCAGTTTTTAATAACAGATCATCAAAATCCAAAGCTTTTTCTTTGCGAAGAATTTTTTCGTATTCTGCCCAGACGGCGGCCGCAATTCCAGGAAAATATTCTCTGCCAGCGGCCGCCGCAAATTCATCTTGATTAACGCTATTTCCTTTTTGGCGCGAAATAATGTTCAAAATTTTACCCGGATCAAATTTCTTCGGATCTAGGTTGAGGGTGGTGAGAGCTTCTTTTATCGCGCGTTTAGAGTCCGCGCGATCGTAAATAGAAAAATGGCGAGGCAAGTCTAAGAGTTTGGCATTTTCTTTTAAAATGTGAACACCTAAAGAGTGGAAAGTGGAAACAAAAGGGCGCTCAGTAAAAGAAACTGGACGATTAAGCTCTTTATCCGCGGAAATTAGATTAAGCACCTTTTCCTTCATTTCCTTGGCCGCTTTGTTGGTGAAGGTAATAGCCAGTATTTGGGATGGCTTTATACCCTTTTTAATTAAATACAAAATACGGTGGGTTAAGGTCTTAGTTTTCCCGGCTCCCGCTCCTGCCAATATCAAAAGTGGTCCCTCGGTGGCTAAAATGGCCGATTTTTGCCGCTCATTGAGATCATCCATCTATAAAATATAACACACTTACCACTTTCTCGCTATGAAATAAGCCTTATTTTTAGCCTTATTTTAAGGAGTTAGTTATTAAAACACAAATTCACAGAATCAACAATAGTCAAATGGCTCAAAATAAGGCTATTTTTGTCCCCAGTTGAATGAGGAGTGGCTTGACTTACTTTTCTCATAAAATACTATTGAATCATCTGATATTGCGAACTGAAATGGGTGATTGGGAATCCCCGAAAGCAAGGCAGAAAATACTGATTTATCATTAACTTTAGGCTTATTTTATCCAATCGTCGGTCTACTGCATCTTATTCTAAAAGCATTATTCTTGGCCTCTTTTACGGAAGGCTTGTCCTTTCGTTGATCATACTTACTCTTCCGGCTAATGGCCAAGCTAGCGTTTTATTTTTTGTAAATAATTTATTTGCTAGCACCAAGACTTCCGAGACTATTCCGGAAGTGGTTAATTCCCAAAGGATGACCCTTTTAGAGCCCACCCTCAATTCTGACCCCAGTCCAATAAAAAGAAACAGTCATTTAGCTATTGAAGATGGCGCCTTAGTAGCAGAATCAGGACCAACCGGCGGAGCGACAGAAGTTTTTAACGACAATAGTTCTTCTGATAAAATCAGTCTTTATACAGTACGCGATGGTGATAGTCTTCCAAGTATCGCCAAGCTTTTCGGAGTCTCTGTTAATACCATTCTTTGGGCTAATGATTTGAAGAAAGGTGTTGCCTTGAAAAAAGATCAAGTTCTAACAATTCTTCCAGTTTCTGGGGTTAAATATACCGTTAAAAAAGGCGATACTTTACTAAGCATCGCCAAGCAGTTTAAAGGCGATCAAGCAGAAATTGTCAGCTTCAACAGTCTTTCTGACGGACAGAGTTTAACTCCAGGCGACGGAATCATTATTCCTAATGGAGAAATTGGTTCTCCCGTGACCCCTTCTTCTAAGTCTAAGTCTTCTGGCAGTCCTAAAAAGATTTATATTGGGGGGTCAGTCGGTCTCTCATTGTCCTTCAGTGGTCCTCATACCGATTCTACTAACTTTATGCGCCCCCCACTTAATGGCGGAGTACGTACACAAGGACTGCATGGTCACAATGGAGTGGATTGGGGAGCTCCTGTGGGTACTCCCATTTACTCAGTGGCTTCGGGAAGTGTCCTCATTAGTAAAAATAATGGAAGTTGGAATGGTGGCTACGGTGATTATGTAGTAATTAGTCATAGCAATGGCACACAATCTCTCTATGCTCATATGCAATCCACAACCGTAGGAGTAGGCTCTCAAGTAGAAAAAGGTCAGGTCATTGGCTATGTCGGAATGACAGGAGAAACTTCTGGTCCTCATGTTCACTTTGAAATTAGAGGCGGACGCAATCCATTCTAGTTAGATAACCGACATCTTCTTAGGTCGATACTGCAAGGCTTCTAAAATATGCTTCGGCTCTATTTTTTTAGCACGATCTAAATCAGCAATTGTTTGAGCTAGTTTAATTAAACGATGATAGGCCCGGGCAGAAATGTCTAATTGATAGGCGGCCTTGTCTAAAATTTCTTTGACCTCGTGGTCTAGAGAGATTATATTTAATAAGTCACGGGGTTTTATTTCACTATTTGTGTGAATGAATATTTTATTTTGTTGAAATCGTTTGGCAGCGAGCTCTCTAGCTCGGATTACTCTTTTACGAACCACTTCTGTGGTTTCTCCAGAAATTTTGGTTCCTAATTTTTTATAATCTACTTCGCTGACTTCTAACCAAATATCCACTCTATCAATTATAGGGCCCGAAATTTTCCTTTCGTAACTTAGTAGATTGGGCGCGCGACAAATGCATTCTCTTTTTGGATTTCCCCGATTACCACAAGGGCATGGATTCATGGCAGCAATTAAAATAAAATTAGCTGGAAAAATGGCCGAGCTCTTTGCTCTTGCAACACTCACCACCTTTTCTTCAAGAGGTTCTCTCAATGAATCTATAACTTTCCGGTCAAACTCGGGGAATTCATCCAGAAACAGTACTCCCTTGTGAGCTAAAGTCACTTCTCCCGGTTTTGGAGTGGTACCGCCGCCAATTAATGAAGGGTAGGAAGAAGTATGGTGCGGTGAGCGAAAAGGTGCTCTTAAAATAAGAGGCTGATCTTTTAAGAGGCCGCAGACAGAATGAATTGATGTTACTTCCAGCATATCTTTAAAAGAAAGAGGAGGGAGGAGATATGAAAAAGCTTTAGCCAACATAGTTTTTCCAGTACCCGGAGGACCAAACATAATGACATTATGAGCACCGGCAGCAGCAATCTCTAGGCCGCGCTTAGCTTTCTCCTGTCCCTTAATATCGGCAATATCAATTTCCGGCGCCCCTGCCTCTTCTTTTATTTTTGTTTGTGGAGCGGAAATAATTTTAATTGAAGGAATGCAGGGTATTTCAGAGTTGGAGTTAGACGCGCCCGCAGGATCTGGCGGCGGGCGCGTATTCAAATGAGAAATTGCATCGCTTAATTTTTCTAATGGAAAAACTTTAATTCCGGAAATAATGGCTGCTTCTGAAGCATTCTCTTTAGGAACAAAAATATCCCGAAAACCTTTTCTCTTTGCTTCAATTACTAATGGCAGAACTCCTTTAATAGGTCGCAATTTTCCATCTAAAGCCAATTCTCCTAGGAAAAGTTTATCAGCGGGATCGAAGCGGATATCATCTGCGGCTAAAAGATAGGCTAACGCCATAGCCAAATCAAAAGTCGGCCCCTCCTTTCGAATGTTAGCTGGAGCAAGTGCAATGACCACTTTTTGATTTTTATTTTTAGGAGAAGTAAAACCACTATTTTTAATAGCGGCCCCTATCCTGTCCTTGGCTTCTCCAATTGCTTTATCGGGTAATCCCACAATAGAAAAATTATAAAGTCCTTTTGAAAGATCAACCTCCACATCAATAATGCGCGCCTTAAGAAGATAGCTTTGAGCGCTAAATACTTTTGAAAAACTCATGCCGTCCAATTATAAATCGGACGGCATGAGTTTCTTCTAAAGAAAAGTTAAATTTTAAGAAACCTTTTGATTGAGATGAGTCTTACAAGTACGGGCAGCCGCATTGGCTTCTAATCTTTCTATTTCAATATCTTTACCACAAACTTCACATTTTCCGTACTCTCCTTTCTCCATTTTTTCTAAAGCCAGATTAATATCTTGTAATTGGGGTTCCAACTTGCTCATTATGGCTGCATCTCCCTCAATACTCTCGATCTTATCAGCCACCTCATTACGATCAGCAGAAAGAATATCTAAATTCTCGGCGATTGGTTCCCAGTCATTGGGGTTGTTAGGGTTCTGCCGGCTAACTCCTGACAATTCGCTAATCAAAGTTTCTTTTTCCTTCTCTAATTTTTCTTTAAAGTGATTTGTATCCATGGAGTGATTTTATTAGTTATTTCCCCTATTAGCAAGGTAACGACTAAGAATTTCATCAAAGGCGTTCTGACTTTTTACGAAAATTATAGTCGCGGGATCAATAAAAGAATAAATAAAAGTAGGATTACCACCATCTTCTAAAAGAACTCTAGCGTCACGATTATCGATAATTCTATCGACAAATGTTCGAGCAGAAGAAGTGGCGGAGTCAGTCGGCAAATTAAAAAGAGAACCAAGATCGTTAGAAATATTAGGTTCCCATTGGAGCATTCCCGGAAAAGCATTGGCATACGAATCACTTTTAAGGATGAGAACAGGTTCATTGCCTGAACTATTTTGATAATAACCTACAATGTAATCATTTTGGATGGATCTAAATAGATTGCCTGGCATGCGGCTCTGTAGAAGATTAAGGAAATTCGGAGCATTTAGATGTTCGCGAGCCGAGTGGCCATTTTGCGCGTCTAAATTACCTTTAACAGTAATTATCACATTTTCAATCGAACCACTTTCTAAGATACTCTTATTGGCAACTAACCCATGAATTAGTCCATCCAATGTAACGTTATCGAGCTTCAACTCTACTGTTTTGTCGGTGACAATGATTGTTCGAGCGACAGCCACTGGAAGAACGGTGTTGTTATGAGGACGGAAAATAAAATATCCCACAATGGCTAAACCAGAAGTAACTAAAATTGCACTAAGAATGATGAGGACAATACGTTTTTTGGATTCGGTAGATACTTCTTCGCTAGCTACACCCTGTCTTTCTTGACGACGTTTTTCCGCCACGGCCATTTTAATAACGGAAACGTTGTCTCGTTTAATAGCCTCTGCCACATCAGTTTGGTAGGTTTTAATATTTCTTAACGGCTCTTCCGCCTTTTCTTTTTTAGCTTTTTCTAAGGCTTCTTCTAAATCAGAACTCATTCTTTAATTTTATATTAAAGCGACATTATTACGAACTAGGATTTTTGATGAAGTTAGGATCAGCGCGTTTGATCGAAAGACTAATGCGTCCCCTATCATCCACCTCTTTCACTACTACGGGCACGCGATCACCCTCTTTTAAGATTTTACTAACATCCTCCACTCTGAAAGAAGCTATCTCAGATACGTGAACCAGGCCTTCCGTACCACTGCCAATCTTAACAAAAGCTCCAAAATCCATAATTTTAATTACGATTCCATCAAATTTTTCTCCAGCTTTATATTCATGAGTCATTTCCGCAATAATGATTTTTGCCTTTTCAGCAGTTCCTTCTTTGCCTGTAATGTAGACCGTGCCGTCATCCTCAATATCAATTTCTGCTCCAGTCTTCTCTTTAATTTCTTTAATAGTTTTACCACCCGAGCCGATAATTAATCCTATTTGGTCAGGTTTAATTTTAATAGAGAGAATTTTTGGTGCCTTAGGTGAGATGTCTGTGCGAGGAGCGGCAATAGCTTTTTCAATAACATCGAGAATTTGTAGGCGCGCCCGCTCCGCCGTTTCAAAGGCCTTGGCTAATATAGAAAGTGGAATACCATCTACCTTAACGTCCATTTGAACGGCCGTAATACCGGCGCGAGTGCCTGCCACTTTAAAATCCATATCGCCATGATGATCTTCCGGGCCCTGGATGTCTGTAAGAAGAACATAATTTTTCTCATCCCTCATCATTAATCCCGAGGCAATGCCCGCCACTGGCGCTTTAATCGGCACACCTCCATCCATTAAAGCTAAAGTCGAAGCGCAGACAGAACCCATGGAGGTAGAGCCATTGGAAGCCATTGATTCCGAAACTAAACGAATGGTGTAGGGAAAACTTTCTTTTTCGGGAATAACAGCTAACAGAGCTTTTTCGGCTAAATTACCATGACCAATCATGCGACGATTCAATCCTCCCATTCGGCCCGTTTCACCGGTAGAGAAAGGTGGAAAGTTATAGTGATGAAGGAAACGCTTATCGGTCTGTAACTCCATTCCATCAATAGTTTGAGTATCTCCAGGGCCGCCTAAAGTAAGAGCAGAGAGAACGTGAGTGCCCCCACGGTAGAATATGCCGGATCCGTGAAGCATAGGCGAAAGGCCGCCGGCTTCGGCAAAGAGGGGTCGGATTTCTTCGAGGCCCCGGCCATCAGGCCGGCGCTTTTTCTCGATAGCTTCTCGGTGAATAATGTCATTCACTTTTTCCTCAAAATACTCACTTGAAAGAGACATTTTCTCGTCCGGGAATTTTTCAATATATAATTTTACCCATTCTTCTTTTAATTCTTCAGATTTTTTCTTTCCTGGTCCGGAGAAGACGGCGGCTTCAAGTTCCGGTTCAATTTTTTCAGTAAATAATTCGGCTCCTTTTTCGGGGAAATTTAAAAATTCTAGTTTTGTTTTCTCTTTGCCAATTTCTTGAATGATCTTTTTTTGAAAAGTTTGAATTTTTTCAATTTCAGCGGCAGCCAATTCTAGAGCCGCGGTGGCAAGCGTATTAGAAATTTCTTTAGCCCCCACTTCAATCATATTAATATTGCCGTCTTTACCACAAGCCACTAAGTCAATATTAGAAAACTCTCTGTCCTTGTATATCGGATTGATTAATAAATCATTTTCACCTTTGCGCTGACCGACTCGAACGGCACTTACCGGCCCTCTCCAAGGAATATTAGAAGTGCTGAGAGCTAAAGAAGCGGCAATGACAGCCAAGACATCAGGATCATCTTCCTCAATGGATAAAATCATAATTACTACCTGTACATCATTTCTAATTCGCTGATCAAATAGGGGGCGAATGGTGCGATCTACCACTCTTCCAGAAAGAATAGCCTCGTCAGAAGGCCGCCCTTCGCGGCGAGTGAACTGACCGCCGAGAATTCGGCCGGCCGCATAAAATTTTTCCTCGTAATCAACAGTAAGAGGAAAGAAGTCACCATCCTTGAGCTTTTTCGACATCACTGCCGAAGCAAAGACTAATGTATTCCCGTAACGTATCAAAACAGATCCATTAGATTGTTCGGCTAAATCATTAAACTCAGCCGTCAGAGTTTTACCTCCGAGCTCCATAGAAAATTGCTTTTTTTGCATATTAATTCTATTTAGACTAACACAAAATACAATATAGAAAAAACTACTAACCTCGCTTTCTATTTCCCGTGCTCATTAAATATTTTCGCGGAGCAACATCTAGATCTAAAAAATCATCTACTGCCTCTTTTAATTTTCCGGATGCTGATTTACCAAAGGAAACCCCTTCCACCTGGCAGCCATTCATTTGTAGATATTCCACTAAAGGGATGAAGTCACCATCGCCAGAAACTATTACTACTGCATCAATCTTAGGAGCTAGTTTTATAGCATCTACGGCGAGACCGACGTCCCAATCGCCCTTTTTTGAGCCACTGGAAAAGACCTGGAGGTTTTTAGTTTTAGTCTCAATACCCATTTTTACTAAGGCCTCAAAGAAATTTTTCTCGTCCCCCGCTTCGGTAGTAATTACATAGGCTACCGCCCGGACCAATATTCGTCCTGCTAAGGCATCTTTTAAGATGGCGGCAAAATTTACCCGCGCTCGATAGAGATTTTTTGCACTATGATAAAGATTTTGAGCATCAATAAAAATCCCAACGCGTTGTTCTTTATGTTTGATAACAGCCATATTGAGGTAACTCTACTTTTTTAGATCCAGTTTTTTGAGAACTGACTGATAGCGCTTAGGATCTTTCTTTTGAAGATAGCGTAAGTGACTTTGCCGATCAGCTACTAGCTGAAGCAAACCACGACGAGAATGATTATCTTTGTGATTTTTCTTTAGGTGTTTAGCCAATTCATCAATTCTTTTACTCAAAATAGAAACCTGCACCTCCGGAGAACCAGTATCTGTCTCATGAATACGGCCTTCTTTGATTATTCGCTGTTTTTTGGTTTTAGTAAGCATTGAACAAATATTAACACGAAAGGTCATTTTATGCAATTTTTCAGGGACAGGGTATAATGTTTTACGACATGGACCTATTAGAGCTCAAACGACAGTTTCTCGAGCATGTAGAAATTGAAAAAGGCCGGAGTCTCAAAACCGTCAGGAATTATGAACACTATTTAGATAGGTTTTTTGAATTTTCTAAAATAAGCACTCCCTCGGATATCACGGAAGAGCTCATTCGTCAGTACCGTCTCTGGTTGAATCGTCAGTCTGACGGGAAAAATGGGACATTAAAAAAACGAACGCAGAATTATTACTTAATTGCTTTGCGCTCTTTTTTAAAATATTTAATCAAACGTAAAATCCCTTCTCTTTCACCCGACACTATTGAATTGGCAAAAGTGCCTGATCGATCATTGGATTTAATTGGTCACGAAGATCTAAAGCGATTACTAGTGGCTCCGGAATCGGAGAAAGATGAACTAAAAGGCCTGCGAGACAAAGCTATTTTAGAATTGTTTTTCTCTACTGGCCTGCGTGTTTCCGAGTTATGCTCTCTTTCCCGTGATTTGGACCTGAGAAAAGACGAATTTTCCGTTAGGGGTAAGGGAGAAAAAGTACGAGTTGTTTTTCTATCTAACGAGGCGAAGGCTGCTATAAAAAAATATTTAGATAAGAGAGTGGACGTAGAAGATGCCCTTTTCGTCCAATTAAAAAACCCGATTGGTAAGAAAGAGGAGGCCAAAGAACTGAGTCGGCTAACGGCGCGCTCTATAGAGAGAATCGTCAAATATTACGCTGTCAAAGCGGGAATCTCCAAAAAGGTTACTCCTCATGTCATTCGTCATAGCTTCGCCACTGACCTCTTAGAGAACGGCGCGGACCTACGCGCCGTTCAAATGCTTCTCGGCCACGCTAATATTACTACTACTCAAATTTACACCCATATTACCGACAAGCATCTAAAAGAGATCCATAAGAACTTCCATAATAGGAGAAAGAACTAGTTAGTTGACTTATGTTTGGTGAGTGTTAAGATTTTCCATCGAGACTGCTCTGAGTAGAGTGAACTAGTTCTTAAACAAACAACAAACAATAATCAAAAAGAAAGACCGAAAATGCTGGACCTAAGAATCAATCATCCGTTCGAAATTATTATGGGCTGCCCGGGTAAAAGTCCGGAAATGGCAGCACTAACCAAGCGGCTCAATAGCCCTACGGGCATCAAAAGCTTTGTGGCCAGGATTAAAGATACTTGGCAAATTTGGATGGAGGGGCGAACTCGTGAGGGTGTCGCCGTCGTTGCTCGTAAGACTTTCGGATCCTGTTGGGCAAAACACCGGCGCGATGAATTCTCTCTCAATACCACAGGGTCCAAAATTGACGTGGCCTTTGTGGAAGCGCTGACTCATGAGCCGAAGAAAGAACTTTTTTCACCATTCGTCTCCAGGAAGGATTCCTTGAAGAACTGGATTCAGAAGAAAATCGAGTAACAGTAACTAAGCTCATTGAATACGTTTTACAGGAACTAACGGAATTGAGTTTTAACAAAGGTACCATACTCCCCCCGCTCACCGCGAAGAAGAATAGACCTTCTCGCTCCTGCCGCCCGCGGCAAAAATTGCATCCAGCCTAAGTTTCGAACTTACCGTCTCTTTAATCCTCCTCGAGGGTAAAGAGACTTTTTATTTATCAATGTTTCACGATAAGATAGTTTCATGAAAATCATCTCTTGGAACGTCAATGGCATCCGCGCCTGGCATAAAAAGGGCTACCTAGATTGGTTTCTTAAGGAAAAACCGGACTTTTTCTGCCTCCAGGAAACAAAAGCCCATCCCGATCAACTCACCGAAGAACTGCGTAACCCCCTTGGCTATCATTCATACTTTGACCACTCTAAAGGGCGTAAAGGCTATAGCGGAGTGGCAATCTACACACAGCACGAACCAGAAAAGATTGATTATGGATTAGGAATTAAGGCATTAGACCAAGAGGGTCGTTTCCTCGCTCTCTATTATAAAGATTTTGTGCTCATCAACATTTATTTTCCAAATGGTGGAGGGGGGCCTGTGCGGCTAAAATACAAACTTCAGTATTACAAGGCGTATTTAAAGTATGCCGATAGTCTAAGAAAAAAGGGCCTAAGAGTAATATTTTGTGGAGATGTTAATACCGCTCATACGGAGATAGATCTCGCCCGCCCTCGCGAAAATGCCAGTCATACGGGGTTCTTACCCATTGAGAGGACTTGGTTAGATAAAGTGGTAGAGCACGGTTATGTAGATGTTTATAGGCACTTTTATCCTCATCGCACGGGCGCCTATACTTATTGGGATAATTATAGCTTTGCTCGGGAGAGAAATGTGGGCTGGAGAATAGATTATTTTTTCGTAAGCCCAGAACTTATCAAAAAAGTTAAACAATGTGAGATTTTAGATCAGGTACATGGTTCCGACCACTGCCCTATCCTTCTTGAGATCGACTTATCATAAATTCTTTATTCACTCCGTTAGCATCTCTTTTCCGAGAGGTCGGAAGCCCGAATTCTCGGCAAAAGAGACGCTAATTTCGTTCATAAAGAAAACCAGACTTTAAGAATGAGGGTCACGAGTGCAGGTCGTAAGTCTCGGAGACCGAATTCGGTCCTCCGACCTCGGCGAAGAGATTTACGACGGAACGAGAGACCCTCTATAAAATAAGTTATCCACACCTATGTCCTTTACATGTCCTTTAGAAACCATTACTATACTCAGTAGATCTTCTAGCAGCAATCGCTATTAATCCCTCTTGGCGAAAGCAGCTAAAATGTCCTTTACAATAAAGGTCATCTTGGAAATTATTTTCCTGGGTTGAATTATCAAATTTTTAAAAGGCTATTTAATAGGAAAGACGCCTCTACGGAGATATCTCTTCTGTTAAAATTACTTATTGGATTCAAATCCCGCGAAACTTTCACTCGATGACGCTTTACTCAAAAGCCGCACAGCGCTTATCAATAATGTCGCTTGCGGCTTTTTTCATTTGTATTTTTCCCCTACTCCACCCAGTATTTTTTCCTAATCTCTTTTACCTCTTCTTCCTCCATTTTCTCCTTAACCTTTTTGCCTTTTTCCCCCATTTTTCTTAATTCTCCTTCGGAAAATTTGCTTAATTCAATAGCCTTACCCTCTAGATATTTTTTAGTATTTAAGATCGGATCATCCAAGACTTCTTCCAATAAGGCGTGCAAAATATAGCCAATTTTAGGTCCCGAAGGGAGCTCGGCGACTTCCATTATTTGACCGCCGTTAATCTTAAGCATAGAAACGGAAACTGGGTCGTGCATCACTTCTTCAATCATGGATTTATATTTGCGTAACCGGTAAGGATTTTCTTTAGGTCTCCCGGTGCCTACCCGATCACAGATACGTAAATTCATTAAATTCCAAACATTTTCTTTTCCAACATTTTTTACCAATCTTCTGACGGCGGAAAGGGTAATTTGCTCTGTATCAGAAAAGAACATATGCCAACGAACTAGTTTCGCAACCTCGTCAATAATTTTTTTAGGGAATCTTAAATCGCCAAGAATTTTTTTAGCCATTCTTTCCCCCACTACGTCGTGTCCATAAAACGTCCAATCCCCTTTTTCATTAGACCACCTTCGGGCGTGCGGCTTAGCAATGTCGTGAAGTAACGCAGCCAAACGAATTTCCAATGACCAACCCTTATCCGCGGCGGCCTGGAAACTTTTTAGGAGATGCTCAAAGACATCATAAGCATGAGCTTGATTTTGCTTAATCCCTTCCGCTTTGGCTAATTCGGGAATGATAAATTTTAAAATACCTATATTATTAGCCATATTTAGGGCATTTGCTGGTTTCTGTGACATAGTAATGCGGACAAACTCTTCTCGAATTCTTTCTTTGGCGATGTTCTTTAAGAGACTGGCATCGTTTTTGATTGCTACCTCAGTGTTACTTTCAATTTTAAAATTGAGCTCGGCAGCTAAGCGAATAGCGCGAAGAATTCTCAAACCATCTTCCTTAAATCGTTCTTCTGGATTTTCCACTGTTCGAATGATTTTTTTCTTTAGATCGCTTTGTCCTTCATATAAATCAACAATTTCAACCTCCCACTCCCCTTTTAATTCGTTAAGGAGCTTCAGCGCAATAGCGTTAATGGTGAAATCCCGCCGTTTAATATCATCGGATAGATTGTTGCTAAAAGTAACATGGTCCGGATGACGATTGTCAGAATAATCAGCTTCTAATCGATAAGGAGTGACTTCTACCACCTTCAGGCTTTCATTAAGCGTTTCCTCACTCACCACCCCGACTGTGCCGTAGTCATTTTCATAAAAAGTTTTATCAAAGAGAGAAATAATCTTGTCAGGCGCCGCGTTAGTAGTAATATCCCAGTCTTTAGGAGCTCTCTCTAATAGAAGATCACGAACACAGCCTCCAATTAAATAAGACTCAAAACCAGCTTTTTCCAGCCGGGCAGTTATTCGTGAAACCTCGAGAGGGATGGCAAATTTTTTTAACATTGGGCTTTCTACGGTGCTCCCGGCAGGACTCGAACCCACAATACGACGTCCGAAGCGTCGCGTGATATCCATTTCACCACGGGAGCAATTGAGGAATATGAATATCATACGAGAAAAATAGACAAACACCAAGATTTAAATTAAAATTTAAGGACTTTTCTCTAAAGTATTGCGGGTATGGTTTAGTGGTAGAACACGTCCTTGCCAAGGACGAGACCCGAGTCCGATTCTCGGTACCCGCACATTTAACTAAAGTCCAGTGTCCCTTATTTGTCCTAAATATTAAAAATCTGAAACGGCTCTATCTATAGGTCTTTACATATTTACTGTGGATAAGTCGGGGGATATGTGTATAAAAGACAGGAATTTTGTCCTAAAAAGGGGTTACCTTAGGATAAATTAAGGCTCGATACCCTTATGTTTCACGTGTAACTAATATAATAAGGTAATCATGAAACTTTAAGGATATTTTAACCTTATTTTAATGAATTTTCACCTCTCATGCCTTAAGATGTTTCTTGTGAACCATCTTAAAATTGGGAAAATAGGGGAGGATTTAGCTTGCGATTACCTAAAGGAGAAAGGTTTCTTGGTGGTGAATCGAAATTTTCGTAAAAAATGTGGAGAAATAGACATTGTAGCCAAAAAACAAGGGAAACATCACTTTGTAGAAGTTAAAACAGTTTCATGTGAAAATGTCACTAGTTTTGCACGCCGGTCAAACTATTATAGGCCGGAAGATAACATTCATTCTTATAAGATAGCCCGTTTAAGACGGGTAATTCAGTTGTATTTGATCGAAAATTATGTAAAAACGGATTGGCAGTTCCACGCTATTACTATTTTATACTCTCCTATCAATAATGAATCGAGAATTGAGATGCTGGAAAACCTTGTCCTTTAAAATGTCCTTTATAATATAGAGCTATTTTATTTCGGGGCGCCGGGAAAATATGGTAAAACTAGCTCCACCATAATTTTGAGTTGGTTGTCTCTTTACCATAGATTTATTCTCCCCGGTTGTAATTTCCGGGTTCGAATCCCTCCCTTCGGGGCGCCGGGATTCGAACCCGGAGTCGCTTGATCCCAAATCAAGAATGTTAGCCGTTACACCACGCCCCGTTTTTAGATTGAAAAGTGTAGCATGATTTCGAAATTTATTGTATCCTTAAATTAGGTTATCAATTATTTTTTATTTAATATTTGTGAAAATAGTCACTCATAGCGGCAGCTTTCATCAGGATGAACTTTTTGCTATCGCCGCCTTACAAATGCTTTATCCGGACGCAGAGATTATCCGCTCTCGCGACCCTAAGATTATCGCCACCGCCGACATGGCCGTGGACATTGGGGGTGTTAATGATGCTGCCCAAAATAAATTTGACCATCACCAAGAGGGGGGAGCGGGACGGCGTGGCCAGAACGGCATGCCTTATGCCTCTTTTGGTCTCGTCTGGAAGAAATTCGGTCGAGAAATTTGTGGTGGGCGCGCCGAAGTAGCTGATTTAGTCGATCGTAAAATGATTCAAGCCATTGACGCTTCTGACAACGGCGTAATGGTCTATGCTCCGGTTAATAAGGAAATTCAACCCTATCTTTTTGATAATTTTCTTAACGCCATTACTCCTACCTGGCGAGAAGGAAAAAGTATTGACGCGGCCTTTAAGCAAATTCTTGGCATCGTTAGACTAGTGTTAGAAAAAGAAATTGAGAAGGCAAAATTTTTCTTTGAAGAAACGGAATTAGTACGGCAAGCTTACAGAGCTACTGAAGACAAAAGAATTATCGTCTTAGACCATCCATATCCATGGAAAAGCGTCTTAACTAAATTCCCTGAGCCGCTTTTTGTTATTTATCAAGATCAAAATACAGACGAATGGGTAATTATGGCCATGAAAAAAGATCCCCGAGCTTTTATTTATCGAAAATTATTTCCGGCTAGCTGGGCAGGGAAGATAGGGGAGCCGCTAGTCGAAGTTACCGGAATTAAAGATGCGGTTTTTTGCCACAACAAACGCTTCATCTCCAAGGCGTGGTCTAAGGAGAGCGCGGTAAAGATGGCTAAAATGGCTTTAGAATAAAATGGATCCCGACCTCCAAAACAATAAGTCTTTTTTAAAGCCCTTGGTTGAAGATGGAAAATTACTTTCTGCTTTTGGAATAGAAATTCCTCAAAAGGAAAATTTTCCGAACTTTTTTCTAAAATTTTATCCTCAAGATTTTATAGTTGAAGAAATATCAAAAGAAGGAAAAATATATACGATCGGCAGCACTAAACCGGAAAATTATGGAGGGGAAAAGTTAGGAAATTATCATATGACCTTGGTCAAATGTAATTTAGGGACCCTTCAGGCGGTTGAAAACTTAGCTTCCCGACTCAATATTTCTGTTAATAATATTGGATACGCAGGACTAAAAGATGACGATGCCGTTACTAGTCAGAGAATCTCTATCACTGGAGTCAGATTGAATGATTTACTAAAAATTAAGGTTTCTAACTTTTTTTTAAAGGAGATAGAAGAAAACGACAATTTTATACAAAAAGGTCAACTAAAAGGAAATCGATTCACTATCCTGTTGAGAAAAACGGAAAATTTTGAAGAAGAAACTTTTATGCAACGACTGGACACAGTGCGCCAAAAAGGATTTTATAATTTTTATTACTTACAACGTTTTGGAACACCTAGGTTAATAAACCATTTGTGTGGATTTTTAATTTTGCAAGAAAATTATGAGAAGGTTGTATATTCTGCTATTTGTGAGGAAGGGATAACTGATAGAATTCATCTAAATAAAATTAGGAAGGAAGCCCAAAAAAAATTTGGTGATTGGATGTATTTAAAAAATCTGTTTAAGGAAGTTGAGAGCGAATGTTTTTATGAAAATAAATTGATTAGTTATTTATTAAATTCCCCTGATGATTTTGAGGGTGCTTTAAAAGAAATTCCTGACCTAGTTACTATTTGGATATATGCAACCTCAGCGTGGCTCTTTAATCATAAGCTGTCTCAATGTATAAAAACTTCTACAAAAATCCCAAAGACCTTACCATTATTTCTCACTCACGACTCTAGGATTCAAGATAGTTATAAATATTTAACGTCAAAACTCTATCTATCAACTCCCGTTTTTAAAAATCTCTCTACAGTTGCCCCCAACCTACTTCTGAACAACAGATTCATCAATACTATTTCTAAAGTTAATATAACCAAGGTAGAGAATGTGGAGGAAGGAATTATTTTAAGTTTCGATCTACACAAAGGGGAGTATGCCACCACTTTTTTATCACATTTAGTAAATCTCATTTCTTACTTGCCACCCGCTGATATGAATTTCATGCCTATAAATATAATGAAAAATCTTGAATCAGAAATATCTCTAAACTTCTTTACAGAAGCGAAAAAAGCTGTATTTAATTGACTTTTTCCTCGAATATGGTATACTGCTTACCAGAACTGGTTCAGTGACGAAATTCCCTTGAATTTAAACGGATAGTTTAAAGCGAGGGTTCCTTTGCAGAGCTTGCTCTGCCCTTTAGGCGCACGTTGCGTTATGAATGAGGATATATAAAACCGGCTAAGACCGATTGTTTTAAAGTTTCTGAGGACTAGTAGGTCATAAACATGAGAAATAATAACAACGACGGACAGAGAACTGTCTTCGGAATGCTGACGGCGCGATGCGTCGTGACGGACCGTGGAATAAAGATGGACCGGTATACCGGCATAGGCATCGTTCCGACAGAGATTCTGAAAGACGACGGTTATCTTGGGGACTACCGAAACGAAGTGGAGGGGCAGACGTTAGTAATGCACCATGAGAAACGGAACGCCTTTATGCGGGCAGAACCGTTGGGAGGAAGAAGGTTTATCCCTGTTTTCGATAAGAAGCAGGATGGCACTGACGCTTCCCCCCAAGTGGGGGATGAAATCATGATTCTACTTCAAGTGAATCATCCGGATTATGATCCGCGCGATTTACAACATCGCTACTGGATTCTGTCATGGGCATCAATGGAGTCTTATCTTCAAGCTACCAAAGAGTGCGAACGGCAGAATGCCAAGATTCCGGAGCTGGAAGGCGAAATCGCCGCCGAGGAGCGCACCCTGTGGAGAATGCAGTCGGAGATGCTCAATCTCGACCTGGAATGGATGACGCCCGCCAAGATCAAGGATCGTTTGTACGGCAGGAATGGAAACATGGTTCCTCCCGATGCAAAGTGGTTTCAACGCGATCTGGAAATCACCAAGCAGCTGGTAGGGGCCGATGCGGCTAAGCGACTGGAACTGATCGAACAGATTCGTAAAGGCAAAGAGTCTAGTGCTCGCCCGGCCAAGCTGATGATGCTCCGTACTGGCCTCTTCATCCGGCAAGAAACAGCACGGCCTTCTCGGCGTCCTGAACGAATGGACGCAGAGCAAAAAGAAGCGCTGCAGGAGCACAAATCAGACGGAGCGCCGCTAAGTGCTCCTATTCCGTTCCCTACGCCCGTGGCTAGTTCGTCTGGTGAAGCCCAGGCCAAGAAGGTCCGAAAGGCGAAGCCTAGTGCCAAGGGGTCAAAGCCGAAAACGAAAACGGCAGCCGTCGCCGCCTAACGCAGTAGATGGGTTCTAGTCCCATCAAACCCCGTTATCATGGCAACATGGTAGCGGGGATTTTTATATAATAGTTATATGGGATTAAATTTTCAAAGGAATATCGAAAACTTCATTTGTGAAAAATGTGGTTTTGAGGTGGAAGGTAGTGGCTATACTAATCATTGTCCGAAGTGTCTTTGGAGTAAGCATGTAGATATTCATCCCGGAGATCGCCTGAGTCATTGTGGAGGGCTGATGAAGCCTTCTCGAATTGAGGGTAAAACCGGCGAGTGGGTGATTGTTCATCAATGTGAACGTTGTGGCCACAATAAAAGAAATAAGGTAGACGTCAGTGATGACTTTGATCAAGTAATTAAGTTGACCTCGGTTCCGGCTAATGAGGCAAATAGTTAAAGAGGGAAGATTCGATGGATTTGAAATTTTCTACCAAGGTATTTAAATTTTTATTTAAATAGGTTCCGAGTGAAAAACCTGTTTCATTTCTAATATCTGAATTAATATAATTTAAAGTGATAGCTTGAAGATCTTGTAGGGAAGTATTACCGCTGTCGGTAACAGTGGTGGCGATAAGGGCAATTAAATCGCCATTCTGATTTAAAATTCCGCCTCCGGATGAGCCGCGCTCAGCAATGACGCTAGAGTTAGTGCGAATTAGATCCTTACCGTTGTTGGAGTTGAAAGTATAAGTGGCAGTTATGTTTAGAGCCGAACTTTTAATTAATAAATTTCTTACTACAGCGGCGGAAGAAAGGCTGTTTGCTGGATAGCCAATTCCTAACACTGAAGTACCTACACTTAATGAGTCCGCAGTAACTTGAGGGGCTACATATGAAAAAGTAGAGGGGAGCGAGGCGCCGCCACTAGTGCCAATGATGGCAAGAAGAGCATAGTCGCCGGCACCAGTCTCTTGAGGTTGATAGACATCATTTATATTCTGTCCGTAGAGCCTAAGCCAGCTTGAGGAAATATAAATGAGATCGGCGCGATAAGCCGCGGCGGCGGGAGAGCCGCGGCGAATGAGGCAAGATTTATTCGGATCTTTTAAATAATCATTAAGGAGGAAATGATCGGCGACATGGGCATTAGTTAATATTATTCCTCGCGGGTCAATAATGACGCCACTTCCAGTGACGATGGTGATTAGATTGCCAGACTGACTAGTACAATAAATATTCACGACTGCTCTTTCCGCTTTTTCTTGAAGATTTAGGGAGACTGAATTTGGAGAGGAAGTAACAATGGGAGTAAGAGTAGGCGAAGAAGCAATTTCTGGCGAGGGGGCTATAGTAGCGGGCGTACTTATTATCTGGGATTTTTCGGGCAATATATCTGGCAATACTATGTTTGGAATAGTTGAAAATGGAAAGGGTTTAAATACCGGTGCTTCTAAAGAAAGGATCGGCAACTTTTTAAATTTTGCCTTAGTGGAGGTGGCATTGGAATTAGACTGAGTAGTTGAGGTAGGTATTTGTATTTCAACGGGCGCGGGTATTAGTGGCGCGAATGTAGAAAAAGAGCTAGGGGCTAATCGTTCTTCGAGGCCTGGTAGGGTAATTGGTTGAGAGATATGGTAAGGAGCATAGGGAATACCTAGAAGAGAGCCGATGGAGAGCAGCACCGAAATAAGATGAGATAGGGAATTCATGTATGGTGCGGGATGGGAGAAAAATTCTTATTAATAATTTGCCACATATATTGGATTTTAATTTAATGTGCGGGATGGGAGAATCGAACTCCCCACCTCAGTTTGGAAAACTGATGTTTTACCAATAAACTAATCCCGCCTTACGAAATTATCCTAGCAAATCAGTGTTCTTTTGCAAAACAAAAGGCCGGCGCGAAGCGCCGGCCTTTTGATCAGTGAGATCGACTTCTTATCTTACTGCGTCTTTCAAAGCTTTAGCCGCTCTGAATTTAGGCACTCGCATTGCAGCTACATTAATTGATTCGCCAGTGCGAGGGTTTCGTGCAGTGCGAGCGGCTCTTTGTTTAGCTACAAAAATACCGAGACCTGAGATTGAAACTTCGTCTCCTTTTTTAAGAGTGGTTACAATGGTCTCAATCACCGTATCCATTACTTGCTCGGCCTGTACTCGAGTTCCTCCGAGTACCTGCTGAATAGCTTCTACAATTCCTGCTTTATTCATATTAGGTTTTTTTAGTTTTTAATATTAGATATGACCGTTTCCATTATATATTAGGCCATTTTTGGCGCAAGCAGCAATTTTATCGAGCAAATTCTACAACTCTATTTTCGCGAATGACGGTAACTTTAATTTCACCCGGGTACTTTAGTTCTTCTTCAATTCTCTTAGCAATATCTTGGGCCATTTTTTTAGCTTCCAGATCAGTGACCTCGTTTGGAGTGACAAAAATGCGAATTTCCCGTCCAGCCTGAAGAGCATAAGATTTCTCTACGCCTTTAAAACTATTGGAAATAGCCTCTAAGTCACCCAATCGTTTTAAATAATGCTCCATGGTGTCTCGGCGAGCTCCAGGGCGCCCGCCAGAGATGGAGTCGGCCGTCTGAACAATGATGGACTCCACTGTCTCATAAGGGTATTCCTCATGATGGGCCTGCATGGCTTTAATTATTTCTTCATTGGCGCCGAATTTTTGCAAAATTCGGCGCCCAATCTCCACGTGAGTACCTGCTACCTCGTGATCTACTGCCTTACCAAGATCGTGAAGGAGAGCCCCTGCTTTGGCTATCTGGACATTTGCTCCTAATTCTTCCGCCAACATGCCCGCAATATGGGCCATTTCAATAGAATGTTGTAAAACGTTTTGACCGTAACTAGTTCTGAAATAAAGTCTGCCTAAAATAGAAACGATTCGGGGATCTAGATTAAAGACACCCGTCTCATAAACAGCTTGTTCACCCTTTTCTTTAATAATCTTATTTATATCTTGTTTGGCTTTTTCTACTTCTTTCTCAATCTTGGCTGGTTGAATACGCCCGTCTTGGATAAGGGTCTCTAAGGCAAGGCGTGCCACCTGCCGTCGTACCGGATCAAATGAAGAAATGGTAATGGAGCCGGGAGTATCATCCACAATTATTTCTACCCCAGTTTCTCGCTCAAAGGCCTTAATGTTTCGGCCCTCCTTGCCAATGATTTTTCCTTTAATTTCATCTGAAGGAATATCTACGCTTGTGGTAAATAAATCAGCAGAGACGGAACTAGCCAAACGTTGAATTGTAGTGGAAAGAATATCTTTGGCTTTTTGCTCTAACTTCTCTTGACCAAAAGTCTCCAGTTTCTTCATACGAGTCAATATATCTTCCTCGTATTTCTTCTCTACACTTTGAAGCAAATGTTCTTTTGCTTCATTTTCTCCGAGGTGGGCAATTTTTTCGAGTTCCGTTCTTTTCTGACCCTCCAGACTATCAACTCTTTCTTTAATTTCTTTAATTTCAGAAATTTTAACTTTAATATTTTCTACTTCCTTATCAATATCCCCCTGGCGTGAGTCCAGAAGCTCTTCTTTTTTGATTAGGCGATCCTCAGTCTTTTTTAATTTATCTTCCTTTTCTTTAATTTCTTCTCGGAAAGCTTTTAAGGTGCCGGCCGCTTCCGTTTCCGCTCCCAATGTAATTTTTTTAGCTTCTTCTTTAGCATCAAGCATCATTTGCTTAATCTCTAACTCCATTGAACCTTTTCTACCCAGGGCCACCAATACACGCAGAAAATAACCGATAGCAATTCCAACAACGCCGGTTGAGGCAAGCATTAGGAAGACAATTTTTATGGAAATCATATGGCGAATGTGATTTCGCCTTAGACGCTAAGAGATGATGTATTCGATTCTTATGGTTTGTAACATGTGAACTTACGTTTGAA
Source organism: Minisyncoccia bacterium (assembly GCA_038215155.1). Taxonomy (GTDB): domain Bacteria; phylum Patescibacteriota; class Minisyncoccia; order Phycocordibacterales; family CAJBRS01; genus JADGRH01. The sequence continues at coordinate 70,571 of JBBQRF010000002.1, forward strand.
ATGAAGGTGGGAGAGGTCGGAAAGTCAAAATCATCAGCTTCGGTCTAAAACAAAATCAAAATTTAATTTTAATGAATTTAATATACTAGAGTTATAAAACTTTGTCTATAAGACCATATTTTTTGGCTTCCTCGGCATTCATCCAGAAGTTGCGATCAACATCCTTTTCTACCTTAGAAATGGATTGTCCGGTATTTTTAGCGAGCATTTTATTAAGAATTTCTCGATTCTTCAGGATTTGCTTGGCAGTAATTTCAATATCTGAGGCTTGACCTTCAACACCTCCGGAGGGTTGATGAATCATGATTTCTGAATTCGGCAGGCTAAATCTTTTACCTTTTTTGCCGGCTGATAGAATAAGCGCGCCCATAGAAGCAGCAATACCTACACAAATAGTAGAAACATCATTCTTAACGTGATGCATGGTATCAATGATGGCGAGACCTGCGGTGACCATGCCGCCGGGGGAATGAACATAAAGATTAATATCTTTTTTTGGATCTTCAGATTGTAAAAATAATAATTGAGCAATGACAATGTTGGCAACATTATCATCAATAGGGCTACCGAGGAAGATTATGTTTTCGCGAAGGAGGCGAGAATAAATATCATAAGCACGCTCGCCGAATTGAGATTTTTCTATTACGGTTGGGATTAACATATGGGGCAAGTATAGTAAAAAGTCTCTAAATTGCAAATAAGTCGCTTTTTCCCCGCTCCTACGAACTTTTGTCGAGGCGCGTTAGTTAATTTGGGTCCGCTAGGCCAAGTCTTACCCTCGCCAAAAGTTGCAGGACGGATCCAAAAGCGACACATTATGTTCCAGTGAAACTTTCAAATGAAACTTGTTACAATTACAGGATGAGGTTACACAGATTTTTAATTGAGGAAGAAATTGGAGATAGAAAAGAAATTACTATCACCGATTCGGAGTTATTGCATCAGTGGCGCAATGTTTTTCGGTTCACCACGGGAACACAACTTTTAACTTTTGACAATTCTGGTTTTGAGTACTTAGCTTTGATTTCTCGGATTTCCCATTTAGGCGCTTCGCTGAAAATAATTAATAAAGAAGAGAGAGACTTAAGTGGACCGAAGGTTTCTCTTTTTGCTGCCCTAATTAAAAAAAGTAATTTTGAATGGGTGGTGGAAAAGGCGACTGAGCTTGGGGTCTCTCGTGTGGTACCCATTATTTCTGATCGCAGTGAAAAGAAAGGATTGAATATGGTCCGGGCGAAAAAAATTATTAAGGAAGCTAGTGAGCAGTCGGGAAGAGTAAGATTGACGAAATTAAATTCGCCGATAAACTTGGAAGATTTAATAGTTAGTTTGGAGATTAAAAAAGGCAAGAAAATAAATAATATTGTCATTGATCCTACTGGTGACATTTTTCCACCATCAGAAAAATTTGCCGAAGAAGTCGGTGTATTTGTTGGACCAGAAGGTGGCTGGGCTGAACGGGAGCTTCAACTTTTCAAATTAAAAAATATTCCTATTTATAGTCTCGGCCCGCAAATTCTGCGGGCCGAGACAGCCGCCATTGCCGTCACCAGCTTTCTTTTGCTGCCCCGACGTTGATGTGACTATTATAATCACTGTGGCATAATAGTTAATTATTATTCGTAATTAAAAATATTATGCTTTATCCATTTGTAAGATTCAACGACGGTAAAGGAGAAGAGGCTATGAACTTTTATAAATCTTGCTTTGGCGGTGAACTTCAAAACATGAAAGTGAAAGATAGCCCTATGGCAAAAGATATGCCCGCGGACAAACAAGAATATCTTATGCACTCAATGTTAAAATCCGATTCAGCTTCTTTTATAGGTATGGACATGATGCGAGACAAGGCTACCGTGGGCGACAACGTAGGATTATCGATGGATTGTGATAGTGAGGAACAAATCAAAAACTTTTTTTCAAAGCTGTCTGAAGGCGGGGAAATTTTCATGCCGTTAGAAGTGCAGTTTTGGGGTGGTCTTTTTGGAGTGTTCACTGACAAATATGGCGTAGAGTGGATGCTAAATTATCAAAAGGAGCCGGCAAAAAGTTAAATTTTTTCTTTCTGATTTTCTAAAAATTCCCAGACTCTTTCGTTAGTTAAAATCTGTGCCGCATACATTCGGGCCCGCAGAGGGTCTGCCTCCTTGTGATGTGACAAAATATGTTCAACTTCCTCGTCTACCATTTTTTTATCTGCCTCGATTTTTTCTTCGACGGCAATTTTATTAAGGATTAATTCCATTTTAGCTCTTTTAATAGCATCATTGTGCCACTCCTTTTTCATTTCCACCTCAGTCTTAGCAATTTGTTTGAAATAGTCGTCGGGAGAAAGACCCATACCAGAAATATTACCCTTAAATTGAGCCAGCATTTTTTCTTTTTCGCTTTCAATCAATATGTCTGGAATTTCCACTTCAGTTTTATCAATTATTTTGTCTAAAATAGTCAATCGCTGCTTTTCTCGTAACCGCAGCTCTTTTTCCATTAATAGGTTTTCCCGTAATTTATTTTTGAATTCTTCTACGTCTTTAAAATCACCAAACCCTTTAACAAACTCATCTGAAAGTTCGGGCAATGGATCATTTTCATTTTTCAGTCGGCTTTTGCGAGCGCGAGTTAAACTCTCCTCAAACTCTACATCTGAAAGACTGGCCTTTTCTTGATTTTTATTTATTTCCTCGGCCACTTTTTTGTAATCAGGCAGCTTCATTTCTGGTAAAACAGCCAAAGTGATTTTAAAAAGAAGGGGATTATTAGGCGCTATTTTAGTTATGGAAATCTGAGGACGGCCTAGAGGATTAACCTTACTTTCTTCAAGAATTTTTAAATATAAATTCTCTATGGCGAGGGAGGCGCACTCTTCAAGAAGGCCCAGCTCGCCGATTCGCTCAACTAAAACCTTCTCGGGAATATGGCCCGGGCGAAAACCATCAATTTTTATTTGGGTGTTTAAGTTTTTTGTTGCCTCTGTGCGGTAACCCTCAATAATATTGGTTGGAATTTCCGCTTCAATCTCTACCTGAGAATTATGTTGAGGAGTAATTTTTACTATTCTATAAAGAGACATACTTAAGTAGATGTTGCGCTAGTCTGAATATTTACCGAGGATATAGTTGTAGTGGAAGTTGAATCAATTGTTGATTCTTTGGAATTTAAACGTCGTTCAATTTTATTTTGCCAAAAATAATAAGCCCCTAACAAAAGCACTAGAATGACAATTATAATACCCAGAATACCGCCTACAGAACCGGTCTTTTTTTTATTTAGCTCGCTAACCATTTTTAGGAAACTTCTTATTGTAAATATCCATGGATTTTTCCACAGCCTTCATCGCCTCTTTCTTATCTTTAATTTCTCCAATTATCACTTCGTTATCCTCTCCTTTTAGCATTTTGTAAGTTTCAAAGAAATGCTGAATTTCTCGGATAGTATGTTTATTAATATCTTTGAGATCCTGGACATCTTCCCATCGGCGATCTTTTACGGGCACAGCAATAATTTTGCAATCAGATTCTCCGCCATCTTGCATCTCCATCATAGCGACGGGGCGAACTTTTACTAGCACTCCCACATGAATAGGAAAAGTGGACAGCACTACTACATCCAAGGCGTCCCCATCCTCCCACAAAGTTTGCGGTGCAAAACCGTAATCTATTGGGTAAGGAGCATTGGAATAGTTAGCTCTATCTAAGGCAATTAGTCCGGTTTTTTTATCAATCTCATATTTATTATTTGAACCTTTAGGAATCTCGATAATAGTATTAAATTCTTCCGGAGCTTTATCTCCGAGGGGAATATCGTGCCATAGATTTGTTCCTTGAGTCATAATTAATTTCAACGATTAAAATTTTGCTAAATAATTATTCAGTTGCCGTATTGGTAGGTTCCTCTGCTTCGCCTTCGGCCAGGATTTCTCCTTTTGCTGATTGAATATCAATTCTCCAACCGCTTAGCTTTGCAGCTAGTCTGACGTTCTGACCACCTTTCCCAATAGCTAGAGATTGTTGGTCTTCAGTTACTTCTACGGCCGCCATATTTTCCTCCTGATTTATTTTTACACTAAGCACTTTGGCCGGAGAAAGGGCATCTTCAATAAATTTTTCCGATTCAGATGACCATTCAATAATATCAATTTTCTCGCCCCCAAGCTCGCTCATTACGGTAGATACTCGTACTCCGCGTTGGCCGACCATTGAACCGACTGGATCAATGTGGGTGTCGTTAGAAAAAACCGCAATTTTTGAACGTGAGCCCGCCTCTCGAGCAATGGCTTTAATCTCTACGGTGCCGTTAGCAATTTCCGGCACCTCTGATTCAAAAAGTTTGGCTAAGAATTTAGGATGAGAACGGGAGAGACGCAAGAATATTCCACGAGGGGTTTCTTCTACTCGAGAAAGATACATTCTCACTCTTTCACCCTGACGATAATGCTCTCCAGGTATCTGCTCTTCATATGGAAGAATGCCACTTGCTCGCCCCATATCTATAAAAATGTTACCGCGCTCAATTCGTTGCACAGTGCCATTAACAATTTCACCCTCTCGTTTTCCATATTCGGCCAACACACTGGTTTTTTCTGCTTCGCGAATTTTTTGGATAATTACTTGTTTAGCGGTCTGTGCGGCAATGCGGCCATAATCATTCTTTGCTTCTAAAGGAAAAACTAGCTCCTCATCAATTTCTACCCCTTTTTTAATTTTCCGTGCATCTTCAACTAGTATGTGGTGCTCTGGGTTAAAGCGAACTTTCAATCCATCGGCGGCAATCTCTGGATGATCAGAGACCGGAGCTCCTTCTTCCCCCTCTTCCTCAAAAACTACCTTGGATTCATCAACAACAATTTTCACTTGATAGAATTCAGCCGTTCCTGTATTTAGGTCAAACTTAGCCCGGATATATTGTCCTCGTTTGCCATACTCTTTTTTATAAGCAGTAGCCAAGGCCATTTCTATTGCCTCAATGATTTTTTCTCTAGGAATACCTCGTTCTTCTTCTAGCTGAGTAAGGACGGAATTTATTACTTTTAAGTCAAACATATTTAGGTGGGGATTATTTTTAAAAAAAGAAGTTCGCCCAAAAGCGAACTGCAGACTAACTGACGTCCTTTAATTTACAGGAAGATATGGATTTGTCAAATCTTGTCAAATAGCCGGTACTACTCTATTATATAGAGGTATTAAAATGACTAAAAAAATCATTTTCTCATTTTTGGTTCTAATAATAACTTTATTTACTTTTGTTTTTTTCTCAATTAAAAACGAACCGCAAGCCCTTGCCCAAAGTGGCGGTCTGTCTTCTGGGCTGCATGCTTTCAAAGGCTATGCTTGGTCTGGTATGAGTGATGGCGCCGGCAACACTACTGGAGTCTTCTGGATTCAATTCAATCCTTCTTACGGAGGGGTGTTTGTCGACGGTACCACTGGCAATATTTCCGGCTACGCCTGGGCTAATCCAAATGATAATACAGCCCCTTCTCCTAATATCGGCTGGCTAAGTTTTAATAACTCTTCCGGTTGTCCTACCGCTCCCTGCCAGCCGAATGTCAGTTTAAGTACAGGAGCATTGACCGGATGGGCTCGATTTATTTCTTATAATAATCAACAGACGTACGATTCAGCTGCTGGCCGAGACTGGGATGGCTGGGTGCGATTAAGCGATACCTGGAGTAATCCTCCTGTTGCTAATTTATCTACTTACGTTATTAATGGCTACGCCTGGGGAGCTAGTACAACAGGATGGGTGAATTTCTGTACTTTTCCAGGAACTACTGGTTGTGTAACAATTGATACAGCTACTACCACACCTCCAACTACGCCGGGCGTTCCAGGATTACTCAGCCAATCGAATCTTACCTGTGATAGTTTCGGAGGATTAGTGAGCTTAACCTGGCCTGCTAGCAACCCCGCGCCCAACACATCAGCAGGCGGAGGTTATTATGTCTATCAAACTAATGCAGCGGGTACTCCTCTTGGCACAGGCTCTCCATATCAAAGATTTACAGCCACAAATAGCATCACTGTTTCGGGCTTAGCTTCTAATTCCACCTACTATTTCAAGGCAACAGCCTTTAATATCGGAGCAGGTCAAGTAGCCGAAAGTGCTGCTACTGCCGTTATCACTACCACTAGCTCCAAGATTTGTAATAGCACCAGCGCTGCCATTATATTTAATGCTGTACCTCCGACAGTTCCTCGAGGCCAGTCTTGTAAATTAGTCTGGACAGTTTCTTTCCCAAGTGGCTGTACTATTACAAGTAGTGATACTAAATTCCCATACTCATTCGTTTCAGCTACTGGAACTACCGTTTCAAACCCTACCCAAGGGACTACTACTACCTCAGCAATCTTTAAGACCAAGGACTACCTACTCACTTGCGGTAATTTAACTGCCCGAACGACGTGTGCACTGGCTCCTAAATTTAATGAATTCTAAATATGTATCAAGAAAACTATTTCATCAGACATCGAATTATCATTCTAACTATTACGGTACTTGTTTTTCTCGCAGCGGGGGCATTAATTTGGTTTAAGATTAATAGATCAGAAATCCAACCCGCCACCGCTAATAAAGGAGGATATACCGATGAACAAATCCAACTTCTACTTAAAAGTCAGGAAGCTACCCACGACCCTAGCATCTTCCCCGATCAACAGAAAAAATTAAGTCAAAGTCAGACTGCCGCTCATAGCGACACTTTAACCGCAGAAGAGCGTCAAAAATTATTAGAATCAATGCAGGCCCCTCAAAAATAATAAAAGAAATAATAAAAATATAATATGAAAAAATTATCAAGTTTATCGATGTCAGTAAGTGTAGTAATAGTAGCGATCTTTATTAGCGCATTCTGTAGTTATGTATTGGCGGATTCTTACTCTGCACCCAGTACTAATCCTCCTGGAGGTAATATTTCTGCTCCAATTAACACCTCAGGATCTGGTCAGATTAAGAGTGGAGGATTAACGGTTAATCTAGGGGGAGGAACTAACGGATTAATAGTAGCTTCAGGGAAGGTAGGAATTGGCACTATTAACCCAGCCCATTCAATAGATGTCGTTGCCACTGGTGCTGACGGTATTGTTCAAGCGGTTGGATTTTATTACGCATCCGACTGGAACTTAAAACAAAATATTCTGCCCTTAAAAGATTCTTTGAATAAGATTACTCAACTGCAAGGAGTTTCTTATAATTGGAAATCAAGCGGAGCACCTGACGTAGGATTAATAGCCCAAGATGTTCAGAAAGTATACCCTCAATTAGTTACTTCAAATGCCACAGGATTAGCAGTAGATTACGGCCACTTAATCGGACCAATGATTGAAGCGATTAAAACGCAGCAACTAGAAATTGATCAATTAAAAGCAGAAATTGAAGCTATAAAAGCTCATCGATAACATGGCTTATCTTTTTCCCAAAATTAAAAAAGAATATTTAATTCCAATTTTTGTTGTGGGAATATTATTGGTTTTTGCCTCTGTAGTTTATGCGGCGGCCACTCAATATCTTTGCCCAGTGAAAACTGGTGGGGATTTTTCTGCTTCTGGCCATCTTCGTGATTGTTATAAAGCACTCTATGGACAGACAACCATGGTAGGCACTACCACTGCTCCAGTGGCGGAATGGGGAACTTGCGCCAATGTCACCAATAATGTGTCGGGAGGAAAAGATCTATTTATCCCGGCTAGTACTAGTGTAGAGTGGCAGCGAGTATATACGACGGATACTGCTATCCGACCAAAATCTCTACCAACAGGAATGAGTGTGGCTATTTGTGGGGGTGGTGGGAGCGGAGGATCAAGTTGCAGTCAGACTTTTGAATCCAGTTATTCTTATGTTGCATGCTTAACCATCAGAACTGCTCCTAGCTGCAAAAGTACTCTAGGCACCCAAGGAAACACAGCTTCAAACCCATATGCTGTAGGGCAACAATACAATGATCAGCAAATCAGGAATCAAATCCAACAACTATCTTCCTCTATTTGGGGTGCTACCACCAAAGGAAATGCTAGCACCACGCTAACTAGTCGTGGAGGTACTGCAGGAGGACAGACTTTTACCTACACTAACACCACTGAATTAGATCCCGACTCGATTCCGGGCGCTAAAATTTATAATGATTATACAAGCTTTAGCGGGCCAACGGGCGCCGGGGCTTGTCCATTGCCATAAAAATACTGAAGTGAAAATACCCCGAGCCGTGAATGCCGCTCGGGGTATTTTCTTTTATTTGCTATAATTTCAGTGATTGTACATCAATGAAAAACAACTAAAGGAATTTATTTTAGACTCGGGACTCGTAACCCGCAAAGATTTTGACGCTTCAGAAAAAGACGCTAAAGAAAAGGAAATTAGCATTGGAGAGATCCTAGTTAATAAAGGAAAAATTAATGAAGATGATTTACGGCGAATTCAGGCATATGTTTTAGGTATTCCTTTTGTGGATCTTAAAAATCAAAAAGTGGAATTCGAAATTCTCTCTATGATTCCGGAGCCAATTGCCCGAAATCATAACATCGTCGCTTTCAAGGTTACCCCGACAGATCTGGAAGTAGCCATGCTAGATACTGACGATTTAAGTGCCATTGAGTTCATAAAAAAGAAAGTGGGACTTCGGATATTACCCCGGCTGACAAATACCGAATCTATGAAGGCAGTTCTTCTTCAATACCAAAAATCACTTAAAGCAGATTTCGGTGATTTAATTCAAAAAGAAGCCAGTGCTTTGAATGCTGCAGGTGAAGGTCAAAGCGAAGCTGATTTAAAAAAGATTGCTCAAGATTTACCCGTCGTTCGTATAGTGGACACTCTTTTAAAACACGCCATTCTTCAAAACTCTTCCGACATTCATATTGAACCACAAGAAAACGAAGTGTTAGTGCGTTATCGAATTGACGGTTTACTTCATGACGCTATGGTCTTGCCAAAAAACGCCGGCGCCAGTATCACAGCAAGAATTAAAGTGTTATCCAATTTAAAATTGGATGAAAAACGCCTACCTCAAGATGGTCGTTTCAAAATTGACATGAATAACGAGAAAGTTTCTTTCCGTGTCTCTATCCTACCGACTTATTACGGAGAGAAAACTGTTATGCGTCTTTTACGAGAAAGTGTTTCTGGCTTTACCCTAGAGAGTTTAGGATTTCATGGCGCCGCTCTGGAGTTAATTCATGAAGGCACTCAATTGGCGACAGGCATGATCTTGACTACTGGTCCTACTGGTTCGGGAAAGACCACCACTCTGTATACAATTCTGGATATTTTAAATACTCCTGATGTTAATATTTCTACTATTGAGGATCCGGTTGAATATCAAATGAAGCGAATTAATCAAAGTCAGGTGAAGCCTGAGATAGGCTTCACCTTCTCTAGCGGTTTGCGCTCATTGGTGCGACAAGACCCCGATATTATTATGGTGGGAGAAATTCGTGACAATGAAACGGCCTCTCTTGCCATTAACGCTGCATTAACTGGTCACTTAGTGCTTTCTACCCTGCACACTAATAGCGCCGCTGGCGCCATTCCGAGACTTTTAGATATGGGGTCGGAGCCATTTCTTCTTGTCTCCACTCTCAATATTGTAATTGCTCAACGATTGATTCGCCGACTGACTCCGACAAAAGTAAAATATTTTTTATCGAAAGATGAATTTAACAGCATTGCCAAAAAAATTAATTTAGATCGAGTACTGAAAGCTCTGAAAGAAGAAAAAATAGTAGAGGCAAATGCTACTTGGGAAAAAATTCCATTTTATAAAGCCGTACCTTCTTCTGAATCAGATGACGGATATAAAAGTCGAGTGGGCATTCACGAAGCCTTAAAAGTTACTGCCACTATTAAAGATTTAATTATTAAAGGTGCCACGTCTGCCGCTATTGAAGAGCAAGCAAAGAAGGAGGGAATGCTAACCATGATTGAAGACGGGGTCTTTCAATGTGTTCAAGGTATTACTACTGTTGAGGAGGTCCTGCGAGTGATAACAGAATAAAATGAAATTTAAATACTCCGCCATAAATAAAGATGGGAAGGTCTATCAAGGCGTGAAGGAGTCACCTGATAAGTTTACTTTTTACCGGGATCTGAAAAAAGATGGAGAACAGATGCTCTGGGTTAAAGAGCAGAATAGTAAAATTCATTTTACGGAACATTTCAATATTAGTTTATTCGGTCGAATTAAAGATCGAGACAAGATTAACTTTGCCCAAAATTTATCTGGTATGTTGCAGGCCGGCCTGCCCCTCTCTCGAGCCCTTTCAGTGCTCGAGAGGCAGACTAAAAACAAGAATCTGAAGGGAACTTACAAGGCATTAAATGTCGCTATCAGCGAAGGAAAAACCTTTCACCAAGCGATGTCTGAATTCCCAAAAGTATTTAACACACTTTTTGTTTCGATGGTGAAAGCGGGAGAAGAGGGAGGAAACTTATCTGGTTCTTTAAAACAAATTGGTCTTCAAACTGAGAAGACCTATCAAATTAAGAAGAAAGTAAAAGGGGCCATGATGTATCCCGGCATCATTGTGGGTGTGATGATTTTAATTGGAGTATTGATGATGATTTATGTGGTGCCAAGTCTCACCGCTACTTTTCAAAGTCTTAATTCTCCGCTTCCCGCTAGCACTAAATTCATCATCGGCTTGAGCAATTTTCTGAAGAATAACTATATTTTGGCGGCACTGATTGTTCTTGTACTTGGTTTTTCCTTTTATTTCATTGCTAAGACAAAAAAAGGAAAGCGCTCAATTGATTTTGTATCACTTCACATTCCCGTCATTTCCTCCATCATAAAGGAAACTAATGCTGCTCGCACCACCCGCACCCTCTCTTCACTCCTTAGTTCCGGGGTGGATCTTGTTTTGGCCACTCAAATTACAGGAGAAGTAATGCAGAATTCTTATTATAAAGATGTTCTCGACCGCGCAGTAAAATATGTGGAAAAAGGGCAACCCTTATCTAGCTTATTTTTAGAGAAAGCAAATCTATACCCCGTTTTTGTGGGCGAAATGATAAGTGTAGGGGAAGAAACGGGACGATTGTCTGACATGTTGCTTCAAATTGCCGATTTTTATGAAGAAGATGTGGAGCAAAAGACTAAAGATATGTCCACTATCATTGAACCTTTTCTGATGGTATTTATTGGAGTGGCTGTCGGTTTTTTTGCCATTTCCATGATCACTCCTCTTTATTCGGTGATGAATAATATATGAAAAAAGGTTTTACTCTCATCGAGATAATAGTAGCTATTTTTATTATCTCCGCCTTGGTGGGAATTAGTTTTAGCTCACTCAATAATTTAAATAATTCATCCGCTCTTGATACGGAAACTAACACAATCCTTTCTATGGTTGAGCGAGCTCGAGCCCGCACCCTTTCTTCGGAGAATGACATCGAATACGGAATTCACTTTGCTTCTACCACGGCCGTTCTATTTGTGGGGAAAACTTATACCGTAGGCTCCTCCACTAACGAGACTGAAACGATTAATTCTAAAGTTAAAGTAAACAGTATTAATTTTAGTAGTGGAGTGAAGGATATTTACTTCTATCGATTGAGTGGAAAGCCTAGTGCCACAGGTACGGTAGTTTTTAGTTTAGCTTCTAATAGCTTCAGCACTAAAACTCTAACAGTTTACGCCACCGGAATTAGCGACATAAAATGAAAAAAGGATTTTATAAAAAAGGTTTTTCGCTTATAGAAGTTATTGTAGCTAGCTCCATTATTGCTGTTTCTGTAATTAGTATTTTAGCCGTATACACCACCTTTCTTCGAAATACTTTTGACAACACCGCCTCTCTCCAAGCTTCATATTTAGCTGAAGAAGGAATAGAGGCGGCGAAATCTATGAGAGATTTTGGCTGGAATCAAAATATTAACCCTTTGACCGTCGGCACTAATTACTATCCATATTTTAATACTGGAGCAAATAAATGGCAGGCTACCTCAAGCTCCAGTACCATAGACGCGACTTTTACCCGTACTTTTAAAGTGGATAATGCCTATCGAGATGCCAGTGATAATTTAGTTACTTCCGGAACGCTTGATTCCAATAGCCGCCTACTAACGGTCAATGTTACTTGGGTTCAGGGCACTAGCACAAAAACTAAAACGCTTCAAACTTATCTCACTAATTTATACAATAATTAATTTATGCAGAGCCGGTCCACAACAAAAGGGTTTTCTTTAATAGAGATGTTAGTTTACGTTGCCCTACTTAGCATTTTGCTTTTAGTAGTTATTAATAGTGTTATTCTAATTATAAACTCATATAGAAATATTAAGACAACGGAAGTGTTGGAAAATGCCGGGTTAACCGCTATGGATAGATTAGAAGCAGAGATTCGAAATGCAAAAAGCATCGACGCGACAAATAGCGTATTTAATTCAAGTGGCACATCTAGTATTTTGACTCTTAATACTTCCACCACTACGCCAGCGAAGGTGAAATTTTATGCTACCTCCACTACTTTGGCGGTGGACGAAGACGGAGTATATAGTGGGCCGCTCATTTCCTCCAATGCTCGCCTAAAAACCCTGAGTCTCTGGCTCATCAGTACCTCTACTTCACAAGCGGTAAAAATAGAGCTGGAAGTTGAAAGTGGAGTAGGTCCTTCTTATAAATCAGCGAAGTTTTATGACACAGCCATTTTAAGAGGAAGTTATTAAAATTATGAAATTCATAAAGTCTATAAAGTCTATAAAGTCTATAAAGTCTATAAAGTCTATAAAGAATGGGTATTTTCAGTTTGGGAAAATAATGACATTACGGACGTTAAAACCTTACGGACGATACAATCAAAATGGCGGACAAGCTATGCTTATTGCGGTGATTTTCTTCTTATTTATTAGCCTTACTATTATTCTCGGCATTACAGTCCCTGTAGTAAATCACATTAAAGAAGTCACTCTATCGAGCAACTCTAAACAAAGTTATGTTCTTGCTGAAGCACTTAATGAGGACGCTTACTATCGACTCAATCACAATAAAAATCTCTCTAGCACTTTCAGTCTTTCTTTAAATGGCGCCTCTTCTACCGCCACTGTCACCACTAGCGGCCCCAATAAACAAGTTTTCTCTGTAGGATTGGATAATAAAATTAGTCGCTCCGTCAGTACTACTTTTAATCAAGGAGCAGGAGTTTCTTTTAATTACGGAGTCCAGGCAGGACAGGGAGGATTCATTTTAAATGGTGGATCCAGAGTAAATGGAAATGTTTATGCAAATGGAGACATCGTAGCCACGAACGGAGTAGTTATTACCGGCTCTGCTGTCGCCGCTAATAGTGTGGCTCTCTCAGCCGATCAGGTTAATAATTCTCCGAGCACTCCATCAAGCTCCATAAATTTTCGTGATTCTGCTACCACTCAGGACCTTGCACAGAGTTTTCAAGTTTCCACTTCCACTCCGATCAATAAAGTTCAATTTTATTTGAAGAAAACAGGAAGCCCCGCTGATGCCACGGTTAAAATTGTCAGTGATAGCAGTGGTTCACCTTCTACCAACGATTTATTTCTCTTGGCGCCTAGTGGCAGCGACGGCACTCTCTTAAGTTCTCAAGTTGGAACTACTTATACTTGGGTAAATGTAGTTTTTCCCACAAACATTTCTCTTACGGCCGGCACTACGTATTGGTTAGTAATTGATAATGGTGCTAATAACGCTAGTAATTACTACACTATAGGAGCAAACAGTAATGGCTATGCAAATGGAGTAGGGAGGAATGGAAAATACAGCGGCACTTGGAATGCCTCAAGCGGACTAGATGCCTACTTTCAGATTTATTTAGGAGGATTGACTTCTACTATTGGTGGAAACACTTATGTGGGAGGAGTGAATGTAGGTACCGGTTCGGTGGGCGACGCCTGGGCCCATGATGTAGAAGGAGCCAGTGTGGCTGGCACTATTTATTGCCAAATAGGTAATCATAATAATAAAACTTGCGATACCTCTCGAGGAGACCCCTCTCCAGTAGGCCTTCCTGTTTCAGATGCCAATATTCTCCAATGGAAAACAGATGCGGCCGGCGGCACCATTATTAATGGAAATGTCACCATTGGCTTTGCTGGAACGACGACTGGTCCTACAAAAATTAATGGCAATCTTACTATTAACGGCGGAGGCACTCTTACTTTGACAGGAGGGGTGTGGGTAACAGGAAATATCACTGTCTCCAATGGCGCTAAGGTCACCCTATCTCCATCATATGGAGCAAGCAGTGGAATTTTACTCTCCGATGGATGGATAAATTTAACCGGAGGGGGAGCGTTGAGCGGTTCGGGCACCACGGGCAGTTATTTAATGGTTCTTACGACTAGCGCCTGTCCCAACAGCGGCAATTGTAGTGGCTCCCCGAGCAATAACGCCCTCACAGTTACTGGGGGTGCGGGAGCGGTGGTAGTAAATGCTCAGAATGGCACCCTGGAACTTAGTGGAGGTTCAGGTCTCAAAGAAGCCACAGCCAATCTAATTGTAGATACTGGGGGAGCCACCCTCACTTACGATAGCGGTCTAGCTAATCAGAATTTTGTTAGCGGTCCATCTGGAGCTTGGAATGTAGCAAGTTGGCAGGAGGTGCCGTAGGGCTGACTTCCTGTGTTATAATTTAGCTCTTAAATATTTCTATGGCGCGCCGCAAAAAAATCATTGTCGGAAATTGGAAGATGAATCCAGTTTCTTTGCGCGAAGCAGTGAAAATTTTTAGTAACATTAAAAAAACTGCCAACCGTCTTGATACAGAAATTGTTATTTGTCCTCCGTTTATATATTTAAACGATCTTACTCAGGGGCGATTAAAATTGGGAGCACAAGACGTCTCCGCAGAGAACAAGGGCTCTCATACTGGAGAAGTAAGTGCCGAAATGCTTTTTAAAAACAATGTTAAGTATGTGATTGTCGGTCATTCGGAGAGAAGAGCCAAAGGAGAAACCGATGAATTAATTAATAAGAAAATTGAACAGGCACTTTCTTTTGGATTAAAAATTATTCTCTGTATTGGAGAGTCACAACGAGACGAAGGAGGAGAATATTTAACTTTTTTGAAAGACCAACTAAAAAATTGTTTACGGCGGATTAACCGCAAATACCTACGTAATATAGTTGTGGCATACGAACCACTTTTTACTATTGGGCGCCGGGATTTTGACGCCATGTCTCCTCATGATATTCATCAGATAGTAATTCTCATTCGCCGCAGCTTAATTGATCATTTCAATGATCCGGTTGCCGGAAAGGTGCCGATTTTATATGGAGGGTCTGTCAGTGTGGAAAATGCTGTGGAAATTGTTAGTGGAGGAGAAGTTAACGGTTTGTTAATTGGCCGACAGAGTCTACTGCCCACACAATTTGCCGAAATTATTAGAAAAGTAGCACGAATATGATATCAGGGATTAAGGGACTGAAAGAAGCTGGAGAATTAAAAGGAAAGAAAGTTATTGCCCGACTTGATCTAAATGTGCCCATTGAGGATGGGCGGATTACAGATGACTTTCGTATTTTAAAATTGCTGCCTACCTTAGAATATTTGCGTCAAGAAGGCGCTATCTCCCTAGTTATTAGTCATCTAGATGCCAAGGATGAATCAATGAAGACAGTGGCTGATTATTTAGAGAAGAGATTTCCAGTGATTTTTATTACTGATATCTTGGGCGACGAGGCGAAGAGTAGAATTGCTGAGGCAAGAGATGGGGAGGTGATCTTATTTGAAAATATTAGAAAATATCCCGAAGAAGAGAAAAATGACCGGCAATTTGCAGAGCAAATTGCCTCTCTCGGCGATCTTTATCTTAATGAAGCTTTTCCAGTTTCTCATCGGGAGCATGCTTCAGTTGTGGGTATTCCACAATTCTTACCTCACTATGCGGGATTCCAACTAGAAAAAGAAATTGAAGAGCTTTCAAAAAGTGATAACCCCGAACATCCTTTTTTATTTATTTTAGGTGGTGCTAAATTCGACACTAAGTTGCCTTTAATTGAGAAATTCTTAAATAAGGCCGACTATTGTTTTGTGGCCGGAGCTTTATCTAATGATTTTTTTCGCGCCAAGGGCTGGGATGTAGGAACTTCTCTTGTTGATAACACTGACTTCGATCGAAGCCTATTAGAAAATTCAAAGCTAATTCTACCGGAGGAAGTTTTAGTGAAAAGTAGTCAAGGAATTTTAGCTAAATCCCCCGCAGAATTAAATCCTGACGATAAAATCGTGGATGCGGGTCCAGCCACTATTGCGAAGTTACAAAAGTTAATTCAGAAATCTAAAATGATCCTTTGGAATGGTCCACTTGGTTATTATGAAGATGGATTTGATCAACCGACTAAAGATTTGGCGGGGATGATTGCTGAGCGAACAAAAGAAGGCGCCGCCGTCTCTATCATTGGCGGCGGCGACACTGTCGCCGCCATAGAGTCGCTCGGTTTAGAGAATCAATTTACTTTTGTCTCAACCGGAGGCGGAGCAATGCTAGATTTTCTACTTTGCGACACCTTGCCGGGCATTGAAGCGCTTAAGTAATCTCTTTTCTAATTTTCTCTGCCACTTCTTTCATTTCCCCTTCTTTGTATTGAACGTGACGCCCAAAATGAAAGTCTTTATCATTAATTAATCGAGGGATAATATGAATGTGAGCATGATAAACCAATTGTCCTGCGCCGGCTTCATTATTCATAACTAAATTAATACCATCTGCATCTAGCCCATGCTTTAGTGCCGTAGCCACCTTTTTAACCGAGATCATTAATCGACAGAGTTCTTCGTCGGGGAGAGTGTATAAATTTTCAAAATGATCCTTAGGAATAACTAGAGCATGGCCGGATGAACTAGGCTTAATATCTAAAAAACTAAAGGAATAGTCATCCTCGTAGATTTTTTCTGAAGGGATTTCTCCTTTTATGATTTTGCAAAAAATGCAGTCTTCCATGCTGAAAGTATATGTTAGAATAGTCCCAAAATGAAGTCCTATAAAGTTAGAGAACCTCTCACTGAAGCAGAAAAAGAACCTTTAAAATCCTATCCGGAATTTTTGCAGCATCTTTTGCATTATCGCGGCCTCCGGTCTGAGGAGGCCGCCGAAGCCTTTCTCACTCCTCAATATGAGACCGGTATTCATGACCCCTACTTAATGAAAGATATGGAGAAAGCGGTTAGTCGCACTCTGCTTGCCATTGAAAAAAAGGAGAAAACTATTATTTACAGTGATTTTGATGCAGATGGCATTCCCGGAGCAGTCATTCTTCATGATTTTTTCAAAAAGATTGGTTATGAAAATTTTCAAAACTACATTCCTGATCGCCACAATGAAGGATATGGTTTAAATCTAAAAGCCATCGAGAAATTCCAGGAAATGGGAGCGGGCCTTTTAATTACCATTGATTGTGGTATTTCTAATTTTAAAGAAATTGAGCTAGCTAATCAGTCCGGGATGGATGTCATTATTACTGATCACCATCTTCCACATGAAAAATTACCGCCAGCATTCGCTATTCTTAATTCCAAACAAAATGATTGTGGATATCCATTTAAAATGCTTTGTGGGGCAGGTGTAGTTTTTAAATTGGTTCAAGCCATTCTTTTGAAGAATAGATTCGGCATGAAAGAGGGAATAGAGAAATGGTTTTTAGACATGGCGGGATTGGCTACTCTCTCAGATATGGTTCCACTTGTCGGCGAGAATCGAATTTTTGCCCATTACGGATTAAAGGTATTGAGGAAATCGCCTCGTCCGGGATTACTCGAACTGTTTCGTCGCACTGATATTAATCCACGCCATCTTTCAGAGGAGGATATTTCCTTTAGTCTAACGCCTAAAATAAACGCTGCCTCCAGGATGGGTTCACCCCAAGAAGCCTTTGAATTACTTTCTACCAACGACCTCTCCCGGGCCCGCGAACTTTCTGAATCTTTAATGAAATTGAATGATGAGAGAAAAGGTGTGGTTGCTTCAACTGCTAAAGAGATTAAAAAGATTTTGAATAATCGAGAGGTTGGAGATGTGATGGTCCTGGGTAATCCCGATTGGCGACCCAGTCTCCTCGGATTAGTGGCTAATAGTCTGGCAGAGCAATATCAGAAACCAGTTTTTCTGTGGGGACGGGAGGGGAGCGGCCTACTTAAAGGCTCAGGCCGCTCGAATGGATTAATTGATCTTTCGGAATTGCTTAAAGAAGTAAGTACGGAAATTATTTCAGAATATGGCGGTCACGCCTTTGCTGGAGGGTTCAGCTTGTTTCCAGAGAAGGTTCATTTATTGGAGGAAGAGTTAAATAAGGCCTATAAAAAAGTGAAATCAGATGCTATTCCCGCCAAAAATTTTGTAGATAAAAAATTTTCTATTGATGAAGTGAATTGGGAAGTTTACAAAATAATTGAGAATTTATCACCATACGGTGAAGGAAACCTTAAGCCGGTTTTTCTGTTCGAGAATGTAGAAATTGCGGAGATACGAAATTTTGGTAAGGCAAAGAATCATCTAGAGCTATCATTTACTAATAGTTTAGGAAAAAAGATTAAAGCTATCGGTTTCTTTATGAGTGATCAATTTGGATCACAAAAATTAGAAGCAAAAGGAAAAATTAATCTAGTAGCTAATTTTGAAAAATCCAATTATCGGAATTTTCCGGAACTCCGCTTGCGAATTGTAGATATTATTTAATCTAGAAAAAATATAGAATATAAATATGGAAGTAATAAAAGAAATGTCTGTTGTTTTCACTGACGGAGCATCCAAAGGAAATCCTGGACCCGGAGGTTGGGGGGCGATTGCAATCATTTCCGATGATTCGGGAACTCATGTCACTGAATTAGGGGGCAGAGAGGAAAATGTAACTAATAATCAGATGGAATTAAGGGGAGCAATTGAAGCCTTACGGCATCTTTCACTTTCTGAAATTGATCTACTGATATACACTGACTCTTCGTATCTTATAAATGGTATTACTAAATGGTTGAGTGCCTGGAGAATGAATGAGTGGAAAACTAAAAACAAGAAAGTAGTTTTAAACCGCGAGCTCTGGGAAGAATTAGCCGAACTAACTGAAAATAAAAATATACAGTGGAAATACGTAGGAGGACATTCAGGCATTGTCGGCAATGAAAGAGCTGATGTCATCGCCACAGAATTTGCTGAGGGGAAGCGGCCTAAGCTTTTTAGCAGACCTCTTAAAGAATATGGAATGGATATTCTAAATATTGATCTCGACGAGAGTAAGGCCACAGAAAAAACCGCCGCCCGCCGCCATTCAAAGGCGGCGGCCTACTCTTACGTCAGTTTAGTAGACGATAAAATTGAGACTCATCAAAATTGGAAAGACTGCGAGGCCCGGGTAAAAGGAAAATCTGGCGCTAGATTTAAGAAGGTTGTAAGCAAAGAAGAAGAAGGATCGGTAATTCAGCAGTTTTCTAACTAAATTTTAAATAAATTTTATCTCCTTTTCACTAAACTTAGTAAGTGAAATTTTATCTTTTTGTCTGGAGTTTTTTTGGTGGTGTCTTTTTAATTTCCGTCTTTAGCCTAGTGAGTTCGGCCATCATCCTCGGAGTAATATTCTCCGGTGTGATAGTTGTAGGCGCCCTAAGAAAAGAATACCTACTTATCAGTTTTTTATTTTTTCTGGCTCTTATAATGGGTGCTTGTCGGATGGAAGTAGACAAGCACCGTACTCCCAACCAAATATTGGTGGATAGTTTAAATAAATTTGTAACCATTCGAGGGATTTTAGTAGATGAGCCAGACCAAAGAGAAAATAGCACTAATTTAGTCGTCTTGCCGAACGTAGTATCTGAAAAAATACTCCCGGGTAGCACATCGGAGAAAATTCTGGTTCGAGCAATGGCTGATTCGAATTTTCAATACGGTGACGAAGTGGAACTAAAGGGCAGGTTAGAGTTACCACAGAAAATCCTCTCCGGCAACGCTGATTTTAATTATCCAGAATATCTAGCCAAGGATGATATTTATTATCTGATACCGCGAGCAGATGTAAGAAAAATTTCTACGGGACACGGAAATATAACTAAACGCACTCTCTTTAAACTAAAAGCTAACTTTCTTAGAAATATAAACGCCATATTGCCCCAACCGCACGCTGGTTTTGTTGAGGGTATCGTAATTGCCGGTAAGAAATCTTTACCTAAAAACCTTCTGACAGAATTTCAGAGGACGGGTACTCTCCAAATTATTGTTCTATCAGGGTACAACATTACTATTGTTGCCGAGGCAATGATGAGGCTCTTTTCCTATCTAATGGGCGCCGGATTTTCCTACTTCGCCGGCGCCTTCTCCATCATCTTATTTTCCATAATGGCAGGAGGTTCTGCCACGGTCATTCGGGCCACTTTAATGGCTCTCATCTCTATATTAGCTAAAGCCACTCATCGAGTTTACCAAGCAAAGCGCGCTCTATTTTTAGCCGGATTTTTAATGGTTTTTCAAAATCCGCGTATTTTAGTATATGACCCTTCCTTTCAATTAAGTTTTCTGGCCACCCTAGGGTTGATGGTTCTTTCACCTTATTTTGAAAAACACTTACAATTCTTGCCTGAAAAATTTCAGATTAGAAACACTGCAAGCGCCACTCTCTCTGCTCAAGTTTTCGTTACGCCTTTAATTCTTTATCAGATTGGTCAACTTTCGTTAGTGTCGGTGCCGGCTAATATGCTAATGATGTTAGCCATCCCTATCCTCATGCTCTCTGGTTTCTTGACCGGACTCTGGGCTTTTGTAAGTAAGATTGTTGCTTTTCCTCTAGCTTTTATTTCTTACACACTAGTCTCATACGAGCTACTAGTTTTGAAAATATTTTCCCGCACTCCCTTCGCTTCCATCACCCTCCCATTTTCTGTTTGGCTTTTAGCAATCAGTTACGGCCTCTATATTTTTATGTGGATAAAAAGTTATAAAGGCCGCTCTGCTTAGATAGCTTTCTCAAATCTCTCCTCCACTTTAGTCCAATTAAGATTGGTAAAAAAAGCTTCCACATATTTTTTCTTTTCTGAAGGAGGATAATCGAGCATGTAAGAATGCTCCCACATATCTAATCCAAGTAAAAAACGAAGTGAATTAAGATGACCTAAATGCTGCTCGTCTACCCAGGCGTTTAATAACTTGCCAGTTCGAGGATCTAAATAAAGATTGGCCCAACCCACTCCGCGAGTCATGGCAATCATTTTAAATTGATCAAGCCACCCAGGAAAACTGCCAAACTGATCAACAATACTTTTATAGAATGAGCCTCCTGCACTTGCTTCCAAAGCTCCGCCTTCAAGTTGTTCAAAGTAATACTCGTGGTTTCTCATCCCGTCAAATTCAAAACCGAGGCGCCGTTGGACCTCTCCCATAACAAATGAATTTTTTCCTAGATCGCTCGAGAGCTCTTTTAATTTCTCCTGAATTAAATTGGTGTGCTTAACATAGCCTGCGTAAAGGTTTAGATGTTCCTCGATGGTTTTGGCTGAAATTCCTTTTAATTCCGGAATGTTGAATTTTTTTTCAGCATATATTTCATTTGGCATATTAGTGGTGACTCGAAACTGAGTTTAGAATTAGTTAGTAATAATTTTAAGTTGCTTTAGTTATAATAACATTTCTGAAATGGTTCAAAACTAACACATTAATAGGATTAGCAGCCATTCTGCTTTTAGTAAACGCGGGTGTTTGGTACGTGGCGATCTGGGAAAATCGGGGTAATTTCATGAAAGTAGCCTTCTTAAGTATCGGTCAAGGCGACTCTACTTTGATTGAGTCGCCTAATGGAAATAAAATCTTGATTGATGCTGGGCCGAATGGCATCATAACGGAAAGCGAGCTAGCTAAAGAACTACCTTTCTATGATCGTCATATAAATTTAATTATTCTTACTCATCCAGACTCTGATCACGTGGCGGGATTCTTAAAAATTATAGAGGACTATCAAGTGGACCAAGTGATGGAGCCTGGTTCTCACGCTGAGACTGCCACTTATAAAAAAATTGAAGAAGCAATCGCCGCAAAAAATATTCCAAAAGTTTTAGCGAGGCGGGGCATGCGCATCATTCTAGATAAGAAAAGAAAAATCTATCTCACCATCCTATTTCCTGATCGAGATCCTACGAATTGGGAGACAAACACTAGTTCTATTGTTTCTCGGCTTACTTACGGTCGAGAGTCATTCCTTTTTCAGGGAGATTCTCCACAAAAAATAGAAAACTATTTGGTTTCGCTTGACGGCCCCAATTTAAAAAGCGAGGTCTTAAAGGTGGGACACCATGGTTCAAAAACTTCTACAAGCGACTTGTATGCCTCTACCGTCAACCCCACCTATGCCGTTATTTCTGCCGGTCTAAATAATCGCTATAGTTTTCCGCATCCGCAGACCTTGGATATATTAAATAAATATCACACCAATATATTGAAAACATATGACTCGGGAACAATAGTGATGAAATCAGACGGACAGACAATTAGTTATTAATTGACAATCACTTCTCCAATCGTAAAATGAAAAACAGAATATGATTACGGAAGTTGATGTATACGAGCCAATTTACAAGCTCACTATAAAAGAAGAGTCAGTAAGTTGGCGAAAATTGGTCACTTTGATTTTTGTTGGGAATTGGCCCGAGAAAGATATTCGAGATGAGATTGAGAAAAAATATAAGACCGGCCTTGACCCTAAAGCTCTTAAACTCTTCACAGAAGGAGAGCAATGCTTTAAATTAGAAACTAGAACAGTAGAAAACCAGCGAAGGTCCTATCGAATTTATCCGGAGAATCCTCCACGATAAATAACCAAGAAATTGGTGTCTGCAAGGTTGCAGACTTTTTATTTAGATTACCCCAGCTTTCTTTAGTGTGGCGTAGGCGCCGTTCTTCTGGATAGTTTTTAGTCCTCTGGTGGAGATTGTGATGGTCACCGTCTTTTTAAGTTCAGGAATGTAGACCCGCTTTTTCTGCAGGTTAGGATATTTCCGAACCTGCCCAGTTGGATTAAACTGAGTGGCACGAGTGCGATTTGAATAACCGCCCCCCATCCGAGAACCTACTTTTGTGATTGCGCAGACTTTAGCCATAAGTTAAATGATGCTATCATAACTTCATTAAATTTGGCAACTCCCATTTTTTATGACAGATCCTACTATTTTTATCTTTTCAATAATTATTCTCCTTTTTTCAGTCATCGTTCATGAAGTAGCTCATGGATATGCGGCCGAAGCCCTTGGAGATCCAACCGCGCGTTATGCTGGGCGGCTGACCCTCAATCCCATTCCACACCTAGATTTATTTGGCTCTATTATTTTGCCAGTTTTATTAGTTCTGACCCACTCACCCTTTTTAATAGGATGGGCGAAACCGGTGCCTTACAACCCTTTTAACTTGCGCAATCAAAGATGGGGAGAAGCAATGGTGGCTGGAGCGGGACCTTTGGTAAACATTTTTATATTTTTAATTTTCGGTCTGGTGTTGCGCTTTTATGGGACCACTTTCTCTCCGGCCACCCTCACCATCATAAGTACGGTAGTTATTATTAATCTAGTAATCGCCATTTTTAATCTGGTGCCGATACCGCCTCTTGATGGTTCGAAATTACTTTTTTCCATTTTGCCGGGGGGCGCTCGAGCTCTGTGGGTTTCGCTCGAGCGTTACGGTTTCTTTCTAGTCATAATCTTCGTGGTGTTTCTGTGGCCATACGTCAGTCCGATTATCGGTTTGATTTTCAGTTTTGTAACTGGAATTCGCCTCTACTAGCACGGACCGAGGAATTTGCTTTTTTCAAGTCTACATATTAAAGTATGAACTCACATGGCAACAATCAATCAGCTAGTTCGACGAAAAAGAGTCCATCCAATCCGCAAGACAAAGGCGGTTGCTTTAACTCGTACCTTTAACACCCTAAAAAATCGTCCTGGCTATAATCCTTCTCCATTTAAGCGAGGGGTCTGCACTAAAGTCACCACCAAAACTCCAAAGAAGCCTAACTCTGCTATTCGAAAAATTGCTCGTGTTCGATTAACTAATGGTCTAGAAGTAACTGCCTACATTCCCGGAGAAGGTCACAATCTACAAGAACACTCCGTTGTATTACTTCGATCTGGAAAAGTTAAAGATATTGGCGTGCGATACACTATCGTCCGCGGTGTTCTTGATGCTCAAGGAGTAGAGAAGCGACGAAAGGTCAGAAGTATGTACGGAGCTAAAAAGCCTAAATAATTAGAAAGAATCAATGCGACGAAAAGTAAAAAATAGAAATAAAGTTGGACCAGAAGCTACTTACGACTCCGAAAAAGTAGCTAAGTTTATTAATTACTGCATGGAACGAGGAAAGAAAAATGCTGCCCGCAAGATTGTTTACAGTGCCTTCGAAGTAATTAAAGAAAAGAACAAAACTGATAACCCAATGGAAGTTTTTGACACTGCTCTCAAGAACACCGCTCCTCAGATGGAAGTGCGTTCTCGCCGAGTCGGAGGAGCAAATTACCAAGTACCTCGAGAAGTGCGCCCAGAAAGACGCCAAGAGCTTTCAATGAAATGGATCATTTTGGCTGCCAAGGGTAAAAAAGGTCAGCCCATGCATGTAAAATTAGCCGATGAGATTATCGCGGCATCAAAAAATGAAGGAGAAGCGGTGAAGAAACGCGAAAATACTCACAAAATGGCCGAATCAAACAAGGCCTTTGCCCACTTTGCTTGGTAATTATTTTTTGCGCATTTAATTAAATCATGTTATTTTTATTTGGCGACTCGCCGAGTCGTTTTTTAATCGAAATTAAGAAAAATGAACAGAGACTATCCACTAGAACGCGTCCGTAACTTCGGAATCATTGCCCATATTGATGCCGGAAAAACTACCACTTCCGAGCGTATTCTCTATTACACCGGAGAGTCACATAAAATTGGAGAAGTACACGAAGGTAACACTACTACTGACTGGATGGAACAAGAGCGAGAGCGAGGCATTACTATTACCGCCGCCGCTATTACCTGTTTCTGGAACCCAACTTACATGGGAACAGATACATCACTGAAACAACGTTTTAATATTATTGATACCCCAGGTCACATTGACTTCACTGCTGAAGTAAAGCGCTCACTTCGAGTGTTAGACGGTGCCGTAGTCGTTTTCGACGGAGTAGCGGGTGTGGAACCTCAATCAGAAACTAACTGGCGATATGCTGATGATGGAAATGTGCCAAGAATTTGTTTCATTAATAAACTAGACCGCTTAGGCGGTAGTTTTGAACGATCATTTCAATCAATTCTAGATCGTCTGACTAAAAATGCCGTTCGAATGCAAATTCCTATGGGGGCAGAGGATAAATTTGAAGGAGTAATCGATCTTCTGAAAATGAAGGCCTATTATTTTGAAGGAACAATGGGAATTGATATTCGTGAGGCAGAAATTCCGGCGGAGTATTTAGAAGAAGCAAAAAAATATCGCCATGACTTAGTAGAAAAAATTGTTGAGCAAGATGATCAAATGATGCACAACTATTTAGAAGGGAAGGAAGCATCAATTGAAGATTTGAAAAAAACCTTACGAAAAGCCACTCTTGAATTAAAAATTATTCCAGTTTTTAGTGGATCTGCTTTAAAAAACAAAGGAGTTCAGTTGGTTTTGGATGCAGTGGTGGATTACCTGCCAAGCCCTTTAGATATTCCTCCTGTTACAGGACTCGATCCAAAAACAGGTGAAAAAATAAGTCGAAACCCATCGGACGAAGAACCTTTTGCCGCCCTG
This sequence comes from Minisyncoccia bacterium, assembly GCA_038215155.1. GTDB lineage: Bacteria > Patescibacteriota > Minisyncoccia > Phycocordibacterales > CAJBRS01 > JADGRH01. Next base: position 96,267 of record JBBQRF010000002.1, read on the forward strand.
GCCTTCAAACTTCAGTCTGACCCATTCGTCGGGCAACTGACTTTCTTTCGAGTTTATTCCGGAACGATTGAAGCGGGCTCATATATTTATAATGCAACCACTGGGGACAAAGAGCGCCTCGGCCGTATTGTCCGTCTGCAAGCAGACAAACGAGAAGAAGTGAAAAAAGTTTTTGCTGGAGAAATTGCGGCCGCTGTAGGTTTAAAAACTGCTAGAACTTCTCATACTTTTTGTGATGAGAAAAACCCAATTATTCTAGACCCAATTAAATTCGTGGAACCAGTGGTGTCCTTGCGCATCGAACCAAAAACTAAAGCCGATCAAGAAAAAATGGGTATGGCCATGAAGAAGTTACAAGACGAAGACCCTACCTTTAAAGTTAGCTCAAATACTGAGACGATGGAAACTATCATTTCCGGTATGGGTGAGCTCCACCTTGAAATTATGATTGACCGCATGAAAAGGGAATTCGGCGTTGAAGCCAATGTGGGCCAGCCGCAGGTAGCTTACAGAGAAACTATTACCGGAACTGCTGAGGCAGAACACAAATACATCAAACAATCTGGAGGAAAAGGACAATACGGACACGTCAAGATCACTCTTAAACCGATGGAGCCAGTAGATCCTGAAAAGAAGGTTCCTAAAAACGTTAGTCGTTATAGCGATTTTGAATTTATAAACAATATTAAGGGAGGAGTTATTCCAATTGAGTTTATTCCAGCGGTAGAAAAAGGAGTGCGAGAAGCTATGACTCGCGGTATTGTGGCTGGCTTTCCGATGGTAAATGTCTCTTGTGATCTTACCTATGGTTCTTATCACGACGTCGACTCTTCAGAAATTGCTTACAAGATTGCCGCTTCACAAGCTTTTCAAGATGGAGCTAAACGTGCTCGACCAGTTATTCTCGAGCCTATTATGAAATTAGAAATAGTAGTGCCGGAAAAATTCATGGGCGATATTACCGGTAATCTTAATTCTAAACGCGCTCAGATTGAAGGCATGGAAGATAGGGGAATGTTGAAAGTCATCCGGGCTCAGGTGCCTCTATCAGAAATGTTTGGCTATGTGACTTCACTGCGTTCGATGACTGAAGGACGAGGAAGCGCCAACATGGAATTTGATCATTATGATATTGTTCCACCTCAGGTAGAGAAATCTATTGTAGAAGCAAGGAAATAAAGAGAAGATGGGGCCGCGAAGCGGCCCCATCTTACTAAATTCGTTTGACTTCTTTTTTAACTTTGTTATCATTCCTCTTACACGTTTTGTTAATTCCCTACGGGGTTTTGACTCTAAACGAGGGATAATTATGTTTGCAGACTCTGAAGAGGTGCAGACAGATTTAAATATTAATAGAAAATTATAATTAACTAATAAAATATATGGCAGAGACTTTTGATAGATCAAAACCTCACGTCAACGTTGGAACTATTGGTCACGTTGACCACGGAAAGACCACTACTACCGCCGCTATTCTTCACGTCCTTGGAAATCTCGGAAAGGACAAAGGTTATAGCGCTCGAGTAGAAAATGTAGATGGTATTGATAATGCTCCTGAAGAGAAGGCCCGAGGAATTACTATTGCCCTTCACCATTCTGAATACGAGACTCCAAACCGTCACTACGCTCACATTGACGCCCCTGGTCACGCCGATTACATCAAGAACATGATTACTGGAGCGGCTCAAATGGACGGCGCTATTCTTGTAGTAGCTGCTACCGATGGAGCTATGCCCCAAACTCGCGAGCACGTACTCTTGGCTAAACAAGTTGGAGTGCCTAAGATGATCGTTTATCTAAATAAGTGCGACATGGTAGATGATAAGGATTTGATTGACCTAGTGGAAGCAGAAATTCGAGAACTTCTTACTAAGAATGATTTCGATGGAGATAATGCTCCTGTTATCCGAGGTTCTTCTATTAAAGCCCTTGAAGCTAAAAGCATTGATGATGAAAGTGCTAAGCCAATTGTAGATCTTATCAACGCTTTGGACACCTACATCCCAACTCCTATCAGAGAAATTGAAAAGCCTTTCCTTATGCCCGTAGAAGACATCTTCTCTATTGAAGGCCGAGGAACTGTAGTTACAGGGAGAATTGAGAGAGGAAAGGTAAAGGTAGGTGAAGAAATAGAAATCATCGGACTTCACCCTACTACCAAGACCACTATTACTGGAATTGAAATGTTCAATAAATCTTTGGCTGAAGGTCTTGCTGGAGATAATGCTGGAATCTTACTCCGAGGTACTAAAAAGGAAGACGTACATCGTGGTCAAGTTTTAGCAAAGAGTGGTTCTGTCACTCCTCACACTGAATTTGAAGCTGAAGTCTACATTTTGAAGAAAGAAGAAGGTGGCCGACATACTCCATTCTTTACTGGATACAAACCTCAGTTCTACATTCGAACTACTGACGTAACTGGAGAAGTAACTCTAAATGAAGGAGTAGAAATGGTTATGCCGGGAGACACTGTTACTTTCAAAGTAAAATTGGTTGCACCGGTTGCTCTTGAAGAAAAACAACGCTTCGCTATTCGAGAAGGTGGAAAGACAGTGGGCGCTGGAGTAGTTACTAAGATTACCGCGTAGAAGTCCATAAAGTTTTTAAAGTCCTTAAAGTTATTCTTGTCGCAAGACAAAAAACTTTAAGGACGTTGAAAACACTAAGGACCTTATAGCCTATGAGTGAAACAACTAAAAAAACAAAAACTACCACTTCAAAAGCGAAGACACCTCGAGCTACTAAAACAGGCGGCGCCTCTAAAGGTCGCGCCACAGCTCCCAAAACTGCGGCCGTTAAAGCGGCCGCAGAAGGTATCTCAAAATTGCGCATTCGAGTACGAGCTTACGAATCCAAAATACTTGATCAATCAGTTAAGCAAATTATGGACACCGCTCTTCGATATGACGCTACAGTTTTGGGTCCCATTCCTCTCCCAACTGAAATTAAAAAATACACGGTGAATCGCTCCGCTTTCGTTTACAAAAACGCCAGAGAGCAGTTTGAGATGAGAGTTCATAAGCGTTTGCTTGACATAGTAAATCCTACCGCTAAAGTGGTGGAGGCCCTCACTAATTTGAGCTTACCAAGTGGAGTCAGTATTGATGTAAAAATGATTTAAGATGAAATTTATTTTAGGAACAAAACAGAAAATGACTCAGGTTTTTGATGAGAGTGGCAAGGTTTATCCTGTTACGGTCATTAAAACTGCAGGCATGGTTGTTTCTCAAATAAAGACTAAAGAAAAAGATGGGTATGAGGCAGTGCAAGTCGGAATGGGTGAGAGAAGAGAGAAAAGAATAAAAAAAGCCCAGAAAGGCCACCTAAAAGATTTGGGCAACCTTCGACACATTAAAGAATTTAGAATTTCCTCCGCTGAATCATCAGAAATGAAAAGAGGGGCGAAAATCACCTCGGCGATTTTCGCCCCCGGCGACAAAGTCACAGTTTCCGCTACTTCTAAAGGAAAAGGTTTCCAGGGAGTGGTTAAGCGACACGGTTTCCATGGCGGTCCGAGAAGTCATGGTCAAAAGCACTCAGAGCGCGAGGCTGGTTCTATCGGCACCGCTGGTTACCAGCGAGTTTTTAAAGGACGCCGGATGGCCGGACGTATGGGTGGCGACCGGGTCACTGTTAAGAATCTGGAAGTTATTAACGTAGATTCTGAAAAAGAAGAAATTTTAATAAAAGGAGCCATTCCCGGCACTCGCGGCACCTTAGTAGAAATCGTGGCAAAATAAAATGGAAGCAAAAATTTACAATCAACAAGGTAAAGAAGCGGGCAACATAAATTTGCCAGAAACTGTTTTCGGTTTGCCTTGGAATGCTGATCTTGTTCACCAAGTCACTACTTCCATCCAAAATAATCAACGGAACGCCTGGGCACATACTAAAGATCGAGGCGATGTATCTGGAGGAGGAAAAAAACCTTGGAAACAGAAAGGCACCGGACGCGCCCGTCACGGCTCTACCCGTTCTCCTATTTGGGTTGGTGGAGGAGTAGCTCATGGTCCAAAAAAAGCCAAGAACTACAAGAAGAAAATCAACAAAAAAATGCGAGCTAAAGCACTCTACACAGTTATTTCTAAAAAATTTAAGGAAGGCGAGATAATTTTTGTGGAAAATCTTAACTTTACCGTTCCAAAGACTAAAGACGCTAAAGCAGTTCTTAGCTCACTAAAAGTGAATCGCTCTGCTTACATTGCGCTTTCAAGCAAGGATGCAAACGTCAAAAAGAGTTTCAATAATTTCGGCAATCTGATGGTAGACGAAGTTCGCAACCTTAACGTCCTTGATGTTATGAATCACAAGTTTCTAGTCATCACCAATCCCAGCGAGTCGGTGAAGTTCATAGAAAGTAAGATGCAAAAATAATATGGCAAATCATTTACACAATAGTATGGCTATTCTTCGACCCCGCGTTACTGAAAAGGCGAGCTTAGTTAATAGTGCCAATGTCTATACTTTTGAAATTGCTGAAACGGCTACTAAAAAAGATGTCTCTCGAGAGATTAGGGATGTTTACAAGGTCAATCCTATTGCTGTTAATATTGCCCGCACTCCAAGAAAAACTGTCACCCAGAAAGGTATTAAGGGCCGTACAAAAGGGGTTAAGAAAGCTTATGTTTATTTAAAAGCAGGAGATCGTATTGAAATTTAATCATGAAGTCCTACAAACCCACATCCCCATCACGCCGACAAATGAGCCACGTTAGCTATCGTGGAGTTTTTAACGCTACGGAGCCAGAGAAGTCTTTAACCAAAGGCTTTAAGCGCGCAGTGGGAAGAAACAATCAAGGCCGCATCACTACTCGACACAAAGGATCTGGTCACAAGCGACTTTATCGCGAAGTGGATTTTACTTTTAATAAAAAAGATATTCCAGCTAAAATCACTACCATTGAATACGATCCTAACCGTTCCGGATTTATCTCTCTTTTAGTTTATGCTGATGGTGAAAAGCGTTACACTCTCTTACCCAAGTCATTAAAAGTAGGAGACACTATTTTAATCTCTGAAAAAGCCGAAGTAAAAGCAGGGAATCGCTTGCCACTACGAAATATTCCTGTCGGAACTTTTATTTACAATGTAGAAGTAAAGCCAGGTTCGGGCGCCGTCCTTTCTCGAGCTGCTGGCAACTATGCTGAAGTAATTGCTCAAGACGAAGGATATTCTCAGGTGAAATTACCATCCACCGAAGTACGAAAAATTAAAGACAGCGCCTGGGCTTCTATCGGAGAAGTTTCTAATGATGAAAATCGGCTGCAAAATTTCGGCAAGGCAGGGCGTTCTCGTTGGAAAGGTATTCGACCAACCGTTCGAGGAACCGCTATGAACCCCGTTGATCACCCACACGGAGGAGGAGAAGGAAAGCAAGGCCGAGGAACTCGCCGAGCTAAAAGTATTTACGGTAAGCCAACTGGAAAAGGCCAGAAATCCCGCCGGGCTAAAAAATACTCAAATCGCATGATTGTCTCCCGCCGAAAAGTAGGAAAGAAGCGGTAATTCAGCATTTTAATTTGACAGCATCTCCCTTTCTGCTAGTATGTTTTAAGCCGCCAGGGGCGGCATTTTCAGTCAAAAAATAAGATTAAATGACACGATCACTCAAAAAAGGTCCATTTGTGGACGCCAAATTATTAAAGAAGATTAGTGGAAAAAAGCCAGGAGAATCGGCGGTTGTTAAAACTTGGGCACGCCGCAGCGATATTAGTCCAGAAATGATCGGCTTTACTTTTGGAGTTCACAATGGAAAGCAGCATTTAGAAGTCTTTGTTACAGAAGAAATGGTTGGCCACAAGCTAGGGGAATTTTCTCCTACTAAGAAATTCTTAAGACACGGAGGAAAGATGCAGAAGGAACAGGAGGCTGCCGCAAAAGAGGCGGAAATTAATGCCGCTAAGTCAGCACGCGCGGCGGCGGACGGCGCCACAAATAAGGCCCCCGCTAAATAATTTTTATATATGAAAGCAGCCCTTAAAACTTACAGACAATCACCTCGAAAAGTCCGCCTCGTTGCAGACTTGATTAGAGGCAAGAAAACCAGCGACGCGCTGGTGACTTTGCAGTTTGCCAATAAGAGAGCGGCGGTAGAACTGACTAAATTACTGAAAAGTGCAATCGCTAACGCTAAAAATCTAGACGCAGATGAAAGCAAGCTCTACATCAAGGAAATTCAAGTAAATAAAGGCGTTACTTTGAAACGTATAATGCCTCGCGCTCGTGGTTCTGCCTCTGCTATTAATAAGCGCACCAGCCACGTTACCATTTCACTAGCAACTAAATAACATGTCACACACAGTTCATCCATATTCACATCGTTTAGGCATAATTAGAGACTGGAAATCTCGATGGTTTGGAGTGAATAAGCAATACAGGGATTTTTTGCGTTGCGATATTTTAATTCGAGAATGGCTTGAAAAGAAAATGCGAGGACTTTATGTTAGCGCAATTGAAATGGAGCGTAATCAAAAAAATCTTAGAATAATTATTAAAAGCTCTCGTCCAGGTATGATCATTGGCCGAAGTGGGGAGGGTGCCACAAAACTCCGCAACGATATTTCCAAGCAGATGCGCAAGCTCGGCATTGCACTGACGAACGAAGAACTAAAAATCGACATTGAAGAAATTCGCTCTCCTGAATCTAATGCTGCAATTCTTGCTCAGATGATTGCGGAAAGTTTGGAAAAGCGGCTACCTTTCCGACGGGTAATGAAGCAGATGGTAGAAAAAGCCATGGCTAATCGCGATGTTTTAGGTGTTAAGATTCTCCTTTCGGGTCGTCTCGGCGGCGCCGACATGTCTCGAAAAGAGGAGCTTAAGAGAGGGCGTATTCCCCTTCAAACCTTCCGCGCCGACATCGATTTCGTTAGATACGAAGCCCATATGCCTTACGGCAATATCGGTATCAAAGTCTGGATTTATAGGGGCGAGATTTTTGAAAAAGATAAGAAAACTACCTAATTACCATGCTATATCCTAAAAAAGTAAAACATCGAAAATGGCAAACTGGCCGAGTTAATTCCAAAAAGACGGTAGTGGAAACGCGCGGCATCACTCTTTCCTTTGGATCATTTGGCTTAAAAGCTACATCTGCATCCCGAGTGCGCTCTAATCAAATTGAATCAGCCCGCAAGGTCTTGGCTCGTTCCGTAAGCAAGGTAGGGAAGATTTGGATTCGCATATTTCCCGACCGACCATATACTGCTAAACCAGCAGAGGTGGGAATGGGAAAGGGTAAAGGGGATCTCCAGGGCTATGAATTCCAAGTTTGGCCTGGACGCATTTTATTTGAAATTGACGGGGTGGAAGAAAGTGTTGCCCGAGAGGCATTACGAAAGGCTGCTACAAAATTACCGGTTAAGACAAGAATTGTTAGTCGGGTATAAAAACCATAGTTAAAATGAAGAAAAATAATTACAAAGGAAAAGCAGGATCGGAATTATCCAAAACTCTCAAAGAAAAAAGAGAGGCCTTAAAGAAATTTCGCTTTAGTCTGGCTGGTACATCAGTGAAGAATGTAAAGGAAGGCCGAGCGGTGCGAAAGGACATTGCTAGAATCTTAACTGAATTAAATACACAAAAATCTAAAAGTTTGAAAGTTTAAAATCATCATGAACACCCCAACCTCAGAAACAAATAAGTCTACTAAGCGTAAAATCCTTTCGGGGATAGTTATGTCTGACAAAATGAAGGATACAATCGTGGTAAAGGTAGAGCGATATGTAAAGCATCCAAAATATGGTAAGTATATTAAGCACGCCAAACGATATAAGGCACATGATGCGGGTAATCTTCATAAGATTGGCGAAAAAGTGGACATTGAGGAATGTAAGCCTATTTCTAAAGATAAACATTTTAAAGTAATTAATTAATATGATTCAGCCACGATCCATCGTAAATATTGTTGATAATTCTGGAGCCAAAATCGGCCGTATTTTCAAAGTACTTGGATCATCAAAAAAGCGTTACGCTGAAATAGGCGAACAGGTAGTTCTTTCTGTTCAAAAAGCTGAGCCGCGCAAGCAAGTAAAGAAAAAAGATGTATTACAGGCAGTAGTAGTGCGACAGAAAAAGGCCTTTCGTCGCAAGGACGGTTCATATATTCGCTTCGATGAAAACGCCGTAGTAATTTTAGAGAAAGGAAAGAAAGAGCCCATTGCCGGTCGTGTATTCGGGCCCATCCCTCGAGAAATTTCCGAATTTGGTTATCAGACCATTGCTTCACGAGCGCCGGAGATAGTATAAATAATCCATAATGTCTCTAAAGTCCATAATGTCCATAAAGTCGAAGACTTTCCATCAGGTGACCTTACAGACTTTAAAGACCTTAGGGACGTTAAAGACTAAATAATATGAAATTAAAGAAAGGAGACAACGTAATAGTGATCACAGGTAAAGATAAGGGCAAAACTGGTAAGATTGCCCGGGCTTTTCCGGCTAAGAATTCAGTGCTTATTCAGGGAATAAACATTAAGAAGCGAAGCCAGAAAGCTAAACAAGCCAATCAAAAGGGGCAGATTATTGAAATATCTTCTCCTGTTCACATCTCAAACGTCATGATTGTAGATGACAGTGGAAAACGCGGCCGAATAGGGAAAAAGTTGGTCGGAGGCGAATACGTACGCATTCATAAGAAGTCAGGGAAGACCCTATAGTTTTAGAGGGATTCTCAGAAGAAAAATATGACAACCATTAAAGAAAAACAAAATAAAATCTTTGAAACCCTTAAAGGGGAGTTTAAATATAAGAATCGCATGCAGGCGCCAAAAATAATGAAAGTGGTGCTAAGTTCGGCTACTGGCTCTATTAAAGATCCGAAGAAGAAGGAATTAATTGCTGATAGAATTACTAAAATTTCTGGCCAGAAGGTTTCTCCTCGAGCGGCCAAGAAATCTGTTGCCACTTTTAAAATTCGCGAAGGTGACGAGATTGGTTTCCAAGTAACACTACGAGGTGAGAGGATGTACGATTTTCTAGAGAAGTTAGTAAATGTAGCATTACCTCGTACTCGAGACTTCCGAGGCATTAAACTCTCCGCTCTCGACGAGATTGGCAATTATACCGTCGGTATTAAAGAGCACAGCATTTTTCCTGAGACTTCTGACGAGGAATTGAAAGATGTTTTTGGTTTGGCAGTCACACTAGTCACTAACTCTAAAGACCGAAATCAGACCCAAAAGATGATGGAAAATTTAGGTTTCGTCTTTAAAAAAGCTTAATTTGACTTCTATTTCTCCTCTGATAATATGAATCGAAGCTCGATTTGAGCTATTTTTTATCCATTTTTTAATTATGGCCAAAACTTCTGTAAAAGCTCGGGCGGCTCGACCGCCAAAATTCCAAAGCCGAGTAGTTCGTCGTTGTTTTCGCTGTGGTCGGAAGAATGGCTATATGAGGGACTTTGCCCTCTGCCGAATTTGTTTCCGTGAAGCGGCTAATGACGGCAAAATTCCTGGTATTAAGAAATCGTCCTGGTAATCATAATATCCTAAGCAAAATGAAAGACCCTATCGCAGACCTAATCATTAAAATAAAGAACGCTAACATGGCTGGCCATGAAACTGTTACTGTTCCTTATTCAAAAATGAAAGTGGCTGTTCTGGAAGTACTGGAGAAAGAAGGGTATGTGCAGGGCTTAAGCAAAAAGGGAAAAAAGATCACTAAATTCATCGAAGTCGGTCTAGTTTACGAAGACGATAAAAAACCACGCATTAGCGGAGTAGAAAGAGTTTCTAAATTTTCCAAGCGCGTCTACCAAAAAGCTAAAGAAATTCGACCGGTTCGATCAAGCTTCGGCACACTAGTGCTAACAACTCCTAAAGGAATTCTGACCGATAAAGAAGCTCGGAAAGAAAAGGTCGGAGGCGAAGCATTGTTTAAGATATGGTAAGAAGTTTATAAAAGTTATAAGGTTCATAAAGTTCGTAAAGCAAACACTTTATAAACTTTAAAAACTTTAAGAACTTTTACCTAAAATACATGTCACGAGTCGGCAAACAAACCATTACCATTCCCGCAAACACTGAAGTAAAACTATCTTCAGGCGTCCTTGATATTAAAGGCCCAAAGGGTGTGCTTTCAAAGAAATTCACTGATGTGGTGAACATTAAGATAGATGGTCAAAATATCACCTTGGTACCCACATCCGAGAATTTGGAAACTCAAGCGCTCTGGGGAACTTATGCCTCTCACATTATTAACATGATTGAGGGAGTAAATAATCCTTACGTAAAGAAATTAATTATTGAAGGGATTGGTTACAAAGCGGAAGTTTCTGGAACCAATTTAGTTTTGAATATTGGATTATCTCATCAGGTTAAAGTAGAAATTCCTGCTGAAATAAAAGTATTGGTAGAAAAAAATGTTGTTACTATTACCGGCGCTGATAAAGAAACGGTAGGACAATTTGCTTCTCAAATTCGAGCGCTTAAGAAACCAGAACCATACAAAGGAAAAGGTATTCGATATGAAAAAGAAATAGTTCGTCGCAAGCAAGGAAAGAAATCTGTATAGCAATCTGTCTAAAATGAATACCAAAATTGAACAAAGGAATAGACGACGCAAAAGAATCCGATCTAAGGTTTCAGGATCAATGAGTATGCCTCGACTTTCGGTTTTCAAATCAAACAAATACATTTACGCCCAGCTTATTGATGACGAAAATGGTAAAACTCTCGCCTCTTTTTCTTCGGCAAAAATTAAAGTAAAAGGAAAGATTGAGCAAGCTAAAAAAGTTGGCGAAGAGTTAGCCAAAGTAGCACAGGAAAAAAATATTAAGACTGCAGTATTTGATCGAGGAGGTTTTATCTATACCGGTCGGGTAAAGGCTTTAGCGGAAGGGGCACGGGAAGGGGGGCTGAAATTTTAGTAAGAAGATAATCATCAGTTTACGAAGATAATAATATGGATGAAGAAAATAAAAATTTAAATAACGAAGGAACTGTAGAAGAAGCGGCCGGAGCCGCCGTTCCGGCGGCTCCGGCTCAAGTTCCTTCACAAGGAGATCGTCCACAACGAGGGTCTTTTCGTAATGCTCGCACAAAAAACGAACGAAAACCTCGCCGTGAGCCCCGTGCTAAACCAGAATTCGATCAACGAATCATTGCTATCCGCCGAGTAACTCGAGTGGCTGCTGGAGGTCGCCGCTTCAGTTTCAGCGTGGCACTAGTAGCTGGTAATCGAAAGGGCCAAGTGGGGGTTGGAACCGGTAAAGCCGGCGATACATCTTTAGCAATCGAGAAAGCTTTGAAAAATGCCAAGAAGAATATGATTACAGTAAGAACAACTAGCGACATGTCTATTGCGCATGAAATTAAGGCCAAATTCTCAAGTGCTCGGGTGGAAATTTTCCCTGCCAAAGGGCGTGGAATTGCCGCGGGAAGTTCCGTTCGGGACGTCATTGATCTAGCTGGTATTAAAGATGTTACCGCCAAGCTTCACTCTGGAACTAAGAATAAACTCAATAACGCCAGGGCCGCTATCAAAGCTCTGTCGAGTCTTAAAGTGGTCAAGTCCTAAAAGCCCTAAAGAAAGACTAAAAACATGCAATCAAATCACCTAAAAAGAATTCATAAAAATAAAAAGTCCCTCGCAGTTGGTCGTGGTGGAAAAAGAGGGAAGACCGCCGGACGCGGAACTAAGGGTCAGAAAGCTCGCTCTGGGCGCAAACTCCGCCCTGAGTTGCGGGATATCATTAAAAAATTACCAAAACTACGCGGCCGTGGCAAAAATTCCTTTCTAAGTATTCAAGAAAAACCAATCACTATTAATTTAGCGGTTCTCGAAAAGGTATTTAATAATGGTGACAAAATTTCAGTTACCACTTTGGTCCAAAAGAAAGTAGTAAATCTCTATAAAGGAAAATCTCCCGTAGTGAAAATTCTGGGAGATGGTGAACTAACCAAAAAACTAAACATTCAAGGATGCTTGGCTTCTTCTGGCGCTAAAAGTAAAATAGAAAAAGCTGGCGGTACGATAAAGTAAAATATTCTCTATGAATACATTTATAGAAAAATTAAAAGCAATCTTCAGTGATCCAGCAATCCGCAAGCGGATTATTTTTGTTTTAGTGGCGCTAGTGCTTTTTCGTCTATTAGCCGCTATTCCTGTTCCAAATATTGATCACGCCCAATTAGCTAACTTCTTTAATAACAACGCATTCTTCGGCCTACTAGGAGTTTTCTCAGGTGGCGGACTCTCTACTCTTTCAATTATTATGTTAGGAGTAGCTCCTTACATCACTGCCTCCATTATTATGCAGCTATTAACTATGATGTCCCCACGCCTTAAGGCAATGTATCAAGAGGAGGGTGAAGCTGGACGAATGAAATTCACTCAATATTCTCGCCTTCTGACGCTACCTTTGGCTATTCTTCAAGCTTTTGCTTACATGATTCTCTTCCAGAAACAGGGAGTAGTGGCGCATTTAGATACCTTAGGATTGGTCACCAATATTTTAGTTATTTCTGCGGGCTCAATTTTATTAATGTGGATTGGCGAATTAATTACGGAATTCGGTGTTGGGAACGGAGTCTCAATTCTAATTTTTGCCGGTATTGTGTCACGTCTCCCTCAGGATTTATTGCAGCTATTTTATACTTTTGATCAATCACAAATTCCAACTTACTTACTATTTTTAGCAGGGGCTATCTTAATTGTCTACGGCGTTGTGGTGGTGACAGAAGCGGAAAGACCAATTCCTGTCACCTATGCTAAACAAGTCAGAGGAAACAAAGTCTATGGCGGGGTTTCAACTTATCTTCCATTGCGCCTAAATCAATCTGGAGTCATTCCCATTATTTTTGCTCTCTCAATTTTACTTTTTCCTCAAATGATTTTCCGTTTTTTTCAAACATCTTCACATGTCTGGATTGCCTCCACCTCCGCGACGATATTGTCCCTATTGGCTAATCAATTAGTTTACGGCATTTCTTATTTCGTCCTAGTTTTTCTTTTCACATATTTTTATACAGCCGTTACTTTTGATCCAGGGACTATATCGACTAATCTTCAGAAGAGTGGCGCTTTTATTCCCGGCGTACGCCCCGGAAACTCTACTTCGGAATACATGAGTAAGGTTCTAACCAGAATTACTCTAGTGGGGGCACTTTTCCTCGGAGTCATCGCCGTTCTGCCACTTGTCGCTCGAGCGTTCACAGGTAATCAGTCGCTAGCCATTGGAGGAACCGCACTTCTCATTGCCGTGTCCGTGGTTTTGGATTTAGTTAAGAAAATTGATGCGCAGCTCGGTATGCGCGAATATTAGAAATGATTCCTCAAACTATTATTTTTGTAGGGCGCAGTGGTTGTGGCAAAGGTACGCAATCAGATCTGCTTCATAAATATATTAATACGGAAGACAAGGAGAATCATTTGATTTTTTACATGGAAACGGGTGCTCGTTTTAGAGAATTCATTGAACGAGATAATTTCACCAGCAAGATTGCTAAAGAGGTGGCTATGAGTGGTGAAAGACAGCCGGACTTTTTGGCAGTGTGGATGTGGTCAAATATTATCATTGAAAATTTTACTGAGAACGAGCACTTAATCATTGATGGCACTCCTCGGTCCTTGGCAGAAGCAAGGGTTTTGGATTCAGCTATCAAGTTTTATAAAAAACAAAATTCTAAAGTAATTTATTTAAATGTTGGACGGGAATGGTCCGAAACTCATTTAAAACGACGTGGCCGAGCCGATGATATAAATGTGGAGGAAGTAAAGAAGCGTCTAGACTGGTTTGAAAAGGATGTAGTTCCAGCCGTTGAGTATTTTCAGAATAATCCTGATTACCAGTTTCTGGAAATTAATGGAGAGCAGAATGCTGACAAGGTCCATTTTGACGTCATTCAAGCAGCTTTTGGAGAAAAACTAAAGTAAAAATTTCGCTTCCGGCAAAATTTTTTATTAATGATTAAACTAAAGACAGCAGAAGAAATTAAAAAATTGCGTCAAGGAGGAAAAATCCTTGCCGCCATTCTCAATGAAATTGCCGGACGCCTTGTGCCCGGTACCAATACTAAGGACCTCAATGTTTTCGCTGATGAGCTTTGTAAGGCACAGCAAGTTATTCCTGTTTTTCTTAACTATCAGCCTGAAGGCGCCGCTCGACCATACCCTGCTTCAATTTGTATTTCAATTAATGATGAAATTGTTCACGGCATTCCCAATAAGGGAAGTGGCCGAATTTTAAAAGAAGGAGATATCGTTTCTCTAGACATGGGCATTAGTCATGACGGAATGATTGTTGATAGTGCTATTACATTTGGCGTAGGAAAGATTGATGATTCCGCTACGAGATTATTAGCGGCGGGGAAGGAGACCCTGGCGGCGGCTATCGCCGCCGCCAGGGTCGGCAGCCGCACCGGCGACATCGGTGCGGCCATAGAAGCCGTTGCTACTCGCGCTGGCTTCACCCTTCCAGAAGAGCTCGGCGGCCACGGCGTCGGCCACGCCGTTCATGAAGACCCTTTCATTCCAAATTTTGGCAAAGCCGGGGAAGGAGTGATACTTAAAGCTGGCATGGTTCTCGCCATTGAGCCCATGCTCAATGAAGGTAGCAAAGAAACCTTTGTAGATAAAGACGGTTACACTTTTCGTACCACAGACGGCAAGAGAAGCTGCCATTTTGAACACACTATTGCCATCTCTGATAAAGGACCAGAAATATTAACTAAATAAAACTCTCTGAGATAGGCGTGATATAATTTTGTTGATGGAAGCACCTATTAGCACTAGTCCAGAAACTAAATTTTCTTCAGCCGAAGAAGAGCTTCAATATTTGCGGGAGAAGATTGCGGAAAAAGAACGCGAACTCTCTAAAAATAAAGAGCAGTTTAACCGAGAGGAAGTAATTAGATCTGAACTAAAAGAATATAAAAACCAGCATCCGGCGGATGTTTTAGATAAAGGCCATGCCATGCTCGAATCGCATGTTGATGCGATAGTTTTAAATCTGTCTCCCGAATCTCATGATGCAAAAATGAGTGAGCTTCTCGGCTTGCTCCAAGAAAAGGGCATTATGAATGCGTTGTCAGTAGTGGAGAAAATGAATAATCCCCATATTGAAGACGATTTCCACCGCTTCCTAGTGGAATATATTAAGCAGGGATTTCCAGTCGAGGGGCTAAAAGAAAAAACTCTCATCGCCAAGGCTCTCCGCCACACTCTCTATGAAATTTCCTTGCCTATGGACGTTGAAAAGGACGAAAAAACTCACGGTCTAAAAGAAGTTTTATCCTCTATGGAGCAATTTTATGCGGGCATGCTTTCCGTATCTCTAAAGCATGCCGATCTGCGGGCTGAAGAAAACTTCTTTACCATCGAGCTCGCCAACTCTATCGGAAGTCAAGAATTTATTTTTTACGCTTCAGTTCCCGATGCTAAGCGAGACTTATTTGAAAAACAATTACTTTCCATTTTTCCAAAAGCCACCATTACTCTTCAGACAAATGATTACAATGTTTTCACTGATCTTGGTGCTACTGCTGGATCCTATGGAGTTCAATCGACTAATCCAATTTTTCCAATTAAAAATTATGATCAATTCAATTTCGACCCTCTAAACGTTCTTTTAAATACTTTTTCTAAATTAGAACAGCACGGAGAAGGGGCAGCTATTCAGTTAGTTTTTAATCCAGCGGGAGATTATTACACCTCGCGCTACAAAGACGCCCTAAAAGAAATTCAAAAGGGCGTCCCATTGAAGAAAGCCATTGATATCAAACATAGTTTAGTCGGAGAATTATTTAAGACTAGTAAAAATGCTGCCTTGGATTTAGCAGTCGGCACTATAAAAGGTGATTCAAAGGAAAAATCTTCGACCGATGAGAAGACTCTTGAAAATATCCGAGAGAAGATAGAAAGTCCGGTTATTGAGGCTAATTTGCGGATTATCACCTCAGCTAAGACAGAATATCGGGCGAAGGAAATTCTTTCGGAAATCCAATCGGCCTTTAATCAATTTGATAATACTACCGGTAATGCTATTAGATTCCGAGAGGAAAAAGGTTCTACTCTAGCCAATCTAGTGCGTCATTTTTCCTTTCGATACTTTGATAAAGATGAATCTCTTAAAATAAATCTGAAAGAGGCTACTACTTTAATGCACTTTCCAAGCGCCGGAGTGGTCCACTCCGCCGAGCTTCGCTCGGCTCATGCAGCCACCGCTCCGGCGCCCGTTGATTTGGGGAATGAGGGCATTCTTATTGGAATTAATCGTCATCGCAATCTTGAGACGAAAATCCACATGGCTCCCGAAGATCGTCTGCGTCACTTTTATGCCGTCGGACAAACTGGTACAGGCAAGACCACTTTCCTTAAGAACATGATCATCCAAGATATTAGAAATGGTGATGGTGTCTGTATGATTGATCCTCACGGTTCTGATATTCAGGACATTCTCGCTAACATTCCCCAATCTCGTTACGAGGACGTTATTTATTTTGATCCAAGCTACACGCCCCGCCCAATGGCTCTAAACATGCTTGAATACGACCCACGTTACCCCGAGCAGAAGACTTTCGTTGTAAATGAAATGCTCTCTATCTTCAATAAACTTTTTGATATGAAAGTGGCTGGAGGTCCTATGTTTGAACAATACTTTCGAAACGCCACCATGCTCGTCATTGAAGATCCGGAGACTGGTAACACCCTTTTAGATGTTTCGCGTGTTTTAGCTCAAAAAAGTTTTCGCGAGTTGAAACTCTCACGTTGTAAAAATCCAATCGTTGTTCAGTTTTGGCGAGACATTGCAGAGAAAGCCGGAGGAGAATCATCACTTGCGAATATTGTTCCCTACATTACTTCTAAATTTGACGTCTTTTTATCCAATGACATCATGCGGCCGATTATTGCCCAAGAACATTCTTCATTTAACTTTCGAGAGATCATGGATAATCGTAAGATCTTGCTGGTAAATTTAGCCAAGGGTCGTCTCGGTGATATTAACGCTAATCTCATCGGTCTAATTTTAGTAGGGAAAATTTTAATGTCCGCGCTTTCTCGAGTAGATTCTCTTGGCCAAGACTTACCACCTTTTTATCTATACATTGATGAGTTTCAGAACATTACCACTGATTCTATTGCCACCATTCTTTCTGAAGCACGAAAGTACAAACTCTCCCTTACAATTGCTCACCAATTTATTAAGCAATTAGAAGAGAAAATAAAAGATGCTGTCTTTGGAAACGTGGGAACTATGGCTTCTTTTAGAGTAGGTAGCGATGATGCAGAGTTTCTAGAAAAACAATTTGCTCCAGTCTTTTCAGCCCACGATTTAATGAATGTGGACAATCATAATGCTTACATTAAAATGCTTTCTCACGGCAAGCCGATTAAACCTTTCAGTATTGAGCAGTTAGGATTTCTGCCAAAAGGTAATGCGGACTTAATAGATAAGTTGAAGGAGTTATCATATTTGAAATTTGGCGAAGAGAGGGAGCTAGTAGAGGGGCGAATTATGGAGAAGTATCGCGCCGCTGCTACTAAGGTTTAATTAGGAAAATCCTCCTATGTCCTAAGACTTTTGTCGAGGCGCGTCAGTCAATTTGGGTCCGCTAGGCCAAGTCTTACCCTCGCTAAAAGTCTCAGGACACATCCGGATTTTCCAGGCAGATTTCTTCAAATGGTTTTTTAGTTAAGTAGAAAGGAGAGGTATTTTCAGGCCTTCGGCATTTTCTATTTAGAGAGACTGCGCAGCCAATTAGAAAATAACAGCCAAAAAATTTGGTACCGGAGGCGCGCATAGGCGGAGACGATAGCGGCGCAGGCAAATTTTTGGGCGCCTTATTTTCTTGATTGGCGAGCGAGAACAAATCGCTAGCAAGCGATTATGTGTGCTCTCTAAATAGAAAATGCGGAAGGCGTTAAGAAAAAAACAGACTTAATATACAAACTAGAACAATATGCCGGTTTCATGTAAGATATGATTCTTACTTATTAAATTCTAAATTTCCAAAATGCCCCACCACAAAGAAGAACGCACCCTAGTCATCATTAAGCCCGATGGAGTTCAGCGAACTCTGATTGGCGAAATTATCAAGCGCTATGAAAAAGCCGGCTTAAAATTACTTGGCATAAAAATGATCGTACCTGATATAGAACACATAGAAAAACATTACACCTTAGATCCAAACTGGCGACGAGTGACGGGTGAAAAAACTATTAAAGGATATCAAGATAAAGGATTGACTCCACCTTCGATGGACCCCTTAGAAATTACAGCTAAAATCCTTGCTGGCTTAAAGAAGTATCTTTCCAGTGGGCCTGTAATACCGATGGTCTGGCAGGGAGCTCATGCAGTGAAAATTGTCCGAAAGATTACTGGTGGAACGGAACCCTTAACTTCTGATGTCGGTTCTATTCGTGGAGATTTCGTTCTAGATTCATATCAAATGTCTGATACTGATGGCCGAGCGGTTCGCAACCTCGTTCACGCTTCTGGCTCTCCAGAAGAAGCAGAAATGGAGATCAAACACTGGTTTAACGAGAATGAAATGACAAATTACCGACTGATTCAAGATGAGATTCTCTACGATGTCAATTTGGACGGAATCTTAGAATAAATTCATTTTTTCAAACGGAATCATGTACTTCTGAGGCAGCATTCGGTCCTCCGACCGCTCCGAAGAGGTACGTGATGGAGGTTGGAAAAATTGCTACTCTTCTTAGATCAATAGAAGATAAAATTTCGATAAAGTCTAGACTTGCAATTATTTTAGATGGGATGATAATGAGGGCAGGATTATTCAAAGACATTGTCTAGATTACTATGTAATCAGGGAGCTCACTCGTAAATGTACACCTTGGTGTGCATTTCAGAGCACCCACCTGGCAAAAAGCTGGGCTAAATGTCTGGGATAATCCTATCGAAGAGCCGGCCGCAACGCGGCCGGCTCTTGGTATAATAAATAAGTGAAATCGATCATACTTTTCACCATTTCTATATTATTGGTAGCTTTAACAGTCAGCTTTGATCATCTGGCTAAACATTTTTATTTATATTGGCAATCGGGGTGGATTGATCAGGCCATTCATTTTCTAGGCGGGCTAAGTGCCACCCTATTTTTTGGATGGTTTTTTTATTACTCAAATTATTTCAAAGTAACAAATAAACGCGCCACCTTCATTATTTTTATTATCTATATTCTTTTAGTAGGCATTTTGTGGGAAATTTACGAATATCATTTTGGAATCATCCACTATTCTCCATATTTTTTTAGAGACACAGTCTTAGATCTCTTAATGGATTTGCTTGGCGGCCTCCTGGCCTATTTTCTGACAGCTATAATAATTTAAGATATACTTACGACAATGAGCGAAAAATTAAAGTTAACTTTCTGCGGGGGAGCCGATACTGTCACTGGGGCTAATTTTTTATTAGAAAGTGATAAATATAAAATTTTAATCGACTGCGGTTTAGAGCAAGGGGATCAAGATGCGGATGCTACTAATCGGCGCAATTTTTCCTATGACCCTGCCACCATCGATGTTTTATTTGTCACTCATGCTCACACCGATCATTTAGGCCGTATCCCTAAACTCCTAAAAGATGGATTTAAGGGAGTTATCTATTCTACGCCGGAAACCCGAGAGCTAGCCCCCTTAATGCTAGAAGATAGTGTTAAGTTGTTGAAACAGGAGGCTACCCGCCACGGAGTATTACCTATCTACGAAGAACAAGATGTCAAAAATACTTTTATTAATTGGCAGACTATTCCATATCATCAAAATCACGAAGTCCTTCCTGGTTTCAGTGTCTATTTTAAAGATGCTGGACATGTGCTCGGCTCAGTGATGATTGAGCTCACTCATAATGGTAAGAAGATTGTTTTCACTGGAGATTTAGGTAACAGCCCATCACCTCTCCTCCGCGATACCGAAGAAATTAATGACGCTGACTATTTACTAATGGAAAGTGTTTATGGAGATCGCAATCACGAATCGGCTCCTGTGCGCCAGGATAAATTTGAAGATGTCATTGAAGATACAGTGAAGCGAAATGGAGTTTTAATCATTCCTTCTTTCTCTCTGGAAAAAACCCAAATCATTATTTATGAGCTCAACAATCTGATTGAGCAGGGTCGCATTCCAGTAGTACCTGTTTATATTGACTCACCACTGGCCATTAAGATTACCGATGTTTACAAACGCCACAGCGCAGATTTTAATGACGTCGCTCGATCGGCTAGCGAGAGAGGAGACGATCTTTTTAATTTTCCAAAATTGCATTTTACTTCTACCTCAGAAGAATCAAAGGCCATACTTCATGTTCCCAATCCGAAGATTATAATTGCTGGATCGGGAATGTCGAATGGCGGACGCATTCAGCATCATGAAATTAACTATTTAGGTGATCCGAATAATACTCTCCTTTTTATTGGCTATCAGGCGGCCGGCTCCGCCGGCCGCCAAATCGTAGACGGCGCCCGCTCTATCAACATGCTTGGTCAAAACGTTACTATCAAAGCGCAAATTGCTAAGATCGATGGCTTCTCTTCACACAAAGATTCCGAACATTTATTTGAATTTGTGGAAAAAACTTCCGATACGGTGAAGAAAGTATTTGTAGTAATGGGCGAAAGTAAGTCGGCCCTTTTCTTGGTGCAGCGATTACGTGATTATCTCGGTCTCAGCGCCTTTCACCCAAGAGAAGGCGAGAGTGTTATGCTCGAGTTTTAATGTGCTATATTTTATAAATGCTCGAAACTCCCGCTACTAAATCAAAATATTTTCCAACTATCGGATTAGAGATTCATGCTGAATTAAAGACTCGCACTAAGATGTTCTGCGATTCTAAGAATGATCCCGACGAGAAATCTCCAAATGTAAATATCTGTCCAGTTTGCATGGGGCACCCAGGCACTCTGCCGGTTATTAATAAGGAGGCCGTTAAACACGTCCTGAAAATGGGTATTGCTGTAGGCGGAGAGTTGGCAGATTTTACTGAATTTGATCGCAAAAATTATTTCTACCCCGATATTCCAAAAGGTTATCAAATTTCTCAATACAAGTACCCTCTAGTAAAAGGCGGAGTTCTTAGTGGAGTAGCTCTTACTCGCATTCATTTAGAGGAAGATACGGCCACATCAAAACATGATCAAGGCGACTTTTCTCTAGTAGATTTTAATCGTGCCGGAGTGCCTTTAATGGAATTGGTCACTGATCCAGTGATTAAAAATGCAGAAGAGGCAAGCGCCTTTGCTAAAGAGTTGCAGCTCCTCCTTCAATACCTCGGTATTGCCGAAGCCAATATGGAAAAAGGGGAGATGCGAGTGGAAGCCAATATTTCCATTAGTGCCGATCCAAAAAGTTTTGGCACCAAGGTGGAAGTGAAAAATCTTAATTCATTTCGGGCCGCCGAGCGGGCCATTGATTATGAAATTGAACGGATGACTGATTTGCTGGAGAAAGGAGAAAAGATTGTTCAAGAAACCCGCGGATGGGATGAAATAAAACAAAAAACTTTTTCTCAGCGCGAGAAAGAGGAGTCGCATGATTATCGTTATTTTCCCGATCCAGATTTACCAAAACTCTATCTAAGCGAGGTTCCTGAATTTCAGAGCGAAACTTTAAAAAAAGAAATTCCAGAATTGCCCTCTGATAAGCGCGAACGATATAAAAATGAATTTGGCTTGAAGAGTGAGGATGTGGAAATGTTTGTTCGCGCAAAAGAGTGGGCGGATTTTTTCGAACATGTGGTGGAGAAACTTGGGCATGATCAAAATAAAATTACTCTAGCTTCCAACTACCTCACTTCAGATTTGGCAGGTTTATCAAAGAAGAGTCTTTCTGATAATAGCGAGGGTGGCAAGATTTTCGGCACAACGACTCCCGAAAATTTTGCCGCCCTAATAGAAATGATTGCCGCCCGCGAAATTTCCTCGCGCGGAGCCAAAGACATCCTGGCCGCCCTCTTCACTGAGGGCGGCCATCCTAGAGATATTGCTGAATCCCGCAATCTTCTCCAACAAGAAAATCCAGAGGAACTTCAACAAATGCTCCAAAAAATCATCAGCGCTCACCCCCAAGTAGTGGCGGATTATAAAGGTGGAAAGGCCAGCGCCCTCCAGTTTTTCGTCGGCCAGACCATGAAAGAAAGCAAAGGGGGAGCTAATCCGGAAAAAGTCCGAGAGCTGCTCTTAAATCTACTGAAATAAAGGCCTTAACAGAGCCATTTAAAGAAATAAATTCCTCACTTTAAAAAGGGCTTGCAATCTAATATAATACCTATATTATAACCCCCAAGAGGGATTCATAAATGAATCAGTTTCATCTTTCTGCACATAACATCTTAAGAACTGTTTTAATATTAACGGCTTTTGTCATCCTTCCTCTCCGAGGGGAGGCCGCCACTCTTAATACAAATGCTTTAATCCTTGATCCGCTCAAAAATGTAGCGGCTATTTACGCATCTCTCCCAAATGCTGTGGTGAAAATCTATAGCGACTTGGGTGATAGTATTATTTCCCAAACACAGCAGGCGTCAGTTCTATCTTCTCTTTCTACTTCATTCTCTGATTATTTAAAAAAGTTGTTTTCCGCTACAGTACCTGTTCCCTCAACAACCATAAAGAGTTCAGTGCCAGTCAATCATAATTTTTCTTCAAAAAACTCTCCTTCAGTCGCGAGCCATTCTCCGAAAGTAGTAAACATTACCTACAAGAGCTACGGCGTTTCAGAAGCCACCCTGAATGAGAAGTTGGCCAATCTTGACGCTACTCTGCGCGCTTTTATTTTCAATAATCAAAAACCTCAACCCGTCACTAATCAATACATTACTTACAATCAAGGCGCCACTTTTGGTGGTAACACCAACGCTCCATCACAGTCCGACATTCAGAGTATTACTAACAACATTACTAATATCATCGCCGCTCCAACTTTTAGTGGACCGATTGTTAACAATGCTGGTGGCACCTCAACCTTTGCTGGTGGAATAGCGGTAGGTGGTAATCTTTCTGTTGCTGGATCCTTCAATGTCACCGGTACCACCACTTTCACCAACACCCAGAACGTCAATAATTTAAATGCTTCTAACACTACTTCAGTTAATGGTACCTTTACTAATGCTACTTCCACCAATCTTTTTGCCAGCAATTTTAGTAATACCAATGGAAGCATCACCAATCTGATCTTTACTAATGCCACCGGCACTAACGGCGCCCTAACTAATCTCTTCGCTACCAATCTCACAGGCACCAATAACACTCTGACCAATTTATTTTCCACTAATGCTACTACCACAAACTTGGCCGCCTCGAACCTCGCTCTCGGCGGCCAAACCTTCTCCTCTCTCCTTGGTACCGGCCTCTCCAACTCGGCCGGTGCCCTTACTGTCACTCTCAGTCCTTTTTCTACCACCAATTTAGCTGAAGGTACGAACCTTTACTACACTCAAGGACGCTTCGACACCGCCTTTAGTGGAAAATCAACAACAAACCTTGCCGAAGGATCCAACCTATATTACACCCAAGGCAGATTCGACACTGCTTTCGGAAACAAAACCACTTCCAACCTGGCCGAAGGCAGTAATCTCTACTACACAAATTCTCGAGTAAACAGCCAGCTTCTTTCCGGTCAAAACGCAATATTTGGCAATGCAACCACTACCAATCATTTTATTAGCAACTTGATTTTTGGAAGCGCAACTTGAACTAATTTATTTAGCACAAATATCACCGGTAATAATGGATCCTTCACAAATCTTTTTACCTCAAATGCCACCGCCACAAACTTAGCAGTGACAGGAAATCTTAACGTAACGAGCTTAAACAATACGGGCCTCTCTAGCGCCTCATACTTTACTGCGACGTCGCCTACGGCGACGTCCACTTTCGCGGGTGGATTTACTGCCGCTGGAGCTTCCGGACTTACAGTCACTCAAAATGGAAATGTTGGGCTTGGAGTGACTAATCCTTTAAACAAATTGGGAGTAAATGGTGCTGTGGCCATAGGAAGTTATGCGGGAGTAAATACTGCACCAACTAATGGTTTGATTGTCAGTGGTAACGTTGGGGTAGGGACGACTTCTCCCGCAGCAACTCTACAAGTCCAAGGAGCTGGGTCCGCATATTCAGACAAGTTATTTAAAATCACGAATTCTTCTGGTACTGGATTAATTACGACTACTGGTGACGGTAGGACTTTTGTCGGTACAGATAATGGTTTAAATGGAAATTTGGTAATAAACAATCCGAGTGGATCAGGAAAAGATCTCGTCATTTTAACAGATAATAATTCTACCGCTAATCCTCAACTTAGAATCCTGGGTGGAAGTAATGAAATTATCTATGCAGCTTCGGCCTCTACAACTAGATTAAGTTTTGGTCATACAGATACAAATAATCAGCAGATTGTTATTTTAGGAAATGGTAACGTTGGCATTGGGACGGCAAATCCTGGAGCAAAGCTAGCAATTTCTGAAACAACAACGGTACAACCCGCATTATCTATTAACCACACAACAAATTCTGATGTAATTTCTGTAACTAAAGGAAGTGGAACAGGGAATTTACTTACCGCTACTTTCACGAATGCTCAGTCAAATGGTTTAAGTTATTCCAATACAGATGCTTCAACTTTTCTCCAGAACACACAGGTATTTGGCATCAAAGGTGTAGTAAGTGTTGGAACAGATAACACCAATACTTTTGGAGGTATATTTCAGGCTTCTCAGACAAGAACATCTTCAGGATCAAATAATGATTTGGCAATAGGTGTAGATGCCATCGCTAATTCATCGATTGCAACGGCAGGAAGTTGGGGATATGCAGGGAGATTTACTGCAGGGACAGCGAATGTAGTAGCAGGATTATTCAAGGGAGCATCATCTCAAACAGCGGACATTTTTCAAGTTCAGAAAAGTGATGGAACAAGTTATTTAAACGTTAATTCTGCAGGCAACGTCGGCATCGCCACCACCACCCCATTTGAAAAATTAACCATTAACGGCAATGGATATTTCACAGGCACAATTACTGCTTCCAACTTTATTAATTCCGGTAACTCTACAACTACAGGCGGATCCATCGCTTCATATTTTACTGCGACGTCGCCTACGGCGACGTCTACTTTCGCGGGCGGATTTACTGCCGCGGGAGCTTCCGGCCTCACAGTGCAACAAGGAGGGAACGTGGGGATTGGAACAACCTCTCCATCTCAAAAACTAGAAGTTCTAGGAAATATTTATGCTAATAATGGCAGCTTATATGCCGGAACTATTTCCACCGGCACCTCTGTTTCTTACGGCATTCAGTATGTGAATAGAACTAATTTATTTACAGATTTACTCATTCACAATCAGGCCGCGCAAATGACTTTATATGCGAACCCTCAATCAGGAAGTCAAACAGGGGTAACGGGACTTGCTTACCCAGGCAATTCATCGGGAATATTTACTCCCAATGCCCTTGTTTTTGGCGCGGGAAGTTCTGAAAGACTCAGAATACTTTCAAATGGAAATGTGGGAATTGGAACTACTACTCCCGCTGAAAATCTTACTATTCAATCCGGCACGCCGACTTTAAATCTAACGGATGGTAGTTTCCAAGGTTATATCAAAGCCCAAGGAGGGGGGACCTATAGTTATCTGTCCCTCTACTCACAATCAGCAGGGAAAGTTACTATTTATGGAAATCCTCAGGGGAGTAATTATACTGCTCCGAATGGAACCACAATTTATGCCACAAGTTCAGGTATTATCGGCGGCGGCTATTCTGGAGTAGGGGGAACTCCTTTTTATGTTGGTGCCGCTAGTGATCTCAGGTTTTTAACCAATGCAGGGAGTGAGAGAATGAGAATTGACGCTACTGGCAATGTAGGAATTGGTACATCGACCCCCGGATATCGTCTTGACGTAGTAGGGGGAGGAGCTAAGTTTTCAGGTGCTAACATCGGCAATGAGTCTCAAGTACTTATTGCAGGTACTAACGGTTCATTTAATGCTGGCCTACTTTTTGGCTCAACCAACACTAGTGATCTAGGACAATTGAAATATACAATAGGAAATGGAGATTTAAATTACGCCTATGCCTCTAATGGAAGCACTTTTTCAAATTTGTTCACAGTAAAGGGCGCTGGGAATATCGGAATAGGAACATCCACCCCCGCAAGTAAATTAAGTATTTTAGGAAATACTTCGATTGGTGCTACTTATTCGGGTATCGCCGCTCCTTCTAACGGATTGATAGTTGAGGGGAATGTCGGGATCGGGACAAATGCGCCAACCACACCTTTTCAGGTGGGTAACAGCGGAAGCACCCAGTTTCAAGTAGCAGCATCAGGGGCTAGTGTATATGTTGGACCAATAAATGGAAATTATAATCTCAATTTGACGTCTAATACTATTCAATCCTCTAATTCTGGAACTTATAATACAAATCTCAACCTTCAGCCGTTAGGAAGTGGAAATGTGAATATTGGTAGTGCTTCAGGAAATGTAATTTTGCTTCCAAGCGGAAGTGGAAATGTTGGTATTGGTACCTCAACACCAGGATCAAAATTAGATATTTGGGGAAACTTAAATGTGGCGACAGGAACCACCCCAGCTTTATTTGTGAACACCGCTACAGGGAACGTTGGAATTGGATTATCTAATCCAAGTACCTTGGTGGAAGCAAATGGAGTTATTCGATCAGACAGAATTGGTGCCCCGTCTCAATACACAGAAATCGATGGGGGCAATGTAACGGGTCCTTATTTAAATGGAGTGGGAGCAAATAAATTATTTAATATCTCTGGTCTTGATACGGGTGCAACTGCAGGAGTTTCAACCGGTATTGCTTTCCGAACAAACACAACGGCTTCACCGATCGAGCGAATGAGAATTGATGGTTTGACAGGTAATGTTGGGATTGGGACTACTACGCCAGGTCTACCTTTATCAGTCGTGGGTAGCGCTTTATTTAGTGGAAGTGGACCCACTCTCACATTAGGTACCGGTGGGGCACCAGTCTTCAGTATTTTCAATGGGACATCAGGAAATTTTAATATTTCTACAAATGGTTCAACAGGTATAGCTACAATAAACAACGCCAATTCGGTGGGCGGTGCTTTAGATTTTCAGACTCGGGGAACAAGCGTCCTTTATATAAAGGAAAATGGCAATGTGGGTATTGGGACATCCACACCGGGCTCCAAACTCGACGTATACGGTAACCTGAATGTAGCTACTGGCACGACTCCTGCATTATTTGTAAATACTGCAATAGGGAATGTAGGAATCAACACCGCTTCACCTCTAAATACTCTGGATATAAACGGGTCTTTATCGTTAGGAAATAAAACTGATACCACTGCTCAAGGAGCAATCCAGACTATAAGAGTGGGTTCTAGTGGCGGATCTACAGCCTATATAGCCTGGAATCGAGCGAGTGGCTCAAACGATAATTGGTATTTAGGGCTGCCAACCCCTACCGCAAGTTTTGGACTCAGAAATTCTGTTGACGTCGGGTCAATACTTACCATAACTGCGGGCACAACTCCTGGTCAACAAAGAGCAGTGATAGTTGGAGAAAATGCCGGTAACGCAAATGGATATCTTCAGACATTTAATTCAGGTGCGGGGACAGAGGTAAATGGTTTGTCCCTCGGCAATACTTCCACATCTAACAATTCAAATATTAACATTCAATTTCAAGCTGTATCCAATAGTGGCGGTGCCCCTATAACCTATTCTAAAATTATTGGTGTTCGAAATGGCACCTTCGCTAGCTCTACCGTGCCTTCTGGAGGCATAGCATTCTCCACAACTAATGGCAGTACTTCTTTTGCAGAGGTAATGAGAATTGGTTATTCAGGCAATGTCGGTATTGGTACAACCACACCAGGAGCACAACTCACGACCACAGGTTCTGTTCAATTTGCTAACTTTGGCGCGGGAACACTTCAAACGGATGCGAATGGGAATGTTTCTGTTTCTTCTGATGAAAGATTAAAAAATGTGGATGGAAATTATTCTAGAGGATTAGAAGACCTTATGGGAATTAATCCGATTACTTATCATTGGAAAGGGGAGACTGGTTACGACACAGCAGCTTCATATGCGGGATTCAGTGCTCAGAATGTACAACAATTTATTCCAGAAGCAGTGGGTGTCGACAAACGAGGATTCCTGACTTTGCAAGACCGACCAATTCTCGGAGCTTTGGTGAATGCAGTGAAGGACTTGGGAAATACTTCGAGTTCAACGAAGAGTGCACTCGCATCACTTCAGATGCGAGTGGCTACGATTGAAGGATTGAATGACAGTTTAAAGGCGACGGCTGGGACTCCCGCCCCTAGCGGTTCTTTAGGCGGGGGTCTGTTAAGCGCTCTGCAATCTTTTGGCTCTGAAATGCTAAATGGCATTGCTTACATCTCTCACTTATTCACCAAGCGGCTGACAGTTGGCTCGCCGGAAAATCCAAACGGTATCACTATCTACAGTAAGAGTGGTAAACCATTCTGTCTAACGGTTAGCGACGAAGGTGCACCATTAAGTACGCCGGGAATTTGTCAGGATGCTACTTCTACTCCGGCCATTAGTGGGGGAGTAGTTACTACTACCAATTCGAATAATAATACCGCGACAGTTCCAGACGCTACGTCCACCCCAGATGTTTCCTCTTCTCCTGCAAACATTGCCCCAACAAATGACCCGGCCCCTTCTCCTACTCCAGATCCAACTCCCGCTCCATCACCAACTCCTACCGCGGATTCATCTAGCGCCCCGACCCCTCCTGGTAACTAGTTGACAGTCATTATAATCTGATTATAATGACTTACTATGATTCAAAAAATTATTAAAGTCGGTACTTCTGCGGCAGTAGTCATTCCCAAGGACTTTTTAATGGGAAGTGGTTTTAAGGTAGGAGATAAAGTTTCAGTCGATTTGGATGAAGAAGCCAAGGTGGTCACTATTGCCCCAACGTCTAAGAAAATAAAAGAAACGGCAGACTGGACTGATAAATTTATTAAAAAATATAAAAAGGCTCTAGATGCGCTCGCTGATAAATAAATGGAACTACTTAGATGAAGCGGATGTTTTAGTTATTCATCATAAGATTATAGAAAACACAGGAGGCTCTCACGGAATCAGAGATCTCGGCCTCATAAAAGGGGCGTTGGCCCGGCCACAGAGCGCTTCCTTCGGCAAGGAACTTTTTCCAACTGTCTTTGAAAAAGCTGCCTCTTATCTAGAATCGATAGCTCGTAATCATCCATTTGTAGACGGAAATAAGCGCACAGCTTTTGCTCTGGCTGTTAGATTTACGGAGACTAATGGTTTCATTTTTGATGCTACTAATAAAGAAGTGGAAGATTTTGTCGTACGAGTGATTACCGATCATATAAATACAGAAGGCATTGCCCTTTGGTTAAAGAACCACACCAAGAAAAGTAAGTAATTCTACCTAAGAAACTTTCTCTACAATTCTCTTGAAAGTATTAGGAGCTTCAGCAGCGAGAGTGGCTAAAGTTTTGCGGTCATACCCTAGTTTATTTTTCTTTAAAGCGCCCATGAATTTACTGTAGGACATAGCGCCATGTTCTTTGAGGGCAGCATTAATGCGGACATTCCACATGCGGCGAAAATCACCTTTCTTATCGCGTCGATGTGCAAAGGCATAAGTACCGGCGTGAGAAATAGCTTCAATGGCCTCTCGCTCTTTCTTGGAGCGGCCGAAGCGATATCCTTTTACCTGCTTTAGTACGTTTCGTCTGGTTTTTAGAGCGTGAACTCCTTTCTTAACACGGGTCATATTATTTAAACTTTAATTGGTGATAAATCGAGATCGGCTTTTATTACTAATAGCAAATGGAGCCGAACGTCGGCGGTTCATTTGTTTTGAACGAGATTCCTTGGCATTAAAATGGTTTTGGCCGGGTTTTCGGGAAACAAGCTTGCCATTTTTAGTGACACGAATTCTTTTTGAATATGATTTATTAGTTTTCATGCTTTTTCAATAATAATACTCAGTCCTTTGGGGCTTTTTTTAGCAGGATCGGCAATTTTGTATTCTTCAGTCAGAAGCTTTAAGATTCGCTCCATTCTTAATTTTAAGAAATTGGGGTCGAGATATTTAGCCCGACCGGGAAGAAATAAGTCAATTTTAATGCGATGTCCTTCGGCTAGCCATTCAGAAGCTTTTTTTGCTTTCAATTCGAGATCATGTTCGCCGGTGCCTAATTTTACCTGTAGACCTTTAACTTCTACATTGTGAGTTCTGGCCTTAGAATGCTTCAGCTTCTTGTTCTCGTCGTACTGAAACTTACCATAATCCATTATTTTTGCAACCGGGGGATTGGCTTTTGGCGAAATCTCAATTAGGTCGGAGTTGACCTCCTGGGCTCGTTTTAGAGCGGCCTCTAAAGAGATAACCCCTAGATTTGACCCATCGTGGTCAATAACCCGGAGTTCCGGGGCCTTGATCTGGTGATTAATCCTGGTTTGAGTATTAGCCAATTAAGTTTAGTAGGCTGATTATAGCAGGAGAATAGAAAGGCGCCAAATTTCACCTATATATAAAACTGATATAATTATACCAATGGCAATACAGGACAAACTTAATATAAAGCAAAAACTAGGCCGCAAGACCTTTTGGATTTTCTTATTAGAAAAATCGGTGGGCGCTCTCATTCTGTTCTTTATTCTCTTCGGTTTTGTGGTTGTGGCTTATTTAGGACCTGCCTATTTCTTGCCCAATATTAATGAGATCACCGGGAATGCCATCGAAGCCTTTTTAATTCTGGGAGTGTTAGGATCGGCTGGCCTTTTTACCGTACTTCTTTTAATTGCCATATTATTTACCTGGCTAGAATACAGAAATTACAACTTCACTCTCGGTGATCATTCTTTAGAAGTTTGTCGCGGCATTTTAACTAAAGAGACCATCTCCATTCCGTATCACCACATTGAAGACATTAATATTGGCCAAGGAGTTTTCTATCAACTCATGGGAGTGTGTCGGGTAGAGATTTTAACGGCAGGGCATGGTGACGAAGATGAAAAGAGTGAGGGCATTTTGCCGACTATTGATTTAGGAATGGGTCGGGATATTCAGAAATTCATTATGGAACGATCCAATACTCAAGAAGTGATGATGAAGGGGCAATAATTCTTTATGGCCACTCTCATCTCCAATCGAAAAGCCCACTTTAATTACGAAATTTTAGAGAAATACGAAGCTGGTATTGAGTTACTTGGAGTGGAAGTAAAGTCGTTGCGAGGGGGGCAGGGGACGATGGACGCCGCGCACGTCAGCGTGCGCGGCGGCGAGGCCTTCATAATTGGCCTAACCGTCCCACCCTATCAAAGTGCTAATACTCTGAAAAACTATCAACCTGACCGTGTCAGGAAACTGCTATTATCCAAAGGAGAAATTGCTAAATTAGCCGATCTTGAAGCAAAGAAGGGGTTGACAATAGTGCCTATTTCGATGTATAATAAAGCAAGTAAGATAAAGCTTGAAATTGCCGTCGTAAGAGGCAAGAAAAAATTTGATAAGCGTGAGACAATGAAGAAGCGGGATACCGACCGCGAAATCCGCCGCACCTTGAAAAATCAGTAACAAAAAATCAGTCAGATTTTTTGTTCAAATACAGACTGGCATTCGTAAATTGCGCGGCAATCTCTCGATAAAACTCGGGACAAATTGCTACATAATTTGGGGATGCCAGGCATCGACAGCTAATTCACTCTAATATGTGCAAGTGGAGCACTCATGACTCCTTAATCCGTGAGAAAGCCTAAGTGCAAAAAACTTAGCATCGAGAATCTCTCCGTATTTTGCGGCTAAAGATTTCTCATTCGCTTACGCTTTAGCGTAAGTGACACCCGCGAAGAGGCCTTCCGTAACTCTTCCAGTGGTGTTATATCTTCGGAATAGGATCGCGCGTCGCTCAGCGCGCGAACCCGAATAATCGAGCTCGAAAAAATAAGGTTTTGTTTGTTTCCGACTTATTTTTTCTAAATTGCCCTTCGTTAAAAGAGGACAGAGAAATAAACTAAACTTCGTAGAATCGTATTAGAAGACTAGTTGCACGGCGGTTCAATTCCGCCCATCTCCACAAAAATAACGAGCTCTCCTGAGCGACTATATTTTTGTAGGACGCAGCTGCTTCAGATGCGCCACAAATTTATGCAAAAGCCGCCCGAATTTCATCGGGCGGCTTTTCATATGTTATAATCACTACTCATCATGCCTCCTTTAAATCAAAAACCGAAGAAACCACTGAGACCCTCTAGGAAAAAGGGACCGCTGAGCAGATTGCCAGGTGGCCGCAACCCTCTTTTTACCAACATTCTTACCACCCTTTTGATTTTCGTTATTCTAATAACGGCTTACTCTTTAATTACCGGTTCTCAAGGATCCAATCCATCTCTCAGTATTTCGGAAGTAGCTCAAGATATTAATTCAGGAAAGATTTCGAATATTGAAGTTAAAGGGGACGAATTGACTATCAATTATGTTGATCAGTCGAAAAAAACAGCACAAAAGGAACCACAATCTTCTCTATCACAGACTCTGGTCAACTATGGCGTGGACAAAAGCTCCTTGGCTAAAGTAGCTATTCAAGAAAAAGATTCTACAGGACTCGGTTATTGGTTAGTGAACCTTGCTCCTTTTGCCTTTCCTCTACTATTTATTGTTTTCTTTCTCTGGTTCTTATCCCGCCAAGTAAAAGGAGCAGGGATGCAGGCTTTTACCTTCGGTCAATCAAAAGCACGTCTGACTTCCCCGACTGACAAAAAACAGCGAGTAACTTTTAAAGACGTCGCCGGTGCCAAAGAAGCAAAAGAAGAACTTTCGGAAATAGTAGACTTTTTAAAAAACCCAAAAAAGTTTTTAGAAATTGGCGCCCGCATTCCAAAAGGTATTCTATTAATGGGCGCCCCAGGCACGGGCAAGACCTTACTGGCCCGTGCCGTCGCCGGCGAAGCCGGCGTCTCTTTCTTTTCCATCTCCGGCTCGGAGTTCGTGGAAATGTTTGTAGGAGTAGGAGCCTCTCGTGTGCGAGACCTCTTTGGCCTTGCGAAGCAAGCTGCCCCCGCCATTATCTTTATGGATGAAATTGACGCTGTCGGACGAGTGCGAGGAACAGGTGTTGGCGGTGGAAATGATGAACGCGAACAAACTCTCAATCAAATTTTAGTGGAAATGGATGGCTTTGAGCCAAATGAAAAAGTAATTGTTATGGCCGCTACTAATCGTCCTGACGTTCTTGATCCAGCCCTTCTTCGCCCGGGACGTTTTGACCGACGAGTAACGATCGATCTTCCCGATCGCCAAGATCGCGAAGATATCTTAAAAGTTCACTCCCACGAAAAACCTTTTGCAGAAGACGTTAATTTAAAAGTGATTGCTGAACGTACGCCAGGTTTTTCCGGTGCTGACCTCTATTCTCTGATGAATGAAGGTGCGATTCTCGCGGCTCGCGAGAATCGCAACAAGGTTTCCCAATATGACCTTATTCGATCAATTGAAAAAGTGATGCTTGGTCCGGAACGACGCAGTCACATACTTTCCACCAAAGAAAAAGAAATTACTGCTTATCACGAAGCCGGCCATGCCTTAGTAGCTTCAGTATTACCTTATGCCGATCCTGTACATAAGGTTTCTATTATTTCACGAGGTCGCGCCGCAGGGTATACTCTGAAACTGCCCCTTGAAGAGAGAAAACTCCAATCCAAAAAAGAATTTTTAGATGATATAGCAGTTTCTCTCGGTGGTTACGTAGTAGAGAAAAATATTTTTGGTGATGTTACTACCGGCTCTTCAAATGATCTTCAAGTCTCCACCGCTCTCGCCCGAGATATGGTGACTAAGTATGGAATGTCAGACAAAATTGGAGCGATGGCTCTAGAAGGAATTGGTGGGCGAGCACTCTTTGGGCGCGGTGTAGAAGAACGAGAATATTCAGAGGCGGTAGGCGAGCAAATTGATTCGGAGGTCTCACGGATGATGAAAGAAGCTTTTGATAAGGCTGAACAAATTATTACCGAGAAGCGGGCAGCGCTCGACGCCATTGCTAAAGTGTTGGTGGAAGTGGAAACTATTGAAAGAGATGATTTTGAAAAAATTATTATTGCACACGGCATTATTCCCAAGAAAAAGAAAGATATTGAGCATCAGTAGTAATTTGTAAGATTTTCCACGACCTCTCGTCCTATATTTTGAAAGGTTTTGTTTCAAATTATAATGCGTAGCAAAACCCTTCATAAATAAGCCTACTGAAAAACCGCTTTGTTTAGGATAAGTCAATGATTTATCCCGATCGGGCGGTTTTTCAGTGGAAAATTTGACTAATTCCGCTACAACTAATACCATCATTGCTAGAAAGGATATGAATGACACCATTTCTGGATAAAATCAGGAACCTGCAAAGATTGGTTGTGGAAAGGGCTCAAGGAGTATGCACTCCGGAGAATACCACCAGAAGAAATTACAATAGTGCTATTTCTCAGCTTTCCAATTCGATTATCGATGATCTGGTAGAGCTCGGTGCCGAAATCTGCTGGCAAGTAAGTAGACATCCCGCAGACTTATGCGTCTATACACCTTGGAAATCTCAACTTAAGCAAGAAGAGGTATGGCATCTGGATTGTTTTCAGATTCGCGTTTCGGCGCGAGAGTCCGGCTACTATATCGAATTTTGGAGTAAGGTAAAAATCCCCGCGGAACTCTACCTAGAGCCCCCTCATCGAAAGCTAACCTGCTTTTATCGAAAAAAATTTAGTTTTGATTCACCCAAGGGAAAACTCAGAAAGAAAATGAGAAAAATTATAGCTGTTGCTAGAAACGAAGCGGTTAGGCGGCTCAACTTCAAGAGTTGAGCTATTTTATTTATTGCTGCCCATATTTTAGTGCGAGTGCTAGGACTCGAACCTAGGACCGGGCGTGTATAAGACGCCTGCTCTACCAACTGAGCTACACTCGCTTAAGATATAAGTATATATCACTCTCGCGGGAAAATTTCCAGCAATTCATTTGAATAATAAATATTGTAGACTAATCCGCCAAAACTATACGTCTTCTCTCCGATGGGAATAGCTGCTCCTCCGACTTGAGGAGTGGGGTTGGGCTTAGAATGTTCAAAACCGATATTATATAAAGTGGCCAAGACTCCAATATTGTTTGAGATATTGAAACCAGCTTTTTTCCATTGGGTTTCAATTCCTTTAATATAAAGGGCGGCATAAAGGTAAGAGTAGTAATGGTCATGCTCATCAATAATGCGATTAAATCTTTCTGTACCCACTTCACTCGTCTTAAAATTTAATAGTGAAGAATATTCTACTCCAGGATAAAACGGGGAAGACCTTTCTTTTAAGTTGTTTTCAATTTTTTCTGCGGTTGCTTCTTTAATTCCTAAAATTCCCCAGGAATATTGAGATTGACTGCCTAATATCTTTAGAGGTTCAAATATTTGTTTGTAGACCTCCCGGTTGTCATAGTAAAGTCGAAGCTGTTCAGCGGCGGTTAATGCCATTATCAGGCGAGCGGTTACTCCAGTTTCTTTCTGAACCTTTAATAGAGGGGTCTGGTCCTTGTTGACGGCGGATTTGAAAGTCTGCCACTCTGGTGCCAAGGACCATTTAAGTTCTGTTGTGCCCGCCACTTCGACCGCCGCGGTCGAAGTGGCGGGCACTGTCATTACTTTCAAATAGCGGCTTTGATCACCTTCAATTATCCCTCGAGAGTTAGTCAAATGCAGACGGATTGCTAGATAGCCGAGCGTTAATACTAGTCCTATTCCGGCAAAGGCATAGATAACGATTTGAAAAATCTTTTTCACCTGCTCATTATACCTTTCGAAGAAGTTATCCCCAGATCCGCTTGACCACTCTAGTTTTGTATTTTTTAAGTGGTATCATTTTAGGTGAGGGATTTAATCTTGTTATTAACAATTAATCCATTCTCTATGTCTAAAACAGCCAAGCTGATGCTATCAGCCCTTTTTATTAGCGCCTTTTTTGTTAGTGGAAATTTAACTCATGCTGACACCATGAGACCAGGGGTTACCATTAAGTCGACCTCTTTTAAATTGGGTTATGATCGAAACCATAAAGAAAGCAATTTGACCGCCACCTTTACCGGAAATATTACTACGGGTTCAGATTTCTTTTCAATGAATGAAAATGCTTTTTTAGTGAATTTAGTTAATCAGCAAAATATTAGATATGTAGTGAATTCCCAGCAAACAAACTAAACATTTAGCCAATCGCTTCAAGATAATACTATCCCCGCTAATGCAACTGTAGATTTCACCGTAACTACAACTATAAATCCTCAGCAACTTTTCTCCGGAACCTATAAAGCCATCATCAGCTACATGTTGGATAGAAATTTTAACCTGATAAATGTTCCCATTAACTCTACCAATTCTATTACAATAATTGGCGAGACCACACCTTACATATCTTCTTTCAATGGTAACAATCAGATGGTACAGCCTGGAGCTAAGATTTCTCTAACAGGCAGCCGCTTAAGCAAGATTGTTTTAATTGATGGGATAGTTGCTAACCTTTGTGGAACCAATGTATGTACTTTGACGAAGGACGGGTCATCTCTCTTGTTCACACTTCCAGTTACAGTTGGTTACGGATGGCACTCACTTCAAATTAGAAATTCAAAAAGTGGAGATAGTAATGTTATTTGGTTTGAAGTAAAGCAGGCTGATCAACCTCCTCACATTGCTACTTCCTCACTTCCTACCCAAATCGCTGTGGGACAGAGCACAACCTTCTATTGGTCAGCTTCTGATCCAGACAACACTCCCTTATATTGGAACGTGAAC
Organism: Minisyncoccia bacterium; assembly: GCA_038215155.1. Taxonomy (GTDB): domain Bacteria; phylum Patescibacteriota; class Minisyncoccia; order Phycocordibacterales; family CAJBRS01; genus JADGRH01. Next base: position 133,044 of record JBBQRF010000002.1, read on the forward strand.
TGGGGAGACGGTACAGACCAAATGGGGAATTGTCCACAAGAAGAAATGGGTTCGGGTAACGGATGGAGTCTTTCAACAAACCATATCTACAATGCCCAGGGCAATTACAAAATCACTACTTCAGTATATGAATGCGGGGGCAACTTATCCGATCAAGCGACTTATAATGTAAGAGTGTCTTCAAGCACTTCTCCCAATCCAAATTCCATCATCGTTGGACTTGATGCCAGCAATCCGCCTACAAAGATTAATTACGTGGATGTATATAATGGGACACAGGCTCCGATTCCTATGCTCAGCTTTAATGTAACCGGAGCTGATATTTCAGCCATCAATCAGATCTCAGTTAACTTACGCACCACTCAAGGTACTCCTCCAACAGGTGTTCATCTCTTCCAAGGAAACACTGAATTGGCTTATCAACCAATAGGAACTTCCTCGAATGTTAATTTTTATAACCTCCATCCATCAAGCTCACAAGGTAATATCTTTAATCTTAGAGCAGATTTAGGGGCAAACACCCCTAATGGAACTATGGTTACGGCTTATTTAAATTTTGTTGGTGGAACCAGTATCGTCGGCTCGGGATGTACTTCTTCATTTCTCCTGCCTCCACCTTGCTGGCCGGGCAATCCCCAATTCTTCTATCATGCTACTCCGCAGATGGCTTTTCAATCGGCTGATTATGCCAAGAACAATGATTCAACGGGCGTGACAAAATCGGTTCAGATGAATTTCCATTTCACCATGACTCCATATCCCGGTCAGGCTGTTGTTCCACAAGTGGGAGATTTCACCATCTTAGCTTCGAGTCAGAATTCTAGCGCTATTACTGAAATCACCAATAAAAGTATTAGCATCATCCCGTCTCCTTCAACTGGATATCTTGCGGCCAATCAAACGTATAACATTACTCTAAGTGGAGTGATGACTAATCCTTCAAGCGGTACTTATAATGTTTGGCTAAACCGAGTCTCTTCAAGCGTTCAAGATGCGAACGGAAGTTATGTGAATATTGTTCAGGGAACCAGTACTGGGCTGAGTAATTTTAATGTAGGTCCAATTATTGTAGTGAGTTCAACAGCGACAAGTTCTTCAAGTGCTAAAGTCATGACTAGTTCGAATCCGCCGGTTACTTCGAGCACTACTACAACGACCATCACTCAGACTCCAACAACTATCACTACTACGCCTATTACCAACCCTTTCGCTCCGACTACGGTGCCTAGAACAACTACTATTAGAACTGCTACTACCACCCGCACTCTTAGCGGAGTTCAGGCTAATGTACTTAATGCTTTGGAAAGTTTGTTGCACCAGGCGGGAACTACGAGTGATTTGAACTCGCTAGTGAGTGCGGTAGATTTTGCCTGGGGAAATTTGGTGAAAGTGTTTGGTTATTAACTTGGAAATAAGGTAGGTAAATAAAGAGCGGCCATGAGGAAACGATGGCCGCTCTTTTCTATTCAAAATGGATTTCCTGAGCGCTTTCTAGATGGGGAAGAAGGAGGGGGTGTCTGGAAAGATCGGGGTCCTGTTCGATCAGGCGGCGCGCCTCGGTTCGCGCCGCTTCCACCATCTTTAGATTTTTAATGGCTTCCATGGCAATATCCGAGAGACCCCATTGCTTGCGACCATAGAGCTCACCCGCGCCGCGCAACTGCAAATCAAGTTCTGACAATTCAAAACCGTTTTTAGCCGTCTTCAAGGCTTTCAATCTATCCAAGGTCTTGGTGGTTTTACTTTCAGCAAATACAAAACAATAGGCCTGATGATTGCTACGAATAATTCGTCCCCGCAATTGATGTAACTGTGAAAGACCAAAACGCTCACCTCCTTCAATAATCATGATGGTGGCGTTGGGAACATTAACACCCACTTCCACTACGGAAGTGGAAACCAAAATATTAGTTTCTCCTTCGGCGAATTTCTTCATGGCCTCATCCTTGGCTTTAGGAGTCATTTTGCTGTGAAGAATATCAATTAAATATTCCGGAAAAACATCTCTCTTTAATCGTGCAGCTTCGGCCTTGGCTGATTTAGCAATGAGAGCTTGTTCTTTGTCTGGATCGGGTTCGTTGATACGTGGACAAATAACATAGAGCTGGCGTCCCGATTTTAATTCCAGGCGAATTTTTTCGTATACTCCCCCGCGTTTGTTCGGTAAGACGATTTCAGTAATCACCGGTTTGCGCCCCACTGGCATTTCATCTAAAAGTGAAAGATCGAGATCTCCATAAACAGTTAAGGCTAATGTGCGAGGAATGGGAGTGGCTGTCATGGAGAGTAGGTGCGGCAGTATTTCATCTGCCGCCCCAATCCTCTGTCGAAGTTTCCGTCGCTGGGCTGTGCCAAAACGGTGTTGCTCATCGATAATTACATAAGCTAGATTTTTAAATTTCACTGTTTTCTGAATGAGACTATGAGTGCCAATAAGAATGGGAATTTCGCCGTTAGCCACCCACTTTAGGAGTTGTGCGCGGGATATTGCAGTTGCTTCGGTCGGCTTTACTTTGGAAGGAAATTTCAAGCAGCCACTCCCTGTAATTAAGCCAATATTAATACCGAGATAAGTAAAATATTTAATGAAAGACTCGAAATGCTGTTTGGCTAAGATTTCTGTGGGCACCATATAAGCAGTCTGCAGATTACCAAAATTTTGACCTCGAGGGTGGCACATGGTCACCGCATAAACACTAGTAGCGGCTACGGCCGTTTTTCCCGAGCCGACGTCTCCTTCAAGAAGTCGTGACATCGGTGAACCATTTTTAAGATCGTTGAGAATATCAGAGATCACTCTTTTTTGAGCAACGGTCTCTTGGAAAGGAAAACGACTGACAAAATCCGAGATACTTTTTTCACTCTCATTAATTATAAAAGCCGCCGCCTTTTCTTGGGCTAGTCGCTCTTTTTGCTTTCCCACCTGAATAAAAAATACCTCTTCAAAGGCAAATCTTTTGCGAGCAACGGCCGCATCATCCTTTTTTTGGGGTCCGTGAATAAAAATAAAAGAAGACTTGAGTTGAGGTAAATTGTATTTTTCTAAAACATCTTTAGGTATAGGATCCACTATTTCTTCCAGGACGCCAGATTTGAATATTTTCTGTATGGCGTGAAAAAACCAGTTTGAAGAAATACCGCGACTTTCAGGATAGACGGGGTAAAGAGTATGGGATTCGCCAGCTTGTCCAAAGATGGAATTGCCAATTGCCATTGGAAGCTTGGCCACCGTCTCTATTTTAGGATTACTGAAATAAAGCTCACCTTTTCTGTCACTGATCTTGCCTTCAATTCTTACCAAGGCTCCTTCAGCAACAATCTTGGCAAGATAAGGTTGATGAAACCAAATTATCTTAATTACTCCAGTTTCATCTTCTACTACCGCCTCGGCCATAGGAATTTTTTTACGGTAAGCCTTGCTAGTTTTTAAATTACGGATTTTGCCGAAGACGGCGGCGAGCTCGCCCATCTCGAGCTCGCCTATATTCTTCATCTCACTAGTATCCCCATAACGCGAAGGAAAATGATAGAGCAAGTCTTCAATGGTTTTTAAACCAAGTTTTTTTAGGGCAGCTTTTTGAGGAGGAGATAGGCGAAAATTCTCTTCAATTAATGAGTCTTTCTGCATTAAGCTATTCTACTAGCTTACTTTTGGAAATGAAACGCGGATAACTTAAAATGGACATGACTACGGCTATTCCCAGAATGGAGACATTGCGAAAGAAAATATCGAACTGCCCAAAATTAAATAGAATACTGCTTAATAAATAAACAGAGGCAATAACGCTAGGAATAAAAAGCTTCCGTCCCCAGATAAACCATAGTCCTATCAATATTTCAGTAAGCCCAAAGAGATTTAATATAACGGCAGTGGCAAGATGGTCACGCAAGATGCTGGGGAAGTAGCCAATCCAATCAAAAGGATGAAGGTATCCAAGTAGAGCCGAATAGATAAAAGCAAAGGCAAGAGAGAGGCGGAGGATGAGATCGGTGAGATATTTGCGAGAGTCAGTAAAATGACGTTTCATATTAATTTAATGAGTACTAGTAGCTGTGGAGAGACTAGAAGTTGAGGTAATAGTTGGGGAGGTGGTAGCGGCCGGAGTAATTATGATAGGGGCCAGATTTGGGTTTTCCACCACGATACTATTGTGGCGGCTGCTTATAACGAAGAAAACTCCAAGAGCGGCAATAATAAGGACGGCAAAAATTAAGATATACTGATGCGCATTCATAATAATTATTCTAACACGGATTTCTCACTGCGGAGGCAGCTCAAGATTAATAGGGCTGCACTCTCGCAAAATACAGTCGCTCGAAACGAGCTCCTTATTTTGCGGTATGTTCTGGACAAAGTTCGAATGTTTTTCGAGCATAATCCAAACGATTAAATCGGACTCGGCAGGGCGAAACAATTTGTCTGGGGGAAAGGATTCGCCTTGCCTCGGCTGATTTCCCGCCCGCAGGAGGGGTCTGGGGAGGAATGCGGGCGGGTCTCGGACTGGGGGTTTTCGGAAATTCGGCGGCTAACAATTTAAAATACAATTATGTTTTAGGACTTTCTATATTTCCTCCCTCAATAGGGTTTGGTCCTTGTGGTATTTCACTCAGCGGAGTTTCGCCCTCCGAAGTTTTTGGGTTTTCCTCTGGCTTTGGCTCTTCGGGTTTTTCTTCTTTTTTCTGTTCCTCTTCCATTTTTGCTTTTTCCTCTTCCAGTTTTTTATCTACACGATCCGTTACTTCTTTGGTCAAATCCTCATCAAATTTTTTTAGAAGTTCCGGCAAAGCTTCAAGAATTTTTGGAAGTAATTTAATTCCTTCCTTAAAAGCTTTGGCTAAAGATCGTGCGACTTCCGGTTCAAGAGAGCCCATCGATTTACTTTCAACATTGCGTCCTTCGGAAGTTTTTCCACTCTTAAAAATACTTTCGAAGTCGCGAGGGTTTAGCCCTTCAAATTCTTTAAATACTTCGTCAAGTTTTTCTTGGAGAATTTTTTCTTTTTCCTCTCTTATAAGTCGCTCTTTTTCTTGTTTGCTTATGAGTTCCTCTTTTTGTTTTTCTAAATCTTCTTGCTCAGCTTTTAATTTTTCCATTTTATCTTTTTCCGAAGACACGCTTGGTGGATCTTCTTCGGTTGGAGGAAGTCCTAATTGTTCTCGTGCCTCGTTAATCTTCGTTTTTGTTCCTTCCACTGATTCGGTCAATCTCGTAATTTCTTGCTGGTGAGCTTCGGTTTCACCTTCTAGGTTTTTCAATTGTTCTTCCGGCGATAGCTCCGGTTTTTCCGGAACTTGTTCTTGTCCTTCTTCAGTTTTTGATTTTTCTAATTCTTCGGGAGTCATTTCACCTTCTGGTTTTTTCCCAACATTAACATCTGCCCCAATCTCGTTTGGGTTTAGTTCTGGGTTATTTAAAGTTGGCGCATTTTCAAATTTTGGCATAACTTTTGTTGATTAGAATAAAAAATTATCTTATTTGTATTTTTATATAATACTATTATTTTAATAAATCCTCCATTGAAACGCCTAACGACTTGGCGATTTTTTGAATTGTTTGAACGCTTGGTTTTGTAACAACGCCACCCTCAATTTTTGTAAAGGTAGAGTATTTAATATCCGCCTTTTTCGCCAAGTCGTCCTGCGTCAATCCTTGTTTTGTTCGTATTCTTTTTATGTTTTGTGATATAGTTGCCATAGTATCCAAACTTTGATAGTATTATCTTATGAGAAGATTCTTTCTTTGCTCACAAAACAATGATAGCAAAAATTAT
>JBBQRF010000003.1:0-135944 GCA_038215155.1 Minisyncoccia bacterium
GGGAGCTACCTGGACCGACCAAACTTCTGCCGGCTCTCGCAATTGGTACTCCCTCACCTCATCCGCCGACGGCACCAAACTTGCAGCAGCAGTGGCAAATGGCGGCGACATTTATACCTCCACTGACTCGGGAGCTACCTGGACCGACCAAACTTCTGCCGGCTCTCGCAGCTGGACTTCCATCACCTCATCCGCCGACGGCACCAAGCTTGCAGCAGTGGTATATGGCGGCGATATCTATACCACTACTATAATTCCATCAACGATCACTCCACTTAAAAATATCGCTCGCTTCAACTCCGACGGTTCATTAGACAGTACATTTAATGAGGGAACAGGGTTGAACAATCCAGTTCGAGCACTAGCTATAACTACCGACAATAAAATCTGGGCTGGAGGCAACTTTACTAGTTATAACGGTACGAATTTTAATTATATTGTTCAAATAAATCAGGATGGGTCGAATGGAATTGGCATTAGTGCCGGTGGAGGATTGAATGGTAGCCATCCCCAGGTAAATTTAATAACCCCTGATTTAAACAGCAAATTTCTAGTCTATGCTTACCCTGCCACGAGTTTTAACAATCCTAATAAAGGAGGCGTCTCATATGTTAATTCATTAGTGAGATTAAATGAGGATGGGTCCTTAGACCCGACTCTCACCTTGTCAGGTGCCCCCCCAAACGGAGGGGCAATAACAGCTATCGATTTTAATTCAGACGGTACAATGATAGTAGGCGGAGGATTCACTAATATTGACGGAGCAAATACTAAATACATCGCTCGTCTAAATTCGGATGGCACTTTAGATAATAGTTACAATTCTAATTTCGGCTCTACTTTTAATGGAGGAATATATGATTTGACTAAGATTGTAGACGGAAAGTATTATGCCGGTGGATATTTTACAGCATACAATGGGCAAGCAGTAGGACGTATTGTTCGCTTGCTAGCTGAGCCTAGACCAGTAAGCGCACCCGTAGCGCCGGCAAATCCCTGGACTACGCCGGCGCCATCAGTTGCAATCGGTGGGGGAGCCTGCGGCTCCGCATGTGATGCACCTCCAAACTCTGGCAATAGTATTTCAAGTAGCAGTACCAGCGCTAGAACAACCATAACCACTTCCTCTACTTCTACCACTTTTTCTACCACTCCTAACTCAATCGTAGCGCCACCATTTAATACGGATCTCTTCACCCGAAACTTAGCCCTCGGCTCGCGCGGAGAAGATGTGCGCGAGCTCCAGATTCTCTTGAATAATTTTGGCTTTACTGTTGCTAAGACTGGCCCTGGTTCTCCGGGCAATGAATCTACTTACTTTGGCATCAAGACAAAGCTTGCCCTGATTAAATTCCAAAAAGCGCATGGAATTAAACCAGCTATCGGCTTCTTTGGACCTAAGACTCGAGCGTATGTTAAAGGTCTGAGATTCTAGAGAGCTCAAGCGGAATCATCACTTGACACAAAGGTTATCTTAAGATAACCTTCAATTATGAAAACTTCAATTATTGGTTTAAAAGACCTGCGGATAAATACCGAAAAATACATCTCCAAGATTAATAAAGGAGAAGCTTTTGTAGTTGTCAGAAAATCTAAACCGGTATTCAAAATAGAGCCAGTCGATGAATGGGGGGATGAAGGAGTTTGGGAGACGGTAGTTGATTTTACTAAAATTCAAAAAGGGGGGGTTAAAGCAGATTCAGTCCTCGCCGTCTTAAAAAGAATGAATGCAAAAAATAGAAAAATTTCTCAGTAAACTATCTCCCTTACAACGACAAATTGCTCAAGATCTAGTGAATAAAATTATAAAACAAGATCTGCGAGGGTTGGATATCAAGAGATTAAAAGGTCAGCATAATATCTTTCGAGCACGTAAAGGTAATTTAAGGATTATCTATTGTCTGGAAAAGGGAATGGCTACCCTTATTTTAATAGGAAATAGGAGTGAAAAAATTTATAAGAAATACTAAAAACGCTTCAAATAAGCCATTCTTGACAAGTTTATTGAAACGACTATACTACTCCTACCGCTTTACTCACTTCGCGAAAACGCCATTTGAGAAGGGCGGTGCTCTTTGAAAATGAGAACGTAAATATATAGTGCAAGTCACTATAAAAAATAATATTGTGATTTCTAGCCGTATGGTTGGGAATTGCGATTTTTGAGTAGTACACAAAAAATGATGTGAGCTAGGAACTGGGAATTAATTCAGGCGCGTCGCTCCTCCGGAGCGACGCGCGAAAAGTAGTATTCTTTCTTTTGTTCCGTTCTAATTAGTTGTCGGCGCAGGCGCCTTTTTCTTAAAGTAAGAATTTTTCTTATTTTAGATTAAAGCAAAAGTGTCAACGACTTTATATTAGAGTTTGATCCTAGCTCAGGATGAACGCTGGCGGCGTGGATAAGGCATGCAAGTCAAACGGTCTCTGTTAGCAATAACAGGGACAGTGGCAAACGAGGTAGTAACACGTAGGTACTTCCCCCGAAGTCTGGAATAACTCATCGAAAGATGAGCTAATACCGGATAATCTCTAAGGAGCAAAGAATTTCGCTTCGGGAAAGGCCTGCGGGATATCAGCTAGTTGGTAGGGTAAAAGCCTACCAAGGCTATGACGTCTAGGGGCGCTGAGAGGCGGACCCCCACCGATGGAACTGAGATACGGTCCATACACCTACGGGTGGCCGCAGTCGAGAATCTTCCGCAATGGGCGAAAGCCTGACGGAGCGACGCCGCGTGCAGGATGAAGTGCTTCGGCATGTAAACTGCTTTTGTCGGGGAGAAAATTATTGATAGTACCCGAAGAATAAGGGGTTGCTAAACTCGTGCCAGCAGCAGCGGTAATACGAGTGCCCCAAGCGTTATCCGGAATCATTGGGCGTAAAGGGTGTGTAGGCGGTTTTGTTAGTCTTTTGTGAAATTCTTCGGCTCAACCGGGGGTCCGCAAAAGAAACGGCAATTCTAGAGGATGTGAGAGGTGAATGGAACTCATGGTGTAGGGGTGAAATCCGTTGATATCATGGGGAACACCAAATGCGAAGGCAATTCACTGGCACATTCCTGACGCTGAAACACGAAAGCGTGGGTAGCGAATGGGATTAGATACCCCAGTAGTCCACGCCCTAAACGATCTTCTCTAGCTTTTCGGAGTATCGACCCTCTGAGAGGCGTAGCTAACGCGTTAAGAGAAGCGCCTGGGTAGTACGGCCGCAAGGCTAAAACTCAAAGGAATAGACGGGGACTTGCACAAGCAGTGGATTATGTGGTTCAATTCGACGACAAACGAAGAACCTTACCAAGGTTGGAAATCCAAGCGAAGATTTTGGGAAACCAGAATCGTCTCACAAGGACGGTTGGACAGGTGATGCATGGCCGTCGTCAGTTCGTGGTTTGAATTGTTCCCTTAAGTGGGGTAACGAACGCAACCCTCGTCGTGTGTTATAAGTATCACACGAGACTACCCAGCACAAAGCGCGAGAAGTGCGCTTCTAGTCCGTAAAGTCAAAAGTCCATAAGGTTCATAAAGTATTTTCTTTATAGACTTTAAAGACGTTATTGACTTTCGACTCGAAGCGAACTTCGTTCGCTTCGTGCTGGGGGGAAGGTGAGGATGACGCCAGGTCAGCATGTCCCTTTGATATCTTGGGCTACACACATAATACAATCGCCGCTACAACGCGACGCAAAACCGTAAGGTAGAGCAAATCGTAAGAAAAGCGGCGCCAGTTCGGATTGAGGTCTGCAACTCGACCTCATGAAGCCGGAATTGCTAGTAATCGCGGGTCAGCTATACCGCGGTGAATACGTTCTCAAGTCTTGTACTCACCGCCCGTCAACTCAAGGAAACCAGGAGTACCCGAAATCTCACCTAGCGTGGGCCTACGGTAAATTTGGTAACAGGGAGTAAGTCGTAACAAGGCACGGGTAGCGGAAGCTGCTCGTGGAATAATTCAAATTGAAACACGGTCGGTCGCGCCTAAGGCGCGACCACCTGACCGAGTCGATATCGTATATCTCGATCGAGTATATGATGAATGATGATCAAGAATTCTGAAAAATGATCTGGCACTAGGGAAGACTAGCGGGTCCGTAGCTCATAAGAGCTTGGACCTGTAAGAACGGAACAAAAGAAAGAATGCTAGAAAAAGCGCCTATTTAGGCGCTTTTTCTGTGGTTGACATTTGGGTTGACATTTTGAATAAAATGTGATAATATTAAAAGCAAATGTTATCAGATCTTACCAGATTCGAAGGTCCGAGCGACCTTGCCAAAAAGAAACGTAAAGTCAACACTGGCTTTCTTTCTCTTTTCTTCGTCGCCATCATTATTATCAGCGCCGCTTTCGCTGCTGGAGTAATGTTGACCGAGGCCGGCTACTTTCAGTAGTCCTAAGTTCTCACAACGCTATCATCCTCGGATGATAGCGTTTGTTGTTTTCAAGGCGCCTCAGCAATGAAGCGCCTTTGTCTTTTTCCTCTGTTTTTGTTATCTTTTGTCTACTGTCCGACCTTAGCCAGTTTTGAAACTGGCTTCGGCTGGACGCTGAATTTTGTAGTTACTCACAAAGTTCGCAACCAAAATTCGCGCTTGTAGCTCAGTTGGTAGAGCACATCACTGATACTGATGGGGTCCCAGGTTCGAATCCTGGCAGGCGCACAATTAAAATGAGATAAAAGGTCATTTTAATTGTGCGCCTGAGCAAGCAAAAAAATTATTAATCATGAATATCCTCAACTTCGTTCTCACCATTCTCGGCCTCTCACTTTTTGAAATAATCAACAGCGTGGATAACGCCGTTATTAATGCCGAAGTCTTAAGTACCATGAGCCGCCGAGGACGCAAATGGTTTCTTTTTTGGGGAATTTTATTTGCTGTTTTCATTATTCGAGGATTGCTTCCGTGGATAATAGTTTGGGTAACAGTGCCGGGATTGGGCCCAATCGGCGCTATCACGGCCACTTTTAGTAATGATCCAGCTGTATCCACGGCGATCAGTCAATCCGCACCGATTCTACTTTCTGGCGCTGGGATTTTTCTTCTCTTCTTATTCTTTCACTGGCTCTTTGTGGAAAATAAAAATTTTGGCCTTCGTCATGAGGCCTTTTTTTCCCGTCAGAGCATCTGGTTTTATTTTGTGGTTTCATCTGTTCTCGCTTACATTGTTTGGCTCTCTCTGAAAATAAATCCGCATCTCGCTTTCGGAGCGGCCATCGGCGCCAGCGCTTTCTTTCTGGTTGAGGGTTTTAAAGAAAGCGCTGAGAAACAAGAAAAGAAACTCCTTAAGCCTGGCCGATCTGACCTCAGTAAGATATTTTATCTAGAGGTCATTGATGCGGCTTTTTCAGTTGACGGAGTACTGGGCGCTTTTGCTTTCACTTTATCAGTACCCACTATTATTTTAGGCAATGGTCTTGGCGCCTTTGTCCTTCGTCAATTAACAGTGGGCAATATTGAACGAATTAAGAAATATCGATTCCTGAAAAATGGCGCCATGTATTCCGTTTTTTTTCTGGGCTTGATAATGCTTCTTGATGCTCTGGGAGCCGGGATTCCTAGTTGGATCTCACCGATTATTACCTTTCTTGTAGTGGGATATTTTTTTCTTCGATCAAGACGAAATTAGCCGTGGTGGTGGAATTGGTATACACGTACGTTTCAGAGACGTATACCGTAAGGTTTGTGGGTTCAAATCCCACTCACGGCACTTTCATAAATTAATTTTAAGGGCCATTAGCTCATTTGGTAGAGCGCATCCATGGCATGGACGAGTCCGGGGTGCGATTCCCCGTAGGTCCACCATAACGAAGTTTGCTTGACAAAAAAGCACTTCTCTCTAATGTGAGTATTAGTAGTACTTTAATAAACCTCAACCACCAATAAAGGAGAATAACTATTGAAAAAACCCTTGATTAAGGCCATTTTTGGCCTTTTTACCAGCCTCCTCTTATCGAGCTGCGCCAGTACTTCTAGTCGGCCTCTGGCTAAAAATAATGACAGTTTCTTCGTGGAACGGCCTAAAGCGGTTGCTTTAGCAAAGTCCCGAAACGATGTTAGCACCCACGTATCTAACCATCAGGAAATTAAACAGCCCTCTTCCATTAAAATCGAAGAGGAGGAGATGGCCGATTCAATTGAGCCGGCGCCCATTGTGATCCAGACACCTAGTCTGGAGATTACGGCGGGAGATACTCCAAACGATGAGGCACCAATTACAAACTTTGTTTTTACTCACAATCTCGGATACGGATCTACGGGTAGAGATGTGATATTACTCCAGGATCGTCTGGCGGGAGAAGGATTTCCAGTAGTGATGGGCAATGCTCCAAAAGGTCAGTTCGGTATTCGAACAAAACTGAGTGTCGCACTCTTTCAAAAGCGCGCCGGTATTCCGGCAACCGGCTTTGTCGGTCCGATTACTAGGGCTTATTTTAATGGGCATAGTGTGCGGGCAGGAAAATCGATTGAAGATAATCAACAAACCAATGAAGGCTCACTATCACCAAAGGTCAGTTGGTATCTTTCACCGGCACAGAAAATGGCTGCTCAATCGTCTTTTTCCAACCACACTCTTGATGAAGTACGCCGAATGATGCAAGTGATTCACTGCCGGCGCTTTATCAGCCCTGAGGCCTGGATTCCGAGTATTCCCGATCAGTACGTTCGGGCAGTCGCCAATCCAGAGCCAATTCGGTTTCAAGGCCAGACCATTTATCGTGGAAATTGTTTGGGCAAGACTCTCTGTCTCTTTAGCAAGTTGGCGGGCGAGGCAGAATTTGTCTACGGGGAACACATTAGTAAGGCCAAGATACGCGGCTTGAACGTGGACATCCTCGGTCCGGACAAAAAAACTTGGCACTGTTGGTTGAGGTGGCAATATCAAGGACGAAGCTATATTTTGGATCCCAGTCTCAATGACGTGCCAACCTTAGTGTTGGAGGATGAGACAGGAACTCGCTACATTCCTCATTACATCGCTGATAAAAGTGGTGTGAGGGTAGTCGGTGGTCGAGGTCGAAACGTGAACCTCCCACAGAAAAAAGCGCCGGTGACGACGCGCTTTAGAATAGCATCGCTTCGATAGCCAACAAACCAACAGAAAGAATTTGAAGAGGGAAGCCGCATCATCGGCTTCCCTCATTTTTATTTATTCTTTCTAGAGCTCACTTTGCTATACTAAATAATTATGATTATTGGTATTGCCGGACAGCCATCGAGCGGAAAGGATACATTCTCTACATACTTGGAAAGTAAATACGACTTCCATCATATTTCGACTAGCGATTACATTCGACAATATGTCAGAGATAATAATCTAGGAAGCCTTGATAGAGAGACTCTCCGCGAGACGGCAAATCTGCTGCGAAGAATGTATGGAGCTGATTATTTAATGAAAACAGCTTTAGAGAACGCCCAAGGCCGTACTATTATTAGCGGCATCCGAAATATTATGGAAGCGATGGAGTTGAAAAAAGCCGGCGGTACATTAGTAGTGTTAGAGTGTCCAATCGAACAGCGTTATAAATGGGCTACTAGTAGAAATAGGGCGGGGGACGGCCTCATCACTTTTGAAGAATTCAAACTTCAACAACAAGTGGAAGAAAAAAATGCAGATGAAAATGCTCAGAACGTCTTAGAAGTAATAAAGATGGGGGATTCTATTCTTAAAGATTACTGTAATTTTGAAGAGTTGTATCAGCGGATTGACGAACTAATGAAGAAAATTTAACTTTTCTTTAAGTAAATTTTATTCCTAAAATGTTATAATTTAGGCATGAAAGCTACCACCCCCTATAAACTCATTGATCACGACCGTTACTTAATTGACGGAGAAGTGAACATGCCTAGTCGTCAATATATCCTAAAAATCAAGGAATTACCTGAGGAAGGCAAACCTCGAGAAAAACTCTTAAAATATGGCCCGGGGGCTCTTAGCCTTCAGGAATTAATGGCCATCATCCTTGGCACGGGCACTATTAAAGAGGACGTGTTAGAGATGTCGGGGAGAGTGTTGAAAGAGTATGGGGAGCGGAGCTTAGCTAGTCATATCGATCCAAAAGTGATGGCTAAGGATTTGGACATTCCGTTAATAAAGGCGACAGTAATTGCCGCTACAGCTGAACTTGGCCGGCGTTTTTTTGAGAAAAATACTATGGCGCCGGCTGTTATTCGTACTGCCAAGGACGTCTTTGATTATGTGCATGATATGCGAAATCTTCCCAAGGAGCATTTACGCGGCATATATTTAAACACTCATCACAAAGTCATTCACGATGAAGTCATTTCAATCGGCACCCTCAACTCCAATATCCTTCACCCCCGAGAAGTCTTTAAGCCTGCCATTGAGTTTGGAGCGGCAGCCGTTATTTTAGTGCACAATCATCCATCTGGCGCCGTTACACCGAGCAAGGCTGATGTTGAAATTACGGAGCAGCTAATTGCGGCTGGGAAGTTAATGGGCATTAGTTTAATAGACCACGTAATTGTTAGTGGCGATAAATTTGCCAGTGTCTCTGCCAATTATTAAGATTAATTTTTAAAAAATATGAATACTTTAGTAAAAGAAAAAATTTATTTAATTCCTCAGATTGCTCATTTTCTAGGAGAGGAGAAAAGTATTTATAAGGTTGCTTCTCAAGATGAAGGAGCGGCTTTGGAGCAGCACCTCAATGACCTGTATAAATTTTTTTTAAAAGAATTAACAATTTTTGAAGCAAAATCTTATCCGATTGATGCAGATTTTCAGAAAATTTCTGGGCTATTCGAAACGTTACTGGAAGTTAAGAGAAAAGTTAGCGCTCTCTAGAATGAGTTCCATGAGCCCTGAAGCAGAAAGTTACTACACTAAAAAGCTGGAACGTTTAGCCGATAAGGACTTGCGAATATTTTCGCGGCCGCCCGTTTCGGGGCGGCCACCCCTTTCCACCCGTATTCACTTAATCGGCATCTGTGGTACTGCTGTGGGTTCCTTAGCCGGCCTCCTTTCGGAGGCCGGCTACCAAGTCTCTGGCTCCGATGAAAAGGCCTATCCACCGATGAGCGATCAAATAGCTCACCTTGGCATTCAATTTTACGAGGGCTTTAAAGCTGAAAATTTAATTGATAAAGATTTGATAATTGTAGGGAATGTTTGTGGACCGGAAAATCCCGAAGCCGCTTATGCACGAGAGAGGAATCTACCCACGCTCTCGTCCGCTGAAGCATATGAGAGATTTTTTATTAATGGCAAAACAAATTCCTTAGTAGTGGCTGGAACCCATGGCAAGACTACCACCACCGGACTTTTAGCACATCTCTTTCAATCGGCCACTACCAACCCCACTTATTTAGTGGGAGGAGTTTTAAAAAATACTGAAAAAAGTTATTCCTACGGAGATGGTCCGGTAGTTATTGTAGAAGGGGATGAATATGACACCGCTTATTTTGATAAAGCCCCCAAGTTCCTCCATTATCGTCCTACCAGCGCCATTATTACATCATTAGAATTTGATCATATTGATATCTATGATGACTTGAAGGACTACACTCAAGCCTTTGAATTTTTAGTGGAGTCCATTCCCGAAGATGGGAATCTTTTCTTGTGGGGGGATGATCCAAATGTTCGAAGATTGGCGGAAAAAGCCAAATGCAATGTGTTTTTTTACGGCTTAAAAGGCAACAATCAAATTGAAGCTAGAAATATCATTGCAGGAGTGAATGGGGAAGAGTTCCGACTCTTTGTAAATGGGAAAGAACTGGGCATGTTGAAATCTCCGTTGTCAGGTGAACATAATTTATTAAATGTCTTAGCCATTTGCGGTATCGCTCTTGCTAACGGCCTTTCTTTTGAGCAGGTGAAGGCCGGCTTAGAAAGCTTTGCCGGCATGAAGAGGCGCCAAGATATTGTTGGAGAGATTAATGGAATTACAGTTATTGATGATTTTGCTCATCACCCTACTGCCGTAAGGGAAACTATTTCGGCTATTAAAGAAAAATTCGGAAAACGAAGGGTGGTAGTTTTCTTTGAACCTCGCTCCAATACTAGTCGCCGAAAACTTTTCGAGGAGGAATACGGCAAAGCTTTCGATCGCTCTGAAAAAGTTTTTTTATCAGTTCCACCACTGCGCCACAACGATAGGGCAGAGGATTTTATAAATGAAGAGAAGGTGGTGGAGATAATTAACAGCCGCGCCGGCATCGCTAAAGCATCTTATTTTTCCAATGCCGAAGAGCTTCTCGCCGCTGCCTTGCCAGAAATTCGCTCCGGTGACGTCATCTTAATTATGTCGAATGGTTCATTTGCCGGCATCCATCTGCGACTTTTAAGAGAGTTGCAAGAACGTCCTATTTCTGTTTAGATAAGCATTATGGAAAAAATTAAAAACAAACTCCCCGCCATTATTTTTGCCATAATTTTCCTAGTTATTTTAGCGGTCTTTATTGGAAAATATTCCTCTCTAAATTTAAGTAAGGGAAGTGAGTATAAAGATGTCTTTTCTGACGATATTACAAACAGTAGCTATAAAGTGGGAGGAGAAACAATTACCTTTCGTGCCGGGCAATACTCTAATCGACAAACGCACGCTTCTTCTACTATCATTCAATCAGCTATAGGTGATATTAATCATGATGGAGCACGAGATGGCTTGACTATTATAAGCACTGCCAATGCTAGTTCTTCAGATGCCCTAAATGTTATCTTCAAAAAAGGTGGAATCATCTTGACTAAACCTTTAGTCGTCCCTGTTCCTAAGGATCAAACTATTAAAAATATCCGAAAAGTGGCTATTGATCAGAAGGGCATCATTACGCTCGAGCTAGCCATTTCAGGTGCTACTCTTCCTATTTCTACTACTCATCAATATAAATTCAGCCATGATGATTTAGTACTGGTGAAATAAAACGATGGAGTTTTATGTAGTAGCCACTCCAATTGGCAATTTAGAAGATGTTACCCTTCGCGCCTTAAGAGTACTTGGTGAAGTTGATTTAATATTATGTGAGGATACACGCGTGACGGCGCGTCTTTTAACTAAGTATAAGATTACTACACCCACCCTCTCTTATCATTCTCAATCTAAGATATCTAAAATTGACAAAATTCTTCAGAAGATTGAAGCGGGGAAAACTTTAGCACTAGTTTCTGACGCCGGCACTCCGACTATTTCCGATCCAGGCAGTCTTTTGGTGTCTAAAATTAGAGAAAGTTTTCCAGAGATTAAAATAATTTCTATTCCCGGAGCGAGCGCCGCCGTAGCGGCGCTCGCCGTCTCCGGTTTTCCTTCTTCAGATTTTTTATTTCTAGGTTTCTTACCACACAAGAAGGGGAGAGAGACTTTATTTAAAGAAATAGCCCAATCGAAAAGGACGACTGTTTTCTATGAATCACCCCATCGAATTTTGAAGGCCCTTCTTTCTTTAAATGAACATTTAGAGAAAGAACGCCAAATAGTCATTGCCCGAGAACTAACTAAAATTTATGAGGAAGTTATTACCGCAACCGCGAGTAATGCCCTCTCCTACTTCGAAGAGAATGCCGATAAAATCAAGGGTGAATTCGTAGTCTTAGTTCGAGGGAAAAAGTGATATAATAATTGGGCAATGAATAAATATATTTCCAATATTGTTCTCGCTATTATTATTGCCATTATTCCACTTCTCGGTTTTCCTCCCGCTTGGCGCTCCTTCTTCATCATTCTTTTAGCACTTATTGTTGCTCTGATTTCCTATTTTATTTATCGGGAAGAGCTAGGACGCCATCCTCGGAAACAACCTCCCTCGCACGGAAATACTTTTATCGAAAACACCGAGGACACTACAGAGAAAATATAGATTAGACCTTTTTCATGTTTGACGACAATAAAATTACTTATTTTGCCGAAACCGATGCTCGTAATAAACGGGTAAAATTCGGTATTAAACGAGAAGACCGCTCACGCCATATGTATATTATTGGCAAAACGGGCATGGGTAAATCTACCATGCTCGAGAATATGGCCATTCAAGATATTCAGAATGGCGAGGGCCTGGCATTCCTCGATCCGCACGGCAAGACTGCCGAGCTACTTCTCGATTATGTGCCTGAAAATAGAATCAAGGATGTTTTGTATTTTGCTCCCTTTGATACTGATTTTCCAATTTCCTTTAATGTCATGGAAGATGTTGGACCAGACAAGCGTCACCTTGTAGCTAATGGCCTAATGAGCTCATTCAAAAAGATCTGGGTTGATGCCTGGTCAGCTCGAATGGAATACATTCTCAACAATATACTTTTAGCGCTTCTTGAATACCCAGACTCAACTCTAGTGGGAGTCAATCGAATGTTGGCAGACAAGGAATACCGCAAGAAAGTAGTAGACAATATTACCGATCCTTCGGTGCGCTCCTTTTGGTTAGATGAATTTGCAAAATATGGTGAAAGGTATATGCAGGAAGCTGGTGCAGCTATTCAAAACAAGATTGGTCAATTCATCTCGAACCCTTTAATTAGAAATATTATCGGTCAATCGAAGTCTACCTTTGATCTACGAGAGATAATGGATAGTCGTAAGATTATAATCATTAACCTCTCCAAAGGGCGAATGGGAGAAGCTAACGCCAACCTATTGGGCTCCATGCTTATCACTAAGATTTATTTAGCTGCGATGAGTCGAGCCGATTTAAATGAGAAGCAATTGAAACCGTTACCTCATTTCTATCTTTACGTCGATGAATTTCAAAATTTTGCCAATGAATCCTTTGCCGATATTCTATCTGAAGCTAGAAAGTATAAATTGGATTTAACTGTCGCTCATCAATACATAGAACAGATGTCAGAGGAAGTAAGAGCGGCAGTCTTCGGCAACGTCGGCAGCATGATTTGTTTTCGAGTTGGAGCCTACGATGCAGAGGTCCTGGAGAAGGAATTCGCTCCTCAATTTACCGCCGAAGATTTAGTCAATTTAGGTTTTGTGCAAATTTACTTGAAACTAATGATTGACGGAGTAAGTTCTTCGCCATTTTCCGCCACGACCATAGCACCGATCGAAAGACCGATTGTTTCTTTTAGAAAGGAGATCATTGAGCAATCCCGTCAAATCTTTACCAAACCCCGTAGAGAGGTGGAGGAGGCCATTAAAAAATGGCATGAAGATGGGACAAATATTATGGCGCGCACCACCGCTCCTAAGGCTGTATTTTCGAACGCCGTCCCAGCGCCGCGAAGCGGCGGGGCCGGCTCTTTTCAAGATCGCCGCTCAGCCAATTTACCTAATACTCCTACTCAAAAGGACCGTCCAGTTGAGTCGCGCCCATCCCCGAATACCGTTCGCCATGACTCCCCAAGAAGCGCAGTTCAGCCAGATAAGCCCAGAATTTCAAATGACCTATCACAATCTTCGCGACCTAGCCAAATTAATAATCGAGAAAGGCCTAGTCGAGATAGCAATGAAGAGAAAGAAACCAGAGAAAGAGAACTACGCAAAGCTATTTCTCTTGATTATCTAAAAAAAGATGAATCAAACATTGATAAAAAAACTCCGACCAAGGAAAATATTTCTCAATTGAGAGAAGCATTACTAGGTGTTCTAGGAGATGCCTTAGGGGACTCTTCTCAACAAAAAATTGTAGAAAAAACTCTACCTCCGAACCCCACATCTACACCAGAAAAGAAGCCGATTCCTATTATTGAAAAACCACTTTCTCAGCCGAACGGAAGAGAAGTGCCTGAAGAAGTATTGCGGCGAATTTTAGAGATTGGTAAATAAAATACTTAGACAGCTTGTGTCTAAGTAATCAACGCGCCTTCAGAATTTCCGAAACGGGTTGAATGTCCGGGACGGTTCTCCAGTCCCACTTAGGACTGAATTCTCCACGGTTAACAGAGATCACTAAATTGCGCGGCCTTTGATTAGGAGGAGTCTCTAAAGGAGCCCACGGGCCTAGCCTTTGTCGAACTTCTCTTTCCTTAGTATCTCTTCTTGCGGACCATTGAGCATATTCTCCATTTGGTCTTCTGGCGGAATAAGTATCCAGGTTGTCAAAGTAAATATTTTTTGCTGAAACACCATGTGCGATGAATTGTTCAGCCGCTAGCATATGTAGCCAAATTTTCCCTTTAGTCTTATCTCCCACGATAGCTCGTGGCCATTTGTTAAAGATCTCTTCAATCATCTCTCGGTTGTGATCACCAAACCGAGGGTGATCAAACGGATGATCAAAATTTTCCGGCTGAATGCCGAAGCAAACCATTACTCGAAGATCCTTCTTTTTGGAATCGGAAAACTTCTTCATAATAGCTTCCACGAGATTTTTTCGCAGGGCTTCCCGAGGTCCGTGAGAGGCAACAACTTTTTGGCTGGCCATGTCCACCACGTTTATCAGAACACAATCAGCAGGGAACATAAAGAAGGCGGATAAGGGGGGCAGAATTACTCCATCAGCGTAAGCTTTGTCCATGCCGCGCCGACACGCAACCTTACTTTCCGGGATGGTAATGAGTTGGTCAAACTCATCACTGTCCGGCTCCATGATCACCCCGTTCTCCTTAATAGGGTCTGGAGCGATAATAAGATTGCTTCCCGCTTTCTCTACCATTTCGAATATCCATTTAAGAATAGAGTGTTGGAGAAGATCGCCGTCGGGATAAGGATCCCTGATTGGGCCAAGACGACTATTAAGGAAAGTCCCACGAATGGTGTTAGTCATACCACCAAAAACATCTATGATTTTCATCTAATATTGAGAGTAGGAGAAAGGAGCCTGGTTGTCAATCACAGTCCTATAACACGAGCGCCTATCCTCAGTACTCCTTTTAAATAAGCTTCTAAAAAATGAGGGTAATCTTTTCGATACCTTCTGATTATTTTAAGATTTGTAAAAGCTCCTTTAACTTTACGAGCATTAGAGATGCCTCCTTTATGGATACGATAGGCAGTAGAAAAAGATGGGAGGTTAGCTAACTTTCCTATTTTGCCCAGGCGAAGCCAGAGATCATAATCTTCCCAGATGAAGAGGGAAGAATCGTAAGAGCCGGCGCGGAGCGCCGGCTCTTTTCTAAACATCACACTCGAATGGCAAAACTCATTTAGCAATAAGAGCTTATTTCGAATGGCGTCGTCTGTTTCAGCCATCGAGGCGGACGCAAAAGTCTTTCCATTCTCATCAATCTTCTCGAAATTAGTGCCCACTAAAATTAATTCTTCTTTTTTTTCTAACATTTCCACTTGCTTACTCAATTTATTTTCATCCAACCAAACATCATCACTATCTAAGACTGCAATATATTTTCCTCGAGAGAGGGAGAGGGCATAGTTTCTATTACCCGTCAGACCAAGATTTCTTTCCAATTTAATAAATTTAATTTTAGGATTACCTAAATATTTTGATACTATCTGGTCAGTATTATCTCGTGATCCGCCATCAACGATTATTAATTCCCAATCAAGAAAATTTTGATTTAAAATACTTTCAATAGCCGCTCCAATGTATTTGGCACGGTTTAAAGTAACCATATTAATGCTAGCTAAGGGAGAATCTATATTTTCAGCCATGATTCGGGGATCTCGTTATAGTAATCATTGCCAGTCTTAGCTAGCCATTTACGGGGAGCAATGACAATCTTATTCAGATTTTGATTAAGCCACGCTCCCCACCAACTAAAGCTTGAATTAGCAATAATATTGTGATCACAGAGGCTCATTAAATGGACTTCTTCATAGAAGGGAATAGAGGGATTAGTAACAAAGTAGTGCGCGTCTTGTAGTGGAATATTCCGCTTGACCCATTCAATGTCGTCTGAAAATAAAAAAATCTTCATCTCTCCAACTTTATTACGAAGAATTTCGATTGCTCCTCCATAATATTCCGTAGTTATTAATCCATGATATTTCTTAGCCTTTAGATTAGTGACATAGTCGCCACGACGGACGTGAAGAGAGACTGAAGCTTTACCTTCGGCCGTCGCCTTTTCTATTTCGGCGGCGGCGGCCATTCCAACGGAGGAGAGGGATGTTTTTAAAGCAAGCTCCCTTAAGATAATCTCTCGAATCGATTGAAAATATTTTTCGCTGTGCCAGAATCCATCTAAATAAATATCACCCTTTTTATTTAGGAGTCTAGGATCGTAGCCAACGTGCTGCTCTCTAAAGATTTTAGTGTTAATTGCCTGATACAGCCTAGACAAAAACCCCCACCTGTCTCGGGCTTTTATGATTTCTTCACTATTAGCAAAATCTTCTAATATATTAAAATGATGAAGCTCATACTCTCGTTTGGTATCTATCTGCGACTGGCGCTCAAAACCACTAATATCCAATTTTAGAGGACTCTTCAAATCTTCAACCAACCGCCTCCCTAAGGCATATTGAAACATTTGATTGCCCATTCCTCTTTTTAATTTAACGATAATCATTTTTGTTTAAAATGGGGCTATTTGTCTATTATATACTAAGCCGGTAATCTAGGTCTCAAATAACAGATTAAATCTTTAGCCAATTCTCCGGAATGACATCGTCCGTATTAATTTTTGATGAGGCAAACCATCTCTTGGGGGCAATGACAATTTTGTTTTTATTTTGGGAAAGCCAGGCCGCCCACCATCCGAAGGTGCTATTAGGGATTATGAAATGTTTGCAATGAGTCATTAGCTGAAGATAATTACCAAATTTTAATCCCGCATGTACATGTTCAACAAAATGTATTGGAGAAGTAGATTTAAGATTCTCCTTACACCATCCCAGATCATCTGAAAAGACGAAATAATAAGGCCGGTTGACCTGCCTCTCTAATAAATTCATAGCTTTATTAAAGTACTCTACTTCTAAGAGCCCGTGGAATCTTTTGGTATCTGGATTATTGACAAAATCGGCACGGCGTACATTCAGACAAACGGATTGAGAATTTTGGATATACGACGCTAATTCTCGAGATTCTGGGAGAAGGGGAGCTCTAAAAGTAAAATCCTCGCGGATATTTTTTTCATATTCTTTAAAATATTTCTCGCTTACCCACTGGCCCTCTAAATATGAGCTAGAATTTATCTCTAAAGATTTAGGGTTAAATAAATCAAAACCAAATCGATAAAAATAAGGAGGTTCTAAAAACCCTCTAATTTTTTTAAAAATAGGCTGATTCAAACGGTTCTCTGCTTTAAAGAATAGGTCAGTAATTGACCGCATTGGATACTGACTCAATTGGGAGATTTCCTTTGGGGTAGCGATTTCCGCCCTAATATTAAATATATCTAGATCGAAATTTCTTAAGGTGAATGAAATCAAAGGACGAGGTTTTTCTCGGATAAAAAAAGAAGTATCTAATTTAAGCGGTACTTTATTTTTTATAGATAATACTCTTCCAAAAGCATATTGAAACATTTGATTCCCCAGACCCCCAGTTAATTTAACTACAATCATTTATGTTTAAAAAATAGAAATTATATCGTCACGAACCTCTATTCTTAGATTTGAATTATTTAATTTTACAAAATTTTTCACATCTTCAATTGTGGGATATCCATCCCGGCCGTTAAACAATCGAGCATCATCAATTAAAATGTTGCTACCGGAATGCCAATTACTAAAGATAATTTTTAGTTCTTGAATGATGGGGGTGTTACCCCACTCAACACTTTTTCCAGTAATGCCTGCAGAATAGTGGGCATCCAGCCAGAATATGGCTGGACGAGATATTTTACTGGTCACTGTAGTCAAGACCCTACTACTATCGCCAGTAAGTATATAAATATTTGGAGATTTCTGAAAAAATATTCTTGCCTCTTCTGCTAAAGTCTCCTCAATCTCTATGGAGTAGAGCTCTTCAAAATGATCTTTCAAAGAGCTAACCATTTCTCCTAGATAAGTACCCGTCTCTACAAAAATTTTATTACCAAAAATATTTTTAAAGGCTAAAATTTTCCCCATTTTTACCATATGGGAAGCACCTCGAATGATTACCTCTTCTTCTGAAAGAGAATGAGTAGATTGATAAAAATGTCTGACTTTTAATATAAGTGAGTTTTTTAACAGGGCTCTCTGGAATTTATTAGTCATAGGGTCTATTTGGTAAACCAAAAGAGACCACAGGCATAAGATTCTTGATCTGCTTGTTCCTTTTTTGCGTGAACAATTATCCCTCCTCGCCTTTCTGGTATTAGTGAAAACTCCTTAAGGTTTAAGTCTTTAAAATAAGAAATGATTTGATCATAACTATAAATACGATGCGCGTTGAATTCAATTCTTGCTTTTCCCATAGGCACTACAAAGAGCAACGATCCCCCAGGAGCGACGACTCGTTTCAATTCCGCTATTGCCTTTAGATCTCCATCTGGGTCAATGGCATCACCATATCTTCCAAGGCCCACATGCTCCACTGTATGCATGCATGATAGGGAGGGGACACTATTATCCGCAAAGGGTAAGGCAAGAAGATCCCCTTTTTTGCTTAATAGATTACTTAGTTCTATATCAGCGGGTCGGAAGTCATAGAAGTCCACTGGTATGAATGCTGATAATCCCGCGGCGAAATATAATGAAGAAGAAATGTCCACATGTTTTTGGGGAGATATTTCCCGGACCTTTCTCATGGCCCAAGCGACATGATAGACATAGTGGCGATCAAAACCTGTGTCAATTGTATTTTCACCCGGAATAGGATAAAAATCTCTAAACAATAAAGAGAATCGGTCTTCTTTAATCTTATTTTTGAATTTATAATAATCTGCCAAGACTAAAGGTATTGCCGGCCACTTCATTATTCGAAGTACTTTCTTTAGGAATTCACTCATTTTAGAATTATTCATTGGTAATTGAATTATACTGCATTTATAATATCTATTAATTGGAGAGCGGACTGATGGTCAGTGAAACGTGCTAAGGCGTATTCACGCGGAGTGAAATTTTTTAACTCATTCATAAAACTTATTAGTTTATTTTCAAAATCGTCTTCATTTCTAAAAAACATTCCTGCTTCGTCCGTTAAATAAGGCGCACTGATTTTAGAATCTGACCATGAATAGCTTCCATACTGCCAAAAGCCTCGATTCCATACAAGAGTAGGAACATTCCGTATCCACGCTTCTTGTAACGCTAACCCCTGACTTTCGCTCTCAGAAAGGTATATAAGAAGACGGCTTTTTTCTAGCAAGCGGAAATAATCTTCCTGTCTAAATTTATTATATCTCAATACCCTATAGGACAATGAGTTTTTTTTCAAGGTCTTTTCAATATGAGAAAGGAGAGAGGAGGGAGCGTTTTTCTGATAAATCAGTATGTCTTGATTAATATCAATGCTTGCGACGTGAGAAGGTGTCAATACTCCCGCTGACCAAATCTTTATCTTAGGGGCTAGCTCAGGTACGAGGGAAATAAAAAAATTTTTAGGCCATTCAGAAGGAAACACAATACAATCAATTTCTGGAGATAAATAAAGTCCCTGCTCTTCAAAGGGCGTAACCGTAATATTAGGTCCCGCGATTAATTTACTTATAATTCCCTCCCTCTTTAAATTGATAGCTTCTTTTAAGGCTTCAGCCCCTCTAAGAACATGAACGGTCTTGGTTAAAGCCTTCTTTGAAGGATTTAACCTATACGGGATTTCCAATTCTTTCAGACCTCTCTTTAAACTCCTTACCACACTCTCGGGCCCTCTGTTTGACCCCATCATTTCATTCAGAAATTCTCTTGAGAGCTTGTTCCATGGCCTAGAAATAAATGTAATCATCGTTGCTCTACATTATTCTATTATTTTGTTTGTGTATGTCGACTTATTCCAAGCAGGATTTCCTTGGTCCAAGAAATCTATTTTAGAATAGTCAAAATCCTTAATTCGATAATTAACCCAATTAGCAAAGTAGGGTCTTTCTTGGCAAACCAAACCGGCAATAGCGTCAATGCCAACGCCAGCGTCGATGAATATTGCGTTCTTCTGTATTTTTAAAAGAGGCATAAGCGCAATTTTACTACTTCCACTTCCTACTAAGAAGATTCGGGCAGAACTGTTTTTGAGTTTCTTGACGAGATCTTTTGCCAGATTTTCTACATTATCAACGGCTCCTATTTGGGGGACTTCTAAATAGTCAGTAAAATTCTCTGTCCCTAAGTAGTTTTGATATTCTTGTCTTTTCATCAATTCCTTAATAACTGATAGCTTTTCTCCACTACCAATAAGACCAATTTGATTTTTAAAATTTTTAAATAACCACTTAGTGCTAATCAAGGAGTAGATAACTTCTATAGCATGAGTTCGTCCATCTATTAAGTCAAAGGCCTTTTGGCGATAGAAATTACCGCGTTTAATAGAAAATAGCGCCACTGTTAGTCTAGGGATAAAAGGGAAGAAAGTTAAAATTTTAAGTGCCTTATCAACAGCGTACCTTACATATTTAGAAGTAAAAAAACCTAATGGTCTTCCAATAATTCTCCTACTAATTTTTTCAAAAGGCTCCACCAATATGAAATTTCTCCAAGAAGAGATAACGCCCTTACCCAAATTAAAGGCAATTATATCGTTATGCCAAAACATTGACCTAAAAAGAGACCAGTTAATGTTTTTGTAATCGACAGTCAAAGCTCTCCTTCCAGGGGCAGCGCTACCGATAGGGATCTCTCTTAGGAAATAATAATCTCCATCGCTAGCTCTTAAAATAGATAGACTTGCTTTATTCGCTATAGCGGTTTTGATTTTTTCGGTTAAGGAAATAAATGAGGCCTGAAGAAACGTTGGGCCATAATTTCGTTGAGGGTTAGTTAGGTGTATTCTATGACCCGAATCATCCGTATGTATTTTTTGCAAAAAATATCTACTTCGGATGGGCAAAAAATTGATTTTTTTAAAGATCATTATATTTTTTGGCCACCAGTTATTACCTACTCCCTCTAGATTTAATCTTAAATACTGACGAATTTCCTCGGTAGCTTCAGGCCAATATCTGAGCATCTTTTTCTCCATCTTATTTATCACATATTTTCTCGGCCGAGGATTAAGATGTTGATCATTGGTGTCTGAAATATCATTTGACCAAGTTAATACAAGAATGTCTCTAGTGGCTTCGGCTAAATTGTCTAAAAATATTGCCTCCTCCTCGGGTGGAATATGTTCTCCTACCTCAGAACAATTGACGATATCGTATTGTCGAGAAAAAGAATATTTTTCACCTATGTCTCCTAAATGAATCTTGTCTTTTATCGATGGGTCGGCGTAATCTCGCGCCCACTGAAAATACTCTAATCCAAAGAGGTCGATATCTGAATATTTCGTATCCAAAGCTTCCAAGAGGCGGCCGTTACTACATCCTATATCTGCAAAACCATCAACAATACTAAAATCAAAAACTCGTTCCAGGGCTTGAAGATAAATATTATACGGAGCTATATCCCTCATATATTCCGTCTCTTTATAAGAGTCTTGAATAGGCTTTTGCATTAACTTCCTAAGATGATATGAATCATATTTATGAACATAAAATAACATTTTATGTTAAAATATGCGAATTCCTTAAAGGGTAATATTAAGCATTATGACATTACGAGAAATTCTCAAAAAAAATGATTTTGTGAGAAAGAGTTATTATTTTTTGATTTTATTAAAAAATTACTTTTTCAGTTTGATTCACAAAATAAGACTATTTCTCTACTTTCCTAAAGAATCAGCCATGTTAAAGGATTTAAGAATTGAGATAAGAAAAATATTCCCTTTGAATTTAAATTTAAAAAATCATACGCGGTTTTTTCAAGGAAAGAATATTCTGGGATATCCAACTATGAGTTTTTTAATAAAAGATGGTAAGAAGGTGGGATGGGAAGAGGGGAAGATGATTATTGATGGAGCGGAAATGCACATATTACAACTTTCAGTAGATCGTGAAATTAATTTCCCTACTCTTTTTAAAAAACATAGACCGGAAGTAG
Organism: Minisyncoccia bacterium; assembly: GCA_038215155.1. Classification (GTDB taxonomy): domain Bacteria; phylum Patescibacteriota; class Minisyncoccia; order Phycocordibacterales; family CAJBRS01; genus JADGRH01. The sequence continues at coordinate 21,854 of JBBQRF010000003.1, forward strand.
TTGTGGATTTTGGAACAGCTTCAGGTGGGACGGCCGTTTTTTTCTATAATCTTGTCGAAGAATATTCAAAACCACGCATTCTTTCGATAGATATAACAGATAAAGATTTTCAAAGTGCCAATGAATTTCATAAGAAAAATCATACTTTAGAAAAGGTAAAATTTCTTTTTAATAAGAGCTCTCTTGATTGTTTTGAGGAAGTAAAAAATTTCCTTCAAGAGGGGAGTAAAGAGGCGCGAATCTTGCTTTCTTTTGACGACCACCATACGTATGAACACACATTCCACGAACTCCAACTGTATTCTAGTTTATTAAAATCAGGAGATATAATTCTGATGCAAGATACATGGAACCAAGACCTTTATGGTCACGAGACTTCGCCGCTACTATCCGTTTACCGATTTTTAAAAGAAAATCCGGACTTTCGATTGGATGAAGATTTTAATAAGAATTTAGTGCTTCCGTGTAATTTTATCTATGGAGTTCTTATAAAAAGATAGGGGATTAAAGCATTTTAGATAATCCGGGAAAAGAAGGATTTATTATTTCGTAAGGCACTTTAGTTTCTGAAATTTTTTTATAATTATATTTTTTCATCCACTCAACATTATCTCTCTCTTTAGTTCCACCCTCAAATAATACTATCGATCCATTTTCAACTTGGTCTCTCACTGCTTGATAAAGCATCTCAATAGTTTCACCCTTATTGGAAATATCTAAATGTAATAGGTCAAACGATTCTGGATGCTTAATCCAATCAAAGAAATCCATTTCTACAAACTCTACATATTTTTCCAGGTTATATTTTTTTATATTGTCTATGGTTTGCTGTTTGGCAACATGTTTATATGGATATTTTTCCCATAAGTCGTAGGCAAAAATTTTTCCTTGCCAGCTTCCAATCTCTTTCTCGATAGTACTTAAGGCCATAGCCATAGCTATCGTAGAATATCCGTCCAGCACCCCAAAATCGATAATTTTTTTCGGCTTCTGTTTAAGTACAATATCAAAGAGGCTTCTTCCCAGATCGTTCTCTTTATAAGACGACTCTATTTTAGGATTCTGATATTCCATGCCTCATTTTTTTCGGTAGTATTCATCGAGTAATGCACCAATTCTTTTTACATCTGAGACCCTTACACCATGGTGCATAGGGAAGATAAAATATTGATTCTCGATTTTGTCCATTACGGGAAAGGGCTTTCGACCGCCAAAAACCGTGTATTTGTCATTTCGATAATGATATACCCCTGTTTCTACTCCTCGTTCTTTTAAGAAAGCCATTAGATTTTGACGATCTGGAACCAGCATATGAGAAAACCAGATTGAAGGAACGGCATTAATGAGGGCATATTCTCCCATTAATTTTTTTCGATGGGCAATAAGTTTATCAATCACTGCGAGATTACCACGACCGGTAGCAGCAGTAATGTCATTCATATGGTATTTATACCCTGCCTCTATAAGATCAGTATCTCCTTTTTTTTGTTTCTCCTCTCTGTCGTAACCAAACCATCGAAGCCGGCGAGCTCTTTCATAATGTTCTTTATTTTTACAAATCAAAAATCCTCCATCGCCACTAGTCAAGGTCTTAATAGCTTGAAGGGAGACACAGGTAAAATCAGCTTTACCCCAAAAATCACTACCGACTGCTTGAGCAGCGTCTTCAATCAAGGTAATGCCTTTGGATGCGCATATCTCTAATAATTCCTTTAATCCTCTGTTGTTGCCACCGAAATGGACGAATACTACTGCCTTAGTCTTATCAGTGATTTTATTCTTAACATCTTCTACATTAATGTTCAAATCTATATCAGTATCGGCAAACACTATCTTTACTTGGCGGGTTATTAGAGGAAGATTAGTTGCGGTACAAGTAAGTACAGGGGTAATTATTTCATCTCCTGCCTGAAGTCCAGCTAATTCATATGCAAGGGTTAAGGCAGTGGTTCCAGAATTTAGAGCTACTACATTCTCCAGTTTAAATTTTTTACCAAATTCTGCCTCAAATTTTTTTACCTCAGGACCTTCCGCTAGTTGATCAGAACGTAACACTCGAACAGTGTTCCAGATAGCTCTCCAGGAGACATAAGGTTTAAAGAGTTTTATTTTTCGCATAAATATTCTTTCAGACCTTCATTAAACGAATAAATAGGTTTCCATCCAAGTTCACTTATTCTTGATGCATCCATCTGATATTTGTTATCCATACCAGACCGTTCACTCGGATGAGTCAAACATTTTTTGCCCGTAAGGGTTTCGGCCACCTGTATTAATTCTTCTACCGTGTACCCATCATTCAAAGTAATATTATAGGTTTGGTTGCCTTTTTCCAAGATTAAGTCGATAGCCGAGGGAATATTTTTAACATAAATATATTCTCTGTATCCTGTACCACCATTGTGCAAGGGAATAGAATAATTATCATCCAGGCTCTCTTTTATTGCTGGCATTATTTTTCGCTTGTCTTGTCTTGGTCCGAAGACATTGCAGAATCTAGTTTCGGCTGTTTTATCCCGAATCTCCTTATAAGTATTATCAAAAGCATATCTTAGAATGGAACCCGCTGCTTTTGAACAAGAATAAGGGTTTTTAGGAAAAATTATTTCATCCTCTTTCTTAGGGTGTTCGCATTCTCCATAGACCTCATCAGTAGAAACGTATATGAGTTTCTTTAAATCGGGAAGCAGGCGGCATGCTTCAAAGATATTTAGATTTCCCATAATATTTTCCTTTAAAGTCAGATAAGGATTTTTTATGGAGTAATCTACGTCAGAAATTGCAGCAGCATGTATAACATAGTCAGGTTTCTCATCAAGTATCATCTTATTTACCCCCGGATCGGCAACGTTGAATTTGTGGTATTTAAATGAACCATCGATTATCTCTGGATGGGAACCCGCTGATTCATTATCTATGACAATTACATCCCATCCCTTTTTTACAAAATACTCTGTAATATGAGAGAAAATAAAGCCGAGACCTCCAGTGATTATGATTTTGGGCATAAGGTAAATGGAAGTATATAATAATCCAATGGAACTCGTCAAAACGGCAATTATTTTACCTACTGCCTTAGGTACTACATTACAAAATAATAGAGAAGAGGTAGAAAAAAGAATTAATCAATATACTTCTGGGTTTTATCAGGTGTCACAGTTGTGCGAAAAGTTCTCAAAGTTCGATTTGTTTTTAGTGGACACTACCATAGCAGATTTGAATAAACTCGATGATCGTATTCTTCAATCTCTAGATCAAATTAATTCAAAGGAACGATTATTCTCTTTTGACAACGAGGCCGGAAAGAAAAACAAAGGAGCAGGTTTGATTACGCAATGGAAAAAAGTACTACCTTATTTAGGAGATTATGAATATATTATAAGTTTTGAACCACGACAAAAGCTTATAAATTTTGAATTTTTTGAAAAATTTTTATCAAAAAAAGGTAATCATTTTCGAATTGATAGGATTCCGACAAAAAGATTAGGTTTTTTTCCTTATACTTTGGTGGCCGTCTATACGGGCCTCTTCTCATTAAAAAGAGAATATTTGCAGAGATATTGCCAGGAAGTTTCTATTGAACGCATGCTCCGTTGGAGAATAAGTATTGAGACCGATATGTACAAATTTCTCAAAAAGAATCACATCTACATTAAGGAGCAAAGTAATCTCAACTTAATCTGGAATAATCCAGAGAATCGGGATCTTCCTATGTAATTAAGTGGGCCTAACCCAGGGCTCTATATTGGAAAATATTTCCATAGATTGCCCTTACTTCATCAATAATTTCTGGGGATTCTTCTATTATGACTATCACTCCTCGCTTAGCTAATACCTCTGCGGTTTTAAGGATTTGAGATTCCTCGATTATCCCGGTACCTTTTTTATAAGAAACACTAGATAATATGAGAGTGTTATCCTCAATCTTGCTTTGAATATGGTCAGCGTAATGCCCGGCATGGTCTTGATTCGTAGCATCCGTAGCCCCGGGTATATGAGGTTCAATTTCCATTTTACGGCTAAAAAAACTTAAGGCGCGATTGTCGCGCGGAAAACAAGGTCCGCCATAACCATATCCCCATTTTAAATAAGAATTTCCGACCCTTGAGTCAGCGCCAATGGCGTTTAAAATAACGGTCGGGTCAGCTCCAGTTTTATAAGCAACATTTCCTATAAAATTAGCAAAAGAGATCTTAGTAGTAATGAAGCAATTCAAAGATATTTTAGTTATTTCCGCTTCGGTCGCAGTCATTAGGTGGTGAGAAGGTTCATTAAGAGTTAATTTTTCATACACCTCTTTAATTTTATTCCCTGCTTTTTCATCAGCTTGGCCAATTAACACTATATCGGGATAAAGTTGGTCGTTAACAACCGTCCCTTGGGCAATAAATTCTGGATTATAAGAAATAAAATGACTTTTTAGGTTTAATCGTTGAGTGAGTTTTTGAGAATATCCCGGCATCACAGTAGCCCCAATAACGAAATCAATTCTACTACCGCCTTCTTTTAAAAGGGGATAAATTTGGTCAAAAAAATTATCAATCTGGGAATGATCGTAGTCGCCGGTTGCTAGTGAAGGAGTGGCCACTAAGATAAAAACTAAACTGGCATTTAAGATCTCTTCAATTTGGTCAGTATAAGTAATATTACTAGAATTTTGTAATAGATCATTGACCCCTGCTTCTTTACTGACAAATGTCTTTTTCCGCAGGCTTTCAAGATATTCTTTTCGAATATCATAGGCAATAATATCGTAACCCGCTCTTTCTAAATTAAGAGCAAAGCAAAGGCCTAATTTTCCAATACCCACTATAGCGATAGGGGAGTTCATTTGATATATTTTAATTAATTAGTCTAACCCCAATAGTATATTTGAAATTTTATGAAATCCAAATCAGTCCAAATAACTACGCCTATACCAAGATGAACCTAAAAACCCGTCTTTTTATTTTTTATATCTACGTCAAGAGAATGCGAGCCCGGCTTTCTGTTGAAGAAAAGAGGATTAAGGGCGTTAATATTAAGCCGAACATGGTCGGGGGGCCGAAAGAATCCATTAAGCAAAATCTTTTTTTACTTGGTTCTTATAGGATTAACTCACCTTTAAGACAGCAGATATTCAGATTTACTACAAAATTAAATTTGGACGGGCTAATGGATTCTTCGCTAAATTATCGAGTGATCGATGCTTCCGATGCTCAATACACAAAAGACAATAAGGAAATTTTAGATAATTATAGATTAAATCTGGATTATCAAGTTCTAAGGCTGAATCAGCAAAAATCTATTTTAAAAATCCTAGAATCGTCCCCAGAGTCTTATTTTTGCATGGTTTATGATGACCAGCCAATTATTGGTTTAAACCAGGATTTTTTTGAAGCATGCCTCTCTCTTCTGAAAGATTTTAATGGACTAGTAACCCTAATCTTGATTGAATCCGCTCTTAAATACCAGATAAATCCTGAAAGTAAAAAAATTTATTATGATCTCGAGAGTTTAGAGTATAAAGACAAAAGATGGGAACCTCTTAGGATTGTCCATTATGGTAATTATTCTTTTGCTATTATTTTTAATTATCATTACGGTTTCTTTTTCAATACCATTATTGCTTCCCGGCAAGAATACTCAAAAAAATTAAAATGGTATATGGATCATGTAAAAAACGATAATTCACAATACATTGAATTGGCCGGCATGAAGCGTCAAGGTCCTGTATATAATTATATAGCTGTACCTCTACAGGCCGTAATGTTCAATATTGATTGTGCTGGTACGGAAATATCAATTAGAGAACAAGATAATGACCCTCGAATCCTATTCGATGCATTAAGTGATGGCTATCAATTTGAAGCACGACCTTTTAAAACAGAATAGAGGCGACTGCGGGTCTCCGGGAATAGCAATAAAGCAAAGACTGTAAAAAAATAAGAAATAAAAGTTGCCCAAGCCGCTCCTTTAATGCCCCACCTTGGTATCAAATATATATTTAATAAAATATTAACTATCATGGCCGAGAGAGAAGAGATAAAAATAATTCCTTGCCTTTCTTCCGCCAAAAGAAAATGTTGAGCTAAAAGAAATAGGGAAATGCTAACCCCACTCCAGACATAAATTTGTAAAATAGGAACTGATTGAATAAATTCCCTCCCATAGAGTATTTTAATAATAAAAGGGGCGGCGAGGGTAATAATTAATCCTACTGCCGAAGAAATGCCGAGAAGCAATAAAAACAGTTTTTTTATTCTCTGGAAATATAATAATTCGGAAACTTTTTTTGCATTCATAATTGCAGGAAATAGGGCCGTAATTATTATGGTTGGAATAAAATACCACATCTCAGCAATTCTTACGGCTGCATCATAAATTCCTACGGATGAAGTATTAAGCATATTTTTTATCATAATTTGATCAATACGAGAATAAATAATAGCGAAGGCAGCAGAAAACATTAAAGGCCATGACTGAGAAAGCATTTTTTTGACTATATCCCACTTAACTACTAGAGGAAAAAGAGCTCCATTAATTTTTTTGTATATCATTATAGAACCCAGTCCAATAAGGATTGGATCGAGGATGATGGCTAAGGAGATATAGATAATGCCTTTCCCTAGGAAAATAATTAGTAACTTAAAAGCATTAATAATAAGTGAAACTAATATAGAAAGAATAGAGGGATATTTTATTTCAGCTCTTGCCTGAAAATAATAACCAATTACATTCCAGGGGGTGAATAAATACGTTAGCGAAAGTAAAAATATGAGATAAACAGAAATATCACGAGGAGAAAAGAAATAAGCTGAAACGAATACAATTAAAATAGTTATTATCCCTCCCGCAATCTTTATAAACAAAGTGGTACTTAAATAATCATCCCTTTTGTCTGGGTGATTTATTAACTCTCTAAATAATATTTGATCTAATCCTAAAGAAGCTAGAAAAGAGAATATACCAACAAAACTAACAGCATAGCTAAGCTGACCATAATTTTCCGGACCGAGCTTTCGAACTATGTAAATTACAGAAAAGAACGCGATGAAACTATTTATTGCTCGCGCTGATACCATCCAACTCATATTGGAGCCATAACGGCGAATGCCGCCATGATTTAGTAATTTTTTAATAGGATCGTAAAACATAAGGAGCACTCATAATACCATCAATTTTCTAAGTGTAATTTTCATGTTATACTATATTTTGTAATTATGACTTTAAACAAAATTCTCCGCTATACCGCTATTTCGGCTATTTTTCTTATTCCATTTTTAGCATTAGTGGTTTCTTCCTCATTGTTTTTCCCTTACATTACCGGGAAAAACTTTCTCTTTAGGATTCTTGTCGAGATTGGTTTTGTCTCTTGGGCTATGCTTGCTTTTCGTGACTCTGCTTATCGACCACGTTGGCGAAGCCCTATAGTTCTTGCTCTATCTATCTTCATGCTAATTGTTTTTTTAGCTGATCTTTTTGGTGTCACCTTTTACAAAAGTTTTTGGAGCAATTTTGAACGAATGGAAGGCTACATCACTTTCCTGCACCTCTTCGGTTTTTTCTTTGTAGCCAATGTCTTACTTTCCAGCACAAAACTCTGGCAGCGATTTTTTCATCTTAATTTCGCCATCGGTATCATTTTAGGGTTTAACGGTTTACTTCAGCACTTTAAAAATGGTATCGGACGTATTGACGCGACCTTAGGAAATTCTACTTACTTGGGAGCCCTAATGCTTTTTAATATTTTCTTTCTTTTATTTTTCTTTTTAAGAACGATTAACAATCGTCTGATTAAAAATCGGAAGTACTACTTAGCCGGCTACATTGCAGCAATTATTTTTGATACCTATATTTTGTTTTTGACTGGCACAAGAGGAGCATTTCTCGGTCTTTTGGCGGGCATTATTTTTATCGCCCTAATATTGGCCATATTTCAGAAAAAAGAAAAGGCGCTAAGAATGACGGGCATTGGCCTCCTTACTCTTGTAGTCCTTGGAGTAGGCTTCCTTTTAGTTTTTCGGGATAACAACATAGTTAAAAATACTTTTATTGGACGCTTTGCAGCGCCCGTTAACGCCATCTTTACTGGCAACATTCAGAAATTTACTGAAACTGAAGGAAAGGGAAGATTGCTTATATGGGGAGCGGCAATCAATGGGGTGAAAGAACGGCCCGTTTTAGGATGGGGACAAGAAAACTTTAATTATATTTTCAATAAATACTATACGCCCCAAATGTATAGTCAGGAACAATGGTTTGATAGAAGTCACAACGTTTTTCTTGACTGGCTAACTCAAGCCGGTGTTCTAGGATTGCTATCGTATCTTTCCATTTTCGGCGTGCTTCTTTACGGTATATGGAAGAAAAGAAATAATGATTTTTCACTTGAAGATAAAGCTATACTTACCGGCTTAATCATTGCCTATTTTATCCACAATCTTTTTGTTTTCGATAATATTACGAGCTATATTTTCTTCTTCAGTCTTTTGGCTTATGTTAATCGACGTCAATTTGAATCCGTAGAGGGGGAGAGGAAGATCTGGAATATTAATCCCGATATTGCTAATTTTGCTCTGACTCCTTTAGTAGGAATAGTAGTCATTGCGGCACTTTATTTCGGAGTGGTTCGTCCTTATATTGCTTCTGCTTCACTAATCCAGGCCCTGGTGGATGAACAATCTGGAAATGTAGCTGCGACCACGGCTGATTTTAAAAGAGCCTTATTTCCATTTAATTTAGGATCACCAGAGGCGAGAGAGCAGTTACTCCTTTTAGTTCCAGCAGTAGGGAGCTCGCCTAATATTGATGCCGCTACAAAACAAAGTGTAATTTCCTTTGCCGAGTCTCAAGCAGAAGATCAGTTAAGAAGAACTCCGAACGATGCTCGATACCATCTTTTCTATGGCTATGCCCTCGATCATTTAGGTAGCCCTCAAGACCTTGTCAAGGCAGAAAGTTATTTGGAAAAAGCTAGTGCACTTTCGCCGGGCAAACAAACTATCCTTTTTGAACTAGGTCTAAATCACTTAGCACAAAATGATAATGCTGGTGCTCTTACTATTTTGAAACGCGCTTACGACACGGAGCCACGCTATGATGAAGCCCGAATTACTTATATTATGGCTTTAATTTACACCACTCACTTCGGCGAAGCCGCCTCACTTCTTCAAGGTGCCGACGCCACTGTATTAAATGATGATCGGATTTTGAAAGCCTATTATGTGACTAAACAATTTCAAAGTGCAATTGATGTCTATCATGCTCGGGAAGCAGCCAGTTCGACCAATGTTCAAAATTATCTCGGAGCGGCTGGATTTTATTTAGTAATTAAAAACCCTGATGCTGCTCTTGCTGAGTTGATCAAATTAGAAGCAATATCTCCTGAATACAAGAGTCAGATTGATGGCTTCATTAAGCAAATTAAAGAAGGGAAGAATCCACTACCAATTCGGTAATAAGGGTTAATATCTAAAAACAGAACTAGCGACTCTAAAGAAAGGCACTCATAGTTTTAGTTCTTGCAAGAATTGTTTCACTTGTTTTTGTTCAGCCAAAGCTCGTCTAGCCGCCATATACAGTGGCTGCAATAATTTTTCAAAATAACTTCGATCCCTAAGATTCTCAATTTTCCCTAATACATCTCTTGCTTTATCCAGGTGATATAAAATTTTTTCACTAACTGAGATAATTGTTTTTTCGGCAAAAATTTTTTGAAAAGTTTTTTCTTTATTTTTAAGATTTAATTTTTGAATGCTCGAGCAAGTGTAAGATTTAATAATCTCAGTCGAAACGCTATTAAGACGCCCCGCTTCGAGATCACTCCACCAATCATGTGCATCGTCGTTTAACTGTCTAGCAATTAAATAATGATGGTAATATTTTTTAATTTTCGGTCCGATAAAATAAATGGCAGCGATGGCTATTCCGATAGATTTTTCCGCTAGAATTGAAAAATCTCCATAATTAGGTAAAGAAAGGACAGACCATTTTTTAGCAGATTTAATTAGGCGGGTGTTTTGTATTTCCCAAGCATTAGCGAGCTCCATCTCCAAGAGGATTTGGTGAATAAATTCCAAAGACTTTGAGGAAGATAAGTTCTCATAAATTTTTAGCATCTCTCTGTTTGAATGATTGGCAATTAGTAAACTTTCAATGGGGAGTTCATGATCCAGCAGATTATCATAAATTGTGTAAGAGAGGGTGCCATAAAGACTCGCTTGTCCTAAAAGAATATGGAATTTCTCGGGAATGCTCTGTCCTAGGCTGCGGATGACGTAATAGGGAATTAAAGTAATGGAATTTAAATGGTCTGTTTGCAGCAAAGGGTCGAGTATTTTTTCAGCCTGTAGAAACAGCTGATGAGGGAATTGCCGTAGACTCTGGCGTACCCACATTTTGATTTCTTTTTGTAATAAGAGGAGCGCATCGTCTGGCACTTTCTTTTGATTTTCTTCTTTTTTGAAAAAGAGTGTAAGAGCCTCTAATATGAAACTGGCAGTTAGGTAGGAACTTCCCGCCACAACAGGCTTTCCTCTTATATACTCTTCAACGTATAACGGGTAAACGCGCCAATTTTTCTGCTCACTGATTTTTAATAAGTGACTGATCGCTTTCTGTAAACCTTCTTTTTTTGCTCCAAATCTAATCAAAGTACTTAGAGCGAGTGCAGTTTCCAAATCATTGCTCCATAAACCATTTGGATTTTGATGCTTTAGGATTTCCTGGCAGGCCTCTAATTCGCAATTACCGTCATAAAACTTTGAAAGGAAATAGAAAGTTATGATGGGCGAGAGATAATATTTAGATTTTATAAAGGGTTTTTTAATGAAGCCTTCAGCTAATTTATTTAGGGGCGGTAGAGAAATTTCTTGGAGTCTTAGAAAAAAACCAATATTAAAATTAACCACTATATCAACGTCATTCCATTTAGGACGAAGAGTTTTCGAAACGATCCAGGTGTAATAAGGTCCACCCGGCTTTATTTCAGAAGATATTAAATGGGAGGTATAACTAGCCAAGGCATCCGGGTTAATTAGAGAAGGGCAGTGTATTTTAATAGCCGAAATAATAACGGAAATATCATCTAAATCGGCAGGTAGGAGATTTTGGCGATCTTTATTCCGCCAATATTTCCAAGTCCAATTTAGGCCCTTATGATTTAGTAATAAATCTATATCCCTCTTAGCTAATTTTTTAACTAGGGTTTCTTCTTTTAACTCTGCCAGAGAATTTAGTATTAATGCCTCCTCAAAATTATTTAACGAAGGGGGTTTCTTGAGAAGATAGTTGAGAATTGATTTGTTGATTTTTTGGAGATTCATTGATGATGGGAAAAGTAAGACAAAATACCGAACCGATCCCTTCTTTACTAGTTACTTGAATAGTGCCGTGTAAATCTTTTTTAGTAATCTGCTTTATAGTAGAAAGGCCAAGCCCAACTCCCTTTTGTTGTTTGGTAGTAAAGAATGGGTCAAAGATCTTCCCTAAAATATCCTCTTTAATGCCACAACCCCTGTCCGCTACAGTAATGGCAGCTAGTCCATTGGTTGTTTCTAGTCTAATTTCTATTGGTAATTTTTCTTCTAAATTTTCGTAAGAGTCTAGAGCGTTACAAATTAGATTACTAACTACTTGTTGTAATCGAAGGGGATTACCCCAGACCTCAATTTTCTCCGGAGGCCAAAAGATAATTTCCACCCCTTCAGTTTTAGTTTTGTAGCCAAGTAGTAATATCACTTCATTTATCTGCTCATTTAAAGAAAAAAGCTCATAGGTTTCGGTTTGTTTTAATTGTTTTTTCACCACCTGCACGAAATTTTCCATGCGATTGGCAGCCACTACTGCCCGATTAACACTCTCCTTTACTAAAGGAAGTTCTGAGTACACGGCGCTGTCTAAGTTATTGAGGTTTGCACTAACGGCCGAGAGGGGATTGATTAGGTCATGAAATACGCCTGAAGATAGTCGGCCAAATTCCGCAAAACGATATAGCTCGGCCATTTTTTCGGCTTGTAGCTGGCGTAATTCACTAGTTCTCTCGGTTACTATTTGCTCTAAGTTTTTATTTTGCTCTTGAAGAGCACCCTCGGATCGGCGGGCTCTTTTTAGAGATTTAGTAATTTCTCGATTAGAGAGCCAGGAAATAAAGGAAATCATCAAATAGGTAAGGGAAAATTCCACTACGTCATTTATTTCAGTCTGGTCTTTCTTCCATGCTTGGGCAAAACTAATTAAGCCGTGTCCATTTAAAATAGTGAAAGATATAATAGTAATGGCAATGATGAGAGTAGACAGAAATCCCACCCGGCTATCAAAAAGGATGCTGCTCATAATAATGATCAGGGCATAAATCAGAATGACTTGATATAAATCGGGTCCCCAACGGTAAGCGCTGTAAGTAGCTCCGGTATAATAAAGAATTAGTAGGAGAAAAGAAGCGAGTCTGAACAGGCCGTGGCGGGATAGGATAAGTAGAATAACAAATGAAAAGTAGATAAGGGTAAATGAGTAGAGAGGAATTCCTAAATAGCTTTCTTTGAAGAAAATCCAGTTAATCCATTCAACGATCAATATTGCTTCGAAGGTAGCTAAAAAGGAAATGGAACCGCAAAGGATTATATTTAGAATTAATTCTTTTCGTTGGCTGTCTTCATCAGTTGAAAGAGGCCGCAAAAGAAGTTGGTAAAAACTAGAGGCATAGGGCGCCAAATAAGAATATATTTTTTTCATTCATTCAAATCTAAGCGCCATTATACCCGTAGTTTTGAAGGCAAGATAGCTTCTATTTTAGACGTTATCCCACGGACTAAAAGCCTCATTCAAGGCAGCAGCCTTAATCTCTTCTTTTTGGCGAGAAGCTTTATTTAGAAGCATTTTAGCCATTAAACTTTTCATAATTTTATTTATTAAATGATAATGTTTCCGCTCGACCTATCAGAACATTAGTCATTTTGGCATTTAGAGGTTAAAGGAAAATTAAAGTTTTATTAAAATCTACCTATTAATTATATACAAAGACGTGGTATAATAATTCTATTAACAATTAAGGAACTAAATCAATGGCAAAAGAAAATTCAGCATTTATGAAACCGATGAATTTGAGCCCTGAACTGGAAGCGGTGGTAGGAAAGGGTCCAATGCCTCGATCGGAAGTGGTAAAAGCCCTCTGGGTCTATATCAAGAAGAATAATTTACAGGATCCGACTAACAAGCGAAACATCAATGCAGATGATAAGTTGGAGAAAGTCTTTGGAGGAAAGAAGACGGTTAATATGTTTGAAATGACTAAGTTGGTGAGCAAGCATATTTCATAAGTAAAATAGATTTAGTATTTTAGAACCCAGACGGGCACCTTACGGTGCCCGTCTGGGTTCTTTCATGTTAGAATAAAGAAAATGTTTCGTCGTCTTTTTATTATTCTCCTTTTGCTTTTAGCCACTTTTAGCATATTCCTCCTTTTAAGTATTGTTTTTCCTTTTAACCCGGTTATTTACCAAATAGGAAAAAAGACCGCTGGCCTCGATAAGGCAGTGATCAAGGTCAAAGATATTTTTGAAGGCCAGTACAGGGAGATAGACCACCTTCTATATGATAAAAAGATGATTGCTCTGGCTAATAACCCCCAACTAGCGACCAGCTCTACTTCTACTATCAAAAACCTTTGGCCAGTAAAAAATGATGCCTATCCTCTAGGAGGGGCTATCCTGCCTTTTCATAGAATTGTGGCTTATTATGGGAATTTTTATTCTAAAAATATGGGCGTTCTTGGTCAATATCCACCAGATGAGATGATCAGCCGTCTTTCGGTGGAAGTAAAAAAATGGCAAGAAGCTGATCCAGAAATCCCAGTCATTCCAGCCATTCACTACATTGCCGTAACGGCCCAAGGAATGGCAGGCACAGATAATAAATATCGCCTCCGCATGCCCGACGATCAAATTCAAAAGGCCATTGATTTGGCTGGCCAAATCAATGGCCTGGTCTTCCTAGATATTCAAGTCGGTCAAAGTAATTTAGAGGCTGAGATTCCTGCTTTAGAAAAATATTTGAAGTTACCACAAGTACATTTAGCAATTGATCCAGAATTTTCTATGAAGAGCGCCGCAAAACCAGGCAGTATCATTGGCACCATGGACGCGAACGACATAAATTACGCTACTAATTTTTTGGCTAAAATAGTTAATGAAAATCATTTACCGCCTAAGATTTTAATTGTGCACAGATTCACTCAGAATATGGTTACTAATTATCAAAATATTAAATTATTACCAGAAGTGCAGATTGTCATGGATATGGATGGGTGGGGACCAGAAGCAAAAAAGATTGGCACATACAAACAAGTTATTTTTCCCTATCCCGTGCAGTTTGCCGGCTTCAAACTTTTTTATAAAAACGACACCCTCTCCGCTTCAAGTAGTTTGCTAGTGGCGAAAGATCTTTTAAAGCTTCGACCAATTCCTATTTATATTCAATATCAGTAAAGGTTGACAAAATAGGGTTAGAGAAGTTATATAAGGATATGAAAACCCTTAAATCCGCTTCATTTTTAGTAATTCTGTTTCTTACCTTTTTGGCTTTGCCGGGAAAGAGTCTGGCCGCCGTACCCACCCTTAGTTTAAATAGCTTTAACAATAATTCTGTTCAAGTGACCGTAAATGGAGATCCCAATTCTTCCATTACCCTTTACTACTACTCGATAGGCAATTCTAACGTCAATAACATCGGTAATATTGGCACTACTAATTCGAGCGGCTATTTTTCCACCAACTTAAATAATGGTTCGTATAACATTCCAGCCGGTAGCAATGTTTACACAGTAGTGAACGGTCAACAATCAAATCAAGTTAATTGGCCGTACAACAATAATTACAACAACAATAATAATTCCATTTCCTTTAGTCAGAATAATATTTCTCTAAATGCCGGGCAGGGGATGACCATTACTATTTATGGAGCAAGTAGTTTCTATGTTTCTTCAAACTCTAATTCCAATATCGTATCTAGCACCCTAAGCGGTAACGCTTTGAATTTGTACGGCCAAAATTCTGGCTCGGCCACTCTAACCATTTGCTCAAGCAATGGAAATTCAAGTTGTGGCACCTTATACGTAAATGTTAATGGGAATTACGGCAATGGAAATTATGGTGGCTATAACAACAACAACAATGGCTGCTATTACAGCAACGGCTACTATAATTGTCCGAACAACAATTCCGCTAACTATTCTAATCCAGTCATTTATACTCAAACCGAACCTTCTAATTATTCAGGAGCCTATGGGAGCCCTTCGGCCGGAGTATTTTTAAGCCAAGTACCGGCGACGGGAGGCGCAGTTAACCTTAAAATGACTCTTTTCTTTCTAGGGCTATTTAGCTGGAGCGCCTTCCTAAGTTATCTATATCTTAGCCACCGAGCGTTGAAAAAGTCCTTGACGAACATTTAGTCCTGTGTAATATCGGCTTTAGTCATACGTTATATTATTAAGTAAAGTCGTTTGCTTATTAGTTACTAAATCTTACTTTTATGACAAGTTTAATGATAGTAAATCTTTCTTTCTTGCTAGCAGGGGCCGCCATGGTTCTTGGAACTATTGCTTATTCTTACCGACGCTGGGGCAATTAATCTAAGACCTTGAAAAGCCCGAGAGAATTTTGCCAGAAGCAAAATTCTCTCGGGCTTTTCTTCATGAGTAAACTCATCAAAAAAGGCGATATGATATGATAATTAAATTAATAAATTAAAAAATCGATATGAATAAAAAACTAGTAATAACTCTTTTGACGATAGTTTTGATTGTCGTCGTGGGATGGGCAGTAATTCACTCAAGTAATGGCACCAATGATACTAGTGTTCAAGATTCAGGCAATTCTGCCCCTAAAACCACCGAAGAAGGCACAGGAGCAGCCACTATTACTACAATCACTAACAGCACTACCACTAGCCAAACAACTGGTACTCCAGCGGTGAAGAGCTTTACAATTCATGGTCAAGATTATTCTTTCAGCCCCAATCAAATTAGTGTTAATAAAGGGGATACAGTAAAAATCACTTTTATCGATGACGACGGCTACCACAACTTAATAATAGAAGGTTTGAATGTTAAGACCCAAACTATTCCTTCCGGAAAGACTGATAGCGTTACTTTTGTGGCTTCCAAGACCGGAAGTTTCAATTTTTATTGTTCCGTTGGGAACCACCGTGCTGAAGGAATGACGGGAGTATTGGTGGTTAAAGGATAATTACCACTTTCAATGAAATTTATTGATGACATGTTAAATAAGACTAGCATGTATGGTTTAACCCTATACGGATTAATTTCTCTTGCCTTCATCTCAACTATTTTTAGTCTCCTTGGCCTAATTACTATTAGCTGGCTTTCTTTAGTTATCACTTTATTACTACTGATTGCAGTTTGCGGATTAGTTAATTATCTGTTTAGTCTAGTCTTAAAAATTCCACTCAACCAAGAATCCTCTCACATTAGCGCCTTAATTCTTTTTTTTGTTCTCAATCCTGTTTCGGACCTGAGGAGTTTTTATGTGGCCATACTGGCTGCCACTCTAGCCATGACTTCTAAATATGTTCTGAATATCTGCGGTAAACACATTTTTAATCCAGCGGCTATCAGCGTCTTTATTTTAGATCTTGTGGGAATTCACGCCGCAATTTGGTGGGTTTCTTCACCCATTTTAATTTTACCGATTATTATCCTTGGATTTTTAATTTTGCGTAAAATTAAACGTCTAGGTCTATTTACTTCCTTTGCCATAACTAGTCTCCTAACTATATTCCTATTCCAATTTAGAGATTTCTCTCAGGGCCTACTTGATTTAGAGCAAGCCATTATTTGGGGGCCATTAGTATTTTTCGGCACCATCATGCTGACTGAACCCTTTACCTTACCGCCGACCACTGTTAAAAGATCTATTTACGGCGTTCTGGTGGGTTTTCTGTTCGGATTGCCATACCATCTTGGTCCTCTGTTCTCTAGTCCAGAAACCGCGTTAATTGTAGGAAATATTTTTTCATATTTAGTAAGCTTTAAATCTAAAATTAAATTATTTTTAGTAAGGAAAGAACAGATTTCCGATCATCTTTATGATTTAGTTTTCCGCCCAGAAAGAAGCTTCGCCTATCAAGCAGGGCAGTATATGGAGTGGACCATGTCCAATGTTTCTTTCAATTTAAAAGGCAACCGTCGTTACTTTACTTTGGCTTCTTCTCCTACAGAAAAAGATATTCGTTTGGGTATTAGTTATCATCCGGACTACCCCAGCGCCTTCAAAGAGAAAATGCTCTCCATGAAAGAAGGTGAGAGTCTCGTCGCTGATAATCTGGCGGGAGACTTTGTTCTTCCGCGAAACCCAAAAGAGAAAATGGTTTTCATCGCGGGAGGGATTGGAGTTACACCATTTCGAAGCATGATTAAATACCTTATCGACAAAAAGGAGCAACGAGACATTATTATTTTTTACTCCGTAACCAAGAATGCCGATCTGGCTTACCAAGACGTTATTCAAGAAGCTCAAACTAATGTAGGGATTAAATTCATAAGGGTGATTACGGATGAAAAAATTCAAGATGAAATACCTTCCAAAATCACCGTCGATTTAATAAAGAGAGAAATTCCGGACTATAAAGAAAGAATTTTCTATCTCTCCGGTCCTCCCGGTATGGTTAAGAATTTCCAGAGCCTGTTAGTGAAGTTAGGAGTGAAAAAAATCAAGACAGACTTCTTCACCGGCTATTAGAAGATGACAAAGGATGACAAGGATAGAGTTCTGTGGTTAACTACTGCTACTCTATGAATTTATCTAAAATCTGGCTAACAATAAAGGCCCATAAGGTAATTTCAGCTATTGTTATGGGTGCTATATTGATTTCAGCTTTTATTGGAATAAAGAAGGTAATAGCTGTAAATAGCCCCACTGAATATCTCTTAGGTACAGTTAGCACTAGCTCATTAGTGGCTACAGTAGAAGGAACGGGAGAAGTCTCTGCCAAAAATCAATTAAACATTCTTCCTGAGGGTAATGGTCAGATTGTCAAAGTGTTGGCTCACCAGGGAGACAAGTTAAGAGCTGGTCAAGCCATTGCCATTATTGATGAAAAAAACGCCAATGTTTCTTTGGCGCAGGCTCGGGCGGCCCTTCACTCCGCTGAGGCAAATTACAATAAATTAATCAATGGGGCCACAGGATCGACTCTGAACCAAGGACAAGTAAGTGTTCAGTCTTCTCTGAATAATCTAATAATTGCCGAACAGAGTGCTTTCACTCAATCAGATAATTTGATCCGTACCGACCTAGACAAGTTTTTCAATTCACCAACTGGCTTCTCACCTCAATTTCAGATTACATTTTATGACAGCAACACTAACTCCATAATAAAATTATCTCCGGCCGATCAAAATCAAACTCTAAATCTAAACTCTGAAAGAGTAGTTATTCAACAAGTACTCAATACCTGGCGATCTGATGTGGCGGCAAGCTCCAGTCTGGATATCTCTATTAAGACTATCCGAACACTGCAGTATCTTAATCAGCTCAAAACCTTTGTTAACAATATTTCGGAAGCAGTGAATGCTGTTTATTTAAGTCAAACTAAATATCAGACGAACTTAGATGTTATTAAGACAGACGTGGCGGCTGCAAGGGTTTCGATTGATAATCTCATTAATAATATCCAAACTAATCAGCAAGCCATTGCTAGTGCCCGGGCCAATTATTCCCTAACCACCGCCCCAGCTAGAGAAGAAGACGTCGCTATCTTAAAAGCCAATTTAGAAAGCGCCCAGGCCTCATATCAAGCAGCTGCAAATGCCTACAATAATAATATTATTAAAGCACCTTTTGCTGGCCAATTAGCTGTTCTCAATTCAAAACTAGGAGACGTAGTAAACGGTACGACGGTTGTGGGTATTCTAGTCACTCCACAAAAATTAGCAGAAATTACTTTAAATGAAGTCGATGTAGCTAAAATTACGGTTGGTAATCCGGCCACTCTTTCTCTTGACGCCATACCAGACACAGTAGCTAGCGGTACAATAGTTGAAATTGATAGCGTCGGATCGTCCAATCAAGGAGTGGTGAGTTATAAAGTAAAAATTAGTATTGATAATTCTGATACGAGGATTCTTTCTGGTATGAGTGTTTCTGCTAGTATTGTTACCTTATCAAAATCAAATGTATTAGTAGTGCCTAAGACGGCTATAAAGACTACTAATGCAGGACTTCATTACGTTGAGAAATTCTCGGGACAGAATAAAGCCGGGAACATATCTACAAAGTCTAAGCCCGCAGAAGTAAATATTTCCACAGGATTTTCTAATGACACAGAGACAGAGATAATTAGCGGATTATCATCAGGTGAAGTCATTGTTTTTAAAGTGATTCCAAAGAAATAAATTAGGTAAATGCCCTTGTAGTACAATCTCCATATGATTATTGCCCATATTGATATGGACGCTTTTTTCGCTTCTGTTGAGGAGCGAGACAAACCATACTTAAAAGACCTACCTATTGTCATTGGAGCAGATCCGGCGGGGGGTACAGGCAGAGGGGTAGTCTCTACTGCTAATTATTTGGCTCGAGAATACGGTATCCATTCCGCTATGCCTATTAGTAAAGCATGGCGCCTCTCTGAAGAGGCAGGAAAAAGGGGTAAACCCAAGGTAGTCTTTCTAGCGGGCGCTCATGATAGATATGGCCAAATTTCCTCACAAATTATGGCTATTTTGCGGAAATTTGGCCCTTTAGAAATCGCCAGTGTAGACGAAGGTTATTTAGATCTAAGCCACTTAAAAAGCTTTAAAAAAGCCACTCTGATGGCGAAGGAAATTAAAAAGGAAATTAAGAGAACGGAAAAATTAACCGCTTCAATTGGCATTGGATCCAATAAGATGATGGCAAAAATTGCTTCAGGCAGTCAGAAGCCAGATGGTCTAACTGTCATAAAAAATCAGCAAGTAAAAAAATTTCTTCAGAAGCGGGATATTAGAGATATTCCAGGCATCGGTCCTCAAACGGAGAAAGAATTTCATAAGTTAAAAATTTTTACTATCGGTGATCTTCAAAAAATAGATGATCAGTATTTATTTGAGTATTTCGGTAAGTGGGGAAGGGAATTGGCAGTGCGAGCAAAGGGTATTGATACTTCACCCTTAATCACTAATTGGATTTCTAAATCTATCGGTGAGCAGGAGACTTTTGAAGAGGATATAAAAGATTATCGTCAGATTTTTCCCATTATGGAGAGGATGGCCAAAAGTATTCATCACCATTTAATACAAGAAGGTTTTAAATCTTATAAAAAAGTAGTCATAACAACCCGCTTTGCCGATTTTGAGACCCGTACTCATTCCAATACGTTCAAGAGGATGGACAACTCTTCCCATACCCTTTACCACCAAGCTCTATCACTACTAATGCCCTTTTTAGACAGAAGAAAAAATCCCTTTTATAAGAAGTTTCGATTGATCGGAGTCCGTGTTGAAAACCTGGAATAAACTAAGAAAAGGTGTTATATTTAAGCGGTTAAAGTAAAGAGGTCGATTTATTAAAAAAATAAATTAACAAAACAATGGCAAAAACTTTGGCAATGATTATTGGGGCTGTTTTCGTGGTAGTAGGGCTTCTCGGCTTCGTCGGAGGCGCTGGTATCGTGGGACCTAATGGAATTTTTGCAACAGACACCGCACATGATTTCGTTCACCTCCTTTCTGGTCTAGTTATCTTGATTGTGGCTTTTGCTGCACCACGGTCTTCCTCAACAGTACTAAAGGTTTTCGGAATCGTTTATCTTTTACTAACTCTTATTGGTTTCCTCGTCCCCGGTCTACTCGGTAGCTTAATTGCGTTCAATCCTGCTGACAATTATCTTCATCTATTTCTGGGAATTGTTATTACTTGGGCTGGTTTCAGTACCAAGAACAATGATATGGCAATGGCCT
Source organism: Minisyncoccia bacterium (assembly GCA_038215155.1). Taxonomy (GTDB): domain Bacteria; phylum Patescibacteriota; class Minisyncoccia; order Phycocordibacterales; family CAJBRS01; genus JADGRH01. The sequence goes on from JBBQRF010000003.1 coordinate 42,789, forward strand.
AAATTAACTTAATCTATTTTTCGAACCCCCGCGGCTGCCCTTGGCAGCCGCGGGGGTTCGCCTAATAGACTTGTTATAATTCATCATGCCATCCGTCATTATATTCATGAAGCGAAATTATTTAATCTTATTTGTACTTCTACTTTTAATACTTGGCGCCTTATTGTTTTGGAGAAATAAAGAGGTTGCTCCGAAAGTTGCCACCACCGCTACTTCCACTAGTGGCATTTTAAATTTTTATGAATGTGTAGCTGCCGGTTTTCCTACTACTCCGGGCTATCCGCGCGAATGCCAAGTACCAAACGGCGCTGCTTTCATTGAAGATTTGGTCCCAAATAATGGAAATCTCCCTCCAGCCGCCACAAGCACCACTCATTCCTCTTCGGTCACCTCTTATAAAGATTTGGTTCGTTTAGACAATCTCAACCCTAACGATCTAATTAAAAGTCCTTTTATTTTAAAGGGAGAGGCCCGCGGCAGCTGGTTTTTTGAGGGTAGTTTCCCTGTAGAGATATTAGACTCTAATGGAAACATTATCGGTAGAGGCATCGCCAAAGCCACTTCAGATTGGATGACCTCCAATTACGTACCATTTACTGTTACTGTTACTTTTAAAAATAACTCACCCATCAATCGGGGCTTCCTAGTTATACGTAAGGATAATCCTTCGGGAGATCCTAGCCGTGATGATTCTTGGAGGTTACCTGTAAGTTTTAATTAAAAATAATATGCCCGAATTAATTCACGCAGATATTTTCTTTCTTGTCACCACTATCGTCACTATAATTATTGGCCTGGCTCTTCTAATAGCTATTGTTTATTTAATTCAAATTCTTCGCGACCTTAAACATATTTCTAGAAAGATTAAGGAAGAAGGCGAAGAAGCCATTGAAGATTTTCGTCAATGGCGAACGGAGGTGAGGACTGAAGGTTTCAATTTTAGTCACTTTTTCACTTTCTTTCGGAAATTGTTAAAGAAAAATAAGAGTCGTAAAAATTAATAATAAAATTAAAAAAATATATGGCAACCAAAAAAACAAACAAAACAAACAAAGGGAATAACGTTATGACGAATGTTGGGATTGGAGCAGCGGTCGCAGCGGCCGCCGCTGGGGCTTACTTCTTATACGGAACGGACAAAGGAAAGAAGCAGAGACATAAGATGGAGAAGTGGACAGTAGACGCTCGAAAGGAAGTAGTCAAGCAAATTGAAAAACTGAAGGATGTTAATGAGGATGCATATCACTCAGTTGTGGATAATGTGGCCTTACGTTATAAGAAATTAAAAGATATTAACCCAGCAGAAATAGCTGCCTTAGCTATTGAGCTTAAGGGCCATTGGAATAACATCCAACGCGAATTTAAGAAAAGTAAAAACACCGTTAGTAAGATCTCCAAAGTCAGTGGCAAAAAAGTTGGTCAAATCAAGAGAGCAGTAAAAAGTCCAAAGACTAAAAAGACTCCTAAGTCAAAATAGTATAAAATGAGGCTATCATATGGATTTTCATAGCCTCAATATTAATCATTACGTTTGCAAAGGCGAATGCCGGACGGTTTCAGAAAACCCCGGCATTTGTCCTATCTCTAGCTGTTCAAAAAAAGGGGAACCACTAGTTTCTTGCACCTGCGGAGACGGCCGTCATACTGAGATCTGGTTTCGCGATACACCCTCTCTTACCATTGAAGGATTCTGATTAACTTTATAGAATGAAGTGATGAAGCTAATCCGACCACTGCTAATCTTATTCCTTATTATTCTGGCCGCCTTCTTTCTCCAAAATAAATCTTTTGATTTAAAAAATCTATTCAGTCAATTTCCGGCCAACCTCAATTTTACTAAGATTGAGAACTCTTCTACACAGATTGCCAGTAACGTTAAAGATGAAATAAAAACCCTGGCCGAAAATTTACCGCCGCCCTTGAAAGCCCTTTCTAGCGGCGGCGCTCTTTCTTCCACGGCCGTCTTATCCAATTCCGAAATTATTCGCTTGACTAATAAAGAACGCAAAGACAATGGAAATTTAGTGTCCCTTTCGGAAAATGCCAAGCTGGACGCAGCAGCTCTGGATAAGGTCAAAGACATGTTTGCTAAGCAATACTTCGAACATGTTTCTCCTACTGGAGTAGGTCCAGCCGACCTTGCTAAAAGGGAAGATTATCAATATATCGTTATCGGTGAAAATTTGGCTCTAGGAAATTTTAAAGACGATCAGGCCCTGCTCGATGCCTGGATGAATAGTCCGGGCCACCGAGCTAATATTTTAAACAGTCGTTTTAGACAGATGGGCGCCGCCGTAGTGAAAGGCACTTACAATGGTCAAAAAGTCTGGCTTGCCGTTCAAGAATTCGGTCTTCCTCTCTCCTCCTGCCCTAAGGCGGATGCCACCCTCCTTCAGACAATTGAAAATTTAAAAACCGATTTAAATATTAAAGAGCAAGATTTAGAAACAAAAAGAGCGGAAATCAATAATGCCAATCCTAAATCGGGAGACGCTTACAACCAGAAAGTCAGCGCTTATAACCAAGCGGTGATTGCCTATAACGCTGAGCTTCAAGTGATTAAAAACGACATCGCTACTTATAATGCAGAAGTAAATAAATTTAATAGCTGTGCCGGTAATTCCTAATATGTCATTTCTCGCCAATAATAATTTCACTCATTTTTTTGAGAATATTCCAGGAATTTTTCATAATTTTCATTTTCATGACACCTTGGACATTATTGTAGTAGCTTTCTTTGTTTACGTTATATTACTTTTTATTAAACAATCTCGTTCTTACTTTATTTTTAATACTATCCTGCTTCTTTTTATCTTAATCTACATTTCCCACACTCTTAACCTTGCTCTAACTCGAAAACTTTTTGAACCCTTGGTAACTTTCTTTGCTGTCATTTTCGTCATTGTTTTTCAAAGAGAGATCCGCCGCTTTTTTAAGTGGTTTGTGATTTCCAGAGAACGTTTTGGGCGGCCAATAAAGAAATTAACTAATGACGTAGCTAGTCTGATTGTGGAGGCTATTACTATTATGGCCAAGAAACGTACGGGCGCCCTGATTATTTTGTCTGGCGAGTATCCTCTAGACGATATAGTTGAAGGCGGTTTTCAATTAAACGGGGAAATTTCAGTAGCGCTTCTTCTCAGTATCTTTGATAATAAGACTCCGGGTCACGACGGCGCTATCTTAATTGAAAACAAAAAGATAAAGATTTTTGGCTTACACCTGCCGTTAGCGGAGGATTTTCGGACCTACAGTAATATGGGCACCCGTCACCGAGCGGCCCTCGGAGTGGCAGAGAGGTCGGATGCATTGGTACTAGTAGTTTCTGAAGAAAGGGGAGTAGTTTCCGTAGCGGAGAAAGGAGCCCTTAGAACCATTCCTGACCCGGAGTCTCTCGGCAGTATTATTAGAAATTTTATGCACGAGAATATTCAGGAAAATCAGAATTTTTGGTATTACATTTTAGTGAATAATTTTTTTATCAAGATTTTATCTGTCCTAATTTCGTTTGCATTATGGGTGCTGCTAGTCTTTCAAGGAAACGTGGTTACGGAAGATCTTCTTGTTCCAGTAGAGTTTAATCATATTCCTGCCGAATTAATCGTGGCCAAGGTCATTCCCGTCGACGTTAAAATTTCCATTACTGGTGATAGTCGAGATGTTCAGAATCTTGGTCAAAATGACGTTAGGATTATAATAAATTTAGCCGGCACTGCTGCCGGCACAACAGCTGTAGATATAAGTAGAACTAATGTCGTCATGCCTTCTTACCTGACTTTAAATAACGTTAAGCCAAATAAAGTATTGGTAGGTTTACAAAAAGCCACACGTTAAAAAATTATGGATCAAGAAAAAACACTCTATAAACCAAAGACCGTTCGGATTTTAATTTTAATTTATCTTGCTACACTTCTATACTCTATTCATTTTTTCTTTGTCTATTTCGTTAATTCTAGTTTTTTAATTGGCTACTTTCAAAATACCGCTACAGTGGGGTTACTTTATAGTTTCGGCGCCTTTATAAATTTATTTATCTTTTTGAATATTGGAAAAATTCTCAATCGATCGGGAAATTATCGACTGATGTTAGGATTAATAATTTTGGAGGCGATATGTTTAGGAGGTTTAGCTTACTTTCAAAATATTTATTTAATTGCGCTTCTTTTCATTTTTTCCCAAGCCTTAAATCCCATTTTGGTTTTTAATTTAGACATATTTTTAGAAAATTATTCTGCCAATGAAGAGACCGGTAGTATTCGGGGTGTTTTTCTAACCATGAATAGCATCCCTCCAGTAGTAGTGCCATTTATTAGTGGTTTAATTTTAACTAACTCCGAGTACTGGAAAGTCTACCTAGCGGCGGCAGCCTTTCTTCTGCCTCTTTTCTATATCATTTTCGCCAATTTTAATAGCTTTCGAGACCAGAAATATCATGAGACAAGCTCGCGAAAGTTAGGTAAGGAATTAGAAGATAATCCTAATATTTACGATATCCTTTTTGATAACTTTCTTTTAAATTTTTTCTACGCCTGGATGGCTATTTATATGCCTATTTATCTACACAATAATATTGGCTTTAGTTGGCCTCAAATTGGCACCTTGTTTTGTATTATGCTCTTACCTTTTGTATTTTTTCAGATTCCACTCGGCAGATTAGCTGACAGGAAGTATGGGGAGAAGGAGATTTTAATAATCGGCTTCATTATAATGTCGGTCTCCACTATTCTCATTCCTTATTTAACTACGCCTAATTTCCTGCTTTGGGCTATTTTACTTTTCATCACTCGAATGGGCGCTAGCTTCGTGGAAATATCGGCGGAGAGTTATTTTTTTAAGCAAGTCAGTGTGGCCAATATCCACCTTATTGGACTTTTTAGGATGACGAAGAATCTGCCCTTTCTATTCGTTCCGGCACTGGCGTCATTGGTCTTACTATTCTTTTCCTATCAGTATGTCTTTTTAGTGCTCGGCCTAATCATGCTTACGGGCTTAAGGTACGCCTTTCTCTTGAAAGATACTAAGTAAAACGAAGGATCATTAAAGATCTTCCTACCCGTCCGAACTATTATCGAGGCGCGGCAGCCTATTTGGGCCCGCTAGGCCAAGTCTTACCATCGCTAATAGTTCGGACGGGCACTCATCTTTTTATAAGATAAAGTAAAAAAGACGAAGTTTTGGAGACTGGGCTCCCTCGATGCTCTTTCTTCGAGACTGCGCAGCCAATTAGAAAATAACAGCCAAAAAATTTGGTACCGTAGGCGCGCCTAGGCGGAGACGATAGCGGCGCAGGCAAATTTCTGGGCGCTTTATTTTCTTGATTGGCGAGCGAGAGCAAATCGCTAGTAAGCGATTATGCGTGCTCGCAGAAAGAGTATCGAGGGAGCGAAGGAGGTTTGTTCCTATCTCTAGACTCCTAAAATCACCGGTATCACAATCGGTCGCTTAGCCGTTTTCTGAAAGAGGAACTTACCCACTGAATCCACCACATTATTCTTCACGTAATCAAAGTTAATTGGGTGCATGCCGGCTGCATTCTCTTCAATAGTTTTCTTGATTATGAAACGAGCTTGGCGGAGCAATTCTTGAGATTCTCTTAAATAAACAAATCCACGGGAAATAATGTCAGCCGATTTTTTTAATTTACCAGTTTGAGAATTAACGATAGCGATAATGACAAACATCCCGTCTTGTGCCAACATTTGTCGGTCACGGATCACTACTTCCTGAATATCACCGATAGAAAAACCATCTACCATTACCGTGCTTGAAGGAGCTTTCTCTTTCAAGGCCACAATTTTTTCGCCCTTATCTTGGATTTCTACGATAGTGCCATCGTCAGGAACAATAATATGATTTTTAGGCATACCCATATTTTCTGCTACGTCCGCATGCAACTTTAGGCGATAGTGATTGCCGTGAATAGGAATAAAGAACTTTGGCTTAAGCTTTCGGTGAAGCCATTCAATTTCACCCCGATTACCATGACCGGTGGAATGAATATAAACATCAGAAGTCTGAATAGAAATAATTTTTGCTCCCAGTCGCGATAAGTTGTCCTTTAATTTATCCACGGATCTTTCATTACCCGGCACAATAGAAGAGGAAAGAAGAACGGTATCTCTATCGTTAATCTGAAAATATTTATGAGTTTTTGTGCCCATTCTCATCAAGGCGGCAAACTCATCTCCTTGAGCGCCAGTAGCCAGTACCACAATCTTATCTGGAGGATAGTCGCCCATATTTTGGGCAGAAATGACCGTACCTTTCTTAATCTCCAATAATCGAGCTTGCTCCAGAATATCAATATTATTCTTCATGCTACGTCCCTCAATGACTAATTTCTTCCCATATTTTTCACAAGCCTCGATAACTTTCATCATTCGCAGAATATGTGAGGCAAACATTCCAATGATCAACCGGCCTTTTATACTATGAATAATTTCTACCAGATTTTTATGGACTAGTTCTTCCGGAGTAGAGAAGCCAGGATTCTCGATGTTGGTCGATTCTCCTAAGAAAAGTAGAACTTTTTCTTTAGCAATGGCTGAGTATTCTTTATCTTCGTTTTCATCGGGAGTGCCATCGGTATGGGTGAGTTTGAAGTCACCAGCATTCACAATTTGTCCATACGGAGTTTCAATAATTACTCCCATTGCATCTGGAATACTGTGCGTCACACCAAAAAATCTCACCGAAAGATTGCCGATTTTTAAACGGTCGTTATTTTCCACGATCTTATAATCAATGGTGGGGAGGTGAGGAAATTCTGATTGGCGCTTCTTAATCATGAAGCCCGTAAGATTACGAGTATAAAGTGGGGGATTGCCAATTCGGTCCATAATGTAGGGAATGCCTCCAATATGGTCTAAGTGACCATGGGTAATGATGACGGCGCGGATTTTTTCCTTGCGCTCCTCTAAATACTTAGTGTTAGGAAGAATGTAGTCGATGCCTGGAGTATCTTCCTCTTTAAATTTAAAACCCATATCCATCACAATAATATCGCTACCAATTTCAATAGCAGTCATATTTTTGCCGATCTCCTCTACTCCACCTAAAGGAATAATGCGAATATTTTCGCCTACAGGTGGAATTTTACCGGTTTCTTTCCGTCTCTCGGATTCCATGGTGGGCCGCGCCGAGGCGAAGCGTCGGCGCGGCATCTGTCGCTTTCTTTTTGGCTGCGGCCCCGGAGGGGCCGCATGATGCGGCCTGGAGCGCCGCCGCCCCTCTTCGTTAGCTTTTTCTTGAGCTTCGACAATAGTTTCCTTCAAACCGATATTATTTTCTTCTTTCATATTTTTTCAAAATTTAAAATTTTAGATTAATTATTAGCAAAAATTCGCCAGACCCTCTCTTTTTCTAAATACCAATTTTCAATTCCAACAAAACGTTCGGTCGCATTGTTGATATTTTCCAAGTTAACTCCATTAAGATTTTTTGGTAAGACGTAAATAAAATCTGGTGTGTATAAGAAAATGGCGGGCACATCATTATCTATCTCACTTTCTACTTTTTGATAATTACTGATGGCTAATTGAGTATCCGTTGATCCGCGAGCCGATTCTAAAAGCTTGTCTACTTTACTATTAGTGTATAAAGCAATATTTAAACCTGGCTCTTTCCTTTCTGCTGAAGCCCAGAAACTATAAATATCTAAGCCTGGTGGAATAACTTCTCCAAATAGAAGGGCCTCATATTTTCTAGATTGGATAACTTCTTGATTGAGGGCGGTAGACTGAAAAATCTTTACCTTTACCTCGGCGCCAATTGCTTCCCACATTTTTTTCACTAAATTTGCCGTATTTACTAAGTCGGGTGCATCAGCGGTGGAGATGGTTAATGAAAGGCGCTCGGACTTTTTGTTTGAGGTTTTCTGCATAATGCCGTCCGCACCTCTTGACCATCCAACATTAGTCAAAATCTTAATAGTGGCTGCCACTCGATCAGCCTCTGAAAGATTTAAAATGTCAGCAGAGTTACTGACTTCGCCACTATCGGTAGCTGAAAGAGGTTTTATCAAATTAGGAGGAATGGCTTCAGTGGTAGGCTCTCCATAACCGTTCAATACTTCTTTGACAATCTTTTTTCGATCAACGGCCACATTAAGCGCTTGTCTGATTTCTTTATGTAAAAGCACTGGATTTTCACTTTGATTAAAAAAGATACCAAAGACGCGGGGGAGGGTAGAGGTGGCAATGATAGTATTCCGAGAATTGATGAAAGTAGCTTGATCGGGCGAAATAGAGCTTAAGTTTTTCACCTCGTTACTATTGAAAGCGCTAAGCAATTGATTTTGATCACTATAAAACCTAACAATAATGTCGTTAATATAGGGGTGACCACTGGCATAATTTTTAAAAGGCACTAAGTGATAATACCGTGGCAAGCCGGAAGAATTAGTCTTAATACTTTTCAGCATATAAGGTCCTGAACCAATTGGCTCGCGATTTAGCGCGCTTAAAGTAAAAGAGTCGACATTACTAGCTTCAGCCCAAAGGTGTTTAGGTAAAATTCCAAGGGTAGTGTTTTGTAGAAAAGGGCCATACGGCTTCTTTAAAGAGAATTTAATCTCCGTTGGACTAACAATTTCAATAGTAACGCCCTGCCAATTGGCTTCTTTTGGACTTTTAATAGAGAGGTCTTGAGTTTTGAGGATGGTAAATTGAATATCGTCTGTAGTGACTGGAATACCATCTTGGAACGTAATGTTTTTCTTTAAGATAAAATCATAAGTTAAACCATCCGGGGAGACACTATAGCTTTCGGCTAAATCAGGCACTAAATTGCCTCCGGGAGTTTTTTTCATTAAACCAGAATAGATTAATTGAGATAGCGCTCGTCCAGAATCAGTAAAACTAAGGATAGGATTAATGTAGCGTGGATAGCCAATTACGCCTTCTTCTAAGGTACCGCCAGCACTCGGTACCTCTACCATAAAGGCATTGTTGACTTTCAAAAGCAAAAATAATGTCGATAAAGCGAAGAGGAAGAAGAAAAAATAAAAAACCAGACTTTCAGACAGACTAAAAGACTGAATAGCAGCGCTTACTTTTTCGGACTTGGGAATATACCATCTTTTCACGACAATTTTGAGGGAGATAATAGATCAGCGAAACTGAGCTAAATTACTGGTAAAATTATTTAGATTACTAAGGCCAAAAAGGCCGACAAGGCAAACAAGGATGCAAGGACAATAGTGGAGATAAATAAGGTTCTTTCAAAGCCGCGACGGGTTCGGTGGACGGAGCTGAAGCTGTCGCCGCCGAAGGCGGCTCCAACTGAGGCATCAGAACGTTGCAGTAAAACAGCGACGATTAACAGGATCGACAGTACGATTTCAATATAGGGCAATATTCCAGAGAGAAACTGCATTTCTCCCACTTTAGCAAAAAGGTCTAAAAATTGCAACCTTGAATTTAATTGAAAAATTCCTTATATTTAAGACCCTATTAAAACTAATCACTATTAAATATGTCTAAAGGAAAATCATCGAACGGAAAGACAAATAAAGGAAACAAAGAAATCATAGCAATTATGCCACTTGCTGATCGCGTATTGCTTCGCCCTCTGAATCCAGATGAAATTGAGAAAAAATCCAATTTCGGTATCATCATTCCCGAGACCATCAGCAAAGAAAAACCGGAGCAAGGAAAGGTAGTGGCAGTAGGAGAAGGAAAACTTAATGAAAAAGGCGAAAAAATTCCAATGAGTGTAAAAGTGGGGGATCGAGTGTTATTCTCCAAATATGGTTATGACGAAATTAAGATAGGAGAGGAGGAATACCTGATTGTTTCAGAAAGTCAGATTTTAGCAGTAATTAAGAAATAGAAAATATGGCCAAAAAAATTATTTACAACGAAGAGGCGAGAAAACTTTTAAAAAATGGTGTTGATGCTGTCGCCAATGCAGTAAAAATTACGATAGGTCCTCGCGGCCGAAACGTCGTGCTAGATAAAGGATATGGCTCACCAACTATTACTAATGACGGTGTCTCTATTGCCAAAGAAATTACTTTGGCTGATAAGTTTGAAAATATGGGAGCGGAGATCATTAAAGAAGTTGCCACTAAGACTAATGAAACTGCGGGCGACGGTACTACCACTTCTGTTATTCTCGCCCAAGCTATTATTCGAGAAGGTATGAAGCACGCCACCATGGGAGTGAATGCCATGGCTTTACGCAGTGGAATTGAGAAAGCGGCACAAGATGTAGTGGCAGCACTAAAAAGCATTGCTAAAGAAATTAAGAATAAAGAGGAAATTCGCCAAGTGGCTACTATTTCTGCTGAGTCACCGGAAATTGGCAAAATTATTGCTGACACTATTGATAAGGTAGGAAAAGACGGAGTAGTAACTGTAGAAGAGTCTCAATCTCTTGGAATTGACTCTGAAGTAGTAGAAGGTATGGAATTTGATAAAGGATATGTTTCGGCCTACATGATTACTAATTCTGAGAGAATGGAAGCCGAATACCGAGACCCCGCCATTCTAATCACCGACAAGAAGATTTCCAGCGTTAAAGAAATTCTGCCGCTCTTAGAAAAATTAGCCCAGAGTGGCAAAAAAGATTTAGTCATTATTGCCGAAGATGTAGATGGAGAGGCGCTGGCCACTTTTATCGTTAATAAATTACGCGGCGGCTTTAATGTTCTTGCGGTGAAAGCACCAGGATACGGCGATCGAAAGAAAGAACAACTTCAAGACCTTGCCATCACTGTTGGTGCTCAAGTTATTTCAGAAGATCTCGGAATTAAATTGGAGAACGCGGAGCTTAGCATGTTGGGCCGAGCTAACAGGGTAGTAGCGACTAAAGACAATACTATTGTAGTGGGCGGGAAAGGTAAGAAAGTTGAAATTGAAAAGCGAGTGGCCTCACTTAAAAAACAGCGAGAGGGAATTGATTCTAGTTTTGATCGAGAGAAATTAGATGAGCGAATTGCTAAACTCTCTGGTGGAGTTGCAGTGATTCGCGTCGGCGCCGCTACTGAAACGGAAATGAAATATTTGAAACTAAAAATTGAAGACGCGGTCAACGCTACTAAGGCAGCTATTGCTGAAGGAATAGTGGCCGGTGGAGGTAGTGCCTTAGTGAGAGTAGCAGAAAAAATCGGTCGCAAAGACAGAAGTAATAATCGCGACGAAATGTCTTTGGGCTACGATATTGTCATTCGCGCTCTGGAAGAACCCTTAAAACAAATTGCAATAAATGCTGGCAAAGACGATGGCTCGGTTATCGTCGAGAAAATTAAAAAAGCTAAAGGCAATGCCGGATACGACGCTCTAAATGACGAGATAGTCTCGGACATGCTCGCTGCGGGAATCATTGATCCAGTTAAGGTGACGAGAAGTGGCGTGCAAAACGCTGCGAGCGCTGCCGCTATTCTACTAACTACGGAAGTAGCTATAGCTGATATGCCAGAAGAAAAGAAACCGGCTTCGGGTGGAATGCCTGATATGGGAGGAATGGGCTATTAACTAGCCGTGTTATAATAGGAATATGAAAAATTCTCCTAATGGTTTTGTTAGTATGGCTATCGGGTTGGTCCTTGTCCTAATAGGTGCCTCCTTGTGGGAATACTCAACCTTCACTCTATCTAAAAAAATTCAAGCGGGAGGATTGTTGAGTAGTCGAGAGTATCAGAATGTTCCGACTCCTATTTCCACCAATGGTTGGAAAACCTATCAAGATAATCAGTACGGTTTTTCCTTACAATATCCTAATGACTTTTCTCTAAAAGAAGAACCTGGGCAGAGTGTTACTTTAGTTGTCCCGGTGGAAAATTATTTTAAAACTAAATTAACCGGCGAAGCCACCTTAACTATTTATAATGTGGGCAAAAGTTGTCCTGCAATTTCAGGCGAAAATCAGCATCCAACTTCTAAATCAAATCTTAGTTCGGCAGCCGGTAACTTTACTCGCGTCGCTTGGTCCGATGTGGGAGCGGGGCAGTTGTATGAGTCGGCGCACTACTCTTTAATTAAAAATAGTCTTTGCTACTCAGCATTACTTTTGATTCATAGTAGTAACGGTGCAGGCGTCTATTATTCTGATCCGGAGAAAATTGCTGAAGTTGAAAAACAGCAAGCCGATGATAAAGTCGCTTTCATTCAGGTAATAGATCGAATTATTTCTACCTTTAAATTTGTAAAATAAAAATATGATTATATTCATTATTGTTATCGCACTTGTTCTCGGATGGTTCGTAGCTAGCTACAATGGTTTCGTTAAATTAACTCAACGAGCTCGCGAGGCCTTGGCAGATATTGATGTTCAATTAAAGCGCCGGCACGATTTAATTCCGAATCTTGTTAATACAGTGAAGGGTTACGCCACTCATGAAGCAGGCGTTTTTGATCGAGTAACAGCGGCGCGGAGCGCCGCTGTTAGCGCCGGCTCCGCCGGCCTCGCCCCTCGAGCAGCCGCTGAGGGGGCGCTTTCAAGTGCGCTCGGCAAACTCTTCGCTGTCGCTGAGGCCTATCCCGAACTGAAAGCAAATCAAAACTTCCTAGAGCTTCAACGAGAGCTTGAAGATACAGAAAACAAGATCCAAGCCGCTCGGAGATTTTACAACACTAACGTCAGAGACCTATCTATTAAGCTCGGGTCTTTTCCCTCCAATCTAATTGCTCAAATGTTTCATTTTCAAAAGATGGATTACTTCGAACTCGGAGATTCTCCAGAAGCTACTGCCGCTCGAGAGCCAGTAGAAGTGAAGTTTTAAGACTATGGCAGTACCTTCAAGAGAATTACACAGGATTGTACCGACAGTCATCATTTATAATTCAGAAAAGAAATATTTAATTACAAAACGTAGTGAGAAACTTCCTGTTTTTCCCGGCCGTTGGACTGTTCCGGGTGGAGGATTATCCATGGATGATTATGAAACCATGCCCTTCTCTAATAAAAATGACAAGCAATGGTATTTTGTTTTGGAAAAAGGCTTGCGCCGAGAAGTAAAGGAGGAAGTAAATTTAGAAATAGGAATTCCTGAATATTTATTGGATCTAGTTTTCATTCGACCGGACAATGTACCAGTGGTGGTATTAACTTTTATCGCTCCCTATGTCTCCGGAGAAATTGTCTTAAATGATGGGGAGAATACAGAATTTCAATGGATTAATGCGGCAGAAGCAAAAGACTATGATTTCGTGGGGGATATTGCCATGGAAATTGAACTTGCCGATAAACGTCTACAAGAACAATGACTCTCTACACTCAACAAGATTCTAATATTGCCAAGACCTGGATTTTGATGGCCCTCTTTCTCGGTGTTATCGTAGGTGTTGGCTATTTTTTTAGTTATTACTATCGAAACCCTAGCATTTTATATTTTGCGTTCTTTTTCAGCTTAATCATGAACATTGGAAGTTATTGGTTTTCCGACAAAATTACTTTGGCTGTCTCTCGGGCAAAACCGATAAGTAAGACCGAAGCTCCTGATTTATATAATATAGTGGAGAATCTTTCCATTACGGCGGGATTACCCATGCCGAAAATTTATATTATTAATGATTCCGCTCCGAACGCCTTTGCCACTGGACGGAATAAAGATCATGCTGCCATGGCCGTCACCTCTGGGTTATTAGAGATGATGAATAAGACTGAGCTCGAAGGAGTGATTGCTCACGAACTCTCTCATATCGGAAACCGAGATATTTTAATTTCTACGGTTGTGGTAGTGTTGGTGGGTCTAGTAACTTTACTCTCAGATTTTTTTCTTCGCATATCTTTTTTTGGCGGTGGACGGAGCAGAGATAGGGAAGGTGGCGGAGGCGTCTTAGTAATTGTTGGTATCGCCTTGGCTATCCTCACACCAATTATTGCCACTTTGATTCAGCTGGCTATTTCGCGCCGCCGAGAATCTTTAGCGGATGCTAGCGGTGCACTTTTGACGCGCTACCCTGAAGGTTTAGCTAGCGCGCTAGAGAAAATTGCTGGATATAAAATCCCCATGAAGCATGCCAATAATGCTACCGCCCATCTATATATCTCCAATCCATTTGGACCGGACAATCGGCGGATAAGTGCCATTGCGCGATTGTTCCTAACCCACCCACCCATTGAAGAAAGAATTACTGCTTTGCGGGGAAGTGAAAGAGGGTAATAATGAATTTCTGGGAGAAATAAAAAAGACCTGAAGCACGCGTATGAGCTTCAGGCCTTAAAGTTTAAGCCACCGGTATTAAAGCCGGTCGCTCCAGGATAGGGCGAATTCCCAAGTGCCGAACGGATCGTTCCGCAATCACCACTAGTCGTCCACCGCGCCTCAAACTGATATCTAAGGCTGTCCGGCGCGACAAGATACGACCAACTATTTCTGTCAGTCTTTTTTGGACGGTCTTTTGCCGAAGTCGCTTAGCTGGAATCCATCGAATAGCGCGGCGATAAACGCGGTGAGCCACCCAATCCACCTCCATTCCAAAATTATTAAATGTTTTCATCTAGTTCATGTATTACCACGAACATCAGGAAATGTCAAATCACATCGAATTACTCCAGGCCAATAATCTTTAATCCACAGTCACGATAATTATTCACTTCTAAATTCTGCCAGGCTCCAAGGGATTTCCCATATCCTTTATTTGGGCACGAATGATAAATTACTCCCCATTGAGTTCCCAAACGTTCTTCTATCTTCAGGCGCAGCTCGTCTATCACATATATTTCTTTTGAGTGAAGATCTTTTAACGGATTACTAACGGAGATAACTGCTGGCTGCTGAAGTGTAATCAGAAAGGTTCCTTTTTTCTTTTTCTTAGGAGTTCGGGCGATATGGCCTGGCTTCCGTTTTACTTTCAGCGGTTTTTTTACTTCCATGTTTTCTTGCTGTTTTGCTTGGGGTGGTGGAAGAATGTCCTCAATTAGAATTGGAATCTCTTCCACTTTCTTTCTGAATTCAGGCGTATCGTAGTGGTCCCGTGCTATTTTATTAACCAACACTTCCACCTTTTCTGAACCCTGGATCGAGCGATGATACTGAATAGTGAACAATTTCAGCTGCCTAGCTGATTGCGGCAGTACGGGAAAGGAGAATGGTTCAAATCCGGTAGGGTTAGGATCTCCAGCTTTTAAGGTTCTTATATTCATCTACTCCGATTTAAGCATAGAGTAAATTCAATTACAATGTAAAATAGATAAAGTAATTAAATAAACGGAGAGGTGCCAGAGTGGTTGAATGGGCAGACCTGGAAAGTCTGTATGCCGGTAACGGTATCGAGGGTTCGAATCCCTCCCTCTCCGCAAAGACAAAATTTAATATATTTTCATATTAAAATTTTGGCTTCGGTCGGAAGCGTGGTGGTGGGATTCGAACTAGTTCGAATAACTCTATGGTTAAGGAGCCTCAAAAATCCAAAATCTGTGGCGCGTAGTTTAAAAGTTTTTTCCCTCCCTCTCCGCAAAAATAAGGAACGAAGTGACTATATTTTTGCAGGATGCCGCAATTCTCCTGCGGCGCCGCAACTTTTCGAGTCTACGAGCGACTATATTTTGCGAGAGTGCTGAGCTTTGCGAAGTGCTCCGCAAATTTCTATTGCATATTTCACTCAGTGCTTTAGAATACAGGCAGAAATGAAAGATGATCCAGAGGCTTTTGCTCTTTTTGAAAAACGAGCTCGAGAATACGCCGCAGTACTTGCTGAGGCGAAAAATTTAGCGCAATGTCGAACGGGGGCTGCTTCTCCGGTTCTGCAGGAAAAGAAATTGAATCAGTATGGCGCGGATTTGAAAACTCTTGGAAAATTGTTGGATATGACTCCGGCCGAATTAAAATCTCAAAGAGAAAGATTTGGCATACCGCATGAACCCGTCGAGACTTGAATCGGCGGCTTTTAATTAATGACTTTCAAAAATAAATTCCTATTAATAATTTGCATCTTGTTGGTTATCACTGCCATCTCTTTTGTCGTAAACCCTAAATCTTTACTGAAACTCTCACCAAATATTAAAGCGCCCTCTCTTATTCCTTTAGATAATACCCCTGCCATTTGGCAGATTTACAGTTCTTCTACTTCTGATATCACTTTCAAATACCCGTCCACTCTCTCAGCGACTTTTGTCGGTTTGGTGGATTGGCCTCCCAGACCAGAGATTTCAGAGCAATCATTTTCTTGTAATGAGAGTGGGGACGGCCCTGAAGCCCAAAGGACGAGCACTACTTATGCTCGAGTGATTAACGGCCGCACCTATTGCGTTAGCGTTACGAGACGGGGTGCGGCCGGCACTATCTACGATCAATATTCCTACTCCACGCTCTTAAATACTAAAGTAGTAACTTTAACCTTCAGCATCCACCATCCTCAATGCGACAATTATGCTGATCAGAAAATCCATGAGGCCTGCCAGAAGGAAACAATCGGTTTTAGCGACCAACTTGACCAAACTATCAATCAAATTTTCAGCACTTTGACCTTTTCTTAAATAAAGGGCATTCAACCCCAGTGCAGAGCCCTGGGCCCAAATTCCGCCGCAGGGCGATGAGGTACTTACCCTTTGTTTCGCCGGCACTCGAACGTCATCAAAATTGCTATTTTGACGTCGCTTCTCGCTTGGCGAAATAAAAAACGCGTCGAACTTTCGGGGCGACGCGTTACCTTCTTAAAATTTGAATTTGTACATGGAGGTCCGAAAATTATTTCGAGGCTCCAAAATCTCAGAGTGAAAACGATTTTCTCGGTCGTACCACTGCAAGTGCTCGGTTTGAAGAGCGTAACTTCCTCGAACTGCGGGGTGGTAAGTGACGGTAATATTGAAAACCACTTTCTGGCCTTTAGTGATGTGAAAGCGACCGTTCTCTATCTTAACAGGAGGCTGAATAGTGTAACCGCTTGAGGATTCTCCTTTAACGCCCCGCCTTTTCAAAAACCAAAAACGTTTTTCAAGGATGGAATAAGTTACTCCGCTCATGTAGGCCACTACTGCGGTGTGACTACGAGCGATTTGAGTTGGAATCCAGATATCGTCTTTTGCAGGACCGATAGAGAATTGCTGGCGGAACTCGACCCCATTAGAACGCTCGTGTCTTTGAACTACTGAGGTGCCAGTGGTCACAGGCACCTCATTTTCAGTCCTTGTTTGAGAAGGAATGGCTTGATAGATAGCCCCCGCTAGCACTGGCAAAATAACTAGAGTCACAATCAACATTTTTTTACTGTATTTCATTTAGGATCTTTCTTTTTATATGTAAGCACAAGAGTGGAGTATTTACAAATTCTCTTTTTCTATTATTATTCATGACGGAGTAAAAATTGAAAAAAAACCGAAAACAAGTTAAACAACGAATTATGACCGTGCCCCCACGATTTCCTGATCCGAAGGTGAAAATGGTAGGCGATCTGCCAAGGCGAAAAGTTTTAACCGGGCTTCTCATTAACATCGTCAAACGAGATGGAAAAGTGATATCGGAATTACTAGATATTTCTGATTATAATCTTTTAATAGAAGTTTTGGTGGGAGATTGCACCATCAGTTATAGGGTAAAATGCGGTACCAATATTAGGTGGCAGTTTAATCTGATTGTTCTCGCCCCGGATGGGAAGGGCCGTCAGGAAGTTTTTGAGATGAATGGCTATCGTCACGACTCACTTCACATTCACCTTATCTGCCACCATTGCCATGGCGGAGAGTGGGAGAAGAAAATTCTCTAGATGCAACAAGAATTTTTTCTGCTTGATCAGATCCCTTCTGATGATGACGATAGGGAACTCATTTTAAGCCAGAGATGGCTTTCAGAGGCAGTAAAGCGCTCGGTAGTAGTAGAGTTTGGGGGCACATGTGGCGTTGGCTCAATTATTGGCAAAACCGTAGTAGTCTCTTCTGTTTTTGCTGAGCTTTTTGATAAAACACATTCAATAGAACCTCTCTTGCGACCAACCATCCACCAATTCTTTCCGGATGAGGTAGTCTCTCCGATTCAAAAAAGTTGGTATTCTAGTGATTTAAAATTGTGTTTAGTAATTCCACAGCATCGTCCACAAGCTCAAAAGTCAGTAGAATGCCGCCCAAAATTAGATGAGTATCTCATATTGGTCAATGCCATTTCAGATCCTCGAGTTCTTTGTTTGAAGAAATGTGGCAGGGAGTCTGTCGAGTATTTCTCCAAGCGCCTCTCCCTGATCAAAATTGATGTAGAGACAGGCATTCCAGCAAGTTTTATCTACCGCTTGAACGGAGATGTAGCCGGAGTTGCTATTGCTTCTACCAGGGATGATAAGGTGCTAGCTTTGCCAATATATGAACTTATGTGCCTCTACTATGGTCAGTTAAGCTCCCTCAGAGAAATGAATGCCATCTGAAGAGCAGCTTCATTGAAAAACTTTCTCACATTCCGCTGCGCGCATCCTCGCGCAGCTTTTTATTTAAATAAAAAGCTCCTTAAATTAAATGTTATTATTCTTCTATATGTCTATGGAAACACCAGAAGAAGGAGGTGGGGGAATTGAGGATTTTGACTGGAAGCATTTGGGTATGTCGGAAGAAGAGAAGATCCAATCGTGTCTTGATGAGTTGGGTGAATTTAACAAAAACCCGGAACCTCGCAAAGATGAAATAGAGAATATGTTAATAGAGACTAGTAAATGGGTTATTCGGTATGAAAAGAATCCGGATCCTAAAGTTAAGGATGAATTAATGCCCGCCATTGCGGCTAATCAAGTAAATTTAGCGGACAAATATTTAAATATTTTCATCAATTTGGATGATGTAAGTCTTTATGAATGCCAAATTATGCAAGGTTGTTTAGACATGTTGAACCGTAATATGAACTTACTGATTGCCACAGAAAAGAACCAACCCGAAAAATTGAAAATTGAAATTTTAGATAAAGTTGATAAAGCTATGTTAATAATTAGCGTTAATTATCCAGAAGTTTTAGGACGATGAACTATAATAATTTTAAATTAAAAGAGGTAGCGCAGCTGGTAGGGCAAGATATTTTAAAGTGTTTTAGGGGCCGCAATTTGCTCTGGCAAATTGCGGCCATCCTCCTAACCTATCTTCTAGTCATTAGTGGGGTGGATTGGAAGTACTACCAATATTTTCAAAATTCATCCTTAACTACTTTGTTTTTTTCCGCTGCTCTGGTAGGGTTTTTAGTTCCAGTTTTTTTGCCCATCATTATTTATACTGCAGGATCAATTAAAAGTAATGGTTTTTTGCTTCGGCTCAGTTTTGCCATCGTTGAAGTAGAGATTCTCAGCTGGTTAATATCTTTTTTCTATAAAATGTTTACTGGCCGGGCTCATCCAGAATTCGGTGGATTGACCGACATAAGTCAGGTTTTCCATTTTGGCATCTCTCGGGGAGGTATTTTCTGGGGCTGGCCATCTTCTCACACCGCTGTAGCCTTTGCTTTGGCCGCCCTTTTAGCCACTGTTTACTGCAGTCGCTATTTTTGGCGGACTAGTTTTTATCTCTATGCCTTTTACATTGGCTTGTCAGTGGCGGCCACCATTCATTGGTTTTCTGATTTTGTGGCCGGAGCTATTATCGGCACTATCATTGGTCAAGTAGTAGGGAAAAGATTTTTAAGATCGTTTAAAGATTAATGAGCACTTCGCTTGAAAAATTAGGTAATTGGTATTGGAAATACGAACGGCATTTATCATCACTAGGATTAATCAGTGGTTTTCTGTTTGATATTTTCACTTTAACTCGAGTAGATAAACCTTTGGAAAATGTCTGGATTGGCTTCCATATCTTTGTAGCAGCTGTGGCTATTATTTTCCTTAATCTATATGAAGAAGGAAGATTGAAAGCTAAAGTGCCTGGAAGGGCTCATTTCTGGTGGACTTTCGTCATTCAGTTTGCTTTCGGGGGACTATTTAGTGTTTATTTAGTTTTTTATTCTCGCAGTGCTCATTTTTTTTCCAGTTGGCCATTTCTCTTACTTTTGTTTTTGAATTTCCTAGCCAATGAACGATTGCGTGATAAGTACACGCGCGCCAGCTTCCAGGCAACCATGCTATTTCTAAGTATTCTTTTTTACGCCATTTATATAGTGCCAATTTTCGTTGGTACAATTTCCAGCCGAGTTTTTCTGATGAGTGGAATAATTAGCCTGGCTCTTATGGGCGGTTTTGTTTTATTGCTGATGACGTTATCACCGCAAAGGATGAGGCAAGAAAAATGGATTATTATTCCGGCTGTGCTGCTCTCATACCTTTTGATCACCATTCTTTACTTTAGCCACCTCATTCCACCCATACCACTATCCTTAAAAGATGCGGGAGTTTATCACTCCATTACTCGCGATAGTACCTCGGGAAATTATTTAGTGACAGAAGAAGTCGTCGATAATCTCAGTTGGTATGAATATTTTTTCCCAAATAATTCTATAAAACTAGTACCTGGAGAATCAGCCTACGTTTTTAGTTCTATTTTTGCTCCGACTAAATTTTCTGCTGGCATTGTTCATCGCTGGCAACGCTATGATCCAGATAAGAAATTATGGACGACAGAAAGTATTGTGCCGCTTCAAATCTTTGGCGGTCGTGATAATGGTTTTCGTACCTATTCCTACAAAAGTAATTTAGCATCTGGACGATGGAGGGTGAAGGTGGAGACGGCAGAAGGGCAGGTGATTGGTCGGCTCGACTTCGTCGCCGAGCCGACCTCCTACACCCCATTGCTCCAAGAAGTCTCGAAATAAAAAACGGCTCCTCCTTCAGGCTAGCCGTTAATTCCTACCGTTACCGGTTCGTTCTTGGAAAGTTGCTTCTCGAGTAAAAAGTTTTAGAAGCTTTTTACTGACGGGAATAACTTCAGGGGTTTCCGGTACATTGCTCATATTGAGCTCCTTGATTAGTCCTTGAGCTTCTTCAGAGCTAATTCGCTTAAAGTGAAGCAATTCTTCAATGCTATCTCTGGCGTCGCCCTTACTAAAGAAGAAGACTTCTAAAAATTGATCGTCCAGAAAGTAATTAATTTTACCTCCAGAACCCGTAAACTCAATTGTGGGAGGTATACTCATCCTGCCCATATATTAGGTCAGCTAAAGGAATTTGCAAATGGTATAATTTAGCTATGAAAACTGACGACGAATTAAAAAAAGAAAATCCCGAGCTCTACCGGGTGGCGCGGGAAAAGGGAACGGAGATGCCTGGAACAGGACCCTACCTTCATTCTAAAGAAAAAGGCATGTATAAATGCGCCATTTGCCAGGCCCCGCTTTTTCCTTCCGATGTAAAATTTGATTCGGGAAGTGGTTGGCCCAGTTTCTATGAGGCCCTACCAGGTGCGGTGAGATTGGAAGAAGATTCGAGTCTCGGCACTACCAGAACGGAAGTAACCTGCACTAATTGCGGGGCGCATCTTGGGCACGTCTTTAATGATGCTCCTCAAACTCCCACCGGCGCCCGCTATTGTATAAATGGGGTCTGCCTTGATTTAGAAAAAGAAGAAGGAGTATAATTTAAACTATGGAAACTATCTTTGCTTACGGTACCTTGAAAGACCCTAAGGTTCAGCAGGAAATTATCGGCCGAAAAGTTTTGGGTACGCCCGATCATCTGGATGGTTGTATTAAATCTCATTTTCAACATGGCGACCGCAAAACCTACCCCGTCATTATTTGTCCCATTGATGGACACGGAGTGGACGGGGTTACTCTAGAAGTATCCGGGGAGGAATTAAAAAGAATTGATCATTACGAAGAAGATTTCTATCGTCGTCAAAAGGTAAGATTAAAGAGTGGGGTAGAGGCGTGGACTTACGTTAAGTAGAGGAGCGTGTGGTGTTCTCGCATCTAGAATACTATAGCTTCGTTCGAGTCTTTTAAATTTTTAGTTTAAAGATTTATTATTCTGCTATAATCCAGAAATGATGGGCATCGTATTTGACGGTGAAAAAAGAGCTTTCCTTCCACTAGAAAAGGCCACTGTGCCAATTACTGATATTGGCTTTCAGCGCTCGGCCGGGGTTTTTGAGACTCTGCTTTCCTACAATGGAAAACCATTTCATCTGCAGGAGCATCTTAAGCGATTAGAGGTCTCCGCCCATTTACTGGGCATTAGAGAGCATTACTTGATTTCTTATCTAGAGGAGAAAATTTTTCAGGGGATCAAAAAAATCAAAGCTCCGATAGTCTCAGTTAAAATTATTATTACCGGCGGCTCCAGCAGCTATCTTCATTTTGATCAGGATCCGCGGCTTTATATTATTTTTAACCCCTTTCCGCGAGAGATATTTTGTCCCGCGGACGCTTATTCTAAGGGAGTAGATCTTTTGACTACTCCAATCTTGCGCACTTTACCCACAGTTAAATCTCTCAATTACCTCGGAGCAGTTGTTTCCTATCAACAGGCTAGGCGTAAAAAATACTACGATTCTTTATACGTAACTAAGAATCATATTTTAGAAGGCACCACTTTCAATTTCGCCATTATTCTTAAAAATAATTTAATCACGCCCGCTGACCAGGTGTTGGATGGCATTACCATGCAGGTGGCCATGAAACTCGCCAAAAATCTCGGGTTAAATGTTTTTGAAAAAAGTATTACTTTTAAAGAGTTGCGAAGAGCAGACGAGGCCTTTCTCACATCTTCTTATAGAGAGATAATGCCGGTGGTAAAAGTAGATAAAATTAAAATCGGAAACGGCAAAGTTGGTCCATATACTGCTAAATTAGAAGAACTCTACCTTAAAGAAACAAAAAAATAGAGTAGTTAAGGGCGATAATCCCACATCCACAGGTGAAGGCGAATAGTAATAACCTCAATTAGCATTCTCACCATTCCCGAAAAAGTCATGCCGCTTCGATCATCGTTTAACCAAGTTATTGGCACTTCCTTTATTTTGAAACCAAATCGCCGTCCTAAGGCGAGCAGCTCTACATCAAAAGCCCAGTAGAAGATTCTTTGCTGTCGAAAGATTTTCTCCGTAGCGGCTTCTGAAAATAATTTAAAACCATTTTGGCTATCGTAGACTCCTAGGGGCACAAGGAGCCGCACTAATTTTTGAAAAAGATTACTTAAAAAGGCTCGAAGCGACAGCTGAGGCTGGGCAATTTTAGCCCCAGGGGCTTTTCGCGAGCCGATGACTATATCGAAACCTGCCCGGGCAAATGAAAGCAATTGATCAGCATGACTAATGTCGGTAGAGTTGTCGGCATCCGTGAATAAGCGGTATTGACCACTAGCCACAAGCATCCCTTCTCGAACGGCATAGCCTTTTCCGTGGCTATGGCACTCTATTAACCTCAAATTAGGCATTTGATGGCTAAATTCTGTGACAATTTCTCGAGTTTTATCGGTTGAGCCATTATCAACGACTATTACTTCGGCCTGATATGTTTGGCGTTCCAAATACCTCTTAATAGCCAAAAGAGTCGGGCCAATTCGCTCTTCTTCGTTGAAGCAAGGAATAATTATAGATAAATACATAGATTATTCCTTAAAAACCCAAAATTTAGAAAATAAAAATCCCCAAATTAAGGTGCCAAAAGTAGCGACCATAAGAGCTATAACGTCAGAAAGGCCATTTCTTATAATTAAGTAATGCAAGCCCACATTAATAAATATTCCACTACCGACTGTTGAATAAAAACGCACTGCCTCAAGCAAGCTCGGAGAGTGCCTTCGATTGAAAGTAAAAAAGCGATTAGCAAAAAAACTGAAAGTAGTTGCTCCAACAAATGACAGAGCTTTAGCGCTAGACAGATGATTAGAAAAAATTAATGTCTCGCGAGTTAAGCTAAAATAAATGGCAAAATCAATGAGGGTGTTGATTACTCCCACCAAACAATATTTAACGAACTGCTCAAAGCTATTTAATTTCATGGAGTAATCATAATATAATGTAGGAATGCTTTTTCGCCAAAAGAAATTAGTCTTAATATTAGGTATTTTTATATTACTACTTTGCTCGGCCACTGTCCTATACTTATGGCCTAAAGGACAAGGGCTTTTTCCGTCGAATTCTAATGAGGAAACTGGTATAAAAGACAATCTAAAAACCATCCAAATTTCTATCGGACATGACAACCTAATTGCCGAAGTAGCAGAGACAGAAGCTGAGCGCCAACTCGGTCTAGGTAATCGCAAACAGTTAGCGGCAGATGCAGGCATGCTCTTTGTCTTTAATCATCCGGAGCGGTATGGTTTTTGGATGAAGGATACTCTTATTCCTTTGGACATGATCTGGATAGATGAAAATAAAAAAATTGTAGATATTAAAAGTGATGTTTTACCCAGCTCCTACCCTAAAGTTTTTTACCCTCAATCAACAGCCCTTTACGTTCTTGAAACCTCCGCTTTTTTCGCTACAAAGCATGAATTGAAAATTGGAGACAAATTAATTTTTTAAAATAGCATCATAAATACCCCATATTTAGACGCTTTTTTTAATGGGCATTTTACATCTCGATTTTTTTATTTTGATATACCGAAAGATGAGGGAATAGACTAGTTTTTGAATGAAAGGCGGGGTAAAATTATATGAAAGATTAATAAATTAATTCTCAAGAGTTCATGAGCATTTCAATAACCAAGCATGACGGCACAAAAGAGCCATTCAATGCCGATCAAATTAATCGTTCCATTGAACGCGCCTGCCAAGGACTAATGGATCCGATCGCGATGGTTACTCAGATTGCTACAGAAACTCGGCTAACACTATACGACGGCATTACTACTAAAGAATTAGATCAGGCCACCATTAATGCCTCTCTCCAAAATGTTAAAGATGATCCTGCCTATGACAAAGTAGCCACTCGCATCCTCTTGAAAACCATGTATCGGGAAGTGCTAGGGGATTATGATAAGGACGACCAGACTGACCTAATTAAAAAGCACCGAGAAGGTTTTATTTCTTTTATAAAGAAAGGTGTAGAAGATGGGAAATTAGATTCTCGAATGGAAGAGAAATTTAATCTACGTGACTTAGCTAAGACGTTAGATATAGAAAGAGATGAACTATTTCAATTTGCCGGACTCTCCACCTTCCTTAATCGATATGCTCTGAAAAATTTGGATCAAAATCCGCGAGAGACTCCTCAGTATTTTTTCATGCGCGTGGCCATGGGACTTTCTTATAATGAATCAAAGCCTACCGAGTGGGCTAAAAAGTTTTATAACAAGATGAGTAAGTTTGAATATATTGGTGGTGGTTCAACCAATCTTGGCGCTGGTACTATGAAGCCAGCACTTTCAAATTGCTTTCTGTTAGAAGTACAGGACGACATGTCTCACATTGCTAAGAGCGTCTCGGACGTCATGATGCTCTCTAAAGCGTCCGGAGGGCTTGGAGTCTCGGTCAGTAAATTGCGCGCCGCTGGCTCTCCACTGAAATCTAATAATGGAGTCTCAACCGGCGCCACTCCCTTCGCTAAAATCATGGATACCGCCATCAGGGCTATTCAGAGAGGAGGCAAGAAAAAAGGGGCTTTGTGTTTTTATATGGAGAACTGGCATATAGATTTTCCGGAATTTATAGATTGGAAACATAATGCTGGGGACGACTATATGAGAATGAGAACGGCTAACACCGCAGCTTATATTTCCGATGAATTCATGAAGAGGGTAAAGAGTAATGAGGCGTGGTATATGTTTGATCCGGCCGAAACTGGGGATTTAAATGAGTTATACGGACAAGCTTTTAGTAAGCGCTATGCTGAATATGTAGAGATGGCCAATCAGGGCAAGCTTCGCATGGCCAAAAAAATGCCAGCCATGGAACTTTATCGAAAAATGCTCGTCTCTCTTCAAACGACTGGTCACCCATGGCAGGTGTGGAAAGACACTATTAATGTACGTGCATTAAATAACAATACTGGAACCATTCACATGTCTAATCTTTGTACTGAAATTTGTTTACCTCAGGATAAGGATAATATTGCCGTCTGTAATCTGGCCTCCCTAAACCTCGCCACTCATGTAATAAATAAAGAAGTCAATTGGGGCAAACTAGAAGAATCAGTTCGTCTCGCCATCCGCCAGCTTGATAACTTAATTGACATCAACATTTTGCCAGTGGCAGAAGCGGTAAAAGCTGATCAGGAAAATCGAGCGGTTGGGCTCGGAGTAATGGGTTTTGCTGACGCTTTAGAAAAAATGGGTCTCGCATATGACAGTGAGCCAGCCTATGATTTTGCTGATCGCATTTTTGAATTTATTAGTTACATGGCCATTGACGAGAGTGCTCGACTGGCTGAAGTGCGTGGCCCGTACAAAAACTTTAAAGGTTCGGAATGGTCAAAAGGTCATGTTCCTTTCGATACTATTAAGAAAATTGAAATTGAGCGTGGTTTTCCAGTCACGGTAACTTTAGAAAGTAAACACAAGGGATTGAATTGGGATCTTCTTAGAGAAAAAGTAAAGAAGGGTATTAGGAATGCCACCTTAATGGCCATTGCTCCAAATGCAAACATTGGATTAATTGCAGCCACTACACCTGGAGTAGATCCACGCTTTGCACAGGTCTTTTCTCGCAATAAGATTTCTGGAAAATATTTAGACATTAATCACAACCTAGTAAGAGATTTGAAGAATCTGGGTGTCTGGGAGAAAGTAAAAGAGCTGATTATTGAATATCAAGGAGATATTTCCGAAATTGCCGAAATCCCAGAACACATTAAAGCCATCTACAAGACCTCTTTCACTACTTCACCATTAGGTTTCATTGAAGTAGTGGCCCGTGCTCAAAAATGGATGGACCAGGCCATTTCCAGAAATATGTATCTGCGCACTCGAGACATGGATGAGACTATGAAGATTTACAATACTGCCTGGGAGAAGGGCCTAAAAAGCACCTACTATCTTCACATGGAGCCGCGACATACTGCCGAGCAGAGTACCGTTACTGTAAATAAGGCTCAGAAAATGGGCAGGGTAGGCTTCGGTGGTTTAAGCTCAAAGCGAGCAGTAAGTGGTGAGCCAGTAATAGCACTTGATGAATCAGAGCTATTAGCAGACAGCGCGCCGGTGACGATGATAGTAGAGCCAATAGTCAGTCCGATTAAGGAGTCAGAGATTCTAGAGAAAGTAGCGGTGCTTAAGGAAATTCAAGTAGAAGTTAATCTTTTGGAAGCAACAGAAGCTAATGTGCCCCCTGTTAATTCTGTTGAAGAGAAGCCAAAACCGAAAGTAAGATTTATTGGAGATAAAACTTGTCCTAGCGATCCCGCCGATTTGGCTCAGTGTGATAGCTGTCAATAAGAATTTAATAATTTGTAAATAAAATCGCGGCAGGCCGCGACAACTAATTCTCAACAAAAGGACCTTTGAGATTACAATCTTTTAGAACTGTGATTAAAGCGTTCACTCCTGTTTTACCAGTATTTCGGAATTTAAGGAGCCTATTCTTGTCGAAAGCCAAAAGATCTTTGACGGTCTCAATATGATCCCTATTATGCGAAGCATGGAGTGGATGGTCGGGACTACTGAGGAAATTGACGAAAAGATTAATCATCCGGCTGCGGCAGTGGGGGACTAACTCGGGCGGCCAATATTTTTTAATAAATTCTGGAACAGATAGGTGCAGAATTCCTTTAGGCATAACTCTTATCTCAATCAACACCTCCTCCCCTCGGGAAAGAAGTTGATTAGGTAACTTCTTCAGAGCTCTATTAAAGAGCCTCTGTGCTTCATCATGAACAGTCTTTTTAGTCATTCTTCCCCCAACATACAAGAGATTTTATAGAAGTCAATACAAAAAATACTTCCATAGTAGAACTCTTTCCATTACAATAGATTAATTATGCCACTCATAGGAAAAGCTTCCCCTGAAGATATGAATCTCCACCCACTGCGATATCAGTGGGCATATGATCTATATAATCAAGCAGTGAGAAATACCTGGTTTCCTCATGAAATTGCTTTGAAAGAAGATCTAGATGATTGGGAGAAAATGACAGAAGACGAAAGACACGCAGTGAAATTTTTAATGGCCTTTTTCAATCCGGCCGAATTGATTGTTAATCGTTCTATTGCCCTGGGCATCTATCCTTACTTAAAAGCCCCAGAAGCCCATCTTTATTTGGCCAAGGTAATGTGGGAAGAAGCCAATCATTGCGTGGCTTTTGAATATGTCTTGGAGACCTTTCCCATTGATCGGGAAAAGATTTTTGGCATTCACTTAGAAACTCCATCAATGGTAGCTAAAGAAGAATTTATTTTTCGGTATTTAAAAAGAATGACGGAAGAGAATCTAGACATTGAGACGGTAGAAGGGAAGAAAGATTTTATTCGAAATTTAGTAGCTACTAATATTGTTATGGAAGGCACTTGGTTTTATTCTGGATTTATGGTGGCTCTTTCATTTCGACAACGCAATCAATTACGAAATTTCGGTTCAATGATTAATTGGGTTTTGCGGGACGAGTCACTCCATTTAAAATTTGGTATTAATCTAGTACATACCGTCTTGGAGGAAAACGCAGATTTAGTTAATGAAGAATTTGCTAATGAAATTCGCAATATCGTCATCGAAGGAGTAGACAAGGAGGTGGCATATAATAAGGACCTCTTTCCGAATGGTATTCTTGGTTTAAACGCTGATTATGTCAATCAGTACGTTCAATATGTTGCTGATAGAAGATTAGAAGAGTTGGGTTTAGAAAAGCACTACAACGTCACCAATCCTGCCAAGTGGATGAGCACTGCAACAGACGTCTTCGAACTGGTTAATTTTTTTGAGGCTCAAAATACTAGCTACGAAGTGGATGTGCAAGCGCATTCCGATAAAAAAGATAAGTAGCAAAAACCCCGCCGTTAGGCGGGGTTTTTGATTTGTTCTCTTTGAATCCGTAAGCCGAATTCTGTTTTAGGCAATTATTTATCTGTCCTCTCTGTTGCCAGAGGGATCAAGCGGCACCTCCTTCGAATATTATTCTCAGGATACGGCCTTGCACAGGAGTAAGGATTTTGCCGTTTCACTTCAATGTTGCCATTGAATTCATCCCGAACCCTTTTGATTTAATCAAAAGGGTTCGGGATGCCTCACGCTTTCGCGCTCGGCGTCACTGCTCGCACCTCTTGGATTGCTCCAGACGGGTATTACCCGCTACTTTTTCAATTTAATGCTCTGTGTTCGGACTTTCCTCCCTATTTTAAAATAGAGCAATTGCTCAATTCAAAGAGGCTGAAAGTATAATATAAGAGCGTTGCCAGAGCAAGTAGGAGACGATATAATATTGATACATTTTTAATCGTTCCTTATCTTATTTTCATATGGAAAAAATCACTATTGATGTTCAGAAATCGCACGGTCGAAACCGTCTTGAAAGCACAGTATATTTCTTATTAATTTCTCTAGTCTTTCTTCTACCACTATTCTTCATACCCTCTATTCTGGTATCTTTTGCCTACAGCAAGATGATTCTCTTATTCCTATTAATACTAGTGCCTCTTTTTCTGTGGGCAATACTCTCTTTTAAGTCAGGTCACTTGGTCATACCTTTTAACTGGGTCTCACTATCAGCCGCTCTTATTCCATTGGCTTTTCTTCTATCCTCTATTTTTTCACCCAATAAATCCCTATCATTAATTGGTAGTGGTTTTGAGCTTGGAACTTTCAGTACGATCTTTTTAATGTTTGTTTTAATGTTTTTAGTTTCAACTTTCATTCGTACCAAGGAAAAAATCTTTTATTGCTACATGTGGTTTGGGGGAGCATTTCTAGTCTTAGCACTTTATCAAATTATGCACCTGTTTCTCGGGCCGAATTCCTGGCTATCATTTAAGTATTTCCTAGACGTTACTGCTAACCCTGTTGGAAAGTGGAATGATTTAGGAGTTTTTACTGGATCAGCAGTACTACTTTCTTTAATTAGCCTCGAGCTATTGGTGCTCAGTAAAGGTTTTAAAATTTTTTCTTACGCCGTATTAATAACTGGTCTATTTATTCTTGCTATTACCAACTTTACCGTAATTTGGAATACTCCCATTACTTTAGTGACAATTATTGGAGTTTTTGCCTTAATATTTTTTGTCTATTTCATTTCTTCAAATCAAGGAGAAGTAAAAGGGGAGACTCGGTCAATGAGTCGGCGTATTCCTGTTCCTTCTTTAGTTGTATTAGTTTTTTCGGTGATATTTACATTGGCAGTTGGTCCATTATCAAATTACCTAAACAATCTATTTCATATAAATATCAGTGATGTGGAACCTACCTGGCAGTCTACTCTCGAAGTAGCAAAGGGAGCTCTAATTCATAATCCAATTACTGGTGTAGGCCCTAATCGCTTTGATAGTCAGTGGTTCCTATCAAAACCCGACGGAGTAAATCAGACTGATTTCTGGAGCACTGATTTTAATTATGGAGTTGGTTTAATTCCTACATTCATAGTGACAACAGGGCTCTTAGGTATTTTAGCTTGGCTTGCCTTTCTAGGGTTATTTGCCTATTTAGGAGTGAGAGCCATGTTCTCAGGAATTAAGGATCGTTTCTCCCTTTATCTAATGGTCTCCTCCTTTTTCGTAGCCCTTTATCTCTGGATTATCCATATTATATATGTGCCAAGTTTAGTAACTCTAACTATGGCCTTTATTTTCACTGGCCTATTTTTCAGTTCACTTTTCCGAGAAGGGCTATTGCGTGAAAAATCAATTGCTTATGTCCAGGATTCGCGAAAAGGCTTTGCCGTCATACTTCTATTGGTAGTAGTTATTGTAGGTATATTGACCTGGGGCTACTTTCTCTCCAACAAGGTCTTGGCTTCCATTTACGCTAATAAAGGATTGAGCGCCTTGAATAGAGGTCAAATAGATAAAGCAGAAGCGAACACAGTTAAAGCTGGTGCTTTAGATAAAAACCCAGCATATTATCGATTATTAGCTCAAATTGAACTTAATCGCCTGAACGCCCTTTTAAATCAAGGAAATTTGACAGCCGCTCTTGTGCAAACCCAATTCACACCGATTTTAAACAATGCCGTTTCTGCTGCCACCGTTGCTACACAATTAGACTCAACAGATTTTCATAATTGGATGGCCTTAGGTTCGGTTTATCAAAGCGTTGTTCCATTAGGTATAAAGGATGCGGACACAGGCGCAGAAAACGCTTACAAGGAAGCTATTAAGCGCGATCCAAAAGATCCAGATATTTACCTGGCGCTTGCTCAATTAGCTATCGCCAAAAAAGATGCATCAAAAGCTAAAGAATATATTACCGACGCTCTGAAATTAAAGAATAATTATCTTCAAGCTATTTATCTTCTGGCTCAAGTTCAATTAGCAGAAGGGGATTCCAATGCAGCAGTCCAATCAATGGCAGCAGCGGCTGTAGTGGCTCCTAATAATCCGAATGTTTATTATCAGCTAGGCCTTCTTGAATACGGTTTAGGAAATTGGAGTGATGCCGCTGCTGCCTTTACTCAAGCCATAACCCTGGTGCCTTCTTATGCGGACGCTAAATATTATCTCGGACTGAGTCTTTATAAGGGAGGGCAAGTTCCGGCGGCTCTTGTTCAGTTCCAAGAATTATTGAAAACTAACCCTAGCAATGCAACTCTTTCCACAATTGTGAATAATCTAGAAGCCGGTCGTGATCCACTAAGCGGATTGGGTGGATCGGCTGCCACCACTACTAAAAAGACTACTCGTTAGTCTAAGTAGTTATGGTCAGAAAGCTACTCAATATATTTAATAAAGAAATAGGCGGCGTTCATGAGGCCGCCTATCTTCTTGGTTTTTTTGCCATTCTTTCTCAGATTCTAGCCCTGGTAAGAGATCGTTTACTGGCTTACTATTTCGGTGCAAGTCAAACTCTGGATATATATTATGCGGCATTTAGAATTCCGGATTTTATTTTTGCTTCGATTGCCTCCCTTGTTTCTATTTCAGTTCTCATTCCATTTCTAGTAGAAAGATTGGATCGAGACAAAGAAGACTCTAAGGAATTTTTAGATACTATTTTTACCGCATTCTTCGGAGTAATGGTAATCGTCTGTCTTGTAGCCTTCTTTCTTATTCCTTATCTTTTGAAATGGATTTTACCGGCGCTTGCCAATGGTCCTGATCGTGATGAATTAATCGATCTTTCCCGTATCTTGCTTCTCTCACCGATCTTTCTTGGTATCTCAAACTTCTTTGGCTCCATTACCCAGAGCTACCGACGGTTCTTTCTATACGCCACAAGCCCAATTATCTATAATGCAGCAATTATTTTTGGTATTTTAGTTTTGCGTCCTCACTATGGTCTCCGAGGTATTGTCTTTGGGGTAGTGATCGGGGCTATCCTCCATTTCTCCATTCAAATACCTTTCGTTCGCAGTCAGAAGATGTTTCCACGAATTATCTCTCGGCTCGATTGGAAAAAAGTAAAACAAGTAATCTTTTTGTCTCTACCACGCACCCTTGCGCTCTCTGCCGACAGTATTTCTCTGCTTTGTGTTACTGCTTTTGCCGGTTTAATGGCCACGGGCTCTATCGCCATTTTTAATTTTGCCTTAAACCTTCAATCAGTACCTTTAGCAATTGTAGGCACAAGTTATACTCTGGCTGCTTTTCCTACTTTAGCCAAACTATATTCCCGTGGTGAAAAGAATGCTTTTGTTGAACAAGTTGTCACCGCAGCTCGGCATATTATTTTTCTCTCCATTCCTGTTACTTCACTTTTTATTGTTTTGCGTGCTCAAATTGTCCGTACCATTTTGGGAGTGGGACATTTTAGTTGGGATAATACGCGACTAGTAGCGGCCGCTCTTTCAATGTTTACGATTTCTCTATTTGCTCAAGGCCTGACTTTGTTATTTGTAAGGGGATATTATGCGGCAGGGAATACTAAGAAGCCACTAATCATTAACATTGCCACCACTATTGGCGACATTCTATTCCCGTATTTACTCTGGCAGGCCTTCACACATTTTCTGGTTTTTCGGTATTTTATAGAAAGTTTGTTTAAAGTCAGTGATGTAGCGGGGACTGAAGTATTAATGCTTCCGCTAGGTTATTCTTTAGCTGTGCTCTTAAATGTACTGGTATTCTTCATTTGTTTTGAGAGAGATTTCAAGAATGTGGCCGAGAAACTTTGGCGGACTTTCCATCAAAGTTTCTCGGCCGCCATACTGATGGGTTTTGTTGCTTACATTTTTCTAAATATTTTTGACAAATTTTTTGATATCAATACCACTCCAGGCATCTTTCTGCAGGGATTTTGCTCAGGAATTCTCGGTATTCTCTTTGGTCTCCTAATTCTAAAACTGATGAATAATGAAGAGATTAAAGAGATTTGGCAGACACTTCATAAGCGAATTTTTAGACCTAAGGGTGTAGTAGTTTCTGAGCAGACTAAGATTGAAGTTTAAGGTAGTATGGGATCATGGATTTAAAACATATCAGAAATTTCTCTATTATCGCGCACATTGACCACGGGAAGTCGACGCTTGCCGATAGAATGCTAGAAATTACTCATACAATTGAGAAGAGGAAGATGATGAATCAGGTCTTGGATAATATGGAGCTAGAGCGGGAAAAAGGCATCACTATTAAGATGAGGCCGGTCAGAATGGAGTACCAGAATCCCGGAGATGGCCAAGGCTACATTTTAAATCTAATTGACACTCCCGGACACATCGACTTTTCTTACGAGGTCTCGCGTGCTTTAAAAGCAGTGGAAGGATCGCTACTATTGGTGGATGCTACACAGGGAGTGCAAGCTCAAACTCTTACTACCTTGGGTATGGCGCGTAATTCTGGCATCACTATTATTCCAGTTTTATCTAAAGTAGATTCGCCACTTGCTAGAATTAAAGAAGTAAAAGAAGAAGTGTCGCGTCTTCTAAATTGTACACTGGAAAGTATTTTAGAGACTTCAGGAAAGACAGGAGAAGGAGTAGAAAATCTTTTAGAGGAGATTGTTAAGAGGGTACCTGCACCGATTGAAGAAATACCCGATGGTGGTCCGGAAAAAAGTCTTCGTGCTTTGATTTTTGATTTTCAATATTCCAATCACAGAGGGGTAATTGTTTACGTGCGAGTATTAGATGGTCAAGTAGCTAAAGGGCAAGAGCTACTATTTCGGGTTGCGGGAGAGAAATTCTTCGCTTTAGAAGTGGGTATTTTTAAACCAGAAGAAGCGCCGGCCGCCGCTATCGCGGCCGGCGAAATCGGCTACATAGTCACGGGCATTAAGAAACCAGGTATTGCCTCGGTCGGAGACACTGTCACCCTGCTTAAGAAGCCCTTAGCGGCCTTAGAGGGCTATGAACGCCCGGCGCCAGTAGTATGGGCCTCAATTTACCCAGAAGACGCCGATGACTTTGATTTACTACGCCAGGCTCTGGCAAGATTGCGCCTCTCCGATTCTTCTTTTTCATATGAAGAAGAAGCCTCAGGATCCTTGGGTCGCGGCTTCCGCTCTGGCTTTCTAGGCCTTCTTCACTTAGAAATAATCACCGAAAGATTGAAGCGAGAATTTCGTTTAAAGCTCATTATTGCCACCCCCTCTATCACTTACGATATTAAATATAAAAACGGAAAGGCCGCCACTATTTACTCACCATCGCTTTTTCCCGAGCAAAATGAAATTGAAAGTATTTTAGAGCCATGGATGCTAATCCAAATTATTTCCCCCTCAGACTATCTAGGTAAGATCACTCAACTTTTATATGAACACGAAGCGGAGCTTGAACACACAGAGACTTTCGGCGACAACCGCACTAATTTAATTGTTATGATGCCCCTACGTGAATTGATGCGGAACTTTTTTGATGAATTGAAGAGCGTTTCGTCGGGTTTTGCTTCGCTTTCATATGAATTTAAGGAAATGAGACCCGCTGAAGTCGCACGTCTAGATATTCTAGTGGCGGATGATCCCGTGGAAGCTTTTACTCGAGTAGTATCTATGCGCCGGGTCCAGGAAGAAGCGGAAAAAGCCGTAGAAAAACTTGCCGGGGTCTTGCCTCGTCAGATGTTCACCACTAAGATTCAGGGGCGCGCCATGGGACGTATCCTCGCTTCCCAAACCATTTCCGCGCTACGGAAAGACGTGACAGGCTATTTATATGGAGGCGATATTACTCGAAAGATGAAACTCCTGGAAAAACAAAAGAAGGGCAAGAAGAAAATGAAAGAGCGAGGCAAGGTCAATATCCCTCACGAGACGTTCTTAAAGATGATGAAGAGCTAGGTCCGGAAAATCCGGATGCACCCTACAACTTTTAGCGAGGGTAAGACTTGGCCTAGCGGCCCGGAGCGCCCTCGATGAAAGTTCGTAGGTGCAGGAGGATTTTCAAGATTACCCCTCTTACGAATTTGTGAGCCATTATGGGCGCATCTACTGAAAGGCAGGGAAGTATAGAAGCACCATACTAAGAATGATGATTATGGCCAACACCGTCATCATTACTTGCAGTGCCTTGCGATGTTTAGGATGGAAAAGCATAGGAAATAATTATATCATAGGATAAATGCGGCAATTCCAGGAACGTAAAAAAATTAAAAAACGCATCTACTCTAAACCGGTAGTAATAGCTTTAATTATTATTTTAGCTCTCTTAATCCAGGCTACCTGGAAGATCTATTTGAAAGAACGTGAAAGCGCGGCAAATTTGGCCAAAACTGAAAACCAATTAAACCTTTTGAAGAGTCGCAGCAATGTTCTTAGTGAGGATTTGAATAAACTAACCACTAATCAAGGAGTGGAGGGGGAAATTCGCAGTAAATACGAAGTGGCAAAATCAGGAGAACAAGTCATTGTCATTGTTGATAAAAACACCGCCACATCGTCGGCTGCTTCTGGTAATATTTTCGAGCGATGGTGGAGACACTTTCTCGATCTCTTTAAGAAAAAATAGCGAGATTAGTTTAGTGGCAAAACACGTGCTTCCCAAGCATGAAACGCGAGTTCGATTCTCGCATCTCGCACAAAATGAAAAAACATCCCATAAAAATTCCGTATTATAAATCCCTTGAGAAATTGGCTGATAATATAGGAAATCTTCGTTATGATTTATTAGTGAAATTTCTTACTTATTTAGCAGAAAAAATCTATCAGGACGCCCTAAAAGATAAGTCGCGAGGCAGGCCGAAGTTGTCGCAGACTTTAAATAATAGCGCTAAGTATTTAAGATTAAGTAGGGACGAACTAAAGAGGGCGTGGAGGATATCTAAACCCTACATGAAGAAGGAATTAAAATGAGCGAAAATTTAATTTTTCTTTAAGATCTGTTCATACCAGATTGTTTAGTATTATGGGATGAAAAAACAATTAAAAAGAGGTTTTACATTAATAGAAATATTAGTTGTGATTGGCATTATTGCTATTTTGGCCGCGGTAGTCCTAATCGCGATTAACCCTGCGCGCCAATTTAAATTGGCGCGCGACTCCCAGCGTCAGAGCAACGTTACCGCCATTTTAAACGCCGTTGGCCAGGATTTAGCAGAAAATAGGGGAGTCTTTAGTTGCGGCAGCGCTTCTACTAGTTTGCCGACTGCAGAGGCCGTGATGAAAAGTAGTGGTGGTTTTGACCTTGCTCCTTGCCTAGTAACCACTTATTTATCTTCCTTGCCATTTGATCCCAGCGCTCCAGGAGCCCATTACAATAGTAATTCGGATTATGATACTGGCTACTCGATCTTCACTGATAATGATGGCCGAGTGACGGTCAAAGCTCCGTTTACTGAGTTAGCTAATCCGAAAATTTCCGTTACTCGATAAAATATTAATATGATTGATCGACTTCAAAATTATTATACATATTTTCCTCGGCCAGGCGGTTAGTTTCGGGAAGGATAGTCTCATCTTCTACTAAGGGTGCATTTTTATCCCGACTGACAAAATTAAAAGATAACGATTCTTCTCCTTTCGTTACTTCATCCGAATAACGAAAGACAAGTCGATCTGCCTCAAAAATATCAAAAAATTCCTCCCAGCCAATAGATTGCCCATTGTCTATGCCAGGACCGAAATTTATTCTTAATACACCCTTACCACTACTATCTTCCGTGTTACCTCCAATAGCAGGGGTACCACCCCATTTCAAAACCCAATTTTTAATGATTTCGTGGTCTGTGGTGGCGTGCATGAAATTATCATTCATCTTATACCTAGAGAGACGTTAAATTTGCCTCAATCTTTCAGGATTTGCTATACTAGAGG
Organism: Minisyncoccia bacterium; assembly: GCA_038215155.1. GTDB lineage: Bacteria > Patescibacteriota > Minisyncoccia > Phycocordibacterales > CAJBRS01 > JADGRH01. The sequence continues at coordinate 79,824 of JBBQRF010000003.1, forward strand.
CCTATGAAAAACGTATCAATTTACACCACTGACACTTGCACCTATTGCAAGATGGCAAAAGCTTTATTTAATGAACACAATATTCCATTTAAGGAATTCAATGTAGGTACCGATTTAGAGAAAAGGCAGGAAATGATTGATAAAAGTGGTCAGCTTGGAGTACCCGTCATTGTAGTGGACGATGAAGTAATGGTAGGTTTTGACGCGGATACTTTAAAGCAAACTCTAGGAGTCTAATCGTCTAACTTCGGCCCTCGTAGTTCAATGGATAGAACAGATCCGTCCTAAGGATTAGATGTCAGTTCGATTCTGGCCGAGGGCACCTCATATGATTTTAATTACTAAACCCTCAAAGGATTACGAACTTCTTGATAGTGGGGAAGGAGAAAAGCTGGAACGATATGGCCAAGTTATTTTGCGACGACCGGATCCGCAGGCACTGTGGCCAAAAAAAATGGATGAAAAGGAGTGGGGGAAAGCCACCGCCACTTTTAGCGGCGGCGGCCGCGAAAAAGGAAGCTGGAAATTTGCCGAAAAAATACCTGAAGGTTGGCCTATTAAATTAGGTGATTTAAAATTCTTAATTAAACCAACCCCTTTTAAACACACTGGCCTTTTTCCTGAACAACTTGCTAATTGGCAGTGGATTGAAAAACAAGAAGCCACCTCAGTCCTAAATCTTTTTGGCTACACTGGCGGCGCCACCTTGGCAGCCGCCAAAGGTGGCGCTACCGTAATTCATTTGGATGGCTCACGTTCAGCTATTAATTGGGCTAAACAGAATGCCGAAATATCTGGATTAAAAGCGGCGCCTATTCGTTGGATTTTAGACGACGCTCGAAAATTTCTAAAACGCGAAATAAAGAGGGGTAATAAGTATGAAGGTATTATTATGGACCCTCCCGCTTTTGGTCATGGCCCAAATAAAGAAGTATGGAAAATAGAAGAACATTTTTTAGATCTACTACAACATTCTTTCCAAGTTTTATCTGACCAGCCACTTTTCTTTTTAATTAATGGTTACGCTTCCGGCTATTCAGCTCTGGCTTATGAAAACAATTTGCTACCTCTCGTGTCTAAATTTGGTGGAAATATTGAAAGTGGGGAATTAACTATTGAAGAGCAGGGAAGTGGCCGGCTATTACCGTGCGGAATTTTCGCAAGGTGGAAAAAGTAGCGATAGAGGCGGAAAATATTTCACAAAGTCGGATCTTCGATGCTAAGGCTTCGTGCCACAGAATTGCTAAAGCAATCACCCATACAGCACCAATAAAACAGTCCCCAAAACGGGGACTATTTTATTGGTGCTGGGGGGCGGGCTCGAACCGCCGACCCCTTGCTCTTCAGGCAAATGCTCTACCAACTGAGCTACCCCAGCTTATGGTTTATTAAAAAAGGAGCTGAAGCTACTCGGGAATGAATGGCCAGTGATTAACTGATAGGTGTGGGTCAAACTGTCTAAAACTGGCTTAAAATAATAATAAAACCCAATTGTAGCCCCAATCACTATAACCCATTTAATCATCGAAAACCAGAAAGCCACCTGGCTCCGCCGCTCTAGTCGTCGAAGCCTTCGGCTATTATCTTCCAAGAGGCGATTATTTTCTTCTAAAAGGATGTGAAATTTTGGATCCATTAGGATGCACGAACTCGAAGCTTAGTTTGCCTTTCTTTATCTATCTTCGGTAATTTAATAATTAATAGTCCCTGGGTTTCAATAGCCTCAGCTCCCTCAATCTCAATTTCGTGGGGTAGAAGTACTGTCCGAGAGAATGCTCCCCAGTATAATTCTTTGTGAAAATAATCTTGCTCGGAAATTCCAGCTTCTTCATTTCGTCGGCCTTTAACTGTAACCATGTCGCGAGTGATAGAAATATCTAAATCTTCTCTTTTAACTCCTGCAACCATGGTTTTAATAATTATTTCTCGGGCCGTCTGATAAACATCCACGGCTAACTCTCCTTCGCCTGTATCTTCCTCTAACCAATTACTGGTAGCCTTCTCTCTGTTAGAAGTGATAGGCGGGTTAAAGCCGCGCTCTGGTGGAGCGGGTGTTTCCTCTTCATAATCGTCCACATTAATACTGCCTGTCAGTCTTTCAAAAAATGATTTTTTTTCTTTCATATAATTTACTCTTTAGAAGATTTTAATTGTTTGATTTTCTCTAAGACTAAAATAAGTGCGATGATTCCCAGCCAGACAATTCCGAAGATTATTAACAAGCCTTGTCCTGCTTTAATTATAAAAAAATTGAAGAGAGCATGCAAGCCAATGGCCAATATGATACCGACTATTAAATAGAGCTTTTTTTGCCACCTCGGTTTGTAAAAACTGAAAGCAATAGAGATACCAATTATGGCGGAGCTAGTGATGTGGAGGAGGTTAGCACCAATAAAACGTAAATTTCCCGTGACCACACTGCCGACGATATTATTTTGAAGAAGGGGGGTGTTGAGGAAGAAGGTGTTTTCAAGCGCCGCGAACCCTAGCGCGGCGCTGATTAAATAAATAACGGCATCAATCGGTTCGTCGTTGTACCTGGTATTAAGGCAGCTTATGTAGGCCGCACCATATTTAAATAACTCTTCCACTGTGGCAAATAACAAGAAAGTTACGAGAGAAGCCTCGCCGACAGTCATTTGAATGACTCGCTCTAGCCCCACTGCCACAATAACGGCAATCATCCCAGCTCCAAATGAACGCAGGATGATTTTCTTTGGCTCAGGGTGAAGACGGTCTTCTTGAATCCAAAAATAAAGCCAGACTAAAGAAGGAACGATTCCACCAAGGACGGCCCATAAGGCGGTGGCAGGATGTTGAATGATAAAAACTAGGGCAGCGGCAATAATTACCAAGGGATAAAGCAAGAAAGATAGAATTGTAATTATAGTACTCATAACTTAGGCCAATTAGCCACCATTAATATTTGAGAATCACGGTCCGGCAAAAGTGACCAGATTTCCTCAGTGATAAAAGGCATGAATGGATGAAGCAGCTTTAATATAGTAGTTAAGGTTAAACCTAATAGCTCCTTATTTTCCTCCGAATTTTCTTTCTTGGATTCTTCAATGAAGTGGTCAGCAAAATCATGCCAAATAAAATCGTAAAGAGAATGGGCAGCATTGCCAAATTGGTAGGTCTCGATATTTTTAGAGACTTCCCCAACAGTATTATGAAGTTTAGCCAGGAATGTTTGATTGACTGGCTCTGTGGCGGAAAAATTTTCTAGATTAGCTGAGAAAATTTTTCCATCTGTTTTATCTAAAACAAACCTACTTATATTCCAAAGTTTATTAGAGAACTTTTTCCCCATATTAATAGCATCTTCACTGAATCGGATTTCTTGTCCTCCAAACTCCTGAAAGATTATGCCAAAACGGGTAGCATCCGCGCCATATTTTTCAATAAACTCTAAAGGATCAAGACCAGTGCCGAGAGACTTACTCATTCTTTTGCCGTCTTTAGTCAAAATAGTGGCGTGAATCAGAACATCTTTGAATGGAACCTCACCAGTGAACTCTAATCCCGAAAAAATCATTCGGGAAATCCACTGATGTAAAATGTCGCGAGCCGAGGTAATAAAATTAGTTGGATAGAAGTTTGCCAGATCCGGTGCAACACCAGAGGGCCACCCCAGGGTGGCAAATGGCCATAGGGCTGAAGAAAACCAAGTATCAAAAGTATCTTCACTTTCCGCTAGAGGAATTTTGTGTCCCCACCAGATTTGTCGGGAAATACACCAATCCTTTATATTACGAAGCCAATCGAGCGAAATTTCTTTCCAACGCTCTGGGTAATAGTTAACTTCGCCAGCCTCAATAGCGGCAATAGCTTTTTCTGCCAGTGGTTTCATATTCAGGAACCACTGTTTAGAAAGCATGGGTTCAATAGTGGAACCACAACGATAGCATTTAGCCACGTTGTGAGTAAATTCCTCTTCTTTTTCAATTAGATTAAGGGTGCGAAGACTCTCTAAGATTTTCTCACGAGCGGCGGCGATTTTCAGACCATCAAAATCGTCGCCGCTATTAATAATTTTCCCAACCTCATTGATAACCTTAAGGTAGGGGAGCTGATGTTCTTCAGCCAGACGACTGTCAAACATGTCGTGGGCAGGAGTAACTTTTACTGCGCCCGTGCCAAAATCTTTTTCTATTTGCCTGTCTGAGATGATCGGAATTTTCCTATTCACTATTGGTAAAATAATATTTTTGCCGATTAGCTCTAAATACCTTTCATCAGTTGGATTAACAGCAACCGCACTATCTCCCAACATAGTTTCTGGTCGGGTAGTAGCAATAGTTATAAAATTTTTAGAATCTTCAATAGGATATTTTATAAACCAGAGTTTCCCTTTCTCTTCTTCATATTCAAGCTCGAGATCGGAAAGTGCTGTTTGGTCTTTAATACACCAATTAATAACTCGTTCACCCTGATAGATTAATCCCTTTTTGTAATATTGCTGGAAGGCGCTCTTGACTGCCTCCTGATATTTTTCATCCATCGTAAATCGTAGACGCGACCAATCTAGTGAGGCGCCTAATGCTCGCATCTGCTCTAAGATTGTATTGCCATACTTATCCTTCCATTCCCATATTTTTTCTAGAAACTTTTCCTTACCTAAGTCGTGGCGAGTAATATTCTCTTTCTTAAGACTTTTTTCCACCACATTTTGAGTAGCGATGCCAGCATGATCTGTGCCAGGAAGCCACAGAGTTTTGAATCCACGCATCCGGTGGTAACGAATTAAAATATCAGAAATAGTATTTTCCAAGGCATGACCCATATGAAGCGAGCCGGTAATATTCGGGGGAGCAATCATAATTGTGTATGGCGTGGCTCGAGCCCCGGGTAAATTGTCGGGATTAAAAAAACCGCTCGCTTCCCATGCTTGGTAGACGCGAGACTCTGTTTCCTTAGGATTGTATGGCTTTAGTAATTTCTCAGGGATCATTAAAAAGGCTGAAAATATTAAGTTAGATAAATTTTAGCAAAAATGCTGAGTTTTAGGAATAAAAAGAAAAAGCGCCGCTCTCTATTGAAAGTGGCACTTTTGATACTTAAGAACAAAATTTGATCCTCGGTTACCTGGGAACTCGGTCGAAACGTTTTCCAACGTCTCTTTTACCGAGCCCCAGGAGGCCGAGAAGATTTACCCGCGCCGCCTAGGGGCTTGGTCGTAGGCGGCGGCGCGGGCGTTCGAGCAGGCAGCGAGGGAGGACGCGGTAGGGACGTCCGGCACTAGACCGTAGTATCACGAACGGTTGTCGATGCCATATGCCGCCTGCAAACTTGGCTCGAAATTAGCCCTCGATGAGCAAATTCGGCCACTAATTGTGTAGCTTTCGACAGTATAGCACACCACACCAAATAGTCAAGGCCTTAAAGGCTGTCTTGCTGCAAGGAGAGATTGCCGGTCGCCCGAAAATCTAAGACCGGTTTATGGTCATTGAGAGATTTAAAATAGCCAGCCATAGCAATCATTACGGCATTATCTGTTGAGAGGGAGGGCTGTGGAGTTAGAAGTTTGGTCTCGCCTCCCTCCTTAATTAATTTTTGAAATTCTTGGCGCAGGTGACTATTAGCTATTACACCCCCACCCACTATTAATGTTTTAATATTAAATTCTTCAATAGCTTTTTTGGTTTTATATATCAGCACTTCTGTAACTGCGTCCTCGAATTCTTGCGCTAACTCCTCCTTCCAGAAAGGCAAAAGTTTTTCTGCCTGCGACATTTCTCGAATTCGGTAAAGTACGGCTGTTTTCAAACCAGAAAAAGAAAAATCATAATCAGGAGAGTTTAGCATGGGACGCGGCAACTTTGTTATTTGATGATTGGATCTTTCTGAAGTTCTGGCTTTTTCCGCTAATTTAGATATCTCAGGTCCGCCAGGATAGGGAAGTTCTAACATTCTGGCCACCTTATCAAAAGCTTCGCCGACAGCGTCGTCTCTCGTTCTGCCTAGAATTTCATATTGTTGCCAATCTCTCATCAGTACTAATTCTGTATGGCCTCCGCTAATTAAAAGGGCTAGTGCGGGAAAGGTAACGGGCTGACTCTGATCTAAGAGAACGGAAAGTATGTGGCCTTCCATATGATTAATAGGTAAAACAAGTAAATCCCACACTAAACCCAAAGCCCGAGCGAAGTTAACGCCAACCCAAAGTGCAGGCTCGAGCCCAGGACCAACTGTAACCGCAATAACGTCGATGTCGGGCTTTGGTATTGTAGGAATTACTTCTAAAAATTGTTGAAGTAATTCCGTCTCCCGTTCTAAAATTTTTTTAATCTCTTCCTCATTTTCTATCTTTAAATCGCGTGGTTTTTCTAACTGGAACCCTTTTAATAAATCCTTCAGTAAGGGAACCAAATTTTTAGAATGCTCTCTTTTTGCCATCATTGGATAGACACCACCATATTTCTCATGGATCTTAGTTTGAGAATTAATAGCTTCAGAAATTACCTTAAAATGCGGATGGCTAAGCCCGCCATCTGCCTCCACAATTGCTAAAGCCGTCTCATCACAACTAGTTTCAATTCCAAGAATTTTCATATATAAAAATAGGATTCGGTCACACATAATTTTTTGCTAAAAATTTGTGCGACCCCGTCTCGCGCCGTCGCGCTCCGACCTTCGAATCCTCTATCACCGCCCAATGACAACCACTCGAAGTGCTCCCAGCACTTCTTGCGGATCATTGTGGGCGATAGAGGATTCGAACCTCTGACATCAACAACGTCAATGTTGCGCTCTACCAACTGAGCTAATCGCCCTTTTAAACGCGGTAAGGGTAAACACTACCTAACAATCTTCTGACCGATCTTGGAGCATGGAAGCTACTTAGCCATAGAATTATTCTCACCCCCTAGACAACGTCAATGTTGCGCTCTACCAACTGAGCTAACCGCGCTTAGAATCAATTTATCATTTTATATTTACCTAAACAAATTTCCCAAAAAAACCGCCTTTGTATAAAGCCTTGCTCCGTCTATTAGAGGGTGCCTAAGGTTATAACCTATTTAAATAAAACCTAAAAGTTAGATTGAATAGCTTGAAATATTCCTTTATTTTGCTCGACAGTGTAATTATAAGCGTCGTTAAAATTGAATTTAAAAAAAGATAGATATACCCCTAGAATTATTAAAGCAACTAAGTAAAAAACTTTTGACTTCATAAAGTTATTATAGACCGGTTTGCAACAGATGAATATTGGCTGTGTGGGTAGGGATCTAACCCTAGAGAGTCTCTGGTGAATTCATGCCCACGATCACAGATAATTTTCTCGCCGATGGTATCCGAAATCCTATGCGTCGCCAGCACAAACGTCTTTTGTTTAGCCATAACTCACAAAAGTCTAAGTGCTTCGACATCACGAATATATAGTCGCTTCGCTCGTTATATTCTGTGACCCTACCGGGAATCGAACCCGGATTACCAGCTTGAAAAGCTGATGTCCTAACCGTTAGACGATAGGGCCGTAAAATTGCTTTTAAAATATAGCATTTTTTGGACTTTTAACATAAATGGTACAAAAAATGTTAGGATTTCTGAATTGGAGGGGTGGCTGAGTGGTTGAAAGCACCGGTTTCGAAAACCGGCAGGGGAGAAATCTCCTCGTGGGTTCAAATCCCACCTCCTCCGCTGGTTCGAATAATTCTATGGTAAGAAGCCCTAAACTCCAATGTATGTGGCAGGATGTTTTGAAGAATTTTCCTCCCGCCTCCGCAAAAATAAGGAACGAAGTGACTATATTTTTGCAGCCCTTCGCCCGAGGGCTCAGGATCTTCGAGATGCCGCAAAGACAAATTTTTATATATTTACAATGGTGCAGAAAATTTATTTTACCCCAACCTTCGAATTAAATGAAAAAATACACCAGTAAAACTTTCAATTATTCCCGAGATTATTCAAAAATAGATTTTCGGAAAAATCCGGAAATGTATCAGGTGGGCAGGGGAGAGCAGGGGGTACTTCTGGTGGAGCCGTACAAAAGTGAAATACTTCCATATTGGCGGTTTAGAACAGCGGAAATAGCGCGAGGATCGGCCGAACAAATTTTTGTCTTATTTAAAAATTACAAAAAAGAAAAAGATTTTGTCGGAATGGATATGGCCCGAAAATTTCTTCAGATGGGCTACACGCGCTCAAGACGATATGCAAATCATAAAGATGGCCGTAAGTATTTAAAAAATCCACAAAGAGAAAATTCCAAAAAAGCGGAGAAATCAGCACGTCAAAAAATTCGTCCCCTAGAAAAAGATTTTTTAACCAGCGATAAAGCTGAAGCTGCTCGAATCTTTTACGCTTATTATCAAAAAGCTAAGACGGATAGCGTCTATCGCCGACTACGGGAATTAAAGAAAAACTAAAATTTTAATATACATAAAAACCGCCTTAGTAAAAGCGGTTTTCAGCCCAAACCTCACCAGTTTCCTTATTATAATCTCAAGATTCGGAGTGTCAACACAATTATTTTGTATGCAAATGGACGTAAATGTCTTCGAGGGCTTTGACGGCGTCGCCGGCGGCAATGTTGTTTTGGTGGTATAGGCCATCCGTGCAGTCGCCGGCGGCCCAGATGCCGGCGACAGATGTCTGCTGACTTTTTGAGTTTACCACGATTTGGCCGTAACCATTTTTATCTAAAAGATTGCCAATAAAATCGGTTGAAGGAATAAGACCAATCTCCACAAAGACTGCTACTACCGGAAGTTCTGTGGTCTCATTTGATTCTTTATTTTTATAAATAACTGATTTTACAAACTTCTCACCTTTCACTTCCAATAACTCAGCATTTAGGACGGCATGAACTTTTGGATTAGAAAGGACTTTTTTTACCGTCACTGGATCGGCGCGGAATTCCTCACTTCGGTTTAGGATGGTCACACTTTTGCAATATGCTAAAAGTTGAGCAGCGGATTCAAAGGCGGCATTACCACCGCCAACTACTGCCACGTCTTGCCCGGCAAAAATGGGACCATCACACGAAGCACAATAAGTGATGCCCTTGTTTTCAAATTGCTCAGCACCGGGAACGGTAATTTTGCGGCGAGTGCTGCCGACCGTGATTAGGATGGTCTTTGTTTCGAATTCTTCTCCAGAAGTTTTAATTAAAAATCCAGTAGCAGTTTTTTCAATGGATTTTACTAAAATTCCTTCTTTTAAATCGACAACGTCTTCGGCATAGGCAAGTAGGTGCTGACGAAAAGAAGTCGCTAGATTAATTCCACTAATAGAAATGGTACCAATCCAATTTTGAATGTCCTCGGAAACATTACTTTGGCCACCCAATTCTTTAGCGATGAGGACCGTTTTGAGGCGTTTACGCGCCGCGTAAACGCCGGCGGCGACCCCGCCGGGGCCGCCGCCTATAATAGCTAAATCATAAATCATAGATAGGAGTCTGAAAAATTATTTTAATTTGGATCTTCGGAGAAAGGCGGGAACTGCACCCCAATCATCATCATCTCCCACTGTCTCAATTTTTTTCTCCTCGGTTTTGGTTATGGTGCTAGCACCGTTGTTCTGAGTTGTCCCATTACCCAAAGTATTGTAGATCTTTCCTTTTTCTGCTTTTAATTCAAATTCTGTTTGGAGAGCGGGTCGGCGTCCGGCACCATCCGGAAAACCAGAAGCAATGACAGTAACTTTAATCTCACCTTTCTTTAGTCGGTCATCTTTAATAGTTCCGAAAATAACTTTAGCTGTTGGATCAATGGATTCAGTAATGACTTTGGCGGCATCTTGTATTTCATGAAGGGTAACATCATCACCACCAGCAATTGAGAAAAGAACCCCTTTGGCCCCATTAATAGAAGTATCAAGAAGGGGGGAACTGATAGCCATTCTAGCGGCCTCTACGGCTCGATTCTCTCCTGAAGCCATGCCGATGCCCATGAGGGCTGATCCAGCATTGGACATCACCGCTCGAATATCAGCAAAGTCAATATTGATGAATCCTGGAGTAGTAATGAGATCGGAAATACCTTCTACGGCCTGCTTTAAAATCTCATCACACATGGCAAAAGCGTTTTTAGCCGTCGTTTCCTTGGAAACTGTGCTTAATAAACGATCGTTCGGAATGACCACTAAGGCATCTACTTCTTTGGAAAGTTCCGCAAGACCTTCTTCAGCAAGCTTTAGTCGCTGCTGACCTTCAAAGAAGAAAGGTTTTGTTACTACGCCTACTGTCAAAGCTCCAAGTTCTTTTGCAGTCTTTGCTACTATCGGAGAAGCTCCGGTACAAGTTCCACCGCCCATTCCACCAGTGATGAATACCATGTCGGCTCCCTTAAGAGCTTCTTGAATTTCTTCTTTAGTTTCTTCAATGGCACGTCTGCCCATTTCAGGATTCATTCCAGTACCTAAACCTTTAGTAAGATTTTTTCCAATATGAATTTTCTTTTTTGCTAAGGAGTGATGAAGATCCTGGGCGTCGGTGTTTACCGCAATAAAATCAACTCCTTTAACTTTCCTACTAACCATATGGTTCAAGGCGTTCTTTCCTGAACCACCAACACCAACTACTTTAATCCGAGCAAATGTTTCAACTTCTGGTTTAATTTGGGGCATATTTATGACAACTTAAAATGACGAGTTAAATAAGAATAACGATTTAAAGAATCCCTCTTTAATAGTCTCATCATACAAAAGAGCAGGGGAATATGCAAAGGCCTAAGGGAGAAGTTTTTTAATCCAGCGCCACAATTGGCTAGGAGTTTCCTTAATGCCAGTTAGGCCCAGATCGGAGATGATATTTTCATCGGAAGAGGTTAAGCCCAAAATACAAAGACCGTAAGCCACGGCCCACTCTGAACCTTTCAGAACGCCTTTAACATTCCCTTCAAATTTTAAGTCCGGCCGTTTTGATGGGAGCTTTAATGCGGCTCGAGCCATGTCTTCAATTGTTGCAACACCCGAACCACCACCAGTGATGATAATGCCGGCTGGTAAGAGTCCATTCCTACCAATTTTTCGTAGATGAGCTTCTATTAATTCAAAAATATCAGAAAGTCGAGCGATGACAATTTCGTCTAATTTTTTCTTTGACACTTTCTCTCCAGGATTACTTCCGAGCTTCACTCGCTCAGCTTCATCAAGAGGAATTTTTAATCCTAGAGCAATATCATTTGTAATATCATTGGAGCCAATCGGAAAGACCTCCAAGGAAATAGGAATATCATTTTCAAATACAACAATAGAAACTGTTTCAGATCCAATATTGGTTAGGACGCAACCGGCAATTTTTTGAGTTTTATTTAATATGATTAAACTAGCAGCTAGTGGTGCAGCCATGACATCTTCTACTTCTACTCCGGCTTTTTCAACGGCGCTAATAATGTCATTTAAATGGTGGGAGAGAGAAGTGATGAAAAGTGTACGGACTTCAAGCTTGGACCCCTTCATTCCTTCGGGACGACCTAAAACAATTTTGCCGTCTACTTTATATTGAAGAGGAATGGTATGGAGAATAGTTCTGTTAATAGAAAGAGAGGAAGAAATCTCACTTTCGCTACTCTCTACCACTTTTCGCACGTCTGCTTCGCTAATTTCTAAATCAGCGCGAGTGGTAATAATTGAGCCCAGAGAGATAAAGGCTGAGAGACCGATGCCACCAAAACCTAAATAGGCTTTATGGATCTTAATTCCTGACGCTTTTTCTGCCTGACGAATGGCACTACTAATACTCCTAGCTGCATCCTCTACGTTGATGACATATCCATGTCTTAATCCTTTGGTTTCGGCTAGGCCCGTGCCAATCATTCGGGGACCGCTTTTGCCATCATTAAATGTCTCAGCCACCACCACCTTGATTTGGTAGCTGCCGATGTCTATTCCTACTGCAATGTGGCGAGCCATTTTAAATATAAAAAAAGATTAATTTTTGATTTTGAATAAATTTTGAAATTTTTTTTCCTCACTATCCATTTTACTACCATGTTGCATGCCTTTCAAATGACATAAGCCATGTATAAAAATGGCGGGTAGAGAAATATTCTTTAGGGCGGCTAGAGTGATGAAAATTTCTCCTTCATTTTTTCCGATAGAAAAGCTTAATATATTCGCCACTTTATTTTTTTGGCGATATTTTTCATTTAGTTTTTTAGAATGAGAGGGAGTAGTGAAAACAAGACTGAGAACGTACTTCTTGCCCAGGATTTTATTCTTAATAACTTGAAGCCGAGCGCCGGCTACTGCCGGCGCTCGGCTTGTCAAATTAGTAATACTAAAATTATCGTCCACCGCTTGAATGAGTTTCGCGCGGTTTAAGTTTGCCGAGTTTAATCATTGTCTCGATTTCCTGTCTCTTACCTAAACTTTTTAAAGCCTTCTTCTTTCGTACATATGGGGAGGCAGTTCGCTGACTATAGCGAATAGAACGGACACGGTTTAAAATGCCAGCCTCTTGGACTCGCCGAGTAAATTTTCGGATCAAAGTAGCGTTATTTTCGTTGTTATTTCGGCTGACTTCTACGTTTATCATAAGGATTCCTAGAATAGCACACTATTTCAACTTCTTCAAATACTTCACTAAATCACTAAGCATTACCGTGTTTTGAGAGCGATTATTCATATTTCTCACCACTGCGCTGCCTTCTAAAGCCTCCTTTTGTCCCATGATAATGACATAGGGAATGTTTAATTTCTCTGCGGTAGCAATTTGTGAAGCAAACTTATCTTTACTGAGGGACTGACTAATGGGAATCTTTGCTTGCCTTAGCATTTCCATAATTTTTAAACTACGAAGTTTGGCATCAAAACCAAACTGAATGAAATAGAATTTTGGTGCTACGTCCCGCTTGCGGCTACTTTTCTTTACGTGATCTGGGTGAATTAGTATAGCCACGCCCACTGACGGTATGTCTTTCTTATTCCAAACTTTTTTAGCTAGACCGTTATAACGCTCGCCAATAGCAAAAATACTAATCTCGCCATTTTTTTTATTTGTTCCGCGAATTTCAAAAATAGTGCCGCTGCAGAAACTTCGACTGCCAACTAATGAGTGTTCAATATTGTAGGGGAGGGATAATGACTCCAAATACTCTAAAACTTCTTTAAAATGGACTCGACTTGGCTCAGAGAGAAAACTCATCGCTTTAGGAGCATTTTCTTGAAGGGCCAAACATTCTTTTTCTTTACAATGAAGAATTTCAAATACATCTTTTTTAAAAGTGGCCCGACAATGAGCAGGTAATTCATTCCAATTTTTTCGATAGTAGTTAGCCAATTCCCGACTAAAGCGGCCAATCGATTCTTTGTCGCCAATGCTATTAATAGAGATACAGAGTTCTTCGGCAGGGTATTGTTCGGCCAAGATAATGTAAGCCGTCTCAATTATCATGGCGTCAGCAATACTTTTTGAATTACCTAAAATTTCTAGATTAAAAGTCTTCTCCCGTTTAATTTGTCGCATGTGAGTATTTCCAGCAATAGGACCTTCGTAATAGACTAGAGCGGGCATTCCCAAATGTGCCAACTTTTTTTCCAATAAATTGCGCAAGATGGCAATTTTTTCTTCTAAGAATCCAGAAAATTTAAACTCGTCTTCTTTAAAAGGGTGAACTTCTTTTGAATGCCAATCATGAAATGCCCGAGCCTTAGTAAGGTCTTCTTTTTCTACGGACAGTTTTGGAACGGGACAAAAACCATAAAATTTTGCCGTCTCAGTGGCTTGCTCGTACTCACGGCTAGTCTTTTTCCCTATTTTAGCTTTTGTCTTTTCTTTCATTATTTCAATTGCTCTCTGGCTGCTCCAGGCATGAAGTTGATTCGGTCAGGGGGCAAGAGACGAAGAAAAGCGCGACCAACGATTTCGTTCCTACTAACTGGTCCCCAAGCGCGTGAATCAAAACTTACAGGGCGATTATCTCCCATGACAAAATATTGATCGGGACCCAAATTAATAGTTTCATCTTTTTCACCTCCATACTTTAAATAGGATTCATTTAAAGTAAATCCATTAGGATGATCGGCATTTTTAATAGTAACTACCCCATTACTAATAGTCAGAGTGTCATTGGGTAAACCAATAATTCTTTTAATGTAATAAATGCCAGACTGCGGCTTGGTGCCAGAGTCAATGAAAGCGGCCCGGGGAGGATGAAAGATAACGACGTCGCCACGAGACGGATTGCCTAGGTAATAGGAGAGCTCGTCTACTATTAAATATTCACCACCAGAAAAAGTCGGCTCCATAGATGTGCCGACCACAATGAATGGTTGGGCTACAAATAATCGCAAGGGAATGAGAATAACTAAAATAAAAAAGACGAATTTCACCAATTCTTTGAAAAAACCGCCTTTCTTAGGGGTATTTTCAATTTGAGCATCTTCCGGCATGGCACCATCATATAGGCAAAGCTGGCTTGACACAAGAATAGAATGCGTGTTATCGCTAAATGTTGTAGGTGGGGCAATCTAGCGGTAAGATTGTCATATGTTTTATGTTGTTGGCTTAGGCAATCCTGGAGAAGAATATGAAAATACTCGTCACAACGCTGGGCGTATGATGGTAGAAGATTTTGCTCGACGGAATAAGTTGGGAGAGTTTAAATTAAATAAAAAAATTCAGGCACTCTCGGCCGATGCGAAGCTAGGCCGCGAGGCAATCTCTTTAATTTTACCGGAGACCTTTATGAATAAATCTGGGCAATCATTGAAGCCATTAATTACCAGTAAAAAGAAAGCCGAGGCGCTTATCGTCATTAATGATGATTTGGATCTGCCTCTTGGACGTTTCAAAATTACTTACAATCGCGGCTCTGGCGGTCACAAAGGAGTGGAGTCAATCATCCGAGCTATCAGAACAGAAAGTTTTGTGCGAATCAAAGTCGGTATTTCACCGACGACCGCTTCGGGTAAAATTCGCAAACCCGATTCCAAAAAGATTTTAGATTTTATTGTCGGACCTCTTAAAAAACCAGAATTAGAAACACTAAAAAAACTTTCTAAAAAAATCTCTGAGGCGATTGAAATGATTGTGACTGAAGGCAGGGAGCGAGCGATGGGAGAGTTTAATAGTTTGTAAACTACCTAACGAAATTGGGGATTCGGAAATAGTTTTAAAATCCTCCCGCACCTACGAACTTTTGGCGAGGGCGCTCCGGGCCGCTAGGCCAAGTCTTACCCTCGCCAAAAGTTGTAGGATGCGTCCGGATTTTAGCCTCTAAATTTACGCATGCTCTACAAACGAGAGAGCCATTTTTTGTTCGCGAGGATCAAAGAGAGTGATCTTGAAAGTATAGTTTTTGCCGAGCTCTAATTTCTGGCGGAGTTTCTCTTCACTACCAAATTCAGAAATATGGATGAGGCCGGCAATGCCTTCTTCAATAGAGGCCAGAGCCCCATGCTTGTTGAATTTAATAACTACACCTTGCACCACATCATCTTTTTTATATTTATTTTCGGCACTCTTCCAAGGATTATCTTTCAAAGCCTTAATGGAAAGTGAAATCTTACCGTCTTTAATTTCAATAATTTTTACTTTTACTTTTTCACCAATATGGAATCGGGTGCGAGGATCTTCTACAAGAGACCAATCAATTTCAGAAATATGCACTAAACCTTCTAGGCCTTCTTCCACTTTAACGAAGACGCCGAAGTCTACGATGCCGGTTACTTCACCATCTAAATCATCACCGATAGTATATTTGCCGATAATTTTTTCTTTGTCTTTAAAATCAGGACTCTTTTCCGAGAAAATCATTTTACCTTCTTTTGGCAGTGCAGAAATTATAGAGACAGAAATTTTTTGACCAATTAATTTTTTCAGCTCTTCTTGAATTTTATCCTTGTCACCATCGAGAACACGAGGGTAGTGCTCAGTCTTTAACTGGGAAGCAGGAAGAAATCCTTGAATTCCTTGCCAGGAGAGAATTAATCCACCTTTATTTGCTTCAACGACAGGTAAATCGAGAATTCGCTTGTCGCGAATGGCTTGCTCGGCTTCGCTCCAGATCAGGGCTTGCTTAGCCTCTTTTAGAGAAAGCTCAATGTAACCTTCTAGATTGTTTACATCAACAATCTTGGCCGCTACAGTATCTCCAATATTTATTCTTTTAATAATGTCGCGCGCGTTAATGTACTCGCGCCCATAAATAATTCCCGTGCCAAAAGGAGCAAGGTTGACGAAGACTCCGTTTTTATCAATGGCTAAAACTGGACCCTCCACTAAATCTCCCAAGCTTGGGGGAGTGGGCGAATCAGTAATGAATTTCGTCATCAATGATTCTTTTTTTGGTTTTACTTCTATTTCGCTCTCTGCTTTTACTGCTTTAACTGTTGCCTTACTCATATTTTTAAGAATGAAAAATACCCTCGCGGTTCGCCCTGAATTACTGTCGTGACAAGAGGCGGGTTACGCAATGGGTTCGATATTAATAATGAATTTTAGTATACAGATGGAAATTCAAAGTGCAAGCATTCATTATTCTTCTAAAATCTGGTAAGATTTTTTCATGGTCATCACTTACCACGGTCTAGAATTTTTTAAGTTGCAATTAGGGGATCTTACTGTTGCTTTTAATCCGCCTTCTAAAAAATCTCCTTTTAAGGCGCCGCGATTTGGCGCCGACATTGTTCTAGTTTCTATGAACAATGTGGACATGAACGGCGCCGATGAATTAAAACATGGTGATCGTACCCCTTTCATTATTTCAGGGCCTGGAGAATATGAAGTAAAAGAAATTTTTATTCGAGGGCTAGAAAGCCTTCCGGTGACAATCTACACGCTCAACCTTGATGGAATGAATATTTGTTTTCTTGGACCATTATCATCAAAAGATCTCTCACCTAATATAGTAGAGGCCTTGGACAATATCGATATTTTATTTGTGCCGATTGGGGGTCACGGAGTTTTGAGTGCTGCGGAAGCCTATAAACTTGCTGTTAGTCTTGAGCCTAAATTAATTATCCCGATGCATTATGTGGAAGAGGATAAGACGGCATTAAAGACCTTTTTGAAAGAGGCGGGCGAAGAGGTGAAGCCGGTGGATAAGCTCACTCTTAAAAAGAAAGATCTGGAAGGGAAAGAAGGAGATGTTGTCGTTCTAACTATCGTCTAAAATGAGAAATTTTATTCGAAATCTTCGCGCTAAGCCCGAAAGTGACAGACGGCGATTTTTATTACTGAGCAGCGTGGGAATTACTTTAATTATTGTACTAATTTGGCTTGTCAGTTTTACTAATTCCTATTTATTTAATAATGGAGCCGCGAAGACCACAGAAGTTAATCCGGTCTCTATTTTGAAGAGCAATTTGGGAGCGGTTTATGAGAGTTTTGGAAAATAAATTTATTAAATGAAAGATCGCTCCAATAAACCTGCCACTGTCGGGAGCGCTCCGGGCCGCTAGGCCAAGTCTTACTCCCGACAGTGGCAGGTTTCTCTCCGCTAATTCTTTCATTTTTACTAGAATGAGGTTCATTTTTGTGCTAAAATATAAATAATATGGCAGAAAAAGGTAAGCAAAAAGGCGGGGAAGAGAAGCCCTTGCCCGATCCAAAACGTGTCAGCATAGTCCCTCGCAGTTTAGTGACGGAAATGAAAGAGTCTTATTTAGACTATGCCATGTCTGTTATTACCGCTCGAGCCCTGCCAGACATTCGCGACGGCTTAAAACCCGTGCATCGTCGTATTCTATTTGCCATGAGTGAATTGGGCCTGACATCAGGAGCAAAAACTCGAAAATCTGCAAAAATTACTGGAGACGTTACTGGTAATTATCATCCTCACGGTGATGTGGCCGTCTATGAATCATTAGTAAAAATGGCTCAAGATTTTTCTATGCGTTACCCTTTGATTATTGGCCAAGGTAACTTCGGTTCAATTGACGGAGACGGCGCCGCCGCCCCTCGATACACAGAGGCTAAAATGTCACGTATTGCTGCCGAACTTTTACGTGACCTGGAAAAAGATACTGTAGCGTTTCGCCCCAACTATGAAGGCACTCGCAAAGAACCGGTAGTATTACCGACGGCCGTTCCTAATCTTTTATTGAACGGTACTTTAGGTATTGCCGTTGGTATGGCCTCGAACATTCCACCTCATAATTTAGGTGAAGTAATTGACGCCACTATTCATTTAATTGATGAACCGGAGGCGGGCAATCCAGAATTAGTAAAATTTATTAAAGGCCCCGACTTTCCGACCGGCGGAATAATTTATGGCGAGAAAGATATTCATCATGCTTATGCCAATGGTAAAGGTCCTGTAGTGGTGCGTGGTGAAGCAGAGATTATTGAGGAAAAGGCGGGCAAATCACAGATTGTCATAACCTCCATTCCATTTCGCGTAAATAAAGCCGACCTTATTACTAATATCGCTGATCTAGTCCGAGATAAAAAACTAGAAGGCATTAAAGATATTAGAGATGAATCGACTAAAGACATTCGCGTTGTTATTGATTTGAAAAACGGCGCCTATCCTCAAAATGTTTTAAATTATCTTTACAAACACACTCAGCTTGAAGAAACTTTCCATTTTAATAATGTCGCTCTAGTTGACGGAGTACCTCAGACCCTCACCCTAAAAAGTTTTCTTGAAGAATTTATCAGTCATCGAAAGATTGTTATTCGCCGCCGCACCGAATTTGATTTGCGGCGGGCGGAGGACAGAGAACACATTTTACTCGGACTGAAAAAGGCTCTGGATCATATAGATAAAGTTATCAAATTGATTCGAGCGGCTAAAGATGCCGCTACCGCTCACGCCGATTTGCGTAAGGAATTTAAATTCTCTGATAAACAAGCGACTGCAATTTTAGAAATGAGACTGCAGAAATTGGCGGGACTCGAGCGCAAGAAGATTGACGATGAATTAAAAGAGATCCAAGCACTGATCAAGGATTTAAAGGAAATATTAGCTAGCCCTAAACGAATTCAGACAATCATTAAGACTGAGCTGAAAGAAATAAGAGAAAAGTACGCAGACGAAAGAAGAACTAAAATAATTAAACATGGAGCCAAAACTTTATCTATGGAAGATGTTATTCCGGATGAGGAGTCAGTCTTAGTTTTGACTGCGGGTGGATACATTAAACGGACTAATCCCGATGAGTATCGCCGTCAGAAGAGGGGTGGAGTGGGGGTAGTAGATCTGGACACAAAAGAAGAAGATTTCATTACTAAATTCTTGACCACGAGCTCTCATAGCGAACTGCTTTTCTTTACGGATAAAGGCAAGGCCTATCAGATTAAGATGTATGAAATTCCAGAAGGGCGTCGAGCCACTCGAGGGAAGTCTATTATGAATTTCTTGGCTCTTGGCGCAGATGAGAAAGTAACATCTATTCTGCCTATGCCCAAACTTATGAAGAATAATCCAGTTTCTCTATTAATGGTTACACGCGCTGGCACTGCGAAAAAAGTAAAAGCCGAAAGTTTTCATGATGTTAGACGAAGCGGATTAATTGCTATTCGCTTGAGTGCCGGTGATGAATTAATATCTGCCTCCTTTGTAGAAAAAGGTGATGACGTAATTGTCGTATCAGCTGATGGGCAATCAATTCGCTTTAAAGAATCTGATGTCCGGGAAATGGGACGAAGCGCCGGCGGCGTAAGAGTAATTAGGTTGCCTAAAAAATCGGAAGTGGTAGGAGCCGATGTTATTAGTAAGAATTTTGTTAACCCCAAACTTTTAGTGATTGCTAAAAATGGTTACGGTAAGCAAACTGATTTGAAAGAATATAAAATTCAGAAAAGAGGTGGTAGCGGAATTAAGACGGCAAAAGTTACAACTAAAACTGGAGACATTATTGCTTCTAAAGTCGTTTCTGGTTCTGAAACCGAAATCGTGGCCATTTCTAAAAAAAGTCAGGTCATTCGAGTAGATTTAGCGGAAATTCCATCTCTCGGTCGCCAGACTCAAGGAGTGCGAATAATGAAGCTTCGAGAAGGGGACTTCATTGCTTCACTAGTTTGTCTTTAATTGATGTTTACTAATCCGCAAAAAAATATAGAGTTCGCATACATTGGCGAGGGAATGAAGGTGGCCGATTTTGGAGCGGCTGTCGGTCACCACGCCATAATGGCGGCGCGACAAGTTGGGGTGGCTGGAGTGGTTTATGCTATTGATGTTCAGTCGGAATTACTGGCGAAGCTCGCGCGCGAAGCGCGTGGCGAGAAGCTAGAAAATGTCCATATTATTTTAGGAAATATAGAAAAGCCGGGTGGTAGCACTTTAAAAGAGGGCTCTGTAGATCGAGTACTTTTAATAAACACCCTTTTTCAGCTGGAGAATAAAGCGGCCGCCCTGGAAGAAGCTAAGCGTACTCTGAATAAGGGCGGCCGCCTCGCCATCATAGATTGGCAGGAATCTTTCGGACAAATTGGGCCGCATGCCGACCATATCGTCAAAGAAAAAGAAGCAATTAAATTGGCAGAAAGCGCCGGCTTCAAATTGCAAAGCCAATTCGAAGCCGGCCTTCACCATTACGGCCTGCTATTCAGACTCTAACTCCCTTGCTATAATTATTTCGATACATGACAACCTTTCAAGTAGTTCTGCTTTCCTTCTTCGGCTTCATTGTAATTGCGGCCGTTCTCCTTTTTGCTTCCGGTGGTTTAGGAACTAGCACTGTTTCTACTCCTGATCTAACTATGTGGGGGACCTTGCCCTCACAACAAATCAATGATCTTCTGGCCGCTATTGATAATAATCAACGCGGAGTGATTAAAGTTACCTATTTTCAGAAAGACCCTGAAACCTTTCATACGGAGTTTACTGGAGCGGTAGCGGAAGGCCGCGGCCCGGACATTATAATGCTTCCTCAAAATGAAATATTATTGGAGAGGAATAAATTACTACCTATTCCTCTAGCTACTTTTACCACGCGCGAAATGCAAGATACTTTTGTGGAAGAAGGAGAAATCTTCTACACTTCCCGCGGTTTCCTAGGTGTTCCTTTTTCAATTGATCCATTAGTAATGTATTGGAACCGCACACTTTTTCAGAATGCAGGTCTCTCTAAGCCTCCTGTCTATTGGGATGAATTCTCCACCGTTATTCCTATTCTTACCAAAAAAGATCAGGCCTCTAATGTTACTCAAAGTACAGTAGCGCTCGGAGAAGTAACGAACATTGCTCATGCTAAAGAAATTCTTTCCACTTTAATTTTTCAAGCAGGCAATCCTATCACCGCCATTAGCTCACCCACAGATCCTCGTCCAGACAAAGTCTCGGCCGTTTTAGATCAAAAATTTTCATCGGCCATAGCTCCTACTGAAGCTGCCCTGGATTTCTTTACCCAGTTTGCCGATCCCAACAATCCAGCTTTTTCTTGGACTCGCGCCTTGCCGTATTCTGCTAATGCTTTCACTAATGGCACCTTAGCTATTTATTTCGGCTTTGCCAGCGACTACGCCATACTCAGAGAGAAAAATCCTAACTTAAATTTTGATGTTGCTCCAGTACCACAGCCACGTAGCTCTAGTAATAAAATTACTTTCGGCAATATTACCGCATTAGCAATAGCAAAAGGCACAAAATATAGTGATGATGCCTACAGCGCTATTCGAGTATTGACCTCTAATTCTTCTATCGGCTTATTAACTGTCGCCACTAACCTACCTCCAGTTCGGCGAGATCTCCTGGCTACCACTACTCCAACGAGCGCTGCCATGGTTGTCTTTAATAATGCAGCCCTGCAGAGTAAGAGTTGGTTTGATCCAGACCCAGTTAAAAGTGCTGATATTTTCAAGCGTATGGTTGACGCCATTCAGTCCGGTAGTCGCACTACTAGCGACGCAGTTAGTTCTGCTAACGTTGAGTTACAAAACCTTATTCCATAATCATGCGAAAATATCTTCCAATTTTTCTAATAATTTTTCTCACCTCAATCACTTTATTAGTTGTCTTTCCAATAATGGTTCAGGGTGCTGGGGGAATTGTCCCAGATTGCCAAAATGCAGATGGGGGTTGTACTTGGGGAGATTTCATATTGTTAATTAACAAGTTTATTGACTTCTTGTTTTATATCGCCGGAGCCCTGGCCGCTATTTCTTTTGCATATGCCGGCTTCCTTTACCTGACTTCCATGGGAAGTCCAGAGCAAATAAAAAAAGCCAAAAGTATTTTTGGCAAAGTAGTGTTAGGATTAATAATAGCCCTCGCCGCCTGGTTAATCGTTAAAGTGATTTTATCAGCTGTCGGTTTGAAACAAGGGCAAGGATATTCGTTGCTTGGCTTCTAATATGAGATTTATTTATATAACAATTATTCTCAGCATTGTCTTTGTCGGAATTTTTGCTGCGCCAGTGGCTTTGGGAGCACCCGGAGGACTTGGTAATTTGGACTCCTTCTCCACTCCAGGAGGATCAGGTAATAATGGGGATCCTAACTCTATTCAAAACCCTCTCCGCAGCAGCGGCACCATATATGAATTTATTGCTCAGGTATTAAAAGAAGTAGCCAAGATTGGAGCAGTCATCTGTGTCTTCTTCATTATTTATTCTGGGTTTTTATTTGTTACAGCCAGAGGAAATCCAGAAAAGTTAACTACGGCAAAAAGCGCCCTAGCTTATACTTTAATTGGCGCCGCTATACTTCTAGGCGCAGGTCTCTTGGCTACTATTATTGAAAATACTATTAAAAACTTACGAACATGAATTTCTTACCAATTAATTTTGCTTATGCCCAAAGTGGCAAGGCCACAGATTTTAAAAGCCTAGTGCAGCTTTTAATTAGTCTTTTAAACATCTTAATCCCACTAATTATCGGGGTGGCTTTAGTAGTTTTTCTTTATGGCATTGTTCGCTACGTTTTAGGTTCGGGCGACGATAAAAGTTCGGCTAAAAGCATCATGCTTTGGGGCATCATCGCTCTCTTCGTCATGGTTTCGGTTTGGGGATTGGTGGGCATTCTTCAGAGCACCTTTTTTGGTGGCACTTTAGGCATTCCGCAGCTAAAGTAACCTATCCCCAGCACTCCTTTATAGAGAAGGAAATCTATAGTACAATTATAGAAATAAGATCCGGTCAACTTTAAATTTATTAATAAATTAACCATTTAAATGAAAAAGTATATTATTGCCGCTTTAACCGTCGTTCTGCCAGGAGTTGCTTTTGGTCAGCAATTAACTAACATCAGTGTCTTAATTAGCTCGGCTACGCACATTCTCAACCAGTTAGTGCCATTCTTTATTGGTCTAGGGTTAGTAGTTTTCCTTTTCGGTATCGTTCGATATGTACTTGCTGGTTCAGGAGAGGACAAAGCTTCGGCTCGTAGTATCATGATCTACGGCATCATCGCTCTCTTCGTCATGGTTTCGGTGTGGGGATTGGTGAATTTTCTCGGTAATGCTCTGGGCTTAAATAATACTCAAAATATTCCTGCTCCAAATATTCCAACCAATAATTCTGGAGGTTACTAAAACTTTCCGGCCAAGCTAAATGAAGAAGACTCTTCTAATTCTCGCCATACTTTTCGTGCCGGGAGTGGCTTTTGGCCAGAGAGCGCCTACTCTTGGATCTCTGCTAAAATCGGGGCTCAACATTCTCAATCTTCTCATTCCGTTTATTATTGGCATTGGTCTGGTAATTTTCCTTTACGGCGTAGTGCGGTATGTCCTGGCGGGAGGCAGTGAAGATAAAGCAGCAGCAAGACAAATAATGCTCTACGGTATCATCGCGCTATTTGTAATGGTGTCGGTGTGGGGATTGGTGAATTTAATTCGGGACGGACTAGGCATTAGTAATAATCCTAATATTGTCGCCCCCACAGCACCCAACAGTGATTTCCCGACAAGTGATGGGGGAGAGTCGGGTATAAGATTTAGATAAAAATTATGGATTCAATTGATAAATTACTACAAAGTATTGATGAGGTGATTATAAATCCTCTCATTTACCTGCTTTTTGCTGTCGCGTTAATAGTTTTTTTGTGGGGAGTGGTAGAATTCGTTATTAATTCAGAGAGTGCCGAAGGAAGAACCAAAGGGAGAGACCATATTCTCTGGGGTTTGGTAGGCATGTTTATAATGGTTTCCGCTTTTGGCATAATTACTATTATCGTGCGGACATTCGGAATTGATCATAGCGCAGTGGACTCCATACGTCGTTAATTTTAAAATAAAAAAATAGGGAAATAAAATAGGCCGGGCAAAGTGATGAAATCACTTTGCCCGGCCGTTTACTTTCGGAAGACTAGAATGGTCATGGGAGCACTAGCGTTCCCAAACTCCAGATAGTAACAGCCGTTTCCAATATCAGGCTGTTGCCCTTCTGTCCACAGTCGCTCTGTGCCACTACCATTTACTCGATAGGAACAAGAGCGATGTTCATTTCCGACGGATTCCCATCGGAAACCCTTACCCCCAATACTTTTCGGTCCGCCCATTTCTGTGCGAACCCAACCGTGAGTAGGAACCTCTAAGGTAGAAATCAAAGCACCGGGTCTTTGAAATTCCAAGGACGACACATCTTCCTTTCTAGAAACTTCTCGGCTGGTTGCGCAGCTTTTGATGGCTGTTGACACCCAGCTTATGACTACGATTGCCACCAAGATCTTGAAAATAAGCATTCCGCCTCTGCGCTTTGGCCTAGCCACAGTCACATCAACAGGAGCTCTATAATTCCAATGGGCCGCCGTTCGTTGTGTCACTTATCTCCTTTCTTCTCGGCTCTCGCGGGTTTACCAGGACCTGATATCTTATTAGCTAGGTTCGTACCCAAACCTCCTACTCCTATTGACGTCAAATTTTCCAACCCTTTAACATCTCCACTCAGGCGGAGGATATTAACTCGGGCAACCTCAGTCTCGGCCATAAAAAATTCCGTGGCTAGACTTGGTTCCAAAATACCCTTTACCGACTTAATGAATTCTTTCAGGCGTTGCCCAACAAGGCGTTGATTACGAATTCGCTGTGATTGTTCGTCATATTGAATATTGGAAATTCTAACAGAGATCACAATGATGCCGTATTTTTTTTGAAACTCCTTGTACTCTTTTTTATTCTGAAAATCTCGCTTAATTGCCGGATTCATCGCATGTTGATGGAGATCCTTAGTTTCTTTTTCTTGAAACTTCGAAGAGATCCACGACCCCACAGTCTCGCCAAGTAGATTCGGAACAATTCCGATATCATTTCCGGCATAAGCCAGCAGACTCTCTTGACTGCTGGCGTCGACTTTGTAAGTCGCGATCCAGGTTACTTTTAACAAGGTTCCGTCCTTCGTGGGATAAAACTCCGCTTGCTCTTCCACCGTCTCTGGGTCACCAGAGGTGACCTTTTGGACCAACATGGTAAAACCCATTTCAGGCGTCTCCCAAGGGAATTTCGGATGCCCTCCTTCACAGAGGACGAACTTAACCCCCTTATCTTTAGAATTCTTCCACTGGTTTAGCAGTAGTACGCCCTGAAAGGGCTTCACTACCATCCAGATCCCCTGTATAGGGGAATTCAGCAGGACGTTGACTAAACTGTAAACTATCACCAAGGTCAACCCAATACTGATTAGGGTATCGAAACCGATTGGAAAGAAGAGGAGAAGCCCCCTCAAAACCGTCCAAATGATGAGCGTTACTCCTATAATCAGCAGGTAAATGCGCCGCATTTTCTGATTGTCTGTAAGCATAATTCCTTTCGCGTTGTTGAAATTTCAAAGAACCGTTATGGTTCAATTCACTGTGGACTATATCATAAAATATTGGAAAAGTCAAAGAGTAGAAGATTGTTGTGCTGGGGAGAGGACTTGAACCTCCATGAACTTGCGTTCGCTAGCTCCTAAGGCTAGTGCGTCTGCCAATTTCGCCACCCCAGCGTGTATGTAGTTGATGTGTTGGACCCGCTTTAAAAAAATCAAAATAAATTGATTTTTTTAAAGCGGGTCCACCCAGTAGGAATCGAACCTACGACCAACCGCTTAAGAGGCGGATGCTCTACCAACTGAGCTATGGGTGGGAATAATATTATGTGGTCACGAATCACTAAGTCTGCTCATTCGCTTCTAATTATAGCGAATTGCGCGGACTAAGTGTTCGCGACCCCGCCTCGTCTGTCTCGCAAAACCTCGACATGACTGCGGCCGGCACAAGTCCGCGAAAAATGCAAAGCAGTTTGCATTTTTCTGGCTTGTGCCCGAGGTGGGAATCGAACCCACATCCCTTGCGAGACACGATTTTAAGTCGTGCGCGTATACCAGTTCCGCCACTCGGGCATATTAGCTTAAAGTCCGTAAAGTCCGTAAAGTCCGTAAAGTCCGTAAAGATTCTGCTTTATAGACTTTATAGACCTTATGACTTTTTCGACTATCATGAGGCGTAGACCGGAATCGAACCGGTGTATAAAGATTTTGCAGATCTTTGCCTTACCACTTGGCTACTACGCCGCTTGGCGGACGCCTGCATACTAATTTACAATTTATTTGCTATAGAATCAATTCGCTGCCGATTTTTTTCACCAAAATCAATTTCAAAATCAAAAAAGGGAAGACGACCGAGCGAGCCTTTTTCCCTTACATAATGTTTAAACTCACTTCGATGTCGTTTCAAAAAATCTAGAACGGCTTTCTCTTTATCATCTGGATAAACCGTGATAAAGATGACGGCCTCTTTATAGTCATCAGAAACCTTGGTACCCGTGACAGTCACTAAGGCACTGCCGCTAGATTCGCGTTCGATGAATTCAGAGGCAAGCTGGCGAATTAATTCCTTGATTTTTTCTGTTCTATATGGCATTTTCTTCTGACTTCTTTGTCTATTTTTTTACAATGACAAAACATTCTATTTTATCTCCCGGGGCGATTTCAATTTTAGATTCAATCATGGCCCCGAATTCCGTACCAGCATTTACTTCCTTCGTCTTTGCCTTGGCCTGTTGAAGTTCTTTAATTTTACCCTGGCCAATGATACCCTCACGGCGCAAAATTTTCACATCATCACCGACAGAAATGACTCCATCTTCCGCGCGTCCTCCAATGACTTGGCGATCTTTCACACGACTGAAGAGCCGCAATATTTTTGCCACTCCTTTTTTTTCCTCCACTTCTTCTTGGGGAGTTCTTTCTTTAATCACCCCTTCAAGCCATTCTTGAAGTTTGTAAATAATATTGAAAGTATGAATTTCTACTTCCAATCGTTCCGCCAATTGTTTAGTGGCTCCCGAAATTCTAGTTTCAAAACCAACGATTAAAGTACCCGGCTTACCGCTAGCAATCTTAACGTCGTCATCATTAACATCCCCAATGGCTTTGTAAAGTGTGCTCAATTCTACTTTATCGGTTTCTAACTTGGCTAATTCAAATTCAATAGCTTCAATAATGCCAGAAGTATTGGCCTTGATAATAATGGGAATAATGTATTTATTTGAAACGATCTTTTCCGTCGCCTGTTTTTGTTCGGTGGATTTTTTATTTTCCAAAAATTTCTCTGCTTCTTTTTTAGAATGGAAAGAATAAAAGGGAGCACCGACTTCTGGGATACTATCAAAACCAATAACCTTGATTGGCGAGGAGAAAGTCGCTTCAGTCAGGCGCTTGCCCGAATAATCTTCCAAGAGGCGAGTCGGCGCGAGGCTCTTCGCGCCGACTACAAACATGCCACTTTTTAAAGTTCCAGATTTAATTACTAACGTTGCCGAAATGCCTTTTTCTTTATCACGATTAACTTCTATTATTGTTCCTTCAGCTGGCAGTGATGGATCTGCCTGAAATTCATGAAGCTCAGAAACTAGAAGCATCATATCTAGGAGTTCTTGCACCCCTTGGCCAGTTTTGGCAGAAATGGCTACTGAGGGGATATCGCCCCCGAAACCTTCGAGATAAATCTCGTTTTCCATTAAAGAATTTCGCGTTCGATCCAGATTGGCACCCTCTTTATCAATTTTATTAATGGCCACAATGACAGGGAGCTTTGCTTCCTGAATACTTTTATAGGCTTCAGTGGTTTGAGGCTTTACGCCATCTTCAGCTGATACTATTAAGATAGCTAGGTCGGCCACACTCGCTCCACGTCCTCGCAGCCGGGAAAAAGCCTCATGGCCGGGTGTATCCAAGAAAGTTAAGCGTTTACCATTATGCTCCACCTCATAAGCAGAAAGATTTTGGGTAATGCCCCCCACCTCCTTTTCTGTAACGTTAGTCTTCCTTATGTAATCAAGCAGAGTGGACTTGCCATGATCAATATGTCCCATTATTACAATAACTGGCGGGCGCTCTATCGTATTAGTAGTTTTATTTAAGACTTCAGGCATATTCATACATTTATACATGGGAAAGTCGGCTTTTGCAAAACAGGAGGACTAGTATATTCTTGAAAAGTGAAAAAAAGAATTTATTTAGATTATGCTTCCATCACTCCGCTCGATGCACGAGTGTTAGCAGCAATGATGCCTTTTTTAAAAAATGACTTTGCTAATGCCACTTCGCTCTACAAAGAAGGAGTTCATAATAAAAAAAGAATTGAATTATCTCGCAAACAGATTTCCAATCTATTATCTGCACTTCCGAGCGAAATAATTTTTACTTCTGGTGGCACAGAAGCAAATAATTTAGCCATTCTTGGTGTCTTTAAAATGGTTAAGGCACTTCCCGAATATAAAAAGAGAAAACCTCATTTTATTACCACGAACATTGAACACCCTTCAGTATTGGAAATTTTTCAGCAAATTGAGAAAGAGGGTGGGGAAGTTAGTTACATTTCCGTAGATGATCAAGGTCTTGTATCGGCCCGGGAGATTAGGAAAGTCTTGAAAAATAATACGGTGCTCATTTC
Organism: Minisyncoccia bacterium; assembly: GCA_038215155.1. Classification (GTDB taxonomy): domain Bacteria; phylum Patescibacteriota; class Minisyncoccia; order Phycocordibacterales; family CAJBRS01; genus JADGRH01. The sequence continues at coordinate 108,533 of JBBQRF010000003.1, forward strand.
AGTAATGCTTGCTAATAATGAAATTGGCACCATTCAACCAATTAAAGAAATTGCAAAGACTATTGGTCACTTTCGCAAAGAAAAGAAGCATGTTCGCGAGCTTCCGTATTTTCATTCTGACGCTAGCCAAGCAGCTAACTATTTAGAGCTCAATGTTGAGAAATTAGGAATTGACCTAATGACAGTTGATGGAAGTAAGATTTACGGGCCGCGAGGAGCCGGAGTGCTTTATGCTCGTCGAGGTAGAAAAATTGAACCGATTATTTTTGGCGGCGGCCAGGAATCGGGCCGCCGCCCCGGCACGGAAAATGCGGCGGCTATTGTAGGCCTCGCCGTCGCCCTCCAAATTTCTGAAAAGGAAAAAGTAACCGAAACTAAACGTCTCTCCAATATGCGCGACCACTTAATTAAAAAGGCTTTAAAAATCCCAGGAGTAATATTAAACGGCCATCCCACTTTGCGCCTGCCCAATAATATTAATCTTTGTTTTCCTGATCTAGATTCTGAATTTGCCGTACTTCAGTTTGATGCGGCTGGTATTGCCATTTCTTCTGTTACTAGCTGTCGAAATCTTTCAGAAGACTCTACTTCATATGTCATTGAAGCTCTCGGTCGCAAAGATTGCGCCAAGAGCTCTCTGCGAATTAGTCTAGGGCGTTTCACTACTAAAACAGAAATTGATAAGTGTCTCGAAGTTCTCTATAATGTCATTAATAATGGAGGAATTAACTAAAACTCAAATTGTCCTCCTCACTCTTTTAGTAAGTTTTGTCACTTCTATTGCCACCGGCATTGTGACGGTTGCCCTAGTAGATCAATCTTCTCAAGGAGTAGGACAAACTATTCAAACTGTAGTTGAGAAAACTATTCAAACGGTTATCCCCGGCACTAAGGCCACGAGCACCGACACAGTGAAAGTTGCTTCGCCCGGAGCAATTATTCCTACTCCATCTGTTTCTGAAAGTGATTTAATGGTATCGGCCGTTTCAAGAGCAGCGCCGGCTTTAGTGCGCATCAAACAAATTAATACAGAACCAGCGTATGGTTTTGTTGGACTAGGTTTAATTGTCTCGCCCAAAGGGCTGGTCATCGCCGATAAAAGTCTGAACGAATCGGTGAATGCTAGTTATTGGGCGGTTTTTCCGGATGGAAAAACCGCCACTCTCACTCGAGCCACTCTAAATGGCTCAAGTACTTCTGTCGCCCTCTTTAGCATCGGTACTTCAACCGGAGTAAAATTAACATCCGCCGTCTTCGGAGATTCCAGCAAGCTTGCTCTCGGTCAGAAAATCCTAGCCATAAGTGGCGCGGATAGAAATACGGTTATAACGGGCATAATTTCTAGCTTTGATAAAAATGACTCATCACCCACCTATATTAAACCTGATTTCAAAGTAACTGATTTGGTCTACGGCTCTATCTTGTTAAATCTCAACGGCGAGATTGTCGGTATAAAACTCGGAAAGAGCGGATGGGACAATGCTTTCTTTTCATCTAATAGTTTAAAAATTGAACTAGGTATTTAATTAAGGATTGGTCAATTTGACAAGCTCTCTGTTAATTCTATAATGCCCACATATTATGCCTCCATTTCAAAAATTTACATCAAAAGCTCAAGAAGCAATTAAACGTGCTCATGAATTGGCAGTGGAACGCGGACAGAATCATGTCAATCCACTTCACCTCTTAGCCGCTCTCATTCTTCAGGAAGAGAGTATGGTTGCTTCCATTTTGGATCGATTAGAGATTGATTCTAACTCGTTAACCGACACCCTATTAGAATCAATAGAATCTCCGGATACTTCCTCTACATTAGCCCCGTCTTACCAACTTTACCTCACTCCTGAACTTGCCCAAGTAATTGAAAACTCTAGCAAGGTGGCGGCTTCCCTCAAGGACGATTATGTTTCCACAGAGCATCTTTTTCTGGCTATTTTTGATGTGACCGGACCAGCGCGGGAAACATTGAACCGATTTCACTTAAATAAAAATGACATAATAAAGATTATTGATGAGCTTCGCGTTTCTAAATCGCCAGAAACGGCCACTCCTAAAAAATTAAAATCTATTGCCAAGTTTACTCGCAATCTTACTCAGCTCGCCCGCGAAAATAAATTAGACCCTGTTATTGGTCGCGACGATGAAATTGGCAGAGTCATTCAGATTTTGTCCCGTCGCACTAAAAACAATCCAATTCTGATTGGTGAAGCGGGAGTAGGGAAGACGGCCATTGTAGAAGGGCTTGCATCGCGAATTGCTAACGGAGATGTGCCGGAATCTTTGAAAGACAAAGAACTGGTTTCTCTTGATTTAGGAACATTAGTGGCGGGGACGAAATACCGCGGAGAATTTGAAGAGCGATTAAAAAATATTTTAAAAGAGATGGAGCGTTCAGATGGCCGCATCATTCTATTCATTGACGAGATTCATACTATTGTGGGGGCGGGAGCGGCCGAAGGATCACTCGACGCTTCCAATATGTTGAAGCCCGCCCTGGCTCGAGGAGAATTACGAGCTATTGGTGCTACCACCTTTAAAGAGTACCAACGACACATTGAGAAAGACCCCGCTCTCACTCGACGTTTCCAGCCAGTCTATGTTCAAGAACCCTCAATTGAAGATGCGGTGGCGATCCTGCGTGGCTTGAAAGAGAAATACGAGCTCTATCACGGTGTTCATATTACCGACGACGCTATCGTTGCGGCGGTCAACCTTTCCAGTCGCTACATTACCGACCGCTTCTTGCCGGACAAAGCGGTGGATCTAATCGATGAGTCTGCTTCTCATCTGAAAATCTCTCTTGAAAACAAGCCACCAGTTTTAGAAGAGGCACATCGAAAAATTATGCGTCTAGAGATTGAACGAGAGGCCCTCAAAAAAGAATCAGCTACTTCTAAAAATGCTCGCGCCCGTATTAAAGTTATTGAAAAAGAAATTGCCGACCTCAAAGAGCAAACTTCCGAAGTGGAATTAAAATGGAAAAATGAGAAAGAAATTCTGACCGCTATTAAAGATGTAAAAAAGAAATTGGAAAGCTCGCGTCTCGAGGCGGAGAGCGCCGAGGCGCGAGCTGACCTGGTTAAGGCGGCGGAAATACGCTACAGCAGTATTCCTAATCTAGAGAAAAACCTAGAAGGAAGTGTTAAGAAATTAAAAAAACTTCAAAGCTCGCGCCGCATCCTCAAAGAGGAAATCACCGAGAACGATATCGCCGATGTCGTAGCAAAGTGGACAGGAATTCCAGTCGCGCGCATGCTCGAGGCTGAAGCCAAAAAACTCAATCGAATGGTAGAGGTCCTTGATAAGCGAATTGTCGGTCAAGATGAAGCGGTACAAAAAATTACCGATACCGTTAAACGATCTCGGGCTGGTATTGCTGATCCTAATCGTCCCATTGGTTCTTTCATCTTCCTCGGGCCAACAGGTGTGGGAAAAACGGAATTAACCAAGGCTTTAGCAGAATTTATGTTTGATGATGAAAAATCTCTCATTCGAGTAGACATGTCAGAATACATGGAACGACACTCTGTCTCAAAAATTATTGGTGCCCCCGCGGGTTACGTCGGATATGAAGAAGGAGGACAACTTACTGAACAAGTTCGTCACCGACCATATTCCGTCATTCTTTTTGATGAAATTGAAAAAGCTCATCCCGAAGTATTCAATATTTTGCTACAAGTTCTAGATAACGGTCACTTAACCGACGCCAAAGGAAGATCAGTTAATTTCAAAAATACAGTTATCATTATGACCTCAAATATCGGCGCACAATTTATTGATAGCATGCAAAGACTAGGTTTTGCCACCGGGGATGAAAAGATGGAATACAATAATGTTAAAAGCAAGGTAATGGATAGCTTAAAAGATTATTTTCGACCAGAATTTCTTAATCGTTTAGACGAGATAATTGTTTTCGATATTCTGGGTGAGAAAAGCATTAAGCAAATTGTGGAGATTGAAATGGGTAGAGTTAAAGAAAGACTGAAGGCGAAGGAAATTAAATTGGAAGTATCGGAAGAAGTTTGTAGTTATTTGGGCAAGGAGGGCTACAACCCTCGCTATGGCGCCCGACCGCTGAAACGCTTAATTCAAAATAAGATTTTAACTCCCGTAGCGTCGCTAATGGTTTCAGAGGGAGTGATGAAGGGGGGTTCAATTTTTGTGGGATTAAATAAACAAACTAAAGAGTTTACTTTTGATGTAAAGAAGGGTAGAAAGGGAAGTCTGATATCGGAACGAATAATTGAGAAAGCGGTGAAGGTGTGATAAATTGGCAGCATACTTTGCGCAGGTGGTAGAGCGGTCAATTACAACAGACTGTAAATCTGTCGGCCTATGGCCTACGGGGGTTCGAATCCCTCCCTGCGCACCAAAGAAAAACCCTAACTTCTGTTAGGGTTTTTCTTTGGCCTCGACTGGGTTAACGGGATTCGAATTAGGTCGAATCTCCTCCACATTTGACACATACTAAATAGTGTGCTATTTTCCTTTTTAGATGAATATCAAGATTGTTAAACGTTTCCGATTTATTCGGAACATTTTCACCACAACTAAAAAACCAACCCAGCACGCTGTCACGGCGCCCTTGCTCCCGAGCCTCGCGTTCTCTGGAGCTCAATCCGGCAATACGCTAGTGAGCGTAACAGCTAGACATACCCCTACGGTGGTGCAAATCAGCCGGCCAAGGAAAAAAAGACGTTCTCATCAAAATCCGCCTCGCCGAGGAGTTAAAAGTCTCCGGTACGCAGGCTCGTAATTTTATAATAACCCCGTCGCTTTCGAGCGACGGGGTTGCTTTATTAAAGCCCTTATATTAAGCTATAAATTCAAATTAATTTTATGTCACAAGATAATCTTATTATTCTAAAGCACAAGGCAACGGGCGAAGTCTATTGGACGCGCAAGAACAAGCGAAAAGTGGAGCGCAAGATCGAGCTGAAGAAATACAGTAAAAAACTCAAAAAGCACGTCCTTTTCAAGGAAGCCAAGAAATAGAAAAATGGCGCCTCCGGCGCCATTTTTCTTAAGGTATAATTAATTCGTAGGGCCTATAGTTTCAATGGTAAAACATCAGTCTCCAAAACTGAGGTTCTCCGTTCGAGTCGGAGTGGGCCCGCAAAAACAAGGAGCGTTAGCGACTATGCTTTTTGCAGGGTGCCGACGACTCGGTCGCGGCCCCGCCATCCACCTAATCCTCTTATCTTTCTTAAACCAGGTCATTTGGCGTTGGGCGTAATGCCAGATTTCAGTTTCTAATTTTTCAATCATTTCTTTTTTAGAAAGTTTCCCCTGCAAATGTTTAGCAAGGTAGCGATACTCGAGCCCTAGCTCATCCATTCTTCTCCACGAGAGGCCATTTTTATGAAGCCTTTTGGCTTCAGCGATCATGCCGCGCCTCAATCGCAGACGGAGGCGCGCCCTAATTTTCTTTTTTAGGATTTCCTCTTTAACTTTAATACCGATCAGAGTGGCGGAATATTTTGGTTCACTTTTAATTTTCGGAACACTTCCCAAAGCGGTGGCAATTTCGATCGCCCGGATAAGTCGCCGCGGATTTTGCTGATCAATGACGGCAGCTCTTTCGGGATCCAGTCTCTCTAAAATACTATAGAGTTGTGAAACGGAGTTTTGTTTCAGTTTGTTACGAAGTTTCAGATTGGCCGAAACTTCCGGAAGCACTAGATTGTCCACTACCGCTTGTATATAAAAACCAGTACCTCCACAAACAATTGGAAGCTTTCCCTTGTCAATAATTACGTTAATAGCCTTTTCGGCTAAGCGTTTGTACTCATCTACCGAAAAGTATTTTTTTGGAAGTGCCACGTCTAATAAATAGTGAGGCACTCCTTGCATTTCTTTTTTTGTAATTTTTCCTGTGCCGATATCCAAACCTTTATAGATCTGGCGCGAATCAGCTGAGACGATTTCCCCATTTAATCTTTTGGCCAGTTTTACCGCCAAGGTGCTTTTCCCAGAGGCAGTAGGGCCGACAATAACTAAAATTTTCGGATTAGCAGAATAGGGCTTTTTCATTCAGTCAATCCTTAACGAGGTTGATTAATGTTATAAAATCTTCTGTCATACGCGAAATCCTTATAATATATTTGGGAGTTTTTGTAACTGATATCTTATAAATTTTTGGTACAAAATCTAGATTTTGTACCATGATCATCACATCATTAGCAAGATCTTTTATAATTGTTGTAAAATTTACCATTTTATATCCACGGTCATAATATATAGAACCATCTGTTTGGAACAAGCCACGTAAACACTCAACTGAGTAATTTCTATTTTCTTTGATCCAATCTGGAACTCTAACATTCTGCATAAACTTTGACCCGTTCTTCGCTTTCCACCCCAAGATGCTTTCTAGATGATTTGAATAGCAGTAAACATCAAGAGCCTTCGCTTTTCTTCTGGCCACAGATACTTTATTGTCCGGAAGTAATTTCTGAAGCGATTCTCTAATCGTTTTAATTAAATTAGGATACCCTAAATCACAAGTAATTCTTAATCTTGTAGCCCTATTATTTGAATTTGATAAATTGCCATCACCAATGGAGAGCCCAATAACATAGGCCATTAATTTTAAATCAGTACTTAACCTCTTAGTGCCAGAGGTGGGACTTGAACCCACAAGCCTTGCGGCACGCGATTTTGAGTCGCGCATGTTTGCCAATTTCACCACTCTGGCAGAATACCATAAGTCTAATGAAATTTTAATAAAAATCAATTAAATTACCTTTGAAGTTATGCTAAAATATCTTTAAATGTCTTCCCAATTTTTTAGTAACTCAATATTTTGGATTGAAGTGGAAAAGGTTAAGCCCAATCCATTTCAACCGCGGCGCGACTTTGATCAGGCGCGCCTACAAGATCTGGCTGACTCCATCAGAATGTATGGCGTCCTGCAGCCTATCGTGGTGACGCGCCACGAAGTGGCGCGGGAAGATGGGGGATTAGCCACGGAATATGAACTGATTTCCGGTGAGCGGCGCCTCCGAGCTTCTAAATTAGCCGGTCTCTCTCAAGTACCGGTACTAATTCGAGCACAGGAAGAAAATGAGAGAGTGAAACTAGAACTCGCCATCATCGAAAATCTTCAAAGAGAAGATCTAAACCCAGTCGATCGCGCCCGCGCCTTTAAACGACTAGCCGATGATTTTAACTTCAAGCATTCTCAGATTGCCGAGAAAGTAGGGAAGAGTCGTGAATACGTTACAAATACCATGCGACTTCTGGCCCTGCCAGAAGAGATGCTTAAGGCTGTGTCTGAAGGAAAAATTTCTGAAGGTCATACTCGACCACTATTGATGTTAAGCGAACGACCCGAAGAGCAAAACACCCTCTTCAAAGAAATCATTTACAAAAAATTAACAGTTCGTGAGGCCGAAGCTATTTCGCGTCGCATTGCCTACGACAGAGTGCGGAAGAAAGAGCGAGCTTTTGATCCAGAATTAGTAGAGCTCGAAGAGAGATTGGCCGAGTCGCTTGGCACCCGGGTTCAGATTGAACGAAAAGATCAGGGCGGTCGTTTGGTAATTGATTTCTTTTCTAACTCCGATCTTCAAACTATTCTAGATTTAGTAAAATCAAATCAATCAAAACCAGCGACTGAAATGATGGATAAATTTATCGCCACCGACTCCGTGGTGAAGATAGATGAAAGTGAAATTGCCGTGGCCGAAGTGGCGAATCCAGAAGGGGTAGATGAATTGACGATTGTCGAGAATTCTCAGGCTCCCATTGATGATCGCACATCTGAAGATAAACAATCCGACGAAGAGGATCTCTACTCAATTAAGAATTTCTCAATCTGATTTTCCTCGGATTTATGCAAATTCGGACGAGACCTACAACTTTTAGCGAGACTTTCCCGCTATGACCGGTCTCGATGAAAGTTCGTAGGTGAGAGAGAATTTTCAGAGAGCTAATTAATTAGCGGGGGGTCAACTTATGCGGATTATGATTAGGACAAGTCTTGTTCGAACATCTCTCGGGAATCGTCTTGGGTCACAAATAATTTTCTCACCGACGTTCGAAAATTTTCGCGACCCCGGCTCGGTATCGCACACTGCTATGTGCGATATACCTGCACCCGACCAAAACTAGCGGCGCACGCCATGCAGATGGCGTGCTTCACATTTACGCTTTAAGGAGTTTGTGAGGGTTATGATTTGCACAATTTTTATTTGAACATCTTTCGGGGATCGTCTTGGTGCCTTCCATCATCAATGACCCACACATTTCACAAAGTCTGCCAGTAGGTTTGGCTTTGATAGCGTTTTTACATTGAGGATAGTTGGAGCAGCTATAGAAAAGCCCGAATTTGCCCCGTCGCTCTACCATAAACCCTTTCTTACAGACTGGACACTCTACTCCCGTTGAATTTTGCTTTTCTAGTTCTGCATCCTTCTTAATATATTTACATTTTGGATAATTGGCACAGGAAATAAATTGGCCAAATTTTCCTTCGCGTAAGACTAGATCGCCGCCATCGAGGGGGCATTTTTCACCGGTTATTTTCGGGCCAGCAAGCTCTTTTCCTTCAATGGTTCTCGCGCCGGTACATTCTGGAAAACGAGAGCAGCTCATGAATTTCCCATTTTTGCCAAGTTTAATAATCATGGCGCCGCCGCACAGTGGACATTTGAATTCGTCGGGGGCGGCACCGAGGTTGGTAATTTTTTCTGTCATTTTGTCTTTAATTTTTACATCTTTAATAAAAGGAGTGTAGAAATCTTTCAGAGTTTTATCATATTGGCGTTTCCCCGAAGCAATATCGTCCAGCTCGTCCTCCATTTCTGCAGTGAAGGAGTCACTAATGTAAGTGCTGAAATTAGCCTCGAGAAATGATGAAACCACATCGCCGGTATCAGTCGGAACTAAGGCCTTATTAATTTTTTCTACGTAACCGCGATCGTCTAATGTTTTAATAATGGAGGCATAAGTAGAAGGTCGGCCAATGCCTCTTTTCTCCAATTCTTTTACTAGGCCGGCTTCAGAATAGCGAGGAGGGGGCTGAGTTTCTTTTCCCTCGGAATTTATTTCTAAGAGTTTTAGCTTTTCACCGACACTTACTTTGGGCAGCTCTACATCTTCACCGCGCGCTTCTGGATCGGCAGAGAGCCAGCCGGGAAATAGCACTCTCTGGCCAGTAATAGCAAAATCCGGTATTGCCGCATTTAATTTTGGATCATCGCTGACATTGGCTGTGATTTTGCTACGCAACATTTTTGCATCGGACATTTGGGAAGCCAACGTCCGTTGCCAGATCAATCGGTAGAGTTTTTGCTGTTCGTCATTAGCACCCGCTCCTTCAGTATTCATGTGAGTCGGTCGAATAGCTTCGTGAGCTTCTTGGGCATTCTTACTTTTTGAGGAATAGGTTCGCGGACTGAGATATTCTTTTCCAAATTTTTTCTCAATGGTGCCGAAAATTTGTCCAAGAGCCAACTTACTTAAATTGGTGCTGTCAGTTCTCATGTAGGTTATTAGCCCCACTTCATAAAGTTTCTGAGCAATACCCATGGTTCTTGATGGAGGGAAACCAAGACGGGAACTAGCTGTTTGCTGAAGAGTGGAAGTAATGAAAGGAGCTCGCGGAGATCTTTTTACTTCTGTTTCAGAAAGATCCAGAATGCGCCAATCATTTTTCTGAGTTTCGCCACCAATTTTAAGAATTCTTTCAACCTGCTTTTCATCACGCGGCTCTTCTGAGCAAATCAATGTGAATTCCTGAGATTTTGCCGCGACGTTAGCAGTAATGACCCAGAATTTTTCGGGAATGAAAGCGCGGATCTCACGCTCGCGTTCCATGATAATGCGCAAGGCAGGAGACTGGACTCGTCCGGCTGATAGACCGTAGCGGACTTTCTTCCAAATGAGACCGGAGAGATCGTAGCCGACCAGGCGGTCTAGGACGCGTCGCGCCTCCTGGGCGCGGCGCAAATTCTGATCAATCTCCCGCGGATTCTTAAGAGCTTCCTTGATTGCTTCCTCCGTAATTTCATTGTAAGTAACTCGGAGGATTTTAGGAGCGAGGGTTTTATTTTTGGACTTTGCTTTTCCGGGCTTTGTTTTCTCAGGCTCCGGCGCCAAAAGCTCGGCAATATGCCAGGCAATGGCTTCACCTTCGCGATCCTCGTCAGTAGCTAAAATAATTTCTTCAGCCTTTTTGGCTAATTCTCTAATTTCATTAACTACTTTTTCCTTACCTTTACTGATTTCGTAATGTGGAACAAAGCCCGCCTCAATATCAATGGCTTTTTTATTACTTTTTGGTAGATCACGGACATGACCGACTGAAGCTTTTACCTCATATTTTCCACCAAGATATTTGGAAATAGTTTTCGCTTTAGCCGGGGATTCTACAATCAAGAGTTTCATGGCGTTCATATATACTACACCCGAATTTTTATTGCAACTCTAGAGAGACTTCATAGAGACTAAAGTAGAAAAATTTCTCCGCCTCTTTCTTTAATCATTTCCTTTAATTCTAAAATGCTAAGAAGGGAATTTAATTGGCTGATTGAGAGCTGACTTTTCTCCTCTAAATCTCCTCTAGTAATAGGGGATTGAAGCAGCTCGATTATCTGCCTTTCCTCTGCAGAACAATTTTCATATAGTTTTGCATCTTTTTGGCTGCTTTTCTCCGTTTTTACTCCAAGAGCTTCTAGTAAATCCTGGGGTGAGGTAATAGGGGTCGCCCCAGTTTGAATGAGATAGTGCGGACCCCCTGAATTCTCAGAAAATATCGAACCGGGAATAGTTAAGACATCCCGATTATAATCACAGGCAAGTCTCGCCGTAATCATGGTGCCCGATTTTTTCTCCGCCTCTATTATTAGAATAGCGTCAGATAATCCGGCCATAATGCGATTACGTTGAGGAAAAGAGTCGACGGTAGCGCGAAAGTTCGGGGGAAATTCTGAGAGAAGACATCCTCCGGCTTCGAGGATGCTCTTAGCTAAGGACTTATGAATGGCCGGATAAATGACTTTATCTTCAATGCCGGATCCAGGCACGGCTATGGTCTGAAGGCCAGCGCGAAGGGCAGCTCGATGGGCAATGGAGTCAATTCCTAAAGCGAGTCCGGAAACAACCACTATATTTTGCCCTCGCAACCCTTCAATTAATTCTTGGCAAACCGCTCTGCCGTATTCACTAAATGAGCGCGCTCCGACCACACAGAGATATTTAGCATCCGCGGCCGGCAGTTGTCCGCGGATGAAGAGTTCTTCTGGTGGATCCGGAATCTCTAACAATTTTGGTGGAAAACGCTCCCGCGGCACTTCTTCTACTGGGAAATTCATAATTGCAGCATACCTACTCCAAGATAAAATTTCGGTAAAGGTTTTCTAAAGCCTATGTTATTATTATCTTATGCTCGATATTAAATTTATTCGAGAAAATAAGGACATTGTGGCAAGTGGTGCTCAAAAAAAGCACATTCCTTTCAATTTGGACGAATTAATTGCTTTAGACGACAATCGCCGCCAATTACTCTCATTAATAGAGGGGAAAAAAAGTGAACAAAATCAATTTAATGAGAAAATCGTCAACGCCACCCCCGAAGAGCGTACAAAATTTATTGAAGAAATGAGGACCTTAAAAGAGGGTCTTAATGCTGAAGAAGAAAAATTAAAAGGAGTGATGAAAGAATGGCAAAAACTAATGATTCAAGTGCCGAATGTTCCCGACATGTCGGTACCAGATGGAAAGGATGAGAGCGAAAATCAAGAAATAAAGACCTGGGGGGAAAAACCAAAATTTGATTTCACTCCGAAAAGTCATGTCGAGCTAATGGAGTCGCTCGACATGCTCGATCTTGAAAGAGGAACGAAAGTGGCGGGATTTCGCGGTTACTTTTTAAAAAATGATGGCTTCCTATTAAACTTTGCTCTTTGGCAATTTGTTTTAGATCAGATGATGAAGACGGGAGACTTCTCTCCCATACTTGCGCCGTCCCTCGTTCGCAAGGAAACTCTTTTGGGCACGGGCTATCTTCCTCAAGGTGAAGAGGATCTATATAAAACTCAAGATGATACTTATTTAGTTGGAACGGGAGAAGTGCCAACGATGAGCTACTACGCAGATGAAATTTTAGAATTGAAAGGAAAGGCTCTGAAATTTCTGGCCTTCTCTCCCTGCTTTAGAAGAGAGGCGGGCAGTCACGGCAAGGATACTAAAGGAATTTTTCGGGTCCATGAATTTTATAAATTTGAGCAAGTCATTCTCTGCGAAGCTAATCACGAAGAATCAGTGAAATATCATGAAGAACTCACTTTAAACGCTGAAAAAATCCTTCAAGCTCTTAATCTGCCCTACCACAGTCTTCTCATTTGTGGCGGTGATTTAGGCTTGGGTCAAGTGAAAAAATACGATCTAGAAGCTTGGGTACCTTCTGAAAATATCTATCGAGAGACTCACTCCGCTTCTTATTTTCATGATTTTCAGACTCGGCGTCTCAACATTCGCTACAGAGACGCCGAAGGGAAGCTTCGTTTTGCTCACTCGCTTAACAATACGGCCTTAGCCACTCCACGAATCCTTGTTTCCATTGTAGAAAATAATCAGCAAGCGGATGGCAGCATTAAAATTCCCGAAGTCTTGCAAAAATACATGGGTGGCCGAACAGTTATTGGTCCTAAAAAATAATTATGCAACGCCGCCGAGCTCTACAGCCATCTCAACTCGGAAAAAGACGACGACGCAAGAGAAGAAATCAATTATATTTATGGGTTTCTGGCCTAGCTATGTTATTTTTGGCCATCGCTTTTTCTACTCATCTTCCACAACTATCAATTAAAAATATAGATATTTCTGGCACATCCGTAGTGCCGAAAGATACGCTCCAGAGTCTCTCTGAGAATGATATAAAAGGTAATTATGGATTTTTGTTTTCTCGTCGTAATTTTTTACTTTACCCAAAAGGTAAAATCGCTGAAGATATTTTTAATACCTATCCTCAAGTAGAAAATGTTTCAATCAAGCTAGGCGGAGTAAATAAATTACTTATTAATATTAGTGAGAGAAAACCAGTAGGACTATGGTGCCAAGGAAATGGCAGCATTATTGCCGATTGTTATTTTCTCGACAAGAGCGGCTACATCTTCGATAAAGCCCCTGTTGCTACCGATACTCCATATTTCACCTACTTCGGGTTAATTGGCGCTGATGATCCTGTTGGGCGGAATTATTTAACTGCTACCCAATTTAAAGATGTTAATAGTTTAATCGCTAACATTAAAAAACTAGGAATTAGCACCAATGTTATGCTTGCCGTTGATAGCAGTGATTTCGAATTAAACTTAATTCCGAGTGGAAAGATTTTGTTCACCACCAATCAATCTGTCGACACCACTTTTTCCAATCTTGAAACAGTTTTAAATAAGAATAATCCCGATAATACTCATATTGAGCTTAACACCATTGATTACGTTGATTTAAGATTTGGAAATAAAATATTTTATAAATTAAAAAGCTCAGCCGGTGCTGCCACCAGTACGAGCTTGTGATAATATCGAACGATGGCGACATTAAATGATTTTGGCAAAGATCACCGACAAGGACCTCTCAATATTGAGAGTTATTCTACTCGGTCGCCACTTCTGAACATCGAAGTTAATATTGTGGCCAATAAACCCCATCATTATATTCTTTGGGGATTGGCAGCTCTTTTCCTAGGCATTAGCGCTTCATACGGCATAGTCCAAGCTGGGGGATTAGCTCTGGAGCATTTTAGAGGACCACAAGCGGAACTTGCGGTCCAACAACCGCCCAGCTCGACAGAGCAAGGTTCAGATGACACTACCAGCACTACTACCCTCGAGCAGCAAATCTCGGGATTTTATAGCGTCTTAAATTATCAAAGGCCCTTGTCACTGAGTGCGGCCGGATATTTAGTCGGAGATGTCGACACTGGAGACATTATTTTAAGAAAAAACGAAAACACTAGATACCCAATGGCTTCTGTGACAAAACTGATGACGGCTGTTGTCGATTTAGAAAATTTAGATCAATTAGCTTACGCCACCGTTACTCCTGCTAGCACAAAATATTATAGATTGACTGGGGATTTAATAATGAATGAAAAGATTAAAGTGAGCGATTTAAAATTTCCACTTTTAGTAGTTTCTAGTAATGTGGCCGCAGAAGTGTTGGCTAATCTCGGCAAGAGAGACGTCTTTTTGTCCTCAATGAACGACAAAGCCAAAGAGCTTGAGATGTCGAATACTCACTACGCCGATCCGAGCGGACTAGATCCTGGAAGTATTTCGACTGCCGCTGATTTATTCAAATTGGCAAAATATATTAAAGACAATCATCCGGAAGTTTTTGATATTGGCAGAATTCGAGAATATTCGATTCTTGGTCATACCTGGATTAATCAGAATCATCAACTGACTTACTCTACTTTTGCCGGTGGGAAAAATGGTTTTACAGATCAAGCAGAACAAACCACCGTTTCACTTTTTAAATTACCTTTTAATTCAAAAAATAAAAATGGCACTCGAACTATTGCTATTACTCTCCTTCATACCCGTGATCGATCCGGAGACGTCTCTAGGATATTAAATTATTTATCCGCCAACATTCGTTATGAAGAAAAGCCCTTGGATATTGGAAGTACGCAACCAGGACCTGCGGCAAATGGTAATCTAGACAGATAATGAATTTAGGTTTTTGGGAAAAATTAAAAAGGCCCATCTTAGTATTGGCGCCAATGGCAGATGTCACTGACGCTGCTTTTCGACGAGTAATCGCTAAATATGGTAAACCCGATGTCATGTGGACGGAATTCGTTTCTGCTGATGGCTTGTTTCTGGCAGATGAAGTTGGCCGTGCAAAATTAATGAAAGATTTAGAATTTAGTGAGGCTGAACGCCCGATTGTAGCCCAGTTTTTTACCGCGAAACCGGAGATGATGAGGAAGGCCGCCCAGCTCGCAAGCGAGCTGGGCTTTGACGGTATTGATATTAATATGGGCTGTCCCGATAAAAGTATTGAAAAGCAGGGAGCGGGGGCAGCGATGATGAAAAATCCGGAGTTAGCCGCGGCAGTAATAGCCGCGGCTAAAGAAGGCGCCCAGGCGGCCGCTCAAAAATCCGGCCGGCCGCCCCTCCCAGTTTCCATAAAAACCCGCATCGGTTACAACAAAAATGAAATTGAAACCTGGTTGCCCGCTTTACTAAAATCTGAACCTGCCGTCATCACTTTTCACGCTCGCACGCGCAAGGAAATGTCTAAAGTGGCAGCACATTGGGAAGTAATCAAAAGAGCAGTGGAGATTCGTGACGCGCTGAAATCCGAGACTCTAGTTTTCGGCAATGGTGATGTAGAAAATTTGGAAATGGCGCGCGCCAAGGCGCGCGCCACCAACTGCGACGGCATCATGCTCGGCCGGGCCATCTTCGGCAACCCCTGGCTCTTTGCAGAAATCCAACCAACTTTTTCGGAAAAATTAAAAGTGTTGACGGAACACACCTATTTATTTGAAGAGCTGCTTGGCAGCATTAAATCCTTCGCCATAATGAAAAAACACTACAAGGCCTATGTCCAAGGGTTTGATGGCGCCAAGGAACTTCGAACCGCCCTACTGGAAGCCAAAGACGCTAGGGAAGTAGAGGAGAATATTAAAGGCTCCGGCTTTCTTGGACATTCTTGACAATTAAAACTCCTGTGCTATGATGATAGAACTGATCTGGCACTTGAGATAGAGTGTCGGAAGAAATCAGAAAAGTTCAACCATACGCGCTTACCATAGAAAGGAGGAAAATATCCTACCATCGCACTTTGGTTAGTGATGCTTGAGCTGCTACGTAACCCCTCCAGTGGGGAAAAGCAGCTCAGGAGAAAATTTAAACGGCGGGAGGGTCACAAGACTCTCCCGCCAATTTCTTTTTATTTGTTATACTCTCCTCATGTCCGAGACCGTACTCTATCGAAAATATCGACCTAAAAGCTTCAAAGAAGTCATTGGCCAGAGCGAAGTAGTAGAAGTGCTAGAAGGTTCCATTAAGCAAGGCAACCTCGCTCACGCTTATTTATTTAGCGGTTCGCGCGGAACAGGCAAAACTAGTGTCGCTCGTATTTTTGCCGCTGCCATAGGTACTAGCGGCAACGATCTATATGAAATAGATGCTGCTTCTCGAAATAGTGTAGAAGAAATTCGGGCACTCAATGAATCGGTAAATACTTTGCCATATGAATCTAAATATAAGGTCTATATTCTGGACGAAGTCCACATGCTTTCAAAAGCCGCCTTTAACGCTTTTTTAAAAACCCTAGAAGAACCACCTGCTCATGTAATTTTTATATTAGCTACGACGGAAGCAGAGAAGCTCCCCGAGACAGTAGTCTCTAGAACTCAGCAATTCACTTTTAGAAAACCGTCCCAGCAGATTTTGAAAGAGGTAATAGAGAAGACCGCAAAAAGTGAAGGATACAAAATTGAGACTGGTGGCTCAGATCTCATCGCTATCCTAGGTGACGGTTCTTTTCGTGATTCTCTAGGCATTTTGCAAAAAATTATCGGCTCAACAGACAATAAAGAAATTACCTTAGCAGAAATTGAAAAAGCTACTGGTGCTCCGCGAGCGGAAATAGTCAATAGTTTCGTCAAGGCCATTGCTGAAAAAAAATTAGAGGATGGCTTGGCCGCCGTTAAAAAGGCGGCCAAGCAAAACATTGATATGAAGCTCTTCATGAAGCTAATCCTCGAAAGAATGCGCCAGATTCTCCTCTTGCGTTATCAAAAAGATTTGCGCGGAGAGCTCGCCAATGAGCTCTCCGCGCCCGATCTCGCCTTCGTAGAAAAATTATCCGCAGACCCAGCCCACACCATCTCTTCCGCCACTCTTTCCGAAATGCTCGGTATCTACGACCAAATCGGCCGTTCCTACATTCCCGAGCTTCCCCTCGAACTTGCCTTAATTAAAATTTTAGGACAAGATAAAGTCAATTAATCAATTAATTCAAAACTATGTCACATACACCAGAAAGAGACGAAACTTTTAATAATCTAGGCCAAAATAGTGACCGAGATCCCTTATTCAAGGAAAGGCACGATCTTATTTCAGACAAAGACGGTTTTCAATCTAACTTAACCCCAGACGAAGGAATGATGGCTAAGGAGGATGCCGAATTAAGGGCTAAGATTCTTAAACTACAGCAGGAAATCGGCGCTTTAGGGGCAGATGATTTAATGCGCCAAATGAAAGAAGGGAAAATTCAACAAATGTTTGAAGAGATGGGTGTTAATGAATCAACTTTTCTATTAGAGGAGATCAACCGCCTTCAGGCAGAAATTTATCCTCTAGATTTAAAAGATGAGATGAGAAAGATGAAAGAGCAAAAAATTTCCGCCTTTAAAGACCGGCTAGAGGAAATAAATAAAAATTCTGACCAAGAAAAATTAGCAGCATAAATTTGCAGCGTAATATTTGCGGGATCGTCTAATGGTAGGCTCCCTGTTTACACACGACGCATTGCGAGTGTTCCAGTAAACAGCAGTGCCGATGACTCATTCATCGGCAGTCCGCAACAGGGTCGGTATAATGTTAATGGGTTAAGAGAATGTAATAATTTAATATATTGCGGGATCGTCTAATGGTAGGACAACGGATTTTGGATCCGTTTATCTAGGTTCGAATCCTAGTCCCGCAGCCGCCAATTTTTAAGAAGAGAATCGACTATAAAAATTGAGCGCGTCGCCGCTCCTCATGAGGCGACGTAGACTATTTTTTAACGAAGGAGGAAACGACTGAATATAAAATTTCAGCGCGCCGACGAATCTTTGAGTTGGCATAATCAAACTCTACAGCCCTAAATCTCCTAAAAAATCCTCCAGCTCCTTTCCTTCAATAGCTCGATATGAGCCGACAGGCAATTTCCCAAGATCAATATTCATTATTTTGACCCGTTGCAGATCAACCACTTCGTTATGAAAGGTGCTGACCATTCTGCGTATCTGGCGATTCTTGCCTTCAGAAAGAATAATGGAAAAAAAATGGTCATTAAGAATTTTCACCTGGCATGGTTTAGTGAGATAGCTGTCTATATTCACACCCTTTTCCATGTTTTCTTTAAAGCTCGGGTGTAATTTGCTAACAGTCCGGACTAAGTATTCTTTTTCATGCTGGCGATCTGGATTAAGCAGTCTGTCCGTGATACGGCCGTCGTTGCTGAGAATAATCAGGCCGTGAGAATCTTTATCCAGACGGCCGATAGGAAAAACTCCCTTTATAGAAATGGAATGCTTAATATCTTTTTCACCCCGGCCGGGCGAATGAGTGATAATGCCTTTTGGTTTATTGTAAGCAAAGTAGAGAAGTTTCTTGATCCTTCCTCTAGTTTGGACGGTGACCTCGTCTGTTTCATTAACTTTATCTCCCAATACGGCAAATCTACCATTAATAAATACTTTCTTTTTAATGATTAGCTCGTCTGCTCCGCGGCGGGTCGAATGGCCATTTAGAGCTAAAAACTTATTTATCCGCATCGGGAATATAGGCTTTTCCATCTTTTCCATAGAAATAAATCTTGGCATGAAAATGAGGATATGCCTAGCTGGTCTAACAAAAGCTAGGTTATTTTAATATTGGCTTTGTTAAAAAATTTAAGGTAATACTGCCACTCGAATCATTGAAAAGAGAACGAGCACTCTCGGGTATTCTGCTCGCGAGAAAAGGTTATCGTTTGTCGGTCCAACCGGTCTCGGAAGCCCATTTTAATTACATTGTTAATGATCTCGCCTCTTAATTTATTGCCTCTGGCCGTCAATTTCTGGCGACGAATGATTAGATATATTGTTTACTTAACTTTACTATTGAATACCAGGGTGCTATATTCCTTGATATGAAAAAATATCAAAAAGGCTTCATTGTTCCATTATTATTAGTAATTATTGCTCTTTTAGTTGTCGGTGGAGGCACTTATGTATATCTCAATAATTACCATAAAAAAGCTCCTGTTATTTCGGACAATGGCATTAACGAGCCCGTTCCCGCTCTTAATAATTATAATGTTTCTTCTACTAGCAGTTCTTCCAATAATACTACTACTACTAATTCCACTGACTCTTGGAGCAAAATTCTTAGTAATCTCTCCTACGGTTTCCCAAATCAACCTCTAATCCAATTAATAAACGGCTCGTATTCCAAAAGAGTGGAAGACTGTGGGACACAAAGCTGTAACGGTGTCTATTCATATTTTCATACTAGACTAGACACAAACAGTATAGAAACTGGAGACTTGAATGGAGATGGGGTAACTGATGCAGCGGCAATTATAGAGACTGGAAGTACTCCAAGCTCAAGGGATAAAAATCTTAAAGACGAAAATGTCCAATATAATTCTCAAGGAGTTGTGGCTGTAATAAATCAGAACGGTAACTATAAAAATGTTGCAGATATAGGGCTCAGCTATGACCTAAATGCAATGAACGTAAGAATAACAAAATTAGAAATAAAAAACGGTTTAATATATGTCGGTGTTATTAAGAATGAAGGTTCTAAGAGACTAATTCAGCCTGAAACAACAGAAACAATAGCCCTTAAACTAGACTCGACAACAACTAATGGCTTTAGAATACTAAAAGATGGAGTTCCTGATGCAAATACTTATACTCCGTCACAAATTACTAGCGTCCAAATATCTAATGACAATAACAAAAAAATAACTATAGTGGGAAACGACTTTTCCTTATTTAAGAATTACATCATCCTAACTTCTCAAAATGGAAATCAAGAATATAAGTCAGCTGCCGTAGAGACTAGTCGAGGTAATACTCGAATTAATATCGATCTTTCCTCAGCTAATTTTTATAGCCTAGGGGGGAATACCGACGTCCCTCCTTATGACATTCGGTATATTCCTTCTGGAAAATATAGTTTAGTTGTTGATACTTATCTATGTCCAGCAAGACAATCTTGTCGGGATGTTAAAAGCAATTCTTATTCTGTTGATATTCCATAAAGATTAAAGGTGTCAGGAACTTTTAATTAACACATATATACAAAACATGACTACTAAAAAAATCGTGCTAGCAGGAGGATGCTTTTGGGGACTGGAGGATTTGATTCGAACCCAGATTGGAGTAATCAATACGGAGGTCGGATACACCGGCGGAAGTGTTGATAATCCGACCTATGAAAATCATACTGATCATGCAGAAGCGGTGGAGATTGAATACGACCCGGAGCAAACTTCATATAAAAAACTTTTAGATTTCTTTTTTCAAATTCATAATCCAACCACACTAAACCAGCAGGGAAATGATCGCGGCACTTCGTACCGCTCTGCTATTTTCTATGGGAATGAGGAGGAGAAAAAAGAAGGTGAAGATTTTATCAAGATCGTCAATGATTCAAAACGATGGAAGAATACTGTTGTAACCACACAAGAGCCGTTGACTAAATTTTACGTCGCCGAAGATTATCATCAGGACTATCTCAAAAAGCATCCCGGCGGTTACACTTGCCACGCAATATATTTCGATAGTTATCTGAAGAATTAATTTTCTGGTAAAGAAGCTGCGGACGTACCGGCTACGAATCCTGTAGTCCAACAAAGTTGGAGACTGTAGCCGCCCGAAGGGCGGTCGATATTTAGCATGTCGCCGACAATGTAAAGATTGGGAAAGAGGCGGGAACGCATGGTCTTAAAGTCTATTTCTTGAAGGGAAACTCCGCCCGAAGTAACAATGGCTTTCTCTAATCCTAATAATCCTTTTACCTTCATTGGTAGATGTTTGACCAATTTTACTAAGGCCAGTCGTTCTTCTCGGGTAATGCTATTGCATGCTGTTTCTCTGTTTATTCCGGATAATTCTAAGATGGCGGTTCCTAGAGCCGAACCGCCGGTGACTCCTTTGAAAAGCTCTCCAACGACATTCTTAATTTTTTTATTGCTATGTTCTTTGAATATTTCTTGAAGCCTGGTGTTAAGCTGGCCGTAATCAAGCGTGGGGATAGTGTCGAGCTCGATCATCACTTCTCCATATTTTAAAAGCTCCCCGATGTCGCGGCTCATATTTAGGATGGTTGGGCCGCTTACACCGACATGAGTAAATAATATTTTACCTTTCTTTGAGTCCTGCTTCACCTCGTTTTGCAAAATGCTTATTTTAATGTTTTGTAAACTTACACCGGCAAGCTTATGTACCCACGCATCTCGAATGGCAAGCGGCACAAGAGCAGAATGAGAGTCGATGACGGTGTGACCGATTTCCTTCAACCATTTGAAGCCGTCGCCAGTAGAGCCAGTCTCGGGTCTGGATTTTCCACCGGTAGCTAGAATGAATGACTTAGCACGAATCTCTTTTTTATTTTTCAGTTTAATTGCCATTATCTTATCTTTATCGGTGACAAAGCCAGTGACTGGAGAATCAGATAAAATGTTCACGCCGCCCTGCTTAATATATTCTACTAAAACATTCCATACTGACCGAGCTTGATTAGTAATAGGGAAGACGCGCTTCTCCGCTTCTTCTTTAGTGGGCATATTTTTAATATGGAAAAAATCTAGAGTTTCTTTAACGCTCCACTGGGAAAAAGCCGAGAATAGAAATTTGTCGTTCCCTTTGAATTTTGATAGGAGCTTGCGAATATCAAGCTCAGCATTAGTGACATTGCAGCGACCGCCGCCAGTGATTAAAAGCTTTTGACCCAGTTGGCTGTTTTTTTCGATCAGAAGGATTTTGGCACCGGATTCGGCGGCCCGGCCGGCGGCCATCATGCCGGCCGGGCCGCCCCCGATCACCACCACATCCCAGAGCAAATTTTCCATCTCCTCTTTTTTAGGATCATTTCTCATGCGGGCCATGCTAACATATTGAATAAATGATAAATATCATAATTTTAACTATAGTCATAATTCTACTACTTATTTTCGCCATATATTTTGGTTATCCAATTTATCATTCTTTGGAGGTCAGTAAAGTTATTCAGCAAGCTAGCAGTCCATACGAGCAGCATCCTTCCGATCCGAAAATGAAAATATTAGTCGCCGGTGATAGTACGGGCGTGGGGACTGGCGCTAAAATTCCTATGGATTCAACGGCGGGTCGGCTTGGACAAGATTTCCCCCAAGCCGACATAAAAAATATCTCCGAGAATGGTCTGAAGATGGAGGGACTCTCAAAAAAGCTAGAGATTCTTGGGTCTGATCATTATGATCTTATTTTGATTCAGATCGGAGCAAACGACGTCACTGGTCTAACTGGAATGAATAAGGTGAATACTGATCTATCTTTAATCTTGGATCAGGCAGAAAACCACGCAGATCGAGTGATAATTCTGACATCAGGTAATATTGGAAATTCCCCAGTATTCAAGGCACCTCTCTCCTACTATATTAGCCAGCGCACTTTGAATTTAAGAAAAATATTCATCAGTGAAGTGGCTAAGCGCCCTAAGGTTAACTATGTCGATCTATTCCAGAATGCTAATGCTGATATTTTTCTTACAGACATCCATCGATATTATGCTGCAGATCTATTCCATCCGAGCAGTGATGGCTATGGTCTCTGGTATCAAGCGATTCAAAAAGTCTTGAGGGAGAATAAATAAGTAAGGGGCTCACATTAGTTGGAAAATGTGATTAATGATAATCTGATGCCTCATGGCAAAAGAAGACACAATATTAAGATTTGATGATGTTTCGTTCGGATACGGACATAATAAACCGATTATTACTGAGGTCAGTTTTGGCATACGTCGAGGATCGAAGACTACCATCATGGGCCAAAACGGAGCAGGGAAAAGCACTCTATTCGAGTTAATTACAGGAGGCCACAAACCTGAGGAAGGTGATATTTATACTTCAAATGGAATAACTATCGCTACTTCAAAGCAAGTAATTTCGCGAGACGAATTGTATTTGAATGTCAGACAATATTTCGAAAATTGTTTTACTGAAAAGATTTATGATATTGATCCGCGAATCGATAAGGCCCTCGATGCCGTCAATTTGGTGGCGCCTCATGATCGGACAATTAAAAGTTTTTCCGGCGGACAACAGGCACGATTGCTCTTAGCTTCAGCTTTAATTCAAGATCCGGACATACTTTTATTGGACGAGCCGACTAATAACCTGGACAAAGCGGGGATTGCCCATCTGACTCAATTCATCAAGGATTATAAAAAAACCTGCATCGTTATTTCCCATGATGCGGACTTTTTAAACTCATTTACCGACGGCGTGCTTTACTTAGACGTTTTTACTAAAAAAGTGGAACAATATGTCGGAAATTATTATGATCTTTTGGCAGAAATCACCGCGAGACGAGAAAAAGAAAATCGAAAGAATGCCCAGCTTTCCAAAGAAATTCAAGAGAATAAAGACAAGGCCAACTTTTTTGCTATGAAAGGTGGGCAGATGCGAATGGTGGCAAAGCGCATGCGTGAAAAAGCGGAAATAATGGAAGAAGAAAAAGTGGATGTCCGAAAAGAGGATAGAACTATTCGACCATTCAATATTCCTTTCCAAGAGGGATTAGTGGGGGAAATTGTTAGTATTTCTAACTTTACTGTCATTAATTCGAAAACTCATAAGCCAGTAAAGCGGAAAGCTAGCATTTCGTTGAAGAGAAATAGGCATTTGCTTTTGTCGGGTCCTAACGGTATTGGCAAAAGCACTCTTTTAGAATCATTGGCGCTGGGCACTGCGGGAGGTTTAACTCTGGCGGAGGAAGTGCGAGTGGGGTATTATCGTCAAGATTTTTCCACCCTTAATTTTGAAGACACAGCTTATCAATCGCTTGAAGGGGTGATGGAGATTAAAGATGAAGCCCGCCTTCGATCGGTAGCAGCGGGCTTTCTTATCAATAGCGACATCATTAATACTAAGATCGGTAGTTTATCCGAAGGCCAAAAAGGATTAGTGGCTTTTGCCAGATTGGTTTTGCAAAAGCCAGGACTTTTAATCTTAGATGAGCCGACCAATCACATCAATTTTCGCCATTTGCCAATAATTGCCAAAGCACTGAGCGAGTATCAAGGAGCGATGATTCTGGTCAGTCACGTGCCGGAATTCGTTAAGCAAGTTCGCATTGATGAAACACTTGATCTAGAGAAATAAGAAAAAGTAAGAAAAATTAAGGAATTGCTATAATTAAAAAGTGAGTTACTTTACCTACATTCTTAAATGCGCCGACAAAACCCTCTACGTCGGCGCAACCAACAGTCTCGACAAACGAATCGACCAGCACAACAATTCGAAGCGGGGAGCCCATTACACTAAAATTAGAAGACCGGTCACACTTCTCTACTCTGAAAAATTCGCAACCTTGAAAGAAGCTAGAAGAAGAGAGAGTGAAATTAAAGGATGGCGGAGAGAAGAGAAATTAAAACTTATTAATAAGAAGTAACTCACCTATCTGCTATACTGAATAAATAATTAATTCACATTTAATATGCTTACAATCAAAGAAACTTTCAGCAGCTTTTCAGTCGACGACATAGTGAAGGCAGAGAAATTCTATGCTGAAACGCTAGGACTTAGCGCCAAGATTGAGAAGGGTATGGGCTTATCGATCGATCTGCCGGGCAATGGCTCCGCATTTATCTATCCCAAGGACAATCATGCGCCCGCAACATTTACCGTATTGAATTTTAAGGTGGAAAATATCGATGAGGCGGTGGAGGAACTGGCCAATAAGGGCGTGCACTTCGAGCGATATGAGGGATTGAATCAGGACGAGAAAGGCGTAGCTCGCGGTCGGGCTGCAGGTATGGGTCCCGATATCATCTGGTTCAAAGATCCAGCCGGAAATATCCTGTCGGTGGTGCAATAAATCCATTTAAATATGAATGCGCGACTAAAAAAATTCATCCTTTTACTATTACTTTTAATTGTAAGTGGAGGTCTCTTTTTTTATCTACGCTCAGCTCCGGTCCCACCACCTAATCCGCCAATTACCAATACGCCTCAATTAAATATGGAGGAAGCTGTAAAAAACTATGTAATAGGTCATATTTCTGAACTCTCACCTCAAAAAGAAGTTTTGGGTGGTAAATTTTATGTCACTAAAATTACAACCAAGAAATTTCTGGATGGATCTATAATTTATGGTGATGTCTCATACGAAGATGGGCATAATGGTTACTCTGCCACCTTTGCTTTTAACGTCCTGCCCGACAAAACTTTTTCTCTGAAATCATTTAGCATTAAATAATCGCTTCTTTCTAAACTCTAAAATTTTATAAGCTAAATAAGTCCCGATTGCGGATATTAATATGCTTCCGATTATATCAATTGGATGATGCACGCCGACGTAGATGCGGGAGAGGCCAATTAAAATAGCAATCAACAGTAACCAAATCCCGATTCTTTTATTATATACATAAAATACTGAACCTATGGCAGCAGCGAGTAGGGTATGGTCGGACGGGAAGCCGTTGTCGGGATCATGGGAGATTAGGGGGGTGAAATGTTCTACTACGAATGGGCGAGGATCATAATAGATGGCACCACCAATCCTCGCCAATATTAAAACTAAAATGATAGTGAGAATTCCTAACCAAACCATTTCCTTCTTTCTGTTCCAGGGCTGTTTGAGAAAATAAAAACCCGCGACAATCAGAGAAAGTCCGATAAAATATTTAGCTATAATTATGAAGATGAGATTAAGCATTTATTCTCATTATTTTAGCAGTAATAGCCGAATATACAAAAATGGCCAGAAAAGGGCCCTTAATTCGTCTACAATGCTATAATATGGGTAAAGTAGGGTTTAATAAATAAATAATTAATAAAAGAATGAAAAAATATAAACAAGGTTTTGGTCCATTATTAATATTGTTAGTAGTAGCTGTAGTTCTCGCCCTAGGAGGGGGGGTTTATTTAAATACTCACAAGGACAAAGTTCAAGATGAAGGAGAGTTGAAAGTTAATTCTAATGTTTCAACCGATGTTTCAGCTTCAACAACCGTATCATCGAACGGTTCTTTGCGAAGTTTGCTAGCTCGAGGAGAAAATTCTATCTGTACATTTAACCAGACAAATGGAAGCTCTAGCGCAAGAGGCACGATCTATATTTCAGGAAACATGATGCGAGGAGATTTTGTGGGAAGTTTTAACGGAGGTGTAGCAATGACATCACACATGCTTCGCAACGGAAACGAAGTTTATGTTTGGAGTGGAGCGCAGGGAGCACAGATGAATTGGGGAGGAATGATGGCCGCAAGTAATAGCACGAAAGTTAAGAGCAATGTTGATCTTGACCAGAAAGTAAATTATAGCTGTTCAAGCTGGACTCCTGATTCTACTAAATTCACATTACCAACTGATGTTCACTTTACGAACATATCAAACATGATGAAAGATGGATTGAAAGCTACTGGCACAGCTTCAGTGACAGCCTCTGGAACATTGAAACATTTCTTTGGTTATTAAAATTAGAGAGTTAAGTTAAATGTTTACTTTCAAGACTATTTCTATAGTTATTGCGGCGGGCTTTCTTTTGGTGGCGCCATTCTCGGATGCCAGTGTGGTGTATGTAAAACGGGCTTCGCAAAATTGGGGAGGTTATGTGGCTGACAGAGGCGGATATACCGGCGTAAGCGGCACATGGCTCGTGCCAACTTCTAGATTTTCAGGAATTGAGGAAATGGCCGCGGAGGCTACATGGATTGGAGTGGGCGGGAGTCGTTCCCTGGATCTTATTCAAGCCGGCACTCAAACTATTATTCAGAAGGGTCAAGTCTCATACCACATGTGGTATGAGACCTTGCCGGGGCCAGCCTATAATATTCCGCTTGAAGTGCGGGCAGGGGATCTAGTAACAATTTCTATGAAGGAAATTTCCACTAATAAGTGGGAGATTTCATTTACTAACGAAACTTCCGGCCGCACCTATCTCCAGGATATTAATTACGTCTCCAGTCACTCTTCAGTAGAATGGATGGAAGAAAGACCCTCTAGCTACTCTAATCAGAACTTAATTCAGCTAGCAAATTTCGGCAGCGCCCTTTTCTTTAATGGTGCTGCCACCATGAACGGCGCCCAGGTAAATATTGCTGAGGCCGGCGGCGAACCAGTCACCATGGCTACTCAAGGCGGCGTTCTCCTCGCCTCTCCCTCTAGTCTAGTTAATGGCCACGCTTTTAGTATCACCCGATCTATTAATCAGGTGTCCGCTTCTCTTCCAACTTCAAATCTAACCGTTATTTCTGGTCTTTAGAAAACTTAGAAGCTCAGCCTCTAAGTGGAATTGTTGACTAAAACACCCCCTTTTTGTGGTATAATCTACCCATCACTAACGAGGGATCAATGAAACGTTTTTTTCTAAATTAACCTTACTTTCTCTAGCTATTTTCCTTCTTTTCCGCACCCTGGGAAATGAAAACTCTCTTTCACCACGCGAAAAAACCACTCCCACCCCACTAAAGAGGTTAGCTAACAA
>JBBQRF010000004.1:0-54683 GCA_038215155.1 Minisyncoccia bacterium
AAGCCTCCTTAGCTCACTAGGAGATCTCATCTCCTCTTTCTTCGACCTCTTCAGGAAACCTACTCCTCCTACTCCGGTCATTAAAATCACTCAACCAACTTCTCCACCACCGCTCCCAAGAACTACCTACAGCACTACCACCATCATTAATAATTATTCTTCGCAAGGCTCAGGACCTGCGGCCACCATCATTCGGAACACTACGATAGTGAACGGAGTAACCGAGACCCTGCTCAACCAGAAACTAAAAGCTCTAAACGACAAATTAGAAGCAGAGATTTATACCGCAGAAAACACCGAGCCTTTTACTAACTCCACTACTACTCCAATAGTTAATCAATACATTACCTACACCTCAACTGGAGGAGGAGGCGGTGATTACTCTGGAAGTCTAAACTCGCTCGGAGGAAGAATTGGGACAATTGAATCCGGGCAATTCTCAAACAATTTAAATGTCCAAGCAAGTGGTACAAGTACCATTAGTGACAATCTCTATGTTGGAAACAACGCCACCATTGGCAACAACCTAACCGTTAACGGCAACTTCTTTGTTAAAGGCACTACTACCACTACCAACACTCAAGTAGCAACTAATGGGATCTTTACTAATCTAACTACCACCAATCTTCAAGCTACCAATGCTACTACTACTAACCTTCAAGTCACTGGTATCGGCACCTCTACATTTATGGGTAATATCCTTGCGAACAACATTACGGCAAACAAATTTGTCGGTGATGGATCTGCTTTAACCGGAGTTGCTGCAGCGAATATTAATTCACTGAATCCGATAGTTGTAGGGTTTCAGAACTCTGCAACAGGAACGAATGCCAGTGCAGTGGGGTATATGAATAGCGCGGGGGGAAATAACAGTTCATCTATAGGATTTTGTAACACTGCTAGCGCCTCTAGAAGTACAGCTTCAGGCTATAACAATACTGCTTCTGGACAATTTAGTTCCGCTTTTGGTTACAGATCTAGTGCCACAGGAGCAAACAGTTTTGTTGGTGGATACAGTAGCACCGCTTCAGGATTTCAGTCGGCTGCGTTGGGCCGAAACTCCTTAGCAAGTGGTGATGAAAGTCTGGCTTTTGGCGGAGGAAATATATCCAACATTGCTTCCAGTTGCCAAAGTATGGCTTTTGGTCGTTCAAATTTGTCGAGCGGATATACATCATTGGCGATTGGCGGATATAACACTGCAAGTGGAGATACTAGCAGTGCCTCCGGCTATCGAAACACCGCCTCGGGCACTTCATCCAGCGCTTTTGGGTTTTGTAATTTTAGTAGCGGCGTAGGAAGTACAGCATCTGGTTATAAAAATAATTCAAATTCTAATTTAGCAATATCAATAGGAGCTCTGAATAATTATTGCGGCTATGTAGTGGATGCTACTGGAAATGTCTCCGTGGGTGGATATGGTTTAGTAACCTGTGTCGCAGGTCCTGCCTCAACCGCAATTGGAATTCAAAATCGGGCGACGGGAATTAAATCCACAGCCTCAGGATATTTCAATCTTTCAAGCGGATGCAGTTCTGGTGCTTTTGGCTATGGAAATACTGCCAGTGGGTACTGCGCCCAAGCATTCGGATATTCTAATACTGCGGCAGGGACCAGCTCTTCTGCAATTGGCCAATTTAATAATGCGACGGCATGCAAATCTACAGCCTTCGGACTTTCCAATTCAGTTACTGGAGCAGGAAGTACTGCATCAGGGATTTATAATCAGGTAGCAGGATGCGGGTCTTCTGGTATTGGAATGAGGAATATTGTGAATGGTGATTGTGTATCGGGGGTAGGACTCTGCAACCAAGCCTTCGGCAGCTTTAGTTTCGCCGTAGGAGGATATAACCAAGCTTCTGGAAATTCTACAAATTCTTTTGGAAAAGGAAATATTGCTTGCGGAAACAACATCTCGTCCTTCGGTATTTCAAATAACGCTTCAGGCACTTCATCGAACGCTTTTGGTTTTTGTAATTGCGCCAGTGGACTGTGCAGTTCCGTATTTGGGGTATTAAACACGGGAAGTGACTGTTTTGCCTCCGCCTTAGGATATCAAAACACGGCTTCTGGTAAAGGATCTACTGCTTCAGGTTATATAAACACATCTAGTGCTTACAATTCTTCAACATATGGAGTACAAAATACTGCGAGTGGCATGTATGCCACTGCCGTGGGAATACAAAATATTGCTTCTTCCACAAAAGCAACCGCGATTGGAGTAGCCAATATTGTTTCTGGATCAGAAGGAACCGCGATTGGAGGGTTTAATAAAGCAGCTGGATGTATATCAATCGCTTTGGGTTATAATAATTCGGCCACTTCTACTGCTGATACTGCTATTGGTTTTCTTAATTGTGCAAGTGGAGGTCAATCCATTGCCTTGGGAGGATTTAATAAAGCAAGAGGATGCGCCGCATCAGCTATTGGTTATTTCAGTCAGGCAAATGGATATTCGAGCACTGCCGTGGGAAATTTTGCTCAAGGAATCGGCTCCAGTACTTCAGCCTTTGGCTCTTATTCATGTGCCGTAGGGGCTAATAGTACGGCCTCGGGATTTTATACCGTGACAGGAGGACAAAATAGTTCAGCGTTTGGATATAAGAACACGGCCTCGGGAACTTCTTCCAGTGCGTTAGGATTTTGTAACACAACAAATGGCTCTAATTCCTTAAGTTTCGGACAATGTAATACCTCTAGCGGGTATAAAGCTTCTGCTTTTGGTAGAGAAAATAATTCATTAGGAACGGGAACATCAATTGGAGGATACGGTAATACTGCATCCTCCAGTTCAAGTTTTTCCTCGGCTTTTGGATATGCTAATAACGTCGATAAATTCAGAAGCTCAGCTTTTGGTTCTTTTAACACCGCCTCCGGCTATAATAGCTCGGCCTTTGGAAGTAATAACACTGCTTCAGGATGCTATTCTTCAGCTCTAGGCATTCAAAATACCTCTTCAGCCTGTCGTTCATCTGCTTTCGGCTTTAGTAACACCGCCTCCGCTTGTCTTTCTTCCGCTTCAGGAAACTGCAACACCGCCTCCGGCACTTCCTCCAATGCTTTTGGGTATTTCAATAATGTTTCAGGAATAAAAAGTAATGCCATCGGATATGTAAATACCGTATCTTCAGTAGGCGGATATGGTCTAGGTATAGGTGCTTTTAACACTGTATCGGGTGATTATGCTTTAGGTACAGGTTTTGCAAATAGCGCTGTATCTTCCAACTCATCTGCTTTTGGATACAGGAACACCGCTTCCGCCACCTCATCAAGTGCGATTGGATTCTGTAACACGGGAAGTGGCTGTTTTGCCTCCGCCCTCGGATATCAAAACACCGCCTCCGGAAAAAGTTCTAGCGCTTCAGGTTATTTAAATACCTCTTCTGGGATTTACTCCGCCGCCCTCGGATATCAAAACACTGCGAGCGCTCTGCGCTCGTCAGCTCTAGGATTCTCAAACTTTGCCACATCAACCTGTAGTAGCGCTATCGGATTTAAGAACACTGCTGGGGGACTTTGCTCCACTGCAATTGGATACTGTAATCTAGCAACGGGAAACCTCGCTGTAGCTCTTGGAACCCTCTCAGGATACGGTACTAATATTAGAAATACGGCGTCTGGTTATGGATCCGTTGCAGTGGGAGCTGGTAACACTGGATCTGGAAGATATGCAACTGCAGTAGGGAGAGAAAACACCGCTAGCGCCTGTCTTGCCTCAGCCTTCGGATCTTGTTTAACGAACGCCAACTCTTGCTCTACTCGAATTGGCTACCTAAATGGTTGGCTTACAGTTAATGCTAATGGTTCAGCTACATCATCTACTGGCGCCACACTTTCTGCCGGCGGCGTCTGGACCAACGCCTCCGACCGCAACCTAAAGGAGAACTTCACTGATCTCAATCAGGATGAAGTCCTAGGAAAGATCAATGATCTGAACATTCAACAATGGAACTACAAAGCAGAGAACAGCGAAGTCACTCACATAGGTCCAGTAGCCCAAGACTTCTACGAAAAGTTCCACGTAGGAGGTTCCGACAAGACTATCTCTTCCATTGATCCTGCAGGAGTAGCACTCATTGGTATTCAAGCTCTCTCAAAGAAAGTAAACTCCCAAAGTGCCTCTACCACTGAAGCATTCTCTAAACTTGAGATCAGAGTTTCTTCTATTGAATCTCTGAAGAATATTTCTACCGGAGGCGTCTCCGTAGGAGACGCCATTCTCGGCGCCCTCCAATCCTTCGGCGCCGAGGTAGTTGATGGCATTGCCTATTTGAAGAATGTCTTTGTGGAGAGATTGACGGTGGGTTCACCAACTCATCCAACTGGTATTACTGTATACGATCAAAGTGGCAAGGAAGGATGTTTAATAGTGCTTGATGTGAATACGGGAACTACTAAAGTAATTCCCGGCAAATGCCAAGATGCTACTTCTACTCCCATAGCGACCATTACTACTGGAGGAGGAAACACGGTGACTATTGTAAACACTGCGGCCACTACTTCTGATTCAGTGGCTACTTCTACTAAAGATATCTCTCCACCGAATCCTACTCCGCCAACAGATTCACCTACCTCTGATATTCCAACGCCACCTAATTCAGATAGTTCTGGCACTGGAGATGCCTCTGCGCCTGCCTCGATTCCTTCTGATAATTCCAGCGGCACTTAAAAGTTGAGCTTCTAAATTTGAGGCCGGCGGGGGCGAGCCGCCCCCGCCGGCCTTTTCTGTTATCATTTAAAGATGGCGCGCAAACGTATTCAAATAATTGTACCCGACAAGATTAAAAATCCAGTGGGAGGTCTAGGCGTGCAACTTAAACACATGGTGGAAAATCTTGAGAAGGATTTTGATTTTGATATTATCGGTCAACCAGAAGAAAATGGCTGGCCAAACTACACCAGTGTATATAATCCCATGCCCGCTCTTCAGCACGGCGCCCTTACCACCATCGCTGGTCAAATTGCTTATTTTGCTGCGGGAGTGGAGAAATCTAAACCCGATGTGGTTCATGCTTACGATTGGTCCACCTACCTTGCCGGCGCCTACGTTGCCGAGCATTTCAAAGTACCTTTATTAGTTACCATGCAGCTTTCGATTAATCTTTTGGAAAAAGTCGGCATTACCTACGCACACAATGCAGAAACAATTGATGGTGCCTGGATTCATAAGACTCATTGCGAAATTGAACTGTATGGCTTAAGACATGCCGCAAAAATTGTCCATGTCTCGGAAGCTTACCGGAATCAATTTAAAGGAGTAGAAAATTTTGATCAAAAATCGACCGTGGTGCCAAATGGAATTGAATTAAGCGAATGGAGCCAATTTGCACCAATGAAATTCCCAGGGAAAAATCCAATTAAATTAATTTATATTGGACGCTTTGCTCTAATGAAAGGAGTGCTTGCCCTTTGCGCCGCTAAAGTGCCAGATGGAATTGATCTTATCTTTATTGGTGCAGACAATGGCGGAGAAGCGCAGGTCTTTCAAAAGATGCTGGAAAAGGTCAATCAAGAGTCAAATGTGCACTATATCGGGCCTCTATACGGTCAAGATAAAATAAATGCTATGTGCTCAGCCGATGCCGTCATTATGCCTTCCATTCATGAGCCTTTTGGAATTGTTGCTCTGGAGGCCTTGGCTTCAAAATCTATTTTACTTTCTTCATTTATGGATGGGATGAGTGATTTTCTGACCGAAGATGTGGCAATTAATTGCGGCACTACTCCTCCATTTATAGAGCGAGCAATGATTGATTTAATTTCTCTAACGCCCGAAGGTAAGGAGAAGCGAATTCAAAAAGGACTGGAAGTTTGCCGCCGCTATTCTTGGCAAACGGCGGCTGATCAAATGAGAAAGATTTATCAAAATTTAGTCTAGGAGGGTTTTCATTATTTCCTCTACATCGAAAATTTGGTCAGTGTCGTATGGATGTTCCGCCAAGGTGCCCCAGATATTGTATTTATCTAAATAGGCATCTGGATTGTGGCGGAATTTTTCTTCTAAAGCGGGCAAAATATTATGGTGCATGGGGTAGCCAAAAACTTTAGGAGAATTAACTATCCAGACCACGGTAGACGAAAGGGCGAGGGCCGCCGCAGCATGCTGCGGCGCAGAATCAATCAGCAATCTCTTATTAGAGAATTGGAGAGCACAAAGGAATTCCCTGAGAGTCTCAAATGGAGGGCGAATAGCTCCCTCTAAGCCATACTGATTTTCACGACGAATATGGAGCACTTCATAACCCTCCGATTTCATTCTATTAACGATTTCCTGAGCCGTGCCTAGTGGTAAATCCCTGGCCCAAGAAATAGGATAGGACTGATTAATATAGCCTCCACTAGTTTGAATAATGAAGACAGGTTTATCATTGATATTCAATTTAGATTTAACTCTTTCTCGTTCTTCATCGGTAAAGAATAACTCTGGCATTTCTCCATCATATTTTACGCCGCAGAGCTCACACCATATTTCAATTAGGTGCTTACGGCGAAAGATGAAATCCTCGGCTTGGTAAGGATCTTGTAGAAAGAGAAGATTCTTTCCATCTTTTAAGTAGGTTTCTCGAAAGTCTGGAGTTTTCTCAAGGTCTATTACTTTTGTAACGTGGGGATTATTTGACCAAGCCTCTTTATGAGGTGAGCTGATCAGTATTTCGTGATCTGGATATTTTGCGGCGAGAAGTCGAACCACGGCACTGGCAGTGATGTTCTTGCCGACTCCACCAGCAATATTAAATATTAATTTCGGTTTTAATTTGCTCATGGCAGTAAATTTTGAATAATGTCTGCGGCGCTAGTAGAGGGTAGATGTTCAAGTGTGCTGTAGCCCCACGCAGTCCAATCTTCTGGAGCGGAGATTATGGTAGCCGCGGCGCCTTGCGCCGCGGCAGCTTGCATTGCAAAAGAGTTTAAAAATAAATTTTCGGCTGATAAATTCAGAACGCACATCATTTGGCGCAGCGGCAAATTGAGCCATTCAATACCACCAAGCGGCTCTTCATCAGCCCTTTTTAGATGGATAGGATGAAAGCCTTCTTTTTGCATCGCTGTCACTACGGCCATCACCGTGGCAAAGGGAAGGGTGGAGATTTTAGGAGCAAAACCCCAAGCGTCAAAAGGGGGTTGGTTTATCAGTGCGCGGGTTTCAAAAAGGAACAAGGGCTTTCCTCTATTAGTCATTTTTCCTGTTGCTTCGATTTCTCTAGCAGTAAAGAAAAGTTCTGGCTTTTTAATCTCAGCCGTCACATTAGATAGTTCGCACCAAATATCAATTAAGTGCTTTCGTCGATAAATAAAGTCCTCGGTCAAAAACGGATCAAGACGGAAGATTTCAGTATCTTTTTTATCCACGAAGTCATCAAAAAAATATTGAGTGTTACCAAGTTTGTAGACTCGGTAGACGGCAGGATTGTGAAGCCATACTTCGGGAAAGAGGGTAGTCACTATAATTTTTCGTTCAGGATGAGATTTAGCCAGATTGGCTACCACAGCAGTAGCCACTAAATCCTTGCTTGGATCACCCACCACTTCAAAAATTAGGTATTTTTCTGACATTTTTTAATTATATCCTGCATGGGGTATAATTTCATTATGAAAACTATACGAGTAGCCATTAATGGAGCAGGCAGAATTGGCAGAGCTTTTTATAAAGTAGCTTCTAAACGACCAGAAATTGAGATAGTTGCGCTCAATGATCTTGGTGATATAGAGAACATTGCTTATCTTTTAAAATACGACAGTGTCTATGGCCGTAGTGGTTTGAATATTGAGATAAAGAAGAACTTAGAGGTTGAGCTTCTAAGTGAAGATTCAGCACTTAGAAGCTCAACCTCTAAGTTGGTAATACAGGGAAAGGAAGTGAAATTTCTCAGTCAGAAAGATCCAGCACAACTACCATGGAAAGATTTAGATATTGATGTGGTGGTGGAGTCAACCGGTTTTTTCACTAGCTTTGAAAAATCAAAAGCCCACTTAGATGCCGGCGCTAAAAGAGTAGTAATCAGTGCGCCGGTGAAAGAAGATGCCTCAGCCGGCGCGCCGACAGTATTAATGGGAATAAATGAAGAAGCTCTGAAAAATTCTAAAGTTAGCTCAAATGCTTCCTGCACTACTAATTCAGCAAGTCCACTCTTGGCTATTTTAGATGAAGCAATTGGTATTGAAAAAGCTATTCTTACTACTGTTCACGGATATACTGCCAGCCAGTCAATTGTTGATGGTCCAAATAAGAAGGATTGGAAGGAGGGCAGAGCAGCGGCTCAGAATATTGTACCGACTTCCACTGGCTCGGCCATCGCTACCGCTAAGGCACTCACTCAATTTGAAGGGAAGTTTGACGGCATTTCCATGCGCGTGCCAGTACCAGCCGGATCTATTGCCGACATTACCTTTATTGCTAAGCGCCCAACCACAGTAGAAGAAGTTAATTCGGCCCTAGAAAAAGCGGCCAATGATCCACGTTGGCAAAAAGTTTTTGCGGTGATTAAGGATCAAATTGTATCTAGCGATATTCTCGGGGACTCCCATGCCGCCATTGCCGATCTGGGATTGACTCGAGTAGTGGATGGTAACTTAGTGAAAGTGCTGTCTTGGTATGACAATGAAATGGGATACACCCATTCATTAGTAGAACATGTAATTGAAGCGGGTAAGTATTTATGAAAATCTACATTGCTTCAGACCATGCCGGTTTTAAATTAAAGGATTCACTCCTATCCTTTCTAAAAACCGAAGGCCATGAAGTGGTAGATATGGGAGCCTTTGTTTACAAAATGGGAGATGATTATCCAGACTTTATTAAATTAGCTGCTCAAAAAGTATCAGAAGAACCACAATCTCGCGGCATTGTCTTAGGCGCATCGGGCCAGGGAGAGGCAATAGTTGCCAATAAAATTCCAGGAATAAGAGCGGTAGTTTATTATGGGGGAAATAGAGAAATTGTTAAACTTTCTCGCCGTCACAACGATGCTAATGTACTTTCTTTAGGAGCCCGATTTTTAAATGAGAAGGAAGCAAAAGAGATGGTAAAACTTTGGCTTGGCGCCCGATTCTCCGAGGAAGAGCGTCACGTTCGCCGTATTAAAAAAATTGCTGATTTAGAGAAAAAAATTATTCAGACTAAGACAAAGAAATAGCATGGAAATTATTCCGGCCATCATGCCCGAAAATTATGAAGACTTGCGGGAGAAGTTATCGCAAGTTAGCCATTCTGTGAAAACTGTTCAGATTGACGTGATGGATGGCCGATTCGTCTCATCACGAAGCTGGCCGTATAATCGGCAGCCCGATCCGGATTTTGAAAAGGTTTTGCATGAAGAAGAAGGGCTGCCGTTTTGGGAGCGACTAAATTTTGAAATAGATTTAATGGTAGATAATCCGAGTAGAGAAGCTAGTAAATGGATTTTGGCTGGAGCGACTCGATTGGCGATTCATTTAGAAAGTCAGAAAGAAAATTTAAAGGTAGCTTTGGAAGAAATTAAAAATGGGGGAGTGGAGGTGGGCCTTGCCATGGATATGAAAACTCCAGTCGAAGAGCTATGGCCGTTTTTAGACTGCGTAGACTTTGTACAATTAATGGGTATTAAAAATATTGGATATCAAGGCGAGCCTTTTGATGGGGAGGTGGTTGGGCGAATCAAGAGTGTAAAAGAGAGGTCGCCGTCGACGATTGTCAGCGTCGACGGCGGCGTTAGCCTGGAGACTGCGCCCGCCATTTTGGCGGCGGGCGCCGAGCGTCTTGTCATTGGATCAGCTATTTTTGATAGCGCAGATGTCGAAGGGGCTATCCATGACTTTCAATCCCTTTAGAAAATCTTTATTAATACTTCATGCCGGAATGGTAATTTGATACAATTATCATTAATGAAGATTCCTAAAATGGTTACCATAGATAAATTGGCCCAAATGATTGCCCGGGGTTTTGAAGATCAAGAAAAAAGATTTACTCATACTCTTAATGAAATTTTACAAAGCCTGAATGAACGGATGGATTTTCTAGAAAGCAAATTAGATTTTCTAGAAAGCAAGTTAGACGGAATTAATAATCGTTTGGATGATCTAGCCTTAAATCGCGCCACTCGGGACGAGGTCTACACTTTAAATAAAAGAATTACGCGTATTGAAAATAAATTAGGCTTTAAAACTTAATGACTCTAAACGATCAAACTATTTGGGGATTAGAAACCAAGGCGAATGAAATTCGTCAATCTATTATCGAGATGCTTCTTGAAGCGGGCTCAGGGCACACCGCCGGCCCATTGGGTATGGCAGATATTTTCACTGCACTTTATTTTAAATTACTTCGGCATGACCCTAAAAATCCTGGGTGGACTGATCGAGATCGAATAGTTCTTTCCAATGGCCACATCTGTCCGATTTTGTATGCTGCCATGGCGCATGCCGGTTATTTTCCTATAGAAGAATTGAAGACCTTAAGAAAGTTCGGGTCCCGACTCCAAGGCCATCCTCACCGCGAATGGCTACCAGGTCTCGAGACTAGTTCTGGTCCTTTGGGCTCTGGCTTGTCACAAGCGGTTGGCATGGCCTTGGCCGACAGGATTGATAGCGGGCCAGCTTCAAATCGCTATGTATATGCTCTTCTTAGTGACGGTGAATTGAATGCAGGAAATATCTGGGAAGGTGCAATGCTCGCCGGCAAAGAGAAACTACACAACCTTATTGCCATTATTGATCGTAATAATATTCAAATTGATGGTTTTACTGAAGATATTATGCCTCTGGAAAATCTTCGCGCTCGTTGGGAATCTTGGAACTGGCATGTGCAAGAGATTGATGGCCACAATTTCTCTGAAATTGTGGCCGCCGTCGAACAGGCAAAAGCTATCTTCGAAAAGCCCTCTGTTATCATTGCGCATACCATTCCTGGAAAAGGTGTGAAAGAATTTGAGCGTGATTTTCATTGGCATGGTAAGACGCCAAATAAAGAAGAGGCAAAGATGGCATTGAACGAGCTCCGGACGCTCGGTGGAAAAATTAAAAGCGAACATGAATAATTTAAACCCCAAAATTTTTGCAAAGGATAATAGCGATATTGAGCAAGCGCCAATCCGTAAGGGTTTCGGTGAAGGACTACTTGATGCGGGTGAGCAGGATGAAAATGTCGTGGGTCTTTGCGCTGATCTGACGGAATCCACACAAATGCACTTATTTAAAGAAAAATTTCCTCATCGCTTTGTGGAAATTGGAGTGGCTGAACAAAACTTAGCAACGGTAGCGGCCGGCATGGCCGCCATGGGAAAAGTTCCATTTCTTTCTTCTTATGCCATGTTTAGTCCTGGCCGAAATTGGGAGCAAATCCGAACTACTATTTGTTACAACAACGCTAATGTAAAGATTGTTGGATCGCATGCGGGAGTCTCTGTAGGGCCTGATGGCGGCAGCCATCAGGCCCTGGAAGATCTGGCCATTATTCGGGTTTTGCCTCGAATGACCATCATCTCTCCTTGCGATGCAATCGAGGCGCGAAAGGCCACCATTGCAGCGGCCAAGATGAAAGGCCCGGTTTACCTGCGTCTTGCCCGCGAGAAAACTCCCATCATCACTACTGAAGAAACCGCTTTTGAAATTGGTAAAGCGCAAATTTTTTATCAGCCAAAGACTAAAGCCCAGGTAGGAATTATCGCTACGGGAGCACTAGTCTACCAAGCAATTCAAGCGGCCAAGCAATTAGATGATCAGGGCTTCCCCGCTAAAGTCTTGAACATCTCCACTATTAAACCTCTGGACGAAGAAGCAGTTATCAATTTAGCTAAAGAAAGTGGCGCCATCATTACAGTAGAGGAGCATCAAATTACCGGCGGTCTTGGTGGGGCAGTTGCAGAATGCTTGGCTAAAAATTACCCAGTACCAATGGAATTTATAGGAGTGAAAGATAAATTCGGCCAATCAGGAAAACCCTCAGAACTTATCAAACACTACGGTATGGATGCCGAGTCTATTATAGAAGCCGCTCAGCGACTTAGAAATAAGTAAATCTGACCCGGGTGAATTATCGAAGTCTAACTTCGTTACTATAATCCAGCGGTGTTGCGAGCTTGTTGCTTATCCGACTCGCCGAAGGCGACGGCGGGAAGTAACATGCGAGCGGGCCAGCGTGGAAAATTGGTTGTTTAAATCTTAGTAGCTTGCCAATCCGCAGGGCGCTTATCCAGCCACTCTTTAATCTTTGCTTCAGAAAGGAGACCTCGTTGCGCGCCAATATCTTGAACAACTGACATAGAATTTACTGCACCCCATTCCAGGGCTTCTTGCATGGTTTTTCCTAAGATAAGAGCGCAAGTGACGGTTGAAGCAAAAGCATCTCCCGCCCCCGTTCGCTCATATGGGGGTTTTGGGTCTGGATAAGGTGGCATGAACCAAAATTCTTTTCCGTCATAAGCATAAGCTCCTTTCGGTCCATCAGTAATGACAACATTTTTAGGACCAAGCCCACTGACAGCAATTAATAATTTTTTAATATCAGTTTCTGATGTATTTAAAATTCGGTTCGCTTCGCCCACATTACAGAAAAATAATTCTGATCGCTGATAAATTCTCTGAAGTGCCTCTTTACCAAATTTCATTTGATAAGTACCCGGCTGAAAACATAGTTTGATTTCCGGATTAGCTTCTAGATAGTCGGCAATTTTTGAATGAAATTCCAAAGAACTTTCTCCAAGCGAACTTAAGTAAAGCCACTTTGGTTTTCCCACCATCGGCATTTCATATGGGTATTGGAAGTGTTTGATTAAGATGGTGCGCTCATCATGAAACCACAAGACGTAGTGATGATTGGTCTTCATTTCCTGATTTACTTTCAGAAAACTAGCGTCAACTAAATTTTGATGAAGACTTTCTAAGCAATCTTTTCCGAGCTGATCATCTCCGACGTTCGAAATAAGTGCCGATTTTAGACCGACTCGGGCAGCTGAAACGGCAGCATTGGCACTGTTGCCGACGGCATAGATCATCTCGGCAAATTCATAAGGCACTTTGTCCGCAAAAGAAAGGCAGAGTTTTTCGGACGTATGATTAGCATCCCAGACTTCCTCACCCTCGTTCAGGCGAATAAAAGTATCGACTACAGTATCTCCAATGGCAATTAAATCAAAATCTTTAGAATTCATGGGTGAAATTATATCATGAGAAAAGGAAAGCTGTGATAAAATAAAGCCATGCTAACCTTGCGTGAATGTCTAAAAGAAGCGGAACAGAATAAAGTGGCCATTGGTCATTTTAATATATCTAATATCGAGGGCTTGTGGGCGGTTTTTAATGCTGCTCGATCACTTAATTTACCAGTAATTATCGGTACTTCTGAAGGGGAAAGGGAATTTATTGGCACCAAGCAGTGCGCTCTCCTGGTAAAAAGTTTAAGAGAGGAATTTAATTACCCGATTTTCCTTAATGCCGACCACACTTATTCATTTGAAAAGGTCAAAGAAGCGGTAGACGCTGGATATGATGCCATTATTTATGACGGCGCAGAGCAGCCATTTGAGGAAAATATTAAAGTAACGAAAGAATGCGTGGCATATGCTAAAAGCAAAAATCCAGAAATTTTAATTGAAGGAGAATTAGGTTACAAAGGAACCTCCTCGGAAGTTCTAGATTCAATTCCGAAAGGAGTGGAGTTAGGACCAGAATTCTTGACTCATCCAGAGGAAGCAGCACGTTTTGTAGAGGAAACTGGAGTTGATCTCTTGGCTCCGGCAGTTGGCAATTTTCATGGCATGTTAAAGAGTGGTGACCCCGCCCTCAATATTGACACAGTTCGAGAGGTAGGACTCGCGGCTAAGGTACCGCTTGTTCTCCATGGCGCATCAGGTAATTCGGCAGGCGACATACAAGCATCAATTGCTAATGGCGTTAGAATTGTGCATGTCAGTACGGAATTACGGGCTGCTTATACTGAGGCCTTGCGTAAATCTCTCGCGGATAGTCCAAAGGAAGTAGCGCCCTACAAACTTAATAAACCCGCAATCGTGGCCATGCAGAAAGTAGCTGAGGAGAAATTAAGGATTTTTAATAATTTGTGAAAGAAGAAATTGAGAAAATAATAAAAGGGGAAGTAGACAATAGTGAAGAGACCCTTACAAAATATAGTCGAGACGCTAGTTTGTTTGAAGTGCGGCCGGAGCTTGTAGTTTTTCCGAAAGATTCCGATGATCTGAAGAATTTAGTCAAGTATGTCTCGGAGGAAAAAAAGAATAGGCCTGCCCTGTCTGAAAAACGACGGCCCGAGCTATCGCTGACGGGTCGCTCTGCCGGCACCGACATGTCGGGCGGTGCCATTAACGAATCGATAATTCTAGATTTCACTAAGTATTTTAAAAAAGAAGAAGTGGATGTTGAGAATCTGCGGGCCGTAGTGGCGCCCGGAGTTTTCTACCGAGATTTTGAGACTGAAACTTTACCCAAGCACATTTCTCTGCCCGTTTATCCCGCTTCAAAACAATTGGCAGCACTTGGAGGAATGATTATGAATAATGCAGCAGGGGAGAAGACTCTGAAGTATGGCCAAATTCGAGATTTTGTAGAGGAAGTGACGATGGTACTTAGCGATGGCAATGAATACACATTTGCAAAGCTCGGCGAAGCCGAGCTAAAAGAGAAGCTCGCCCTCAATACTTTCGAGGGCGAGCTTTATCGAAAGACCTACGACCTCGTGACTACCAACAAAGAGATTATTGAAAAAGCCAAACCCCAAACCTCTAAAAATTCTTCCGGCTACGCTCTATGGAGAATTTATGATGCGGACAAAAAGGTCTTTGACCTTTCCCAACTTTTTGTCGGCTCGCAAGGCACTCTAGGTCTTTTAACCGAAGCCAAGATGCGCCTAATAAAAGAAAAATCTAATCGAAAGCTCATAGCTTTATTTTTTAAATCCTGGGACGACCTACCAAAGGTAGTAAATGAGGTTTTACCCTATCAGCCCGAGAGTCTCGAAGCTTTTGACGATGCCACTCTCAAACTAGGTATTCATTTCATGCCTGAAATCGCCAAGAAGGCCCACGAACATTTTTGGAAATTTGCTCTCAGTTTTCTCCCTGAAGCCTTTATCGGTCTAGAAATGGGCGGGTTACCCAAATTAATTCTCTTAATTGAGTTGGCTGAAGATTCTGAGCAAGAGGTTGAGACTAAGGTAGAAGCAATTACTGCTAAATTAAAATCTTTCCCCATTCATACGCGCATATTAGATGATGGTCCAGATTCAGAAAAATACTGGGTGATGCGACGTGAGAGTTTCAATCTTCTGCGCCAACACGTCAAGGGCAAAAAGACAGCCCCTTTTATTGACGATTTCGTTATCGATCCAGCCAAGATGCCAGAATTTCTACCGCGGCTCCTTAAAATCTTAAAAGACAATGACATTCAAGCAAATATCGCAGGCCATGCGGGTAACGGCAACTATCACATCATTCCTTTAATGGACATCACTCTTCCAAGTGAGCGGGCCAAAATAGTACCGGTAGCTAAAGAAGTTTACAACTTAATAATTCAGTATGGGGGTAGTATTAGCGCAGAACACAACGATGGAATCATGCGTACCCCTTTTGTGGAAGAGATGTTTGGCCATGAAATGTATGGCTTATTTGAACAAGTGAAGGAAATTTTTGATCCACAAAATATTTTCAATCCAGGCAAGAAGGTTGGCGGTACTTTAGAATACTTGGAGGAGCACATTGCTACAAAATAATCACCTTGTATAATTAAATATATGATGAAAGATGTGGAATTTAATGAATTTCAGCCACAAAATCGGGCACCCTTGAATAAGAATTCCAGGCAAAATCAAAAACTAAAGAGTTCATATGTAATCCTGTTAATAATTGCGGCAATTATTTTTCTTTATTTCACTTTTAATCCTAACCAAGAAAACTCGAGGAAATTTCCTCTTCCTACATCATATGTATCGAATGTTAAATAAAAGAGGATTCACCTTAATAGAATTAATGGTGGTGGTGGCCATTATTGGCATGTTAAGTAGTGTCGTTCTTTCTAGTTTAAATACCGCTAGAGGAAAAGGTAGAGATGCTCAGAGGATTTCAGATATTAAACAGTTAAAAACTGCTTTACAACTTTATTACGAGGATAATGGACAGACGTATCCAACGGCTTTAAGCGGTCTGGCGCCAAAATATATTGGTAAAATCCCTACAGATCCCTCAAGTCAGACCATTAGTGCCTTTACTTGTGGAGCTGGTAATTATTGTTATGCCTACTATCCTTCTACAAGTCCCAATTTTTATCATCTGGGTGCTAAATTAGAATTTAATAACAGTGTATTGAATTCTGATACGGACTGTCGTAGCGATAGTGCCACAGCCGCCTGCGTGGCCGGTCAGACTACTCTAAATGGAGGGAACTTCAACGGTGCCTCAAATGGTCCTGGGGGAACAGACAACGTATATGATTTAACTAGTTAAATTTAATTAAAATATGTCAAACGTCGAGTTTGAAGAAGAAAACAACAACAATTCTATCTTATATAATCGCTTTGAACGGAGTGATAAAAAACCTGGAATGGTTGCTTGGCTAATTCGGAAAAATTTTGCTAAATCAGAATCCGAAGCAAATTATATGCTGCTCATCATAACGTTTTTTTGTATTCTGGCCGCCCTTTATTTTTTTCTTCATTCAACGAAAAAAAGCAATCCTATAATTTATAAGGAAGATATATCGCCAACAGATA
This sequence comes from Minisyncoccia bacterium, assembly GCA_038215155.1. Classification (GTDB taxonomy): domain Bacteria; phylum Patescibacteriota; class Minisyncoccia; order Phycocordibacterales; family CAJBRS01; genus JADGRH01. The sequence goes on from JBBQRF010000004.1 coordinate 16,694, forward strand.
GAGAAATCTTACCTCCCGATACTATAAAAAGCTTACCTTCAAAAAGATGAAAAGTTTGACTTTTAAAAAAGGTTTTACCCTAATAGAGCTATTAGTAGTTATTTCAATTATTGGTTTATTAGCCTCTGTGGTGCTATCGAATATTAATGTGGCTCGCCAAAAAGCCTCTGATACTCAAGTACTCCAAACCCTTTTTCAGATTAAGAACGGCATAGAGCAATACTACTCTGACAATAAAAACTTTATTACTTCAACCGTTAGTGTAGATCTGACTGCGAATGGCAACACTACAAATCCTCCCTTTGTACCTAATTATGTGGCTATTCCAAATACTAATCCTCATTATTATATTATGCTTCCAGGTAATAGTACTTATGCTGCCAGCAAATACAATTGCGGAAGCTTGCTGGGCACTCAAAATTTTCAATCATATATAATTTTCGCTTTTTCATATGCACCTACCACCAACACTCCTGCTCAAGCCCTTTACAATAGCGGAGGCCCTTTAGCCAATTACTACTGCCTCCCAGGGCCAATTTAATTGATTTTTCGAAGTGAATAGCTATAATGATTCTCTATGCTTACATTAAATGTGGAAAAAAGGGAGAAAAAGTTAAAACCCGAGACTATTCGTCAAAATGGCCAAATCCCTGCTGTTTTCTATGGAAAAAAAGCCGAATCAACCCCAATTACCGTTAAAGAAGTTGATTTTCTCAAAGCTTGGAAGGAAGCCGGAGAGTCATCCGTACTTATCCTAAAAGGAGTAGGGGAGGATCATGAGGCTCTGATTCACGATATTGATCTTGATCCAGTGACAGGAAAAGTAAGACACGCTGATTTTTACGTCTTAGAGAAAGGAAAGAAAGTAAAAGTGGGAGTTCCAATTGAATTTACTGGTATTGCTCCGGCCGTGAAAGAACTTGGAGGTACTTTGGTAAAGGTATTGCATGAATTGGAAATCGAAGCCATGCCAAAAGATTTGCCCCACGAACTTATATTGGACGTTTCAGCACTAGTAAATTTTGAATCACGTATTATTGCCAAGGATATTAAATTGCCAGCCGGGGTAGAGCTGGTCACTGATGCGGAAGAAGTAGTAGCCCTTGCTTCAGAAGTGAAAGAAGAACTGGAAGAAGAGGCGGCTCCAATTGATCTCGACTCTATTGAAGTAGAGAAGAAGGGTAAAAAAGAAGAAGAGGGCGCCGAAGGCGCTGAGGCCGCCGACGCTAAGTAAATCGGCGGGGGTCTTTGCGTCTTTATATACATGCTTCTATTTTTAAAAAGATTTCTACAAAAATTTTCTCTCGGACTGCTCGTCTATGTATTGGTAGGATCTTTTGTCTTTTCTAACTCACTTAATTTTTTGGATACACACTATGCGCTGGCCCAGAGCTCTGACAGTGGGCAAACCGCTAATCCTAACCTTACCGCTGAACAGAGAGCAGCTCTTGAGGCTCAGTTACGTCAAATTGAGGGAGAAATCTCCCAACAACAGACCATTCTTACCCAAGCTAAAAAGCAGGGATCTTCTCTATCTAGAGACATTTCCATTCTAAATGCCCAAATCAAACAAGCTCAGCTGAAGATTCAAGCTCACACCATCGCCATTAATCAACTTGGACACGATATTACAATTAAGACTCAAGTTATTAATAATCTCAATCAACACATTGGTGCTGAACAGAACTCCCTGTCTAACATGCTGCGCCAAGTGCACCAACTCGATTCCTATTCTCTGGCAGAGGCCATTCTTAGCAAGAAAAATCTTTCCGATTTTCTTTTAGATATGGATGCTCTCACCACTCTTAACAGTGCTTTAAAAGCTCAGGTAGATAAAGTTCAAGAGGATAAACATCAAACTGAAGCCCAACAACAGGCACTAAGTCAAAAGAAAGATCAGGAAGTTGATACTCGTACTGACATTCAAAGCGAGCAAAGCAAAATTAAAGTAGCAGAGGCACAAAAGCAAAGACTTCTTAGTCTAAACAAATCTGAGCAGAAAAATTATCAAGGAGTTATTTCAAGTAAGCAATCCGAAGCGGCTAAAATACGTAATCAACTATTCGTATTAAGAGATGTACCAGCAATTAAGTTCGGTGATGCTCTGGCTTATGCTCAGAGTGCCCAACGCGTCACTGGAGTAGATGCAGCCTTTATTTTAGCCATCATAACTCAGGAAAGTAACCTCGGAGCGAACGTCGGAACTTGCTATCTAACCAATTCTTCCGGTCAGGGCACTAGAATTTCTACCGGGGCAATAATTAATAATCTAATGAAACCAGATCGAGACGTCGCTCCATTCTTAGAAATTACGGCCGCTGTCGGGAGGGATCCATACCATACTAAAGTTTCCTGTCCAATTGGTGGCTATGGTTATGGAGGGGCCATGGGGCCGGCGCAATTCATTGCTTCCACTTGGAAACTGAACGCTTCTCGAATTGCCGCGGCCCTTGGAAAGTCCGCTGCCGATCCCTGGAATCCCCCCGACGCTTTCATGGCCTCGGCACTATATTTGCAAGATTTGGGAGCAGTGGGCGGAAGTTATAGCGCAGAAATACGGGCGGCTTGTCGTTATTATGGAAGTGGGGGATCCTCATGCGCTTACGGCAATCAAGTAATGGCCAAAGTTAAAAATATTCAGGCGAATATTGATATCTTAAACGGATAGCAAAACTCGTCTTGCCTACAACTTTCATCGAGGCGCGGTAGTCAATTTGGGTCCGCTAGGCCAAGTCTTACCCTCACTAAAAGTTGTAGGCTTCGCCGTGTTCTGCTATACTCTCTGAGTTATGAAAAAGGACATTCACCCCGCATATTTTCCAAAAGCCACCATTACCTGTGCCTGCGGCAAGATCTACACCCTCGGCTCTACTAAGGAGAAAATGGAGGTGGAAATTTGTGCTGCCTGCCATCCACTTTATACAGGCAATGAAAAGGTTCTCGACTCGGCTGGCCGAGTAGAAAGATTCAAAGCTCGACAGTCTGGCTCCAAAAAAGTTACTTCAAAGAAAGTTGCCACTAAAGCTAAGAGTTCAGAAGATAAGAAATAAATACTCTATAGACACCGCGGCTGCCATTTAAATGGCAGCCGCGGTGTCTATCTATCTACATGGAAAAAGAAAAATTGGCAGAGCTGAAAAAAAATCATAAAACCAGTTTTCTAGCGGGAGAATTGGAGCGTCTCATTCAAGAAGAAGAGGAAATGAAAAAAATGGCGGATACTAATAAAGAGATGGCGGAAATGGCTCAAGAGGAATTAAAAGATTTAGAAATCCAAAAAATATCCATTGAAGAGCAGATTGCAAGCATCTTGAAAGTAGAAGAATCCGAAGAACAATTTCCGAATGAAGTCATTTTGGAAGTTCGAGCAGGCGCCGGGGGAGAGGAAGCCGCACTTTTTGCTGAGGAACTTTCCATTATGTATCAGAAATACGCTACTGCTCTCGGTTGGCCTACCAGAAAAATAAATGAATCTCCTTCTGCTCTTGGTGGCTACAAAGAGGTCTCAATAGAAATTAAAGGCCAGGATGTTTATCGAAAGTTACGTTTTGAGACGGGCGTTCATAGGATCCAGCGAGTTCCTAAGACTGAGAAAATGGGACGAGTTCACACTTCTACGGCTTCTGTAGCTATTCTTCCTATTCGTAAAAAAACTAACATGGTTATTAATCCCACAGATATTGAAATGGAGTTTTCTCGATCCGGCGGTGCTGGTGGTCAAAACGTTAATAAAGTGGAGACGGCTGTAAGGCTGATTCATAAGCCGACCGGTATTGACGTGCGCTCGACTCAAGAAAGAAGTCAATTGAAAAATCGCGAAAAGGCCATGAGTATTCTCGTTGCCAAACTGGAGCAATTAAAAGAAGAAGAGGAATTCAAGAAATTTGCCAAAGAGCGTTCCGATCAAATCGGAACTGCCGATCGCTCGGAAAAAATCCGCACCTACAACATTCTTCAAGACCGCGTAACGGATCATCGTATCAAGGAATCCTGGCACAACATTGAGAAGATCTTTGCGGGGGAGTTAGGGCCCATCATTTCAACTTTACAAGAAAAGGCTTAATTGCTACACTGTTCCCTACCTATGGCAGAAAAAACAGAGCAAAATAGCCAATTAATTGAGAAAATGTTCTCCGTCGGAGCACATTTCGGCTATTCTCGTTCACGCCGCCACCCTACTACCAGTTCTTATATTTTCGGGGCTAAAAACAAGGTAGAAATCATTAATTTAGAGAAGACCGAAGAGCTTCTAAATACTGCCCTGGAATTTGTCAAAACGCTTGGATCAGAGTCTAAAACTCTGTTACTAGTGTCCGGTAAAAATGAAGCACGAGAGGCCATCGAAGCAGGGGCAGCAAAGATTGAAATGCCATATGTCGCCGGCCGCTGGGTCGGTGGAACTTTTACCAATGCTGATAATATTCGTAAGCGAGTAGAGAAGATGTTGGATTTAGTTAGTCAGCGCGAGAAGGGTGAGTTAGCTAAATACACTAAAAAAGAACGACTCTTAATAGATAGGCAGATTGAAAAACTTGAATTACTTTTTTCCGGTCTGACCACCTTAAAACAATTACCTGCTGCACTTTTTGTTGTTGATTCTCGCAGAGAACATATTGCCGTAGAGGAAGCAAAGAAATTAAAAATTCCCGTGCTAGCCCTTTGTGGTTCTGATTGCAATTTGAAAGAAGTGGATTTTCCGGTTGTGGCGAATGATTCTTCCATCACTAGCATTAAATTTTTCGTTGATAAAATCACTGAAGCCTACAAAGAAGGGCAAGCTTTGAAGCCTAAAATTTAAGTTACTATGACTATAACTACCGATCAGGTAAAAGAATTACGAGATAAAACTGGCATTTCTGTTATGCAGTGCCGTAAAGCTTTAGAAGAAGCAGAGGGGGACATGGATAAAGCCCAGATAATTTTAAAGAAAAAAGGCGCCGAAATCGCCAACAAAAAGAGCGATCGTAATCTCGGCGCCGGCACTATTGCCGCCTACATTCACTCAAATGGAAATGTAGGAGCGATGATAGAGCTTGCCTCTGAAACAGATTTTGTCTCCAAGAACCCTGAATTCAAAACCTTAGCATATGAAATCGCTATGCATATTACTGCTCTTAAGCCTGAATTTTTAAATAAAGCAGAGATCAGTGAGGAGAACCGCAATAAAGCTACAGAAGTTTTCCAAAAAGAACTTGAGGGAAAGCCAAAGGAAATGCATGAGAAAATTATGGAAGGAAAGCTAAATGCCTACTTTGCCGACCGTATCCTATTAGAGCAACCATTCATTAAAAATGGCGAACAGACCATAGGCCAACTAATCGAAGGAGCTATTCAGAAATTCGGCGAAAAGATTGAGGTAGCAAGATTTGCCCGCTTCGGTGTGTTAGATAAATAAGAAAAATGACCATCTTTCTGATTTCTCTTTTCATACTCTCTTTCATCTTGATGGCTCTTATGATTGGGCTAAAAATGGCCGAAGAAAAAAGTGGTAAGAAGTTAACTCTAATTAGCTCTCGCGCAGATCAGTGGCTTATCCGGACCGGACGGAAAATTGATGGAGTGTTATATAAGGTCAATTGGCGTACCATGGTGCTTCTCTACCATTTCATTTTGGAAAAAGTCGAGAACCTTTTTTTGATAATTTATCGGCAAATTAGAAATAAATTGACTAAAACGGTAAATTTGGTAAAAGGAGAAGGGAAGGTTAATGAAGAAAAATCTTCTACTTCCTTCTTTTTGAAGAATATAGAGGAACACAAGAGCAAGCATAAAAAATAAATAGTGTTAGGTTGAGATAGTGAAGTTGGTTTTTTCAGAGCCGGAGTAGCTCAGTCGGTAGAGCAATAGTTTTGTAAACTATAGGTCGTCGGTTCAAGCCCGACCTCCGGCTCTGAGGAAATCAAAAATTTTTCTTTGTGGAAGTTGCGTTAGTCGAGGAAGCTGAGAGAGTCTTTAAAATCGGGAGATATCCTTCCACGTCTTCGATGCTACTAAAGCCGTAATAAACCTTCTCATCAATTATCAGAGCAGGTAATTCTCCTGATAATTTATTGATATTAATAAGTGTTTTCACTGCTCCTAAATCAAGACCATAATCAAACGAATAGATTCTAAGTTCAGGGTATTGATCTCTTAAGGCATTTAAAACATAGCTCTCTCGGATGCAGTCCGGGCACTCTTTATCTGAATAGAAATAGATAAGGGAGGCCGAAGGTTTTTTACAGCGGGCGCTAATCTGCTTCATTAGTAGATAATCTTTTAACTCTAGTAAGGAATAATCTTTTTTTAACTGAATAATATTGCTATTAGTATTGCCAATATTAGCTTCGCCATAACGCAATCTATCTGCCAAGGAATTTAATTCAGGAGAAAGAATTGAGTCATCCACAGTTTTGCACGAAAACTCGCCGAGCAGTGAAAACTGAATTTCGGAGGAAGCAATGTCAGTGGAAATGGAATTTTGGATGCCTTGAATGTTCTCGATCCTCTTGTTATCGAAATAATTATTAAGAAAAAGGGCGGTTAAGAAAATTATCAGAGTTATGGTGAGAGTGAGTAGATATTTTCGCCAGTCCATCATCTGTCAGGATAGCAAACGTCGCTAATTAAATCTAGAGACCAGAATAGCGAATTAGCGACGTTTGCTAGATCAGCGCCAAGGAGTACTTCTGGAAAAGAGGTTATTATAAAAAGCTTTTAAGAGCCAAAGAGGAGCGATGAATGAGTAAAGAAGAGCGGAATACACTAAATCCATAAAGCGACGATCTCGTATGCCTGCCATGCGCTTGCCTATAATAATCAAAGCTAAGGTTAGACCGGCAACTAATATGTTGACGAAAGAAAGAGTAGCGGTGTTGACGTAAAACCAATGAAAATGAAAATTCCACGAAGGACGAAAGCCCACAGTTTGGAGGTAAACAATCTCACTAATGATTGATTGAACGATGGCGTAATATGAAATAAGCACTAGATAGATAGTGGCAAAGAAGGAAATAAAGGACAAAGGCAGAATCATTAGGCCGAGATTTCCATATTTAGCATTTAAGATTATAAAACGATAATCTTTAAGATTTTCTAAAAAGCCATGTGTCCAACGTACACGCTGCCGATATAATTTGTGAAAAGTCTTGGGCCCTACAGTAAAAACTACCGCTTTATGGGCGTTCACAATCTTATAATGATTGGATTGAAGGCGAAGAGCCATTTCCATATCTTCGGTATTATGTGCATGACGATAATTTCCTAAATCACGATAAACCTGGGCACGGAAAATAGAAAAAGGACCCGGAGTAACATAGATAGCATTTAATATTGCCGAAATTTTTCTAACAAAGATGCCTAAATTATATTCCACATTTTGAATCATACGCATAATACTGGAGTTAGGATTATGGATCTTCAAGGAAGGAGTAACGGCCATAGTCTCAGGGTTATCAAAGTAAGGCATTATTTGCTGAAGTGCCTCGGGATGGACAAATGAATCGGCGTCTAAACAGCCAATAAATTCTGTCTTAGCGTGCTCTAATCCTAAATTTAAGGCGGTGTATTTTCCACCATTTTCTTTCCTAAGGATTTCTATGTTTGGCACGTCTTTAAATTTCGAAATAACTTCATAAGTTCTATCATCACTTCCATCATCAATAATAATAATATTAAGCTTTTCTTTAGGATAATTGATTTCCAAGAGAGATTGAATAGTTCCGCCAATTGTAGTCTCTTCGTTGTAACAGGGTACTAGAACGGTTACACCCGGAAAGGTGGTCAGTTTTCGGGATTCTTCTTTCTTTATATCGCCCCTTTTTTCCCAAAATGTCACCAACATAAAAATCTCCCAATAAAGGGTTAAAAATAGAAAAGTATAGGTGACTCCCTCTGAGACAAAATGCATATTTCCCTCATCCTAGCTTGAAATAGGCCATTTTTCAACTCTTACGTTATAATGGCCTATATGAAAGAGGATTTTAAAGGGCATATTCATCCTTTGAGCCAAGTCATCGAGGAACTTTACCAGGTTTTTTCAAAACTGGGCTTTGTGGTGGCTGAAGGTCCCGAACTAGAAACAGAATTTTATAACTTTGATGCTTTAAATATTCCAGCTGATCATCCTGCGCGAGATATGCAAGATACTTTTTGGGTTAAGAATAAAGAGGATGAGAGATTAGTAATGCGCACTCAGACTTCACCGGTACAAATTAGGTTCATGGAGAAAAATGAGCCACCACTTCGAATTATTGTGCCGGGGAAAGTTTTTCGAAATGAGGCGACAGATGCCACTCACGAAACTCAATTCTTTCAACTAGAAGGGTTGGTGGTTGATAAAAATATTTCCATGGCTAATTTAAAGTGGACCATGACTGAGTTGTTTAAAGGGATTTTTGGAGAAGAGGTAGAAATTTTGTTTCGGCCTAGTTACTTTCCTTTCACCGAGCCATCCTTAGAAGTTTTTATGAAATGGAAAGGCAAGTTATTGGAAATGGCAGGCGCAGGAATGGTACATCCAAATGTATTTAAGGCTGCCGGTTTAGACGCACAAAAGTGGAAAGGTTTTGCCTTCGGTTTGGGTATTGATCGATTAGTGATGCTTAAATACGATATTCCGGACGTCAGAATGCTTTATTCGGCTGACTTACGATTAGTTAATCAATTTTAATGTTAATTTCTTATAAAACTCTTCAGAAATTTTTCGATGAACCGTTGCCCGAGGCAGAGACCTTGTCAGAACTATTGACGCATCATGCTTTTGAAGTGGAGAAGGTTACTCCAATAGGGGATGATTTTATTTTCGATATTAAGGTATTGCCGGATAGGGCCCACTATGCCTTGTCACATCGTGGGGTTTCTTATGAGGTAGCGGCCATTTTAGGACTGAAGAGAAATGGAGAGGCGCGGGCGAAGCCTGCGCAAGCAGACGCGGAAAATTCCAGCCTCGGAAATTTGAAGATTCAAATTTCCGAGGCTGATCTGTGCGCGCGTTACATGATTCGCGAAATTAAAAACGTCACAGTCACGGACTCACCTGCATGGCTTCAAGAATTTTTAAAATCAATTGATCAGCGATCGATTAATAACATTGTTGACGCCCTTAATTACATTATGTTTTATGTGGGCCAACCCCTGCATGCCTTTGATGCGGATAAGGTGGAAGGAGAGCTAGAGATTCGACTAGCCAAGGCAGGGGAGAGAATTACCCTTCTGGACGATAAAGAAATAGTTTTGAATGAAAATGCGCTAGTCATTGCTGATAAAGTCGGACCGCTAGCAATTGCGGGAATTAAAGGTGGTAAGCGGGCTGAAGTAAATGCTCACACAAAAAATATTCTCATTGAAGCCGCTAGCTTTCAGGCATCAAATGTACGTAAAACCTCCACTGAACTTAATTTACGTAACGAATCTTCCAAACGTTTTGAAAATGCAATCACTCCAGAACTTGCAGTTATTGGGTTGGAGAAAGTTACCAGTGAGATTTTAATATTGTCGCCTGGTGCTGAAGTGGCAGAGACGATTGATATTTATCCAAATAAGGCTCCTCAAGAAAAAATTTCTATCAACCCCAAAGAAATTAATGACACTCTTGGCATCACTATTCCCAGAGAAGAAATCATAAAAATTTTAGAAAAATTAGAAATTCAAATAGAAGATCAGGAGGAAAAACTCTTAATGACTATTCCTTACGAGCGCTTGGATTTAAAATCAGCCATTGATATACCCGAAGAGGTGGGACGGCTCTATGGTTTCTCAAAAATTCCATCAGAAGCATTGTCTAAAGTAGCAGAGTCAAAAAACCTAAATAAAAATTTCTATTATCAAAATAGCATTAGAAAAATTTTAGGCCAGGCTGGCTTTTCGGAGATTTATACTCCAAGCATTGTGAATAAAGGAGAAATAGAAATAATTAATCCTCTAGCTTCTGATAAGAAATCTGCCCGTAGTAATTTAACAGACAATCTAGTAAAAAGCCTCCAACTGAATTTACACAATATTGAGCTTCTTGGTTTAGAGGAAATAAAAATTTTTGAAATGGGTAAAGTATTTACCAAGAACGGAGAATTCACTTCGCTAGCAATCGGCGTGGCTCATCCTGCTGGATTCAAAGGGGAGTCAGTCAATGAGGAAATTAGAAAGGTCCGGGAGTATCTCCTCTCTCATCTCGATACTAAGATTATGACTCTTTGCACCACCGACGATACTGGGGGGCTATTAATGCTCGAGAAAGAGCATATTGGAGTCATTAATAAAGTTGATGGAATAATGGAACTGAACCTCGATAAGCTCATTGGTGATTTACCTTCACCGGATTTGGAATCTGAACTCCTTAGTGACACGTTGGGGAATAGAACTTCACAATCTTATAGTTCTATTTCTATTTACCCTTTTGTGCTGCGTGATATCGCCGTTTTTGTAACTGGAGAGAAGGGACGAGAAGAGGAAGTGCTTGAAATTATTAAAAAAGAGGCGGGCGCGCTTTTAGTCCGCGCCCGCCTCTTCGATGTTTTTACTAAAATAAATAAAGAAACAGAAGAAACCAAAACTTCCTATGCCTACAGACTGGTTTTTCAATCAGCCGAGCGTACACTGACTGATGCCGAGATTAACAAGATTATGGATAAAATTACCACTGCTTTGAATGCTAAAGATCAGTGGTCAGTTCGCTAAATAAAAAATGCGACGCTGGGCGTCGCTACCGATATTGGGGTCGCAAATATATATTTACTGAGGAAACAACAAGAGACAAAATAAATTCTAGAGCTTCCGAATCGGGAAGGCCGACATTCACGGATATCTTTTCGGCAATTTCCATTAGGTCTGGTCCAAGAACAATTTTCATTTCTGGAAGTAATTGGGCAAGTAACTCAAAAGCATAGGAACCCTCTGCTTGCCGATCTGGATCTTTTTCCATCAAACGATCGGAACGAGGAAAGTGTTTAAAACGGCTCTCGGTGATTTCGATTTGCTGAGGCCCTAAACTTTTTACCAGCTTTAGGGGAAAGATTTGTTCCCGAATGCACGATCCCGCTACCCACATTTTACGAGGCTTTATCATTCTAAATTCAATTTACCCTGAAAGGCAAAAAAGTCAATGGATTTAAGCTCATAAATTTAGTATAATATTAGGAAATAAAGCCATATTTATGGGCTTTATTTCATTAAAACAATGGCTAAAAAAGAAGAAAAAGAGACAAAAAAGGGTAGTTATGGAGCGGCGGACATTACAGTTCTGGAAGGCTTAGAGCCAGTGCGAAAACGCCCTGGAATGTATATAGGTACCACAGGTCCCGATGGCCTCCATCACCTTATTACGGAAATTTTTGATAACGCTCGAGATGAAGCCATGGGCGGTTTTGCTAATGATATTGAAGTCACCCTGCTTCCAGGCAATCGGGTAAGAGTAGTAGATAACGGCCGAGGCATTCCAGTAGATATTCATCGGCAGTCGAAAGTTTCCGCACTGGAAACTATTATGACCACTCTTCATGCCGGAGGAAAATTCGGCGGAGAAAATAGTGGGTACAAAGTTTCGGGAGGCCTTCACGGAGTAGGAGCATCAGTCGTAAATGCTCTTTCTATTTACACTAAAGTAACTGTTTACAAGGATGGAGGGATTTACGTACAGGAATATTCTCAGGGCAAGCGAAAGGCCGCGGTAAAGAAAATTGCTAGCACTAAGCTTTCCGGAACTATTGTAGTCTTTGAACCAGACATAGAGATCTTTAAGGAGATTAGTTTCGATTTTTCTAGAGTGGTCTCTCATATGCGTCAACAAGCTTATTTAGTAAAAGGTTTACGCATCTCCATGATCGATGCCCGGGCTGAGAGTGGTAAATTGAATATTGATGATATTTTTTATTTTCGCGAACTTGGTCTAGATTATCCTTCTCAAACTTTCTACTTTGAAGGAGGATTAGTTTCACTAGTAAAGTTTTACAACCAACTACAAAAACCAGTTCACAAAAATATTTTTTATGTGGATAAAAAGTCAGAGGGAGTGGAATCGGTAGAAGTGGCACTTCAGTATGTGGACGACATCGCTTCACGAGTTACAGCTTTTGCTAACAATATTCACACTCCAGAAGGAGGTACTCATTTGACTGGTTTTAAAACAGCGCTTACACGCACCATTAATTCTTATGGACGTAAGGCCAATATTATTAAAGAATCTGACGATAATTTCACCGGAGAGGATGTCTTGGAAGGATTAACTGCAGTTATTTCCGTTAAGCTAAGAGAAATTCAATTTGAAGGCCAGACGAAGGCAAAACTCGGGAGCGTTGAGGCCCAGAGCGCCGTTAATAGTGTCTTTGGCGAAGCTTTTGCTGCCTTCCTTGAGGAAAACCCCGATGACGCTAGAGCCATCATTTACAAATCATTACTCGCCTTGAAAGCCCGAAAGGCGGCTAAAGCTGCTAAAGACTCTATCCTACGTAAGGGGGCGCTTGAAGGTATGACCTTGCCGGGTAAATTAGCCGACTGCCAATCGAAGGAAGCTAGCGAATCCGAATTATTTATTGTAGAAGGAGATTCCGCCGGGGGTACTGCCAAAATGGGACGAGATCGCCGCACCCAAGCCATCTTGCCACTTCGAGGCAAGATCTTAAACATTGAGCGCGCTCGTCTAGATAAAATGCTGGCATCAGAGCAGATTAAAAATCTAGTTATTGCCATTGGCACGGCCATCGGCGATACCTTTGATATTTCTAAATTGCGATATCATAAAATCATAATTGCTACCGACGCTGACGTCGACGGTGCTCATATTCGCACCCTCATTCTCACACTCTTCTATAGATATTTTCGACCGCTTCTTGATGGCGGCTTTATCTATATCGCTCAACCGCCGCTTTATAAAGTGAAATACGGCAAAGAAGTTTTGTATTTTTATACTGAAGAAGAGAAGAATAAATTTTTAGCTAAAGAAAAAGTAGAAATCGGTGAGACCATTGAAGAAGGAGGTGAGGGAGGAGAAGAAGAAAACCAAAGCGTGGAAGGGGAGCAAGAGAATACCGAGACAAATGAAAAAACGGCCCCATCAAGGGGCGCAAAGAAGATCGCCATTCAGCGATACAAAGGTCTAGGAGAAATGAATGCAGAAGAACTTGGAGAAACGACGATGGACCCTAATAATCGCGTCTTGAAACAAGTAAATATTGAAGATGGCGAAGCAGCGGATAAGGTAATTGAAATTTTAATGGGCACCGACGTGCCAAGCCGCAAGTCATTCATCCAATCTAATGCTAAGGCGGCTAACATCGATATTTAGCAGCCCTATAGTTATAAATTAGACAAATTAAAACAGCCGGCGCGAGAATCTCGCGCCGGCTGTTTTAATTAATTAGTAATTATTGACACTGATGTTCACAGAGGCATTGTTGTTTCCTCTATTAACATCATTAGTTTGATTATAAGGGTCGAGGTTGATGGTGACGCTATTGTTTGAACCATACTGCATTCCATCAAACCCAAGAATGTAGATTCGACTTTCACCGGGTGTTAGAGACGCTTGATTGCTTTGGGTCAAATTATTATTAGCATTATTACAGTTGTTTCCGTAATTATAAGAGCAGTTATTATTTGAATTCGGTAAAGTAGCACTAAAATTCCAAGAGCCGCTAGAAAGTGTTCCTTGATTAGTCACTCGGAAGCGCACCCCCGCACGGTTACCAGACGAAATATAATTAGTTTGGCTGTACTGCCCAGTGGATCGATCCACCGTACCCGTATCTATGATTTGAATTGCTAAGTCCACTCCGTTAGAAGTAATACCGCCATTATAATTTCCATAATTTCCGCCCGTGGCATTAATAGTCACTTGAGCACTATTATTTGCCGTCTGCAATTCTGGTTTATTATTACTGATGACGATTTTTACTAAACGACTTTGTCCAGTTTGAACGTAGTCAAAGTAAAGTTCACCGCTGACGGCCATACCGGCCGGAATAGAAATTTGATTGTAAAGATTTTTGATTTGATCTGAAGGATTAACGGCGGGAAGGGCAGCAGAAAGATTCCAAGGACCCGAAGGACCGTTTCCAACATTTTCTACTTGGAATTTCACCGCTACTCGGTCATTAGTATTTACATTTGTGTTAGGAATGAAAGCGCCGGTATTACGCTCTAGGGTGCCGATGGAAGTAATAGTAACTTCTAAATCAGGGGCACCGTTATTAACAGTCCCAACGGAGTTATTAGAATTACCGGAGCTTGGGTAATTATTTTGATTTTTGCGAGGATTGGTAGCATTGGAATTTCCGATCTGAGGATTTTCGATATGAAAGTAATTATTAGTTGTAGTTGCGCTCGGTGTAGAGACAGTAAGAGGAGTAGAGGTTGCCTTTGGTTTATTGGGCGTAAAAAGGGAAGAGATAGAAACGTTTACTGAGGCCAGAGAGGAAAGTGCCTTGGGCACTAATTTAATAATTCCAATACTTAAAACCACTAAAACCACTAAAACGGCACCTAAAATAAGAATACGCCAAACCACTCGAGAAGAAGACTTCTCCTCTTCAATAGGAAGGTTCGGAGGGATACTTTGAACTAGTAATTTTGGGTTTTTTTCTTTTTCCATAGTGAGCGAATTATATACCACATTTGATTATTTGTCAAATAGACGTATAATGCAGGGATGAAATGGTATAAAGCGAAAGAAGCGCAGTTTTCAATATTCTTCCTACTCATTTTTCTAGTGACTTTTACTGGGCTTTATTTATTCGGCCTCATTCCTACTGAGCTAAAGGAAGAAGGCGGTACCAACATACTTAATCAACTTTCTCAAAACTCTATTGAAAATATTACTGGTAACAATTCCAATAACATAGTCGCACCCACCCTGAAAGGAGAAGAGCCTCTGCGCATTCAATCAGAAAAAATTGGTCTGGATTTTAAAATCGTTAATCCAAACAGTACCAGCAATACTATTTTAGACAGCGCCCTGACCGAAGGCGCTGTCCACTATCCCGGATCCGGTCTTCCTGGTATTGGCAACATGTTTATATTCGGCCATTCCACCGGACTTAAAGTAGTGAACAATAAGGCCTATGAAGTTTTTAATAATCTTCACAATTTAACCTCTGGCGATCAAATAAAAATTGTCACCAAGGATCATGTTTATTTTTATACCGTCAACTCCGTTAAATTAGAGAAAGATACAAGTGCCTATGTCAGCTTCTCAACTAAAGAGAATATGCTCACTCTCTCAACTTGCAATAGCTTCGGCGCCAAGGAAGATAGGTACGTGGTGGTGGCTACTTACTCTGGAAATTCTTCTATAAAAGCATCCTCTTAAGATTTCTCTCAAAAACTTTGACTTATCACATTAAATGTGGTAATACTCGGGTAGAAATAGATTTTCGACAACAAAAAACAAAGGAGAAAAATTGAATCAAGTTACTCGATTTCCCGCACCCTTAACAGGGAAGGGAGCAGAAAAAGCAAAAGAATTGAACCAGAGGGTTCGCCCTCGGACAAATGACTGGGACGGTAAGCGGAATCCTCAAGACAACGGTCTCCTCTTCGGAGATTCTTTACGTGTTGTTGGACCACTCGATGGTTTTAAAGGGCGCGGTTTGGAGGGCAAATTTGAAGTCGGGTTTTTAATCTGGCTCGGCCAAGTTTTTGGTAATGTCTCTCGAAAAACAGGCATCGGTAATTTCTTAACCAAAGATATTACAAACATTCACGGTGAAGTAACTTCAGTGGAGGGTAGCGGAAACGGTTTCCTTACTCCTGTCGATGTCACTTATTGGGGCGATAAAGAACTAATCAACCTACTCCTTAATGGTTATTCGGCTGAAGACTTCCAAACTTTCGCCGAGATTCCTGTAGAGGAGTGGAATAAATTCATCATCGCTAAAGCTGGTAGTTTTTGGAACCTATATCTTTTGGCTGAGAAAGCCTTCAAGGATCCTAAACGAGGCGGCTACAACGAAGATGTTAAAGCCTTATACGATACAGCAAAAAAAGAACTGGAGCGCACTTGGAAAATAGCCCGTCAACTGAAACTGGTTTCAAATCTGGATCAAGCGACGACAGCAAGTTTTGAATGCCCGCCGGAACTCGAGCATAATTTCTACGAGAAATCCAAGGAAATTGCCGAGGAATGGAAAAAAAATGGTCTTACAAACTTCATTTCTGGTCCGGTAGAGGTATTGAAATATCCGAATGGCAACGTTCGAAAAATTCAAGCCAAGTATGCTGATTTGGACTTTCGTTCGGACGAGGAAAAGAATTTTGAGTTGCCACCCGAACCAATAATTCGGTTACGCACTCCGAAGGAATTCTGGGATGAACTCTGCCTGCCAATGAGTCAGAGTGAACATCGCCGACGATTAGGTGAAAATCGGAAAATCGAGAGAAAAAATCTTCGCCTAGCAGCAGAAGGTAAGCCACTCCACCCACTTCTTCCGATTAAACGATTTCGGCGCGTGCCGGAAAAGCCGATTTGGAGAGGGGAGGAACTGTGGATGGTGCCGATTGTTCCTATGGAGGGGCAGGAAGAAAGGCTACTCTCGATGCCTAAGGTAAAGCACGAGACTGATGAAGAATATGACAGCCGAATGTATCGACGCAAATGCATTGTTAAGCGTCGGTATCTTTGGAAAGAGGGCTTCTATCTATCAGTTCCAATCTATGCCAAAACCGGGGAGATCATTCCTCTGGTAACGCCACCTCGTGAATCAACTCCAAAATTTACCCCGCAAGAGGTGATTGAGTTGATATCGAAGAACGACTTGAAGAATCGAAAGGACATTGAAACGTTCTTCGAAAATCAAATCCCTCTTGAGCCAGTCCTCAGTGAGAAAGCTAAGAAAGAGCTCGAAGCAGAAATGAAACCTTTGGTTGAAAGACCGAACAAAATTTCTCCAGTTGTTTCGACTGTTTCGCCAAAAGTAGTTAAACCCTCGGCATTAAAAGCTTTGAAGCCGAAAGTGGTAAAACTCGAGACACACCAAGAAAAGTTCGAGTCGCCCCAACCAGATTCGCCCACAAGGATTACTCCTGAGGGAAATATGGCAGAGGATGAGACTCGGAGAAAATCGGGATGGTGGTCTAAATTTCAGGATATTTACGGCCCATCTGACCCTCGTTAGTAAATACTTAGCGTTGCGCCCCCGCGCAACGCTTTTTTATTTATATTGACACAGTTTTATATTTATGCTAAAAGCAGGGGTAGAAGTAACTTAAAAATGGAAACAATTACCGAAAAATCAGAAAGATTCGATCAACTACTAAGCACTTCAACCACTTCCAACGGAACCAAAATTCCCAAAAAAGGTTGGTTGCAGAACCGCAAAGAAAGAAAGATGACCGCAGAAGAGAAACGTCTTCGCGAGGAGAGAATGATTGTGGATTTTGCGCTCGATCCGGGCACCGGAAACACTATCATAATTCCCTTAAATCACGACGGTTCACTCGATCTGGGTAACATGTTCGATGAGCCCTCTGTGATTATTTTGAAATCTAATCGTCAGGGGGACGAGTCGCGCTACGAGCGTATCGCGGCGATTGGGAATATGGCTAAGCCACTCATCAACCAAATCTCCGATGATTCATGGACGAGCGGCTTCAGAACCCTTCAACCAATCGTCGACGGCTTGATCCAACATGACGTGGAGACGGCTGCTATGTGGAAAATGTGTCTCGATAAGGTTTGTGAAAAGATGGGCCTTAATCCGAAAGCCAAGCGCAACCTAATCATTACAGTTCCTCTGGGGTTAACTCCTCTTCAGGAGAAGACAGTGTCTGATGTAGCCATGATGGCTGGAGCGAACGAGGTTGAAATCGTCAGCCAAGTTTTCTGCGCCGTCTTAGGAGGAGGATTGTATGATCCCAACACTATCGAACCGACCTTCGGTATCGATATCGGACACGGCACGTCGCAGCTTCTTTTGTTTACCGGATCCGGTACTCTTAAAGTTGAGGCGGTTCAAAATGCAGGGGGTGGTTATTACACCGAGGCTCTACAAACCTACCTGCTAAAGACATATGGGTTTCAACTTGATCCACTCCGGGCGGAAAAGGTAAAAATTCAAATCGGAGCCGCAATGTTAAAGGAAGGAGAGGAAGATATTGGAATGACGGTCCCGGCCATCGACAAAAAAACCGGAAAAGGTGGAAACATCTTCATACGTCGATCCGATACCGTCGAAGCCTTCCGCTTTCTGAATGAAGAATTGGTTCTGAACATTCGAGAAGTTTGCAATAAAGCCCCAAACGGCCTGGTTGCTGATTTTTCGGACGAGGAGAAACCCTGTTCATTCTTTTTGGGAGGAGGAGGCACCTTGCTCCATAATCTTGACGAGTATCTTCGTCTCGAGCTGAATTATCGGGTACTGCGAGTGCACGATCCACTTCACGCTATTGCAATCGGAGCGGCTAAGATAATGGCCAACTCTAACCTGCGACCCTTCCATGCTCGGAAGCCATTTGAATGGCCGACGGAAACGGACCCTTGCCCGTTTTACGTACTTCGGAAATCTGCTGGATTTAAGCGAGTGAAAACCCGCATGGAAAGAAGGGGGAGTCGCTGGGCTTTCTGGCGTCGAGATCCGATTCCAGTTCGAATTGCCACGAATCCGACCGACATAGCAAACGTTATCTCGAAACACGGGAAAGCCTATCTCGAAAGGATTGGAGAATATACCCGGGGTAATTTTTGGGAAATCGTTTTTCCCAAGCAAGAGGTAGCCGCGGGAATAGTACAAAACCGGACTTAGCTCTTTCACACCCGCCGCAGATGCAAATCTGCGGCGTTTTTATTTGCCCGGCCTAAGCTGCTATGGAGGGACATCCTTGACTAAGACCAATAAATGTGATAATGAGAAGGAAGATTTCAACCCAAAAACACACACAAAGTTCTTAAAAAATGAAAATAATACTGACGATTCTTATTCTGTTTATCCTTGGAACAATCATTGGTCTCTCGGTGGCGATTTATCGTCTTGGCTGGCCAAAGTTTGTGGAAGAAGTGATTCACTTCGCAATCATCCTTCGTCGCTTAAAGTGGCGATTACTTCTTCGGCATCTCGGAATGGTTGCTCTTGTAATCTGCACCCTCGGATTTATTCTGAACTATCTTCCTAGCACTGTCTGCTTCGGCTGGCGCTGCTTGAAAGAAAATGCGGATTACTTTCTGGGCTACAATCATGTGGTCACCGAACTTCACAAGGAGCGCGATAATCATTACGCGCTCAGCAAGGAGCTGGATCGGAAAGAAAATGAGAAGCAAGCTTTGCTAAAACAAAGTGAAGAGTGGCAAAAAGCTTTTCAAACAGCTGAACTTTCGGCGGATAAATCAACGATTCGGCAAACCGAACTGGAAGATAATCTTCGGAGCTCACAGCACGTTGCTGACAATCTGCGGGGGGAAAAGACCAAACTTCAGCAATCTCTCGTCCAAAAAGACAAAGACATTGCTGAGGTAAATCGAAAACTCGTGGAAAAGGAGGGAGAAATAGAAAGACTGGCCAAAAAAGACGCAGAAAAAAGGCAGTCTGAACTTGCTCAAAACGGCGAGAGTCATTGGTGGTCAGATTGGTTTAACAAAGAAACCAAAAATGAATCTGCAAAGGTTAGTCCTTCATCACCACCAACCGTGACGGCAATACCTCCAAGCCTTCCTTCGGATCCTGTCTCGAATATTGACGAAACAGAGTTAATTCAAGCCTCTGTGAAGAATGCCCGTTTGAAACTGGCCCTCATCGAGAAGACACTTAGGGAAAAAGGTTACAGCGATTGAGTGCCCTCGGCTCAATCGTTTTTTATTTTATCGTTACTTGACTTTTGAATAAAAGTATGCTAAATATTGAATAGGTTAGATAGTTCTGGGCATAATGTCTGGAGCGCCTAAAAACAAATTCCTCAGAAAGGGGATCATGAAGAACAAAATAAAAATCTATTTATTGGTTATTGCGGTTACTTTCGTCGGCGTCAATTTGACCTTCGGTCAATCGCCGTCGTCACCTCCGGGGTCAATCAGCCCTAGCAGGGGTATAGCCAGCGCGTCTCCTAAAGGAAGCGCTGCCTCAAAGTCTACACCCCGTCCTGCGGTCTCACCGAATCCCTCCACAGCCGGGAACGGTAGTCAAATAAATGCGGATGCCAATACCTGGGCTGAAATCGTCGACACCTTGGGTGAGAAAACCAAGGCGTCCTTGAAGGAGAAGGACGACAAAATCGCCGACCTCGATCTTCGAAATAGTTCGATTATCAAGGAGAAACAAGATCTCGAAACCGAGAAGCTTAATCTCGAAACAAAGGTTCGGGCTCTGGAACAAGGACAAAATGGCGTAGATAAGCGAGTTAAAGCGATCGAAAAAGAAAGGGATGAGGCTAAAGCAGCTTTCAAGACCATCACCGACGCCTTACGCAAGGTCAATAACGACAAAGAGTTAGCAGTCGGAGTTGACCCCACGAAAAAAGGTTCGGCATTACCTCAGGTCGTGGACACACGGCCGTCCAACTAGGAGGTCAGTTAAATAACAGGCGTTATGGAGTAATCCTAGCGCCTGTTTTCTTTATACTTGACAATTATCTTAAGGTGTGCTAATATACTGATAAATGGTTCTACCCAGAACCCCATTCACACAGCAGTAAACCTCAACGAAAGGAATCAGAAAGTGAAAAAGTTCATTAACATGTTAGTTCTCATCAGTTTGTTTGGAATGGCGGCAGCTCACGGCTTTGGCCAAGAGTTAACCCCTGACCAAGCGGTGGCCCAGCTCGATGCGCTGGCAAAAAAAGCAGCTAAGGCTGATGCCTCCGAAAAGGAGAATCAAGCCTGGAAAGCAAAGGTAGGAGCAGTCCTCGGCACTCAATCGAAGGCCGCATCTGCTTCTTCCCCATCAGCAGCCCCAGCGTCCGTAACGACTGCCTCAAATTCGGATCTGCGTGCGCAGATCGAAGCTCTCAATAAGAAAAACGAAGAGCTTGAATTAAAGGTGAAGGAAGCGCCTGTAAAAACAGCGGGAAATGCTCCAAGTGATTCGCCCAGTGTCGATCGGCCAGAAATGTCGGAAGGCAATAGTGGTGCAATACCAGCCTCACTGACGGACACCCGAGCCCTCAGCAATCGTCAGAAAGCGGAGAAGCTCGAAGGAATGTTGAAGAGCCAAGGGCTCCTCAGCAATGGTCGGCTAGCGACCAGCGATTCAGTGCTCCGATTCTGTGTAGCAGTGCCGGGCGTCAATGCCTGCATTCCTCACGATCGGATGAATCACGTCTTCCGGTTCGCCGACATGTCGGCCGATCAAGGAATTCCAGACAGCGTGGTAGGGGAGTATATCCACCGCCACCATCTGCAGGTGCACTTGCGGTCCGAAAGTCCTGCCCCTCGAATGGCGCGGAACTAACAAAAACCCGGTGTGAATATTAGGTTCAATCCCTTTTATTCACACTCTTTGTATTTAGTAGAACGTTGATATTAAGAAGCATACTTGACTTTTCATAAAGGTTAGTGTATAATGCTGATATTAATTATTTAAGAAAAAATATTATGAAAAATTTATTCAATTTAATCCTTCCAAAGATTGTGCCAGCAATTGTAGTTTTAATCTTGGTCGGAGGAGTTTTCGGAGTTAGTTTCGCCTTTCCTTCAAAGGCAAATGCTCAATAC
This sequence comes from Minisyncoccia bacterium, assembly GCA_038215155.1. Taxonomy (GTDB): domain Bacteria; phylum Patescibacteriota; class Minisyncoccia; order Phycocordibacterales; family CAJBRS01; genus JADGRH01. Next base: position 38,298 of record JBBQRF010000004.1, read on the forward strand.
TTCGACGGCGGCCTAGATTACGGCGGCTTCGATTATTCAGGCGGTACTTATGGAAGTGACGGCCTAGATTATGGCGGTTTCGATTATGGCAGCGGCGGTTACGGTGATAGCTTTAGTAACTATGGCTACGGAGACAATTCTGGTTATGGAAACTACGGTTATGGAGATAACTCAGGTTACGGATCTTATGACCCTTGTAGCTACGGTTGTTACGACAACAACTCTAGTTACGGAGACTATGGAAATTCAGGTTGTGATTACGGTTGCAACGATAATAACTCAAGTTATGGAAATTATGGATGTGATAGCTGTAACTCTTATGGTAACTATGGCGGTAATCAAGGATCTTATGGTTGCAACAGTTGTTACACCCCTCCTCCTTATCACCCAACCACCACTTACCATCCTCCAGTAACTAATTCTACTCCAGCTACTATTCACAACACTAATACTAATAACAATAATAATTTCTCTAATTCTAATTCTAGCTCCAGTGCTACTGCTATTAATAACAACACTGTTATTATTAATACTCCAGCCGGTAACAACAATACCACCGAAGCTCCAAACTTAACTGCTTATTGTGTCGCTAATCCATCAAGTCCTATTGTAGGAAATGTTGTAAATTGGCAAGCAAATGCTAGTGGTGGAAATGGAAATTATTCTTACTCTTGGAATGGTGATGTCTACGGAAGTGGTTCAAGCGTTTCAAATACTTACTACAACAGTGGTACTCGAAATGCTAACGTAACTGTGACTTCCGGTGGGCGACAAGTCACCGCCAGCTGTTCAGTAAATGTTCAGCCAAATGGTGCTCAAGCGGCTTTCACTACGGTCTATCAGCAACCAACTGGTACTCCTAGCGCAGGCGTCTTCTTAAGTCAGATTCCAGCAACTGGCATCAGTATGAATCTTAAGATGGCTCTATTCGGACTAGGATTAGCAATGTGGAGCGCCTTCGGAGCCTACATGATTCTTCAGAAGAAAAAGTTGGCAGTTCTAGCCGTTGCAGGCATCAGCGCTTCAGAGATGGAAGCTGAGGAAATCACTGCTCCAGAAATGGAAGAGGAAGTGATGGCTCCAACTGAAGTAACTTCAGAGGAGTTTGAAAACAGTCTTTCTTTCATGGCTCGCGAAAACAATGTTCTGATCTCCCGAGATGGCTTAAATACTATTCTCGCTCGAGTTGGAACTGATAAAGTGGCTGGCGAAAATATGCTTAACACTCTTATCGGCAAAGTTTCTCGAAATGATGGAAACTACGCTACTCTCAACTCTGAGAAAATTGAAAAACTATTAGCTTAATAAAAACGAAAAAGGCCGGGCGCGAGAAACGCGCCCGGCCTTTTTCGTTGTCTATTTTCTTTCTATTATTTCTTTATTAAATTTCTCTAAAACTTCATCAATACTCAGGGCGCCCAAATTACCATTATCACGGCTCTCGAGAGTAACTGTTCCTGATTCTATCTCTTTATCACCAATGACCAAGAAGTAGGGAATTTTCTCAATTTTTGCCTGGCGGATTTTTTTCCCCAAGCTTTCATTACTACCATCGAGCTCCACTCGAAAATTTTCTCCTTGTAATTTCTCGTAAACTATTTTTGCGTAACTTTGATGAGTTTCGCCAATGGGCAAGACTTTTACTTGAAGAGGGGAAAGCCAGAGAGGAAAGGCTCCTGCGAAGTGCTCTATAATTATAGACATGAATCTCTCTAGAGAACCGGCTACAGCTCGATGAATCATGACGGGTATTTGTTTAGAACCATCATTGGCAGTGTATTCAAGCCCAAAACGAGAAGGCTGAACAAAATCAATTTGAGCCGTAGCAAGTTGCCATTCTCGATTCAAAGCATCTTTAAATTTAAAATCTAATTTAGGACCGTAAAATGCAGCTTCACCTTCCATTCTTCTAGCGTTGAGACCGAATTCATCTGAAATTTCCTGAAGATATTGTTCTGCCTTATTCCAATTTTCTTCTTCTCCTAAATATTTCTCAGGAGTCTTGGGGTCGCGGACTGATAAAGAAACCCAAAAACTTTCTCCTTTCTTCCACATTCCTAAGGCACTATAAAACTCTTCAATAATCCGCACGATATTTCCAACCTCGTCTTTAATTTGCTCTGGAGTGGTAAAAATGTGAGCATCATCAATAGTGATAGATCTGACTCGCGACAAACCTAAAAGCTGGCCTGGTTTCTCATCGCGATATTGCATAGTGAGTTCTGTGTATCGAACTGGTAAATCCCTGTAACTTCGAGGTTTGGCTGCGTAAATTTGAGTATGGTGAGGACAATTCATTGGCTTCATCACAAATTCTTGATTACTCTGAGCTCCATGGACGTAGAAAAATTCGTCTTTAAATTTCTCGGCATGACCACTAGTTTCGTAGAGAGTCAGTTTAGCAATATGGGGAATGGAGACTTTTTGGTAGCCATATTTTTTTGAAAGTTGCCAGAGAAAATCAGAAATGTTTTCTCGCATAGCTTGGCCCCGAGGGGTAAAGAGGGGAAGGCCCGGACCTACTAAATCAGAAAAAGTAAAAAGATCTAATTCGCGTCCCAATTTTCGATGGTCACGTTTCTCTGCTTCCTCTTGCTGTTTAAGATAATTATCGAGGCCATCTTTATTTTCGAAAGCTAGACCATAAATTCTAGTGAGCATCTTATTTTTTTCATCACCACGCCAATAGGCTCCGGCGAGGTGGGAGAGATGGAAACCTTGTGGATCGATAAGCTCAAAATTTTCCACGTGTCCTCCTCGACAAAGGTCGGTGAAATTTCCGGAAGTATAGAGTGTAATTTTCTCACCCTTCTTTTCAATTTCATCAATTAACTCGAGCTTATAGGGGTTATCAGTAAAAAGAGCCCTCGCTTCGCTCGGGCTTACTTCTTTGTGAGAGAAATTTTTCCAAGTAGGAAAAATTTCTCTCATCTTTTTCTCAATCTTTATCAAGTCTTCTTCAGCAACGGGCGAAACAAAATCAAAATCATAATAGAAGCCATTATCTACGGCGGGGCCGATGGTATTTAAAGCATCCGGATATAATTCCAAGGCAGCAGCTGCCAACAGGTGAGCTAGTGAGTGTCGAATCTTAGCTAAATGGTCTACTTCAGTCATAAAAATATTTTAACACACTCGTCCAAAATAAAATCGAACACTTAAGTGTTCGACGTAAGCACTCCCTTCGAGGATAACCGAGTTTTGATGAAGCCCATTATCTCATCGAGAATCAGGCTATTTTCTGGGGAGAGGAAAAGGTCTCTTCGCCAGCATTCCATGCAATAGCTGTCTAACTCGTTTTCAAGTTTAGGGGATCTAACCTGAATGAACCCATAAAACCGAAAACCGTTCAAAGTAAGAGATATTTGCGAAGAATGAGCGGGTGGGCTATCCCAATTAAACCGCATATTGCTCAAGGCAGGAATTCGTTCAGCCATTTCGTCTTTTAGATGATAAAAAAGCTCTTGCCAAATTTCGTCATCTTGAGGAAGGGGAATGTTCTCATCAAACATTCGAACAAGGATGGCTCTAAAGAGCTCGGGAAAAGAGTTTAGTAACATATAACCTCTAAATAAATTATATGAACTTCGTTGAATTTTGCAACCAGCCTAGATCTCTTTAATTGCTTCAGCCACCAGACTTATTTCTCCATTACGGTCACTCAATCGGCCTTTCACCGCTAAACATTTTTCTAGAGCAATAATGGAGCTGTATTTTTCACAAATTTTCGGAAAGACCACTACTTCAATGCTGCCGTTATAATCAGCAATTTTAAGAAAGTACATCGGGGAGCCGTTTTTGGTTCGGACTTGCTTAGCTTCCTCGACAATTCCCTCAATGACGGCGAGCATGCCTTCTTTCAATTCAGCTTTAATTTTGGCGATGTGGGTCTGCTTTTTTTCTAGACGGTCCTTGTGTTTGTCTAGGGGGTGACCACTGACATATAGGCCGAGAAGTTCTTTTTCCCATAGGAGCCTCTCGGAGGCTGTGGCGTCTGCCGCTTCGCGAAGACGAAGCGGCGGCAGGGTAATCGTTCCTCCCAGAGATCCAAATAAGGAATCCTGATTAGCTGGCGCGCGATTTTTTTCCTTGTTGTAAATTAAAATATCCTCAATATTGGCTAGAAGAGTGCCCCTGTCGGCGAACTCATCAACAGCCCCGGTTTTAATCAGCGCCTCTAAAGATTTTTTATTTAAATTTCGATCGACAATTCTATTGAGGAAATCTTCCAACGATTTGAATTTTCCACTTTCTTTGCGCTCTTTAATAATAGAAGCAGCAATTCCCGAACCAAAATTCTTAATCGAAGTAAGTCCAAACCGAATTTGATCCGCCGTTTCTGTCTTCACTACGGTAAAATCTTCAAAACTTTCGTTAATGTTTGGCGGCAAGACGGAAATACCCATTCGTTTTGATTCAGTGATAATCTCGGCAATTTTTTCGACGTCACCTGATTCTGCACTAAGAACCGCTGCCATATAAATACTAGGGAAGTTAGCTTTCATATAGGCCGTTTGGTAGGCCACCTTACCGTAGCTTGCTGCATGGGCTTTGTTAAATCCATAAGCTTGAAATGGTTCAAATAATTTCCACAAATTTTCCGCAAATTCTTTTGTCTGGCCATTTTTAATAATGCCTTCAATCAGTTTCTCTTTTTGGGCGGCCATTTCTTTTGGAATTTTTTTACCAACCGCTTTACGAAATTTATCGGCTTCAAGCCAGGAGTAACCAGCGAGCTCAATGGCGCTAAAGAGAAGATCGTCTTGATAAACAATTAATCCATAGGATTCCTCTAAATATTTTTTCATTCGAGGGTCAGGATAGATAATGCTTCGGGGATTATTCTTGCGGCGAATATATTCTGGAATCACTTCCATCGGGCCCGGACGATAAAGTGCAACCATGGCATTAATATCGTGAATTGTAGAAGGCTTTAGTTCTTTCAGATAGCGCGTCATACCCGCGCCATTTAATTGAAAAAGGCCTCCAGTCTCTCCTTTAGCCAATAATTCAAAAGTTTTCTTATCATCAAGTACCACATTTTCAATATCCACTTCCACACCCTCAATCTCTTTAGTTAATCGGACAGCGTCGGCTAAAATTGCCAGATTTCTAATACCTAAAAAATCAAACTTTAATAATCCGGCATTATTTTCATCGACAGAGTGCATATCATATTGAGTGATGATTTTAGCGCTCATATCTTCGCCAGTACTTTTAGGATCGTACTGAAGGGGTACGATTTCGGTCAAGGGAATGGGAGAGATGACCACGCCAGCGGCATGAACGCTAATATGTCGGGCTAGCCCCTCAATTTTCTTGGCCATTTCTATGACAGTTTTTACATCTTTATCGGCATTATAAAGTTTTTTTAATTCAGGAACTTCGTCAAAAGCTCTCTCCAGTGTCATGGGAAAACCTTGAGCCCCTAAGGGAATTAATTTAGCAATCTTATCTCCGACATCGTATGGAAATCCTAGGGCACGGGCTACATCTCTGACCGCCCCACGAGCCATCATTGTTCCAAAAGTTCCAATTTGAGCCACTTTATCTTTGCCATATTTCTCTCTTGCATAAGCAATTACTTCGTCTCGACGATTATCTGCAAAATCCATATCAATATCTGGAGCGGATGGTCGCTCGGGATTAAGAAAACGTTCAAACGGCAGTTTATACTCAATCGGATCTACATTAGTAATGCCGGCGAGATAGGTCACCATGGAACCGGCAACCGAGCCTCTAATAGTAGTCAGAATTTTATTCTCGTGAGCGAAACGCATTAGATCGGCTACCACTAAAAAGTATGGAGCATAACCTTTTGTTTTAATAATATTTAATTCATATTCGGCACGTTCTCTAATCGGGCCAGAGAAAGCAATCTCTCTTTTTTTCGCCCCATTTTCTACCAGGGCGCGCAACTCATCATCAGCAGTTTTTCCCGGCGCCACCTTATAGTCGGGGAAAAGCCATTTTCCTAAAGTTAATTCTAAATTGCATTTGTCATTAATTTTCTGGCAATTCTCCAGTGCTTCCGGCCAATTTTTAAAATATCTCTCGGCCGTTTCAGGAGAAATGAAAGAAAAATCTTTTCCATCTTCTATTACTGTTCTCTCGCTAAATTCATTTTGAATAAAGACTAGGGTGTTTCGAGCTTTTTGATCGGCAGGGTCGAGATAGTAAGTGTCATGAGCAGCTACGATAGGCACTCCGTTACGGCTAGCGAAGTCTACTAGTTGCTTCATGTTCTCATCATGACCTGTTATTTCCGAATGACGAGTGATTTCAATATAAAAATCATCAGCAAAAAGTTTTTTATAGAAATTTAAAGCATCGAGGGCGGCCTCTTCATTACCATTACGCAGGTTGAGAGCAATCTCCCCACTGAAAGAGGGCGAAATCAAGAGGAGATTGTCCTTATGTTTTTCCAGAAGCTCCTTATCTATCCGCGGTTTGTAATAGAAACCTTCCAAGTAGGAGGCCGTCACTAATTTAATCAGATTTTTATAACCCTCGGCGTTTTTAGCTAAAAGTAATAGGCGGGTGCGCTTATTATCTATTCGCGCCTCTCGATCAAAACGAGTTCGGTGAGAGAGATAAAAATCTACTCCGAGGATGGGTTTGATACCTTGTTCCTTACATTCTTTATAAAATTCAATGGCACCGTAGAGATTGCCGCTATCAGTGAGGGCGAGGGAAGGCATTTGATATTCTTTTGCCCGTGCCACGAGGTCGGGAATTTTAGGCAAGGCCTGGAGAAGACTGTAGTGAGAGTGTGTATGGAGATGAATGAAACGAGAAGGCATAATTAAAAGCATTCTAGCATGCTTGACTACGAACTTTTAGAGAAGGCCGGACATAACGGGAAAGCCTCTCTAAAAGTTGTAGTCGGCACATGCTAGAATGAAAATTTAAGCAATCAAAATTTAAAAGATGGATAAGAAATTAAAATATCTCATTGGCATTGATGAAGTGGGGAGGGGGCCATTGGCTGGACCGGTTTGTGTTGGAGCGGTGATGGTGCCAAGAGGATTTAATTTGAGAATTTTTAAGAGTGCTCGTGATTCAAAGAAGATGACAGCAAGAAAGAGAGAAGAATGTTTTGAAGAAGTAAAAGCGGCATTTGGCCGGAGAAGAAAAGAGAGCGGTTGCTGCTTTGCTGTTTCCTTTGTCAGTGCTAAAAAAATTGATAGTGGGGGATTAAGCCCGGCCATAAATGGGGCCATTGCCGATTGCTTGAAAAAATTAAAAGCCAAACCAAAGCAATGCATGATCTTTTTAGATGGCGCCCTCCGGGCGCCATCCGTCTACAAGAATCAAAAAACCATTATTAGAGGCGATGATAAAGAAAAAATAATTTCTCTCGCCTCAATCGTAGCCAAAGTTTCTCGAGACAAATTAATGACCAAACTTTCTCTCAAACATCCCGCTTATAAATTCCATAAACATAAAGGCTACGGCACATCCCTCCATCGAGCTCTAATAAAAAAACACGGCCCTTCACCCCTCCACCGCCAAACTTTCTTAACAAATATTCTTAAGGAGAGAGGCGTAGTCAAATAAATTTTCTGGAATGAAACGACAGGAGTAACGAGGAGTGCGTTGAAATGGAAGAGAATTTCATTTGACGGAGGCCGCTCTCCTTGGCAATTTTTAATATATTTGCTATATTCTCCTCATGGTTATTCGAATGCGACACACTCGGGCTCATACCGGCAATCGCCGCTCTCACCACGCTCTAAAAAGCGCGGGCAGCACTCTTTGTGCGGAATGCGGACATCCTAAGCTTAAGCACGTCGCTTGCACTAATTGCGGCAAGTATAAAAAGCGAGTAGTAGTAGACGTAGTTGCTCGCGCAGAAAGAAAAGAGAAGAAGCGAAAAGAAAAAGCGACAGCAGGAAAATAATTAGTTAGGAATTAAGAGCTAACCCTCTAATTCTTATTTTAAAATGGCTAACCGGCACCTTTCCAGATCAATAGCTCTGCAAGCCCTCTTCGAGTGGGATTTTGCCAGTAAGGATGATTCACAAATTGATTCAATCTTAGACCGTATCACTCCAGAATTTGCTGCGGGGATGGGAGACATGAGTTTCGTCCGAGCACTGACTGCTAATATTTTAAAAAAACGTCCAGACCTCGATAACATTATTACGAAAGCCGCTCCGGATTGGCCTCTTTCAAAAATCAGCCCCGTTGATCGCAACATTCTGCGACTCGGTCTATTTGAATTACTTTTCGCTGATAGAAAAGAAGTACCAGCAAAAGTTGCTATAAACGAGGCCATTGAACTGGCTAAAACTTTTGGAGGAGACACTAGTGGAAAATTTGTTAACGGAGTACTCGGCGCTGTTTATAAAGAAATGGGTGAGCCAGGAAAAGACGAACAGTCCACAAAAAAACACAAAAATTTTAAAAATATTCCGTACGAACAAATGCCCATTGAGACGCTCGGTGGCGCAGTAGTCTACGCCAAGGACCCTCAAGGAGAAATGTATTTAGCCCTAGTTCACGATGTCTTTGGCCACTGGACACTTTCCAAGGGGGGTCTTGAGGCAAACGAAGAGACAAAACAAGGGACAGAAAAACAAGTGGAGGAGGAAATTGGCATTAAGGTTGAAGCCGAAGAAGAGCTAGCTAAAAATGAATACATCGCCACTCATCCTGAAAAAGGAAAAATTCGTAAACAAGTTATTTATTATCTAGCCAGCGCTTCGTATGAAGATCTTCATTTGAAAAAAAGTGGGGGACTGGACGACGCGCGATGGTTCCGTCTAAAAGATATTTTAGATTTAAATTTCTACAACGACATCCTGCCCATCATCACCAAAGCAATTACTATTTTATTAAAGAAATAATCTGAATGGATTTCTCTCCGTTTGAAAAAATAATCGGCATTACTTTTAAAAATAAAGGTCTATTGAAACAGGCCTTTACCCATCGTTCTTATCTAAATGAAAATCGCCAGCTTAGGACAGAACACAATGAACGTCTGGAGTTTTTAGGTGATGCAGTTTTGGAATTAGTCATTACAGATTATCTTTTTAAAAAGTACTCTGAAAAACCGGAAGGAGAGTTAACCGCCTATCGTTCGTCTCTTGTAAACTACAGCGTTCTCGCTGAGGAGGCGACGCGTCTAAATATGAATAGCTTTCTGCTCCTTTCACGAGGTGAAGCGAAAGATACTGGAAGGGCTCGCACTATTATCCTAGCCAATGCCTACGAGGCCTTGGTGGGAGCGATTTATTTGGATCAGGGCTATAACGCCGCGCGCGATTTCATCGCCCTCGGCCCTTTCAATCTCATCGACGATATTGTTCGAAAAGGCAGTTTTATTGACGCTAAAAGTCTTTTTCAAGAGAAAGCCCAAGAGAAAGCAGGCGTCACCCCACTTTATAAGACTATTAGAGAAGAAGGTCCCGACCACGATAAACGTTTTACTGTCGGTCTCTATTTAGACGATGACTTAATAGTAGAGGGGAGCGGAAAAGCCAAACAAGAAGCCGAGCAAGACGCTGCTCGTAAAGCCCTAGAGAAAAAGGGGTGGTAATCTGCTAAAATATATTCATGCATCTTAAATCTCTGGAGCTTTCTGGATTCAAATCTTTTGCCAAGAAGAGTACTCTTGAATTTAATACCTCAATCTCGGCTATTGTCGGCCCTAATGGGTCCGGAAAATCTAATATTGCCGAGGCCTTTCGTTTTGTCTTGGGAGAACAGTCCCTTAAATCCATGCGAGGCAAAAAAGGAGAAGACCTTATTTTTAACGGAGGTAAGGACTCTGCGCGCGCCAACAGAGCTAACGTTAAAGTTAATTTTGATAACAAGGATCGTAATTTGAACGTCGATTTCGACGAGGTAGCTATTGAGCGCATAGTTCATCGAGATGGAATCAATCAGTACTTAATCAATGGTTCGGAGGTGCGCCTTCGAGACATTATTGAGCTCTTAGCCGGAGCGCACATTGGAGCATCAGGTCATCATATTATTTCCCAAGGAGAAGCGGATAAAATTCTCAACGCTAATTTGCGCGAGCGCCGCGCCATGATTGAAGATGCCCTTGGTTTAAAGATCTATCAATACAAGAAAGAGGAAAGCGAAAGGAAGCTAGAAAAAACAGAGGAAAATATTAAATCAGTGGAATCATTACGACGGGAGATTGCGCCGCATTTGAAATTCTTGAAAAAACAGGTGGAAAAGTTGGAGAAGGCGCGAGAGATGAAAGAAGAATTAAAGGATCTTTATCGAGAATATTTTAAAAGAGAGGAGACTTATTTGAGTTTGGGAAAGGCAAATTTAGCCGGGGAGAGAAGCGCGCCGCAAGCGGAGCTTGCGGGGCTAGAAAAGGAGCTCCAAAACGCCAAGGGCATTTTGGAAAAGACCAAAGAAAAAGATTCTCGCGGAGAAGCAATTATTAACATGGAAGGAAAGTTAAAAATTGCTCGCATTGAGCGCGACATTCTTACCCGCGAAGCCGGCCGAATCGAAGGAGAAATTGCCTATTTGGAAAAAAGCATTAAAAAACAGAAAGAAAACCAAAACCAAGTAGAACAAAAAACTGTTTATTTAAATGAAGTTGAAAGTCTAAAATCGAAAGTCGAAAGCTTGATAAAGGAAGCAGAAAGCTTAACAGAAGTTGGATCCATCCGAGGATTGCTTTCTAAAATTCGGGACATTTTCAGTAATTTCATTGAAAGCAATCGTGCTAAACGGGAAGAAGCTAACGTCTCAGATTTAGAGGCTGAGCTTTCAAGTCTAAACAAGCAGCGCGAAGATTTAAATAAAAAGTTACAAAATCAAACCGCTGAAGAAGAAAAATTAAACCAAGAATATTTGCAATTAAAAGAAGAAGTAGAAAAAGGCAAGGATTCCAGTCTAGAAGCTGAACGGAAGATGCTGCAAATCATGGCGCGCCAGACGGAGCTACACGCCGGATTAAATATTTTAAAATCAACGGAAGAAAAAATAAATCTAGAAGAGGCAGATTTTAAAAGAGAGCTAGGAGAAGCAGGGGCGCTCCTTGGCCGAGAGGTTATTGATTACCAGACCTTCACTCTCCCCAATAATTCAGAAAGCCGTAATGAGCAATTAGAACGCCGGCGCTATATTGAGAAAATTAAGATTCGCCTAGAAGAAGCCGGGGCAGGTGGAGGAGAAGACATTCTGAAAGAGTATCAGGACGCCGAAGAGCGCGATGCTTTTTTAGGCAGGGAATTAGAAGACCTTGATAAATCTGCCATTTCCTTAAAAGAATTGATTACCGATCTTGAAGCTCGGCTCGACCATGAGTTTAAAGAAGGTGTTCATAAAATCAATGAGGCCTTCGGTAATTTTTTCGCTCTAATGTTTGGCGGCGGCCGCGCCTCTCTCGAAGTAGTGAGAGAGAAAGTCCGCGCCCGGCGTCGTGATGAAGATTTGGATCTTGATCTAGAAGCTATGCCGCCCGAGGCAGACGAGCTCGGCGACGAGGGGATTGATATTAGCGTCTCCCTTCCTCACAAAAAAATTAAAGGTCTAGTAATGCTTTCCGGTGGCGAAAGAGCCCTTACTTCCATCGCTCTTCTTTTCGCCATCTCTCAAGTAAATCCACCTCCATTTATTATTCTAGATGAAACAGACGCGGCACTCGACGAAGCAAATTCTCGCAAGTATGGCGATATGATTGAAAATCTTTCTAAATATTCACAACTGATCCTCATCACTCACAATCGCGAAACTATGTCCCGCGCCGGCATAATCTATGGCGTCACCATGGGCGGCGACGGCCTCTCTAAACTTCTATCAATTCAATTTGAGCAAGCGGTTGAGGTAGCGAAATAAATTGACAAATTTGGCTGGAGATATAACCTGATAGCAGATGAGACTTATAGATATTCCGAAAGTACTTTTTTGGCAATTTAGTAAACCACCTGCCATAGATCTTCCTCCTTGGAACAGCCATAGGGGCTACCGAATCGGAGCTCCTTTCAAAGAGGCTACTCCTTGGTGGTTAGTTTACGAGGATAACCGTGGCGTAAAGAGCAATCCCTCTGGGCGGAATAGATTAGCCACTATTGCTCAGTTGATAATTACTCAGGATGAAGAGATTGCAAGAGACGAAGAGTTTCGCAATTTATGCTCGGTGAATATTAAAGTTAGCCATACGAACCACCCAGACGATTACGAAAATCGTTACCTCCCTAACTGCCGTGGTTTTGAATACATTGATCCTCGTCATCCGAACATGCCGCACTTACTCCAATTGATCTATCGTTTTCATGAGCTTGCCGCCGCCTCCGAAGATTTCGGTCCCTACCGAGTCTTATCAGAAGCAGACGCGCAATTGCGAGTCTTGAAAATCACCAGCCACTCTTAGTGAGTGGTTTTTTAATTCACCAATTGATAATCTAAAGTTTTCTTTTCGAGATCTGCGGCGGCTACTTTAATTTTCACTTTGTCACCCAGCGTGTATTTCTTTTTAGTTTTCTGGCCGACAATACAATAATTTTTCTGATCAAAGATATAGTAATCATCCATATCACGCAGGCGTACCATTCCTTCTGATTTAGTGGTTAGTTCTTCGACATAAATACCCCATTCAGTGACGCCGGAAATAATGCCATCATAGATTTCTCCAACGTGTTCGCTCATGTACTCTACTTGTTTGTATTTAATTGATGATCGTTCTGCGTCTGCGGCAGCTATCTCTTGGCGAGTCGAATCGGTTGAAACTTTAAAGTGATAGGCCATTCGTTCAGCGGTGATTTTTTCACCACTTAAAATATCTTGAAGAATGCGATGGACTAATAGATCTGGGTAGCGTCGAATAGGAGAAGTGAAGTGAGTGTAATATTCAAAAGCTAAGCCAAAATGGCCAATGTTTTTAGTGCTATAAATCGCCTTGGCCATGGAGCGAATGGCCGCAGTTTTAATTAGTGATTCTTCGGCCTTGCCTTCCACCTGATTGAGTAATGCTTGAATATCTTTTGGCGTTACGCCACTTTTTTTAATAAGGAAGTCATAGCCAAGGGCTTTTAGAAAAATGGATAGTTCGGCGATTTTTTCCTGGTTAGGCACATCGTGGATTCGGTAAATAGAAATGTCGCGATTTTGGTATTTTTCTTTGGCGGCGGTGTAAATAAAGTAAGCTACTTCGCGATTGGCGAGAAGCATGAATTCTTCAATCAGTTTATGGGTATCAAGACGGGCCTTCTTTACTACTTCCAGTGGTTTGCCATTCTCATCAAGTCGGAATTTTACTTCGTCCGTTTCAAAATCAATGGCACCCATTGAAGTCTTTTTTGTCTTTAAGATTTTTGAAAGAGCATTTAGTGTATTTAGTTCGACAAAATAGTCCCCCTCTTTTTTATCAAGAACACCTTGGGCTTCTTCGTACGCGAAGCGTTTGTCGGAATGAATGATAGTTTTACCGAACCAGCGGTTTTTGAGCTCGGCCTCGGGGGTGAGTTCAAAAACCGCTGAGAAGGTGAGCTTATCCTCCTTCGGATTAAGACTACAGATGTCATTTGAAAGAGCGTGGGGAAGCATGGGAATAGTGCGGTCTACAAGATAGACGGAGAGGCCACGCTTCATAGCCTCCTTATCTAATTGACTGCCGGGTCGAACATAATGAGAGACATCAGCAATATGAACACCCACCTCAAAGTTGCCATTAGGTAGTTTTTGAAAAGAGAGAGCGTCGTCAAAATCTTTTGCATCAACGGGATCAATGGTGCAAGTAAAGATTTGACGAAAGTCGCGGCGGCGCTCGATTTCCGCCGCCGTTATTTGTTTCTCCGTTTTTTCAATTTTCTCCGCTTCACTTACCACCGCTTCTGGAAAAGTAGTATCAAAGCCCTTCTCTAAAACAATTGCCTCCATTTCAACATTATGCTCACCTTTCTGCCCAAGCACTTTCATAACTTTTCCTTCCGGGCTCTTTTGCGGATCTTTCCAGGAAATTATTTCTGCTAGAGCTTTTTCACCCGCTCTTGCCGTCATCGAATATTCCTTTGAAATAAAAATATCCACATACATTTTGCGATCATCCGGTACTAAGAAAAAATTGGAGCCAGCGTTTTCAAGAACTCCCACAAATTGATTTTTGGCTCGGTGGATAATTTCTAGCACTTTTCCTTGTTGGCGGCCGCTACCCTTTTTAGGAATTAAAACAGCTTCTACCTCGTCACCGTTAAGGGCTGTATTTAATAGACGATTTTCAATTTCCAAATCTTCTGCCTTCGGATTAAGTGGATTCACCAGATAGCCAATTCCACGGGAATTAATACTGATAATGCCTTTTAGATGCATCTCTGGTGCTTTTTTGTGGGCCATTGGTTTTTTCTTTGACATTTTGTAAGATGATGATAACATATTGCCACATGTTAAAGATTAGATTACAACGAATTGGAAGAAAAAATGAACCAGCTTTTCGCTTGGTTTTAACTGATTCTAAAAACAGCACAAAGAGTGGAAGATCTCTTGAAGTGCTTGGTTCTCACGATTTTCGCAAAGAGACTACCACAATTGTTGGTGACCGAGTGAAGTACTGGATGAGCAAAGGAGCTCAAGCGACGGACACTGTTCACAATCTTTTAATTTCTCACAAAATAATTGACGCCAAAAAAAGAAACGTTTTACCTAAAAAGACAGTAGAAAAAAAGGAAGAGCCTGCTCCGGAAAAATCTGCAGTAGAAACTCCAGCGCCGGCTGATGCGGCCGCCCCGGTCGCTGAGACTCCTGTAACAGAAACGGCAGCACCAGTGGCAGAGGAAGCGCCAGTAGCAGAGGAGACTCCACTACCAGAACCAGCGCCAGAAGTAGAGCCAGCACCCGAACCAGACGCAGCGGCTGAGGTTCCTAGTGATAGCGCGCCCGCCGCCTAGTTTACAAATCTTTCACAACTCTTATAATAATTAAAGGAATGGTCGACATTCACATTTGATAGAAAAGATATTTAATAAAATGAACGAACAAGATACACAATTTCTAGATTACGTAGTGAAAGCTCTAGTTGATAATCAGAACGCCGTTAAAATTAATCGCACTGTCGATGAAATGGGAGTGTTAATGACCCTGTCGGTTGATCCAGCAGATATGGGAAAGGTTATTGGCCGCCTAGGCAATACCGCTAAAGCAATTCGGACCTTACTACGAGTAGTCGGAATGAAAAATAACGCCCGCGTTAATCTCAAGATCGAGGAACCAGAAGGCGGAATTAAGAAGGAACAGAGCGCTAGCCGGACTGTCGACGAAGTAATGGAGGATCTTAAGCTTTAAATTCAAAAATAAAAACCGGGGCACACAAAGCCTCGGTTTTTATTTTTAGTTTATGAACTTTACAAACCTTATGAACTTTATAAACTTCCTATATGACCTTCCATATCATCACCCTATTTCCAGGAATTTTCGATTCTTATCTGAATGAATCGATACTTAAACGTGCCCAAAAAGCCAAACTAATTAAGTTTAAATTCTATAATCCTCGTGATTATGTGAAAGTAGAACGAAGTCAAAGAGGGAAGAGCAAGCCATATTTGAGAGTAGACGACAAACCTTATGGCGGTGGCCCGGGAATGGTAATGCAGGCAGAGCCTTTGATTAAAGCTATTACAAAGGCTCTGTCACGCGGAACGAAAGATAAATCGCGAATAGAAATTATTTTCCTCGCCCCCCACGGAAAACAATTCGATACAAAATATGCTAAAAGTACTGTTGAAAAATATACTGATATTATTTTAATCTGCGGACGATACGAAGGTATCGATGCTCGAGTGCGAAAAATATTTAAAGCAAAAGAAATGACTATTGGCCCATATGTTTTAACCGGTGGGGAATTGCCAGCTATGATTATGATTGATTCCATGGCGCGTCAAATTGAAGGAGTTTTGGGAAACTTCCAATCTCTAGAAGAAACCAGAATCGCCGGCCGCGACGTCTACACGCGGCCGGCTTCCTTAACCCATAAATGCAAAGCCTACAAAGTGCCCAAGGTTCTACTCTCCGGCCATCACCAAAAGATTGATAAGTGGAGGGAGAAAAAATAGGTTATCGTACCCCACTACATTTTTTAAACGCCGGCGGGTGGTGTAGGAAATCCAATGCATTTATAGACGAATGAGGCTGTTGCGAGCTTGCCACTTCTTTGACTTGCGAAGGCAACGTCAAAAAGTGGCATGCGAGCGGATAGGGATTAGCTACGAGAATGTCTTGATAGCCCTTTCCCCCTCTTGCGCTGCCATATTTCATGCTACAATAATCCCATAACTCACAAGGGATCAATGAAACGTTTTTTTCTAAATTAACCTTACTTTCTCTAGCTATTTTCCTTCTTTTCCGCACCCTGGGAAATGAAAACTCTCTTTCACCACGCGAAAAAACCACTCCCACCCCACTAAAGAGGTTAGCTAACAA
>JBBQRF010000005.1:0-49694 GCA_038215155.1 Minisyncoccia bacterium
TTCAGAAAAACCTTTAATGGTTTCTTTGGGTAAAGGTATTTCTGGAAAATCCTATTTTGATAATGTGGCCAAAATGCCCCACCTTTTAATTGCCGGCGCTACTGGCTCGGGTAAATCTGTAACTATTCACGCCATCATTACTTCCCTTCTCTTCCGAAACTCTCCGGAGAATCTTCGCTTAATCATGATTGACCCCAAAAGAGTGGAGCTGACTCTATATAATAAGATTCCTCATCTCTTAACTCCCGTCATTACTGACGCTAAAAAAGCTATCCTTTCTCTAAAATGGGCAGCCAAAGAAATGGATCGTCGCTACGACATACTGGAGAAAGAGTCTGTTCGTGATATTCAGTCCTATCATAAAAATAGTAAAGGAGGAGAGACCATGCCTTATATAGTGATTATTATTGATGAATTGGCTGATATCATGACGACCTATCCCCGGGAATTGGAAGCGGCTATCGTCCGCCTAGCTCAAATGAGTCGAGCTGTCGGCATTCACTTAATGCTTTCCACCCAACGACCTTCCGTCAATGTTATTACTGGACTGATTAAAGCCAATATTCCGGCCCGAATTGCCCTTCAGGTGGCTTCACAGATTGATTCTCGCACTATTCTTGATGGGCCAGGCGCCGAAAAGCTCCTCGGCGCCGGCGACATGCTTTATTTATCTGGAGAGATGTCCATGCCTCAACGTATTCAATCGGCCTATATTACTGAGGGAGAAGTAAAGAAAGTGGTGAAATATCTAGTAGAAAATTACCACGATGAATTGCCTACAGAAATTAATCTAACCGGAGAGCAAAGTGGCAATAGCGCCAGCAAAGATCCTGTTTTTGACTCCGGTTTTGAATCTGACGACCTTGGAGATGATGACGATCTTTACGAGGAAGCACGGGAGATTGTTGTCCACGCCGGCAAAGCCTCCACATCTTATCTTCAACGAAAATTGCGCATTGGCTATGCCCGAGCGGCCCGATTAATGGACATGCTGGAAGAACGTGGAGTAATCAGCGCCGGTGAAGGGGCAAAACCCCGTCAAGTTATTGGTTACGACGATAATCCTACCGCTACTACTCCCCTCGATTAGCGATGCAGAGAGATGCTAAATATATTTTTCGGCTAGGAATGATTATTGGGTTGTTCTTAATTATTGGCGGCTATGCGATTTATCAAGCCAGTAAATTAATTGAGGGGCCACGACTAACCATTACCACTCCCAAGAACGGACAAACGGTTCACGATTCTCTGCTTGGAATTGAGGGGGTGGCTAAAAATATCAACACCATTAGTCTGAATGATAGGCCGATATTTATTGATGAGGCAGGGAATTTTAAGGAAAAATTGCTCCTCTTCCCGGGCTATAATATAATGAAAATTGAAGCAGGTGATAAGTTTGGAAAGAAGAAAATTTTGATACTGGAAATCAATTATGAAGCGACGACATCTCCCCCACCGACGCTCTTGAATACCGCCACTACAAGTACTAGCACAGCCACTTCGTCTAAAATTTAGGAATTATTGAAGGAAATTTTATCAGCTATTATTTATATTAAATCCTATGGCATTTAAAAAGAAGGATAAGGAACCTAAAGAAGAAAAGACCCTCGGCATGGCCAATATTGAAGAAACTTTAAAGCAAATCCGTACTAAGTTCGGTGAAGATGCCATTATGAAGCTTGGAGACAAACCCCGAGTAAATATTAATGCTATTTCTACCGGTTCTATTGGTCTTGATGCCGCCCTAGGTGTGGGTGGTCTACCGCGAGGAAGAATCATTGAAATCTTTGGACCAGAATCTTCTGGTAAAACTACCCTGACTCTTCATGTCATTGCTGAAGCACAAAAGAAAAGTGGCATTTGCGCCTTCGTCGACGCCGAGCATGCCATGGATCCCGAATACGCTAAACGGCTCGGAGTAAAAATTGATGAACTTTTAATTTCCCAGCCAGATACTGGTGAACAAGCCCTGGAAATTGTGGAGAGTTTGGTGCGCTCCGGTAAAATGGATGTCATTGTCATAGACTCCGTTGCTGCTCTCACTCCTCGAGACGAGATTGAAGGAGATATGGGGGCACATCACGTCGGCAAGCAGGCGCGACTAATGTCGCAAGCTCTTCGCAAACTCACTAGCATTGTAGCTAAGAGTAAAACTATTGTTATCTTCATTAATCAGATTCGCATGCAAATTGGTGTTATGTTTGGCAATCCCGAAACTACCCCGGGTGGTAAGGCTTTGAAATTCTATACTTCTGTTCGACTTGATATCCGTCGCATTGCTCAGATTAAAAAGGGTGACGAGGTAATGGGAGGACGAGTACGAGTGAAAGTGGTGAAGAATAAAGTAGCTGCACCATTTAAGCAGACAGAATTTGATTTAATGTATAACGAAGGAATCTCCCGGGAAGGCGAGATTATTGCCCTTGGCGAGAAAATGGATTTAATTCAAAAAAGCGGCACCTCCTATTCATTCGGACAAGTTAAATTAGGTCGGGGTTACGATGCTACTCGACAATTTCTAAAGGAAAATAAAAAGATTGCTGAGGAAATTTTGAAAGAGATTAAAGAAAAGTTGAAAGAAACAATCTAACGACTCTGCCGATTCTGCCGCCCTCGGCTCTTCCATAAAATGTAGGCGATTATTCCACCGATTAAGAGGGCGCTCAGAATTAGACCGCCATAATGAATATAATTGCTAAGAACGTTGTAACTTTCTCCGTAATAATATCCAAGAAAAATAAGCACTCCGGTTTTAATAAGACTGACTCCCAGGTTAATTGAAAGGAATCTCCAGAAATTCATCCGGGTAGCACCGGCAGCAATCATGGTGGGCCAACCAATACCGTGGCCAATTTTTCCAGCGGCGATAGTCTTCCCCCCATGGTCCACGAAATGATCTTCAAGTTTTTGAAATCGTGATGGAGTTAAGCCAAATTTAGCTCCCCACTTTAAAATACCACTCTTGCTACTGAATCGTCCAAGACAGTAATAAAAAACATCACCAGCAAGATCCGCGGCAATTACTTCTACTAATAAAATTGGCAGACTGAGTATTGGATGGGCCGGTGAAGCCAAAAAAGCTGCAATGACAGTCACCACTGGTCCTTCTAAAATCAAAAAAGGGAAGAGAATTAAATATTTGTAGTGGACAATAAGAAGAGTGATTTCGTCTAAACTAAAATGCATATTGGGAAATTATATCAGGAATAGACATTTTTAATATTTTAAGATAAGCTACTTTTTCAGATTAAAATTTTTAATATCATGCTTGAATATAATGAAATCACAGAGCGGAAATATATTATTCTAGATAACGAACCATGGGAAGTGCTGTCATCGCACGTTTTCCGCAAACAGCAACGAAAGCCCGTCAACGCTACAAAACTGCGAAATATGTTAACGGGGCGAGTGACTGAGCACTCTTTTCACGTTTCAGACAAGGCCGAAGAAGCAGATATTTCCAGCCGAAAAATAAAGTATTTATATACCAATCGCAGTGAGTTTTGGTTTTGTGACGAAAAAGACGCCGCCAAACGCTTCCAGTTGCCCGAAGAAATGCTCGGTCCTCAGATGAAATTTTTGAAAGCGAATTCAGTGGTAGATGCTTTAGTCTTTACTGATGCCGAGGATGAAGAAAAAATCATTGGCGTTCGCGTACCTATTACAGTTGATCTAAAAGTGACAGAGGCTTTTGATGCAGTCAAGGGAGACACTGCTACAGGCGGCACTAAGACCGTCACCTTGGAGACTGGAGCCACTATCAATGTTCCACTTTTTGTTAAAGAGGGTGATATCGTCCGTATTAATACTGAAAGCAGTGAGTATCGTGAGAGAGTAAGCTAATTACCTAACTACAAAGGGCATGAGGCCCATAAAGCGAGAGCGCTTGACGGCGTTCGCTAGTTTTCTTTGATTTTTCGCACTAATGCCCGTTCTTTTTCGCGAAAGCATTCGGCCATGCTGATTAATGAACTTTTTGAGAAGCTCAACATCCTTGTAATCAAAGTGGTTAATATTTTGTGTGTTAAAATTTTTATCCATGTTTTTTATATTATCTTTTTTTAGAATGGTATGTCTTCTGGATTAATTTCTTCCTGGGGATAATCGATGGTGTCCATATTATCAGATTTCGCTGTAGTCTCTTCAGCGGAGGATGTTGCGCCAGAGCGGCCTGTATACGGGGTAGCGGATCCGCCACTTTTTGGACCAAATTGTA
This sequence comes from Minisyncoccia bacterium, assembly GCA_038215155.1. Lineage (GTDB taxonomy): Bacteria > Patescibacteriota > Minisyncoccia > Phycocordibacterales > CAJBRS01 > JADGRH01. The sequence goes on from JBBQRF010000005.1 coordinate 4,217, forward strand.
CGCGCTCGGCAATTATCTCCGTGCGATAGTTTTTTTTGCCATCCGCTCCTTCCCAGGATCTCGTCTGCATTCGCCCTTCTACCATGGCTGAGCTTCCTTTTTTTAAATACTGAGCTGTAGTTTCTGCCTGGCGGCCAAAAACAACAACGTTATGATAATCCGTTGTCTCCTGCCGAGCGCCATCCTTTTTCCAGACTCGATTAGTGGCCAGAGCGAAAGCGGTAACCTGCATACCAGAAGGGAGCGATTTTAATTCTGGATCGCGGGTGAGATTTCCATAAATTATGGCCTTGTTTAAATACATAATTATCCAATAACTAACTCCTCAATAGTTTTATCTAACTCCGCCTCTGAAATGGGCTTTTCTGCTTTTTCTTTTTCCTCTTTATTGCGTCGTGCTACTCGATCTGGATCGGTGCGTAAATGAGCTGGGCGAGGAGAGTAAGTAATGTTTTCTTTAATGGTCTTTATAATAATGAAACGAAGGATTGAACCAACACTTTCTAGAGCTTTTTTAATATCGGCAACGGCAGCAGGATCTGCTTCGAATTTAATCCAACTGAAGTAGGCCTTATCATAAGTATGCTTCACTCCTCGATCAATTTTAGAAATGGCGTAAGCTAAAGGTTTTACCTTAGGGAAATCTTCGGAAAAGGGCTTGCCGCCTTTTTCTTCAATAGCTGATTTCACCTTGGTAAATTCAGCGCCTACGTCTTCGGTAGTGATGGTGGGGATAATGTGAAAACCAACCTCATAAATCTTAGGTTCGCCTTCGTCGCTTTCTATATCGTCGACTAAATTAACATCTTTAATTTCTTTTTTTTCTGCCATTTGTCTAGAGAGATTATCATAGGGTTAGGGGTTATGCAAATTAGGGTTTTAGCAGAATTTTAGGAGAAAATAGGGAGAAATTTAGCCGTCTTCTGTCGCACCTACGAACTTCTGTCGAGGGCGCTCCGGGCCGCTAGGCCAAGTCTTACCCTCGCCAGAAGTTGTAGGATGCTTTCGAAGACAGTCCGACAGTACTTTAGTTTTTACTTAAAGAAGCTTCAGCCGAAACCTACAACTTTTAGCAAGACTTAATTCTATGGCAACGGAGCCTGAATTCTCGAATATATGTAACAGAATAATTTTAAGTGTTTTTCCCGTTATGACCGGTCTTGATAAAAGTTCGTAGGTGAGGATGAAGGTGGCCTATATTTATCGCAAATTAAAGACTCGCATAGCATTCTCTACTAATTTGGCTTGGACGAGAGGGAGGGGCTCGGAGCGAATTTCAGCAATGGCCTTGACTACTTCCTTGACATAGAGAGGCTCGTTGCGCTGGCCGCGGTAAGGAATGGGAGTAACGTAAGGACAATCAGTCTCGGCCATGATCATATTTAATGGAGCGTTTTTAATTACTTCATCATAATTTCTGGCGAAGGTTATAACACCAGTGAAAGAAAGAGTGAAGCCAAGATCTAAAAATAGTTTGGCTTCCTCCCAGTCGCCGGCGAAAAAATGAACATCGCCGGCGACCTTAGTATGAGCTTTTAAAATTTCGTAGGCGTCGCGGTAGGCATGCCGAGTATCAGTCGTCGAGGTACCATTTCTTATGTGCAGCATCAGTGGTTTACCTACTTCATTCGCTAATTCAATTTGTTTAAGAAAAATTTCCTTTTGTTTCGGAATAGATTCCGTGTCGGAACGAAAGTAATCTAGACCGCATTCGCCTATGGCTAAAACTTTTTCATCTTTCAATAATTGGTGAAATTCCCCAACATCAAAATCCTCTTCATTCTCAGTGGGATGCTGGCCAACGATAGCACCGACTCCTTGCTCGTACTGATGAGCAAGCTCCACGGCCCTTTTGGATGATTCAATATCCGTTCCAACATTGATCATCCAAACGTTTTCATCTAGTGCGTTCTTAATGATCGTACCCCGATCCAGATCGTAGTCGGGAAAATTGACGTGAGCGTGAATATCTATAAATTCAGGCATAGTGGTTAGTTGTGAGAAATAGTTTAACATTTTTCTTTAATTTCTCTGTATTGCCGTGACTTAACATTCCTAGATATGATTGAACTGTTTCCTTTTTCGCTGAGCTTCCTAATTTTTTGATCATTCTCCTTTTGGTTATTGTCCGCAGAATTCGGTGATCGGGAAAATGCACCCAGCCTAAGAAATCTACTCCGGACGAAATAGATTTAATGAAAACTTTATTTGGGTGAAGAGATAAACCTAATCGTTCTTCTAAAAAATCAGAAATCTTTGGAATTAATTCTGATAGCCAATCTTTGTCCTTACTTAAAATAACAAAATCGTCGGCGTAGCGGATATAATACTTTGCTTTAATCTTATGTTTCATAAACTGATCAAATTCATTCATGTAAATATTAACTAGTAGTTGAGAAGTTAGATTTCCCAAAGGCAAACCAATACCGTTCTCTCCCGAATTAAAACTATTTAAGATTTGTGACAAAAGTCGCAGTATATCTGCATCTGGAATATAAGAATTGAGAATATTCATAAGAATCTTATGATCTATAGAGGCGAAAAATTTTCTGATATCGCATTTGAGCACCCAAACACTTCGTGTATGATTTGTGGAAACTTTATATGCTATTTTCTTAAAATGCTCCATGGCTTTATGAGTGCCTTTATTTAATCGGCAAGAATAAGAATGACTGATAAAAGTTCTATCAAAGTAAGGGTAGAGTTTCCTATAAATGGCGTGGTGTAAGAGGCGATCTCTAACACCTGCCTTATGGATATTGCGCGGTTTGGAATCAGAAATATTAAACGCCTCATATTCAGAATGTTGATATGTTTTAATAAGCAATTCATGATGAAGAGAGATAACATTCTTCATGAGATCGTGTTCAAATTCTTGTACATCTACTCTCGAGCGCTTGCCGACCAAAAATTCTTTCCAGGCTTCGAGGAGATTTCCAAGAGAAATGATATTATTATAGCTATGATTAAATCGAATTCTCATAAATTATCCCCCCCCCCCCAGCGCTTTTGCCATTATTGCAGAAGGTAAAAAGTTCATATCTATTATGGTATGAGTATTATCATACATTACCGAAACTTCATCGATACTCATTAGGTCAAAAAATTGATAATCTGTTCGTTGAAAGCATGGAAATGATTGCTGTAGCAAGTTTCCTACCTAGAGACGAGAAGTCGCCTTATGTAAGAGTGGCTATTAGAAAAATAGATGTCTTAAAAATACTGCTAATGATCTTGTGGGAGACTAAATCTCTGGATAATAAGAAGTATATTGCTCTTTCAGTAACAATTGATGAGATTGGCAAGATGCTCGGTGGCTGGAATGGGCAGCTTCAAAAACAAAACTCTCCCATCAAGATAGGAGAGAAATGAAGAAAGTAGCGAGCGACGAACACGAAACGGTTGTCAGCGTTCCAGAAGTTGTCAGGATGGCCGTTGTTGCCATTGAGCCACTCCCCATTATCATTGTGTTCGACGTTGACCACGTTGAGGTAGCCGTTCGAGTTCGCGATGTATAAAGCGTCATCTTTTCCACCACTCCTTGATTACTCTTAAAGTTGAATCGTATCCGGCATCTAAATGCCAAAACGCCTTATACCAAGTATCTTCATTTTTTTGAAGTTGCTACATACGTCACCCTATCCCAAACCGTAATTTGAAATACTCTGGACGTATGGATACCGAGTTCGGCAGTGAAAAATCTTGATCTTCCACATATTCGCCTACTTTCATTTCTATATTATCAAAATTGTAATAAATCAAAAGGGCTCTGCACAGAATTGTGCAGAGCCCCGAAAACCAAGAGCCAAGGATCCAAAAGATCCGAGGGTCTGAGTACTAAGTGCTACTTGCGAGCGACGAACACGAAACGGCGGTCAGCGTGCCAGAAGTAGCCAGGATGGCCGTTGTGGCCATCGAGCCACCCCCCATGATCATTGCGTCCGACGTAGACCACGCCGAGGTAGCCGCTCGAGTCCGCGACGGGCTCCATTCCAATTAATAGCCATTCACCGCGGGACTGATCTTTGTACTGCAAGCGCAGTTGGGGACCAACTTCAGCCGGGCAAAGACCGAGACCGAGCTCCTGTGCCCGATCGTAGATTTCTTTCCGTGTCGCACCGTCTTTGAAGCCGAGGTCGGCAACCGATACGACAACCAGATCGACGCTTTGGGACTTCTTCGTCGCCGTAAAGGCTTTCTGACCGAGAATGTCGTTTCCCCAGTCGCCGATACCATAGCCATCGCTCTTCAATGCGCGACGGAAGTCGTCAGTGGTTTTAAGACCTGTGCCGAGGTCTATTGTCTTCCACGTCGGGAAGTTCTTGATCTCAAACGTCATGCTTGCGCCGTTTTGGAGAAACTTGGTCAGTTCCCGACCCGCTCTGACGGGATCTTCCACGACGGTTTTCTGAAATCCGTCAGGGTCGATTGCTGACCAGTCGATGTTAGTAACGAGGGATGCTAATCCCTGAATGCCTTGTTTTATGGTAACAGTCTTACTCATATGAGCTATCCTGTCCTTTCTTGTGTTTTTTACTTGAAGCTATCCATTTCTCCTGCATTGTGCAAGAGCTATGGCTATCCGCAGTAGTTTTACCGCAGAATAGAAACCTCTTAAAAGTCCTCTACTCTGCGGTAAATTGGCAAGTAGTTTCAAAGAACTGATTTACCTGTATTATACCACACTTAATAAAGAATTGTCAATAGGGGACGAGAGCCTCTATTTAATCCTTCCGAGCAAAAAGTGGAGTTTCAGGAGATTTATTAGTCTTAATTAAATCTAAAATCCTTAGAGAGGTTTGCGGCAAAAATGGTTGGAGATGTTTAGCTACTCCGTTCAGGCAGATGACGAGGTGGGTAATGACTTGTCTTCCCTTCTCTGGATCCAATTTGACCAGTTTGAAGGGCTCGCTCGACTGAATTTCTTGATCGAGCGAGCCGATCTTCGCGAAGACGTCATCCATGGCTTTTTTGAAATTGAATTGTTGAAGGGCCTCTACATACTGAGCACTCCAAATATTATTCTCTTCCGGAATTACCACCGGTTTTTCCAGATGGGTTTCGGCCATTTTCATAATTCTACTTGTAAGGTTGCCTAGGCCGTTGGCCAGATTAGCATTGTAGACCTCCTTGAATTTCTCCATAGTGAAATCGCTGTCTTCAAATGGATTAACTTCCCGTAAATAATAATACCGAAGAGCATCCACTCCATATTCTTCAATGAGGGTTCCAGGATGAACTATGTTACCTAAACTTTTAGAAATCTTCTGGCCATCTATATTAATGAATCCATGAATGAAAATTTGTTTGGATGGTGAAAGACCTGCTGACATTAACATGGCCTGCCACATAGCGGCCTGCATACGAATTTGATCTTTGCCCGCTACTTGAAGACCGGGCCAAAAGTCGGAAAACTCGCCTTGGACTTTTGGCCATCCAAGAGTCGAGATATAATTGATCAGAGCGTCAAACCAAACGTACATTACATGCTCGTCATCATTTGGCACGGGAATACCCCACGACATCTTGGAAGCGAGGCGAGAGATACTAAAATCTTCCAACCCCCGCTCGACAAATCGCTTAATTTCATTGAAGCGAAAATCTGGAACGACGAAGCCCGGATTTTCACGGTAAAGCTTCAGCAATGGCTCTTGATATTTAGAAAATCGAAAATGATAATTCTCCTCCTCAATAATTTCAACCTTCAGGTTTGGATGCAACAAGCAGTGCCCCGCCTCATCTAGCTCAGAATCAGTTTTCTCAAGCTCGCATCCGACACAATATTTAATCTTGTAGAATTTTTTGTAAATATCTCCTGCTGTTTCGCAGCGCCGCCAAAATTCCTCGGCGGCGCCTACATGTTTCTGATCCGTCGTCCGAATAAAATGCAGGTCGGGTGATAAATTTAAAAGTCCCGTAAGTTCTAGAAATGTCTCGGCATAGCGATCAACATATTTTTGTGGCTCTTCGCCCGTCTCTTGGGCTTTATCAAAAATTTTTTGTCCGTGCTCATCTGTTCCCGTATTAAAAAAGACCCGTTCTCCAATCAAAGAGTGGTAGCGGGCCAAAACATCGGCCTGCACAAATTCCAGAGCTGTTCCAATATGAGGCTCGGCATTAACGTACGGGAGAGTGGTGGTAACGTAAAAGTTCTTCATGCAATCTCCTCCTTTACCTTCGGATGCCTTTTGTGTTCAAGGTCATCCAAGAACTCCATTAAAGTTACGGAGATAGGAATAGAAAGAATAATGCCCAAAAAGCCAGCCAATTCCCAGCCGGCTAAAAGCGCAATAATGACTAGGAGAGGGGGGATACCAACAATTTTGCGAACTACTAATGGGTAAATGAGATGGGCTTCAAATTGCTGAACGATTAAATAGAGGCCAACCACTAGAAGAGCCAGGGTCAATCCCCCGTCGAGAAAACCAAGAAGAAAAGCTGGTATTCCTGCCATGGTCATGCCGACCACAGGAATTAATTCAAATATTCCCGCAAGAAGTGCCAAAGTTAACGGATGTTTAATACCTAAAATATTTAAACCGAGGAATATTAAAACGGCCACTATTAAGCCGAGAAGTAATTGACCTTGCATCCATAGACCAATTTTAGTTTGTGCTCGACGCCATAAATCAATAACATACTTTTCGTGAGAGGGTGGGGTAACAATTCCTAAAAAGTCGGCGATTCCGTCTTCCCGCACGGCTAAATAAAATGAAAGAACAATTATTAAAATAAAACTAATTATTCCACCGAAGACTCCCGAGACTGTGCTAAAGAAGCCGTTAGAGATGGTAGCGAATGAAGAGGTTATGGTACCAAGAATGCCCTCGATTGAAATATTTTGTGGAATGCCTGGCAAGACAGAAGTAAAGTTAGAAAAAGCGGCATTGTGTAATGGGTTAATTAAATCCACAGTCTTTACGTACTGAGGTAAATTACCTAAGAGGTTAGCAGTTTCGCTAAGTAATGAAGGTAGGACGTAATAAAATATGCCGAAAAAAATGGAAAAAATTATAGCGTAAACTGTTAAGACCGCCAGAACGCGGGGAAATTTTCGTTTCACTAGCCAGCTAGTGCCCGGTTCAATGGCAGAAGCAATAGTCACCGCTGCCAAGAGGATTAAAACTAATCCCCGTAAAATATATAGCATCCAGAATAAAACCAAAAAAAGTATGGTTTTAATAATAGTGCCGGAGGTAATATTTATAGTGAGATTTGAAGACTCTTTCATTGGCTAAATGATAGCAGCTTTAAATTTTTAATAAAGGCAGGAATTGTTTAGGGTTTTTGTAAGGCCCCACAACGGCTAAATTTATTTTTTCCTTTCGAAATATTTCTCGGGCCACTTTTTGAATATCTTTTGCCGTGACTTTTTTAATTTCTTTAACACACTCTTCGGGCGTTAAGATCGGCTGCCGCGTAACCTCCTGATCTCCATAAAAATCGGCAAAATCATCAGAACCTTCAAGGTTAAGGAATAGATGACCAATCCGGTATTCCTTGGCTTTTTTTAGTTCTTCATCATCTACTAATTTATCCTTGATTTTTTTCACTTCGGCCAAAATGGCGGTAATGGCTTCCCCTGCTCGTTCTTTAGCAGAACCTATAGAAATGACGAAGTGACCGCGATCTAGGTGAGCCCGATTGGAAGCGGAAATGTAATAGCAAATCCCGAGTTCCTCTCTCATCTTTTGGAAAAGCCGAGAACTCATACCATTTCCTAAGATCGCTGATAATAAACTCAAACTCCAATATCTTTTATCGTAAATATTGAAGCTACGAAAAGCCAACCTGAGGTGACTTTGATCAGTAGCTTTGAAATGAATTTTAATGGCTGGTTTAGATTGTTTAGAAATAGTCTTGGTTTTCTTTTTCTTGGGATTTTGGGAAATCCTTTTGAAAGTTTTTTCTATTAAAGGGAGTAGCTTTTTTTCATTGAACTGTCCCGCTACTACTAAAACAGTGGCTTCAGCGACATAGTGGTCGTGACGATATTGAATTAAATCCTTAGCTGCTAATTTTCGGATATTTTCCTTTGGTCCGGCAATGGAGAAGCCTGCCGGCTGATCGCCATAAAGAAGATTATCCAAAACGTCTTCCACTTTGCGCTGGGGTAAATCTTCATACATATTAATTTCTTCAATAATTACTCCTTTTTCTTTTTCCAATTCCGCTTGAGGAATATTAGGATTGAGATAAATATCTGAGATGACGTCTAGGATAGTATTTAAATGTTTTTGGTGAGCTTTGGCGTAGTATCCAGTGTATTCATTGCCAGTGAAAGCATTGTTCTCTGCTCCAATCCTGTCGAGCTCTTGAGAAATTATTTTAGCGCTAGGGCGACGCTCTGTTCCCTTAAAACACATGTGTTCAAGAAAATGGGAAATACCGTTATTCTTCTTATTTTCATACTCGGAGCCAGTTTCAACCAGTACCATTACGGTAACGGTCTGAATATTTTTCATCGGTACGAACATAACTCTCATGCCATTTTTGAGAATTTTTTTATGGAATTTCATAGAGTCTTAGAATAAGCTAGTGCTGAGGAAAAGTCTACAATTTGACACAGAAGATTTGTGTGGTAATTTAACGGAAGATGAAAATTGATAAGATTATACTAGCAGGCTTTCAGAAGATCGCTTGGTGGATCCAGGATTTAATAGGGGCAGACAATTTCCACTTAGCAAGATTTTTCTACGCCATAGGAACGGTCTCCCTTATGATTGTTCTACGACGTCAGGCAAATGAAAAAGAGTGGTTTCCTTTTGTCTTCAACTCTGTTGTTTTCTCTCTTTTATGGTTCGGCTATATGTATCCGAAAATAAAACAAATGGAAGAGAGGACATACCAAAACCTACATAAGGGTTTCAGAAATGAAGCGGTCCTTAGCTTTCAGTCGTTTAGGATCATTTCCGTAATGAGTGTGTTACTGCATTGGACAGAAAGAGAGCTGGGAAACATGAACTTTCGATTCGATATGGGCGTGTTCCATATCGCAATCCTAATGTTCGCTTATTTTCTTTCTTGCACACCGAAGCCTCCAGGGATTTCCAAATTTGAAGAAATATTAAATTGGGTAAATAGCTTTCTTCCTCAGCCAATTTACAACAATTAGGGTTGCCGCTTCGGCGGTTTTTATTTTAATTTTTCTGAAAGTGTTTTAATTTCTATTCTCTTCTGCTCCCCGCTATCGCGATCTCGTAGTGTCACTGTGTCGTCTTCTAGAGTTTGAAAGTCAATGGTAATGCAGTGTGGTGTGCCAATTTCGTCTTGGCGGCGATAGCGTTTGCCAATGTTGCCATTATCGTCAAAGGCAACAACCACTTCTTTTGACTTAAGGTCTTCGTAGACCTCCTTGGCCTTTTTTACTAGCTCCGGTTTGTTTTTGAGGAGCGGAAAGACAGCGGTTCGTATCGGAGCAACTTCAGGTGATAGCTTTAAATAGGTGCGTTTTTCTCCTCCAATCTCATCTTCTGTGTAAGCAGTAGCGAGTATAGCTAAAACTAAGCGATCCAAGCCAAAAGATGGCTCAATGCAATGTGGGGTGAATTTCTCTTTAGTTTCTTCATCTAGAAAGGTCAGGTCACTGTTGCTCGAGGCACTGTGGGCCTTTAGATCAAAATCAGTGCGATAAGCCAGGCCGCATAATTCTTTGCGGCCGAAAGGATACTCAAATTCAAAATCAATTGTGCGTTTAGAATAGTGAGCTCTGTCCCCTTCTTCCACTTCGAGCTCCGTCACTCCTTGTTTTAGGCCCACATTTTCTAGCCATTCGATGATGGCCAGCCTAAAACTCTCAAAACTTTTTTTCCATTCCGTTTCCTTCACAAAATATTCAATTTCCATTTGTTCAAATTCTCGTACTCTGAAAAGAAAGTCTCGTGGCGCAATTTCATTTCGGAAAGCCCGGCCAATTTGAGCCAGGCCAAAAGGTAATTTTGGATGATAGGCATCAATAATATTTTTAAAATTAACAAACATGCCCTGAGCAGTTTCTGGTCGCAAGTAGGAAACAGAGTTGTTATCTTCGGATGCTCCGACGTGAGTCTTGAACATCATGTTAAATTGTCGCACCTCACTAAGCTCGCCACCACACTCGGGGCAGAGAGCGGGGTTTTCGAGCAGGTCCGCTCGAAAACGCCGCTTGCATTTCTTACATTCCGCCAAAGGATCAGAAAAACCACTAACATGGCCACTTGCCTGCCAGACCTGGGAATTCATTAGAATTGCGCTATCGATACCAAACATATCCTCGCGATCAATTACAAAGAATTTCCACCAGCTTTTTTTTAAATTGTTTTTAAGAGCCAGCCCTAGTGGACCATAATCAAAAGTGCCAGAAAGTCCACCATAAATTTCTGAGCCAGGAAAAATAAGACCACGCCGCTTTGAAAGCGAAACAATTTTTTCCATTAAATTTTCTGTATCTAAATTTTTCATGATTATTTATTTCACTACCTGCTCATCCCCAGAGTGAAAGGAAGGGTCAGTACTAAAGCGAGTGGTTAGGGCATTATTTTTACTAAATAATTGACTAGCTGTAAAACTATCCACTCCTTCCACTAATTGATTGTCCACTAAAATTGGTGAATCACCGACTTGGCTGATACTTGGCAATAGAGATAGTTGAAATGCTACGGCGCGTGGTGAATTTAGAAAACCAGTGCCAGCATCTAAATTTGATATCTTCCAAGTCACTTGTCTATTGATCGGATTATAGGTGAGGTCTTCTGTCTTTGGCGCAATCTGTCCTGTCCAATTAACATAGCTTGGCAAGGTGGCAGTTACTTTAACACTATCTGCTCTATTATAAGAATTAGTCAGAGCCCAGTTAATAGTGTAGGTCGTAAGTATCTCGGCTTTAGGAGGAATAGGTCCAGTATTAGCAAATGGTCCAACAGAATGAACGACAGAAGAGCTGAGCAAAAGATTGGAAGCCACTTTTAAAGTAGAGGAGGCGGTGGCCGTAATCAGTTCGGGTGCTTTAGTATCAGAAAGTCGCTGGCCATGAACGTTCTCGCTGAAAGTAATGATTGGATTTCGATATGATCGCATGGTAAGAAAAGTTGGGTCAAGAGTTTTAAAAGTAAAATAAACCGCTCCTTTCGCCCCTGGGGGAATTGTGCCGAGATCTGGAATATTATTTTTATCCCACATCAAAGTATTGTCCACTGATCGATAAAAACCTCCTCCCGCTTCCACTGATGTCTTATCTAGAATGGGACCCGCCAGTTTCAACTCTATAGAAGCATTATTAATAGGAGTACTCAGATTGTTTTGCCAATCAATTTGACCATGAACTAGCTGTCCACTTCGAATAGCGTGAATTTCTGAAGGATCACCATCAAAAGTGAGGACGCTGGCAAAGAAAGGTTTGCTAATGGCCACGGTCTGAGAGTTATTAATGAAGATGGTGTCAATCTTCACTTGATTGGGGTTGTTGCTAGTGCCAGTATAAAAATGAAAGACTCGCTGGTCTCCGTCTTCTCCGCTTATACGTCCGCTAATAGTAATATCTCGAGAATCGTGGATGGAAAGCTTGCCGAGATTCCAGAAATTATTCTGAAAGGTGGGCGTAGGAGTAGCATTTTTAAAAGTGAACCCGAATGGATAATCAATTTTTAACAAAAGATTTTCTAAGTCAGAGGAAGAGTTGGAAATTATATGCGCTTTTAAATTAAGATCCTGACCCGAATTGATTTCTTTCAAAGAATCGACCGTAAGAGTAACTGGAGCAGAGGCAATTAAAATACTGTAATTATTTTCTTTAGTGTAGACGGCATTTGATCCGGGAAGACGATAGGTTAAGGTCACTTTAATATTTTGATGACTATTTTCCTCGCCATATAAGACTGCCTTAACTGATTGGTGAATGGTCTGTCCAGGATTAATGGTGTTAATAGAAAGGAGCACTGATTTTAAAGGGGTACTGAAGTCGGCGGAACTTTTAGTACCTTCGGGGTAGTCAAAGCTAAGGTCGGCGAGTTCCAAGGCTGAGTTATTTTTGTTAACAATATCAATATCTAAAGTTAGAATTTGTCCGGCTGCTACTGAGACAGGAGTTACAACGGAAATGGCAATATTGTTTGGAGAAATAACATTGCTACCTCTAAGATAAACGACTGTGGCAATGGCTAGAGATGCAACGAAAAAAATAATAGCAAAAATTAAGAGGCCACGAAATAGAGGGTTGTAGGAACTTTTATTCGTCTCCTCGACAATTAAAAGATCTTTTGGCTTTTGCCAATCTTCGTTAACCTCATAGGATTCTTTGTGGAGTTTGCGCCGCTTGGCTTCGGTGGGTGGAGGGTTGCTTTGAGAGTAGAGACTTTTGCGCAACTCTTCTATTCGGTCTTTCTCTTCAGGAGTCATGGGGAAAATTATAACATAGCGGAGGCATAGGCCTCTTCGCCGAGGTCGGAGGGCCGAATTCGGACTCAGAAGCCTATGACTCAACTATGTTAACGTGAATTAAAAAAGTAGGAATTAAAGTTGGGATTCTTTGATTGAGGAGTTGATGGCGGAAAGTGCCTGGCGGCTGACGTTGGTTAGTTGATTGAGAAGATCTTGGTGCCAAAGTTCGGCCTGAAGAAAAGGAGCAAAGATAGGATTGTCACCTAAATAGCCGAGAGAATGGAGTATGCGCAACAAGAGGATGTATTCAAAATTAGAAAGCTCGGGGGCGGATAGGTGGCGGCCTTTCTCTTGAAGAAAAATAAAGGCCGCCTTCAAAACGGTAAAAAGGGTCTCATTTTTTTCTTCGCCGGCGAGAAGCCGGCGAAGAAGCGAGAAGACGCGAGCAAAGACTGCAAATTGCTCGCCCTCCAACTCCTCGTGCAAATTAAATAATTTAGAAGCACTAGTAATTCTCCACAGATCTTTGCCCCGGACTAATGATAGATGACTCAAAGAAAAATCCTGGAGAGAGTATCTCAATTTTGATTCAATCAATCGAACACCTTGAGCTGTAGCGTCAATCTTTCCTAGATCCCGAGTAAAAATATTAAAAAAGCGATTAGCCTCCCCGCTATTAGCGCTACCTAGAATAAAACCGTCAGTCTGATAGATATGGTGGGACATGACAAATAGAAAAACTTACCTTAATAAAAGTTTCAGTGGAAGATCGGCAATAAAAATTTCTTCTGATGTCGTATCTTCAAAAAGAATTTCTTTTAAATTGGCTGTACGTGTAATTTCATCATGGAACTTATTAATAAGTTCCATGCCCGTCCTACTCGTCGAGACGACCAGTCCGGCCTTCTCCCCCACCTGAAGACCTTTCTCCTTTCTTAAATCCTGAATAACTCTCATTAATTCTCGGACTTGTCCTTCCTCTTTTAGTTCTGGAGTGAGCGCTGTATCGAGCCAGACTTCCCCATCAATGCTATTATCACTTTTCACTATTTTTACATTTACTTCTTCTCCGACTAAGGCGAACATCTCTGGTTTTAATTCCCGATTTTTAATTTTTAACTCACCAAGTGGTTGTCTAACTTTAATCCCCGCCTTGGCTCTCGCTTCTAATCCAAGTGTGACAATATTTCGAACTTCCTCCATCTCTTTTAGAATTGCCTCTTCCTCTTTTAATTTTTTACTTTCAACCTTAGGCCAATCTTCTAAATGTACGCTTTCTTTTCCCGCACCTATTTTCACCCGTTGATAAATATCCTCAGCTGTAAACGGTATGAGCGGAGCGATTAATTTAGCAAGCTCATTTAGAACAAAGCGTAGAGTAAAGAGGGCCGAATTTTTATCCTCTTCATCTTCCCCTTTAAATCGCTCCCGAGAGCGGCGCAAATACCAAGTAGAAAGGTCGTCGATGAAATCAGCGACTGGTCGCGCCGCTCTGTCTAATTCATATTTATCAAGATTAGTAGTGATTTCATTATTTAATTGATTCAATCGAGCGATAATCCATTGATCTAAAACATTTTCACTCTGGTTTAATACGCCAACATCTTTGCCGTCTGTTTTTTTATACAATTCATAAAAACTTATTACATTTTGTAGTCGATTGAGAATTTTTTTTGTCACTTCATCTAATCCTTTTTCTGAAAAGGCGACCTCTTCCGCCCGAACGGCGGACGAGGCAATTAAAAAATAGCGCAAGGCATCAGCACTGAACTTATCAATAGTAGAGGCAAGATCCGGATAGTTTTGTAAACTTTTAGACATCTTCCGCCCATCCTCTGCCAATACCAAGCCATTCACAATGACATTTTTATAAGGTGATTCTCCAAAAAGTTCGTAGTTTAAAACTAAAAGTGAATAGAACCAACCACGTGTCTGATCAAGCCCTTCGGCAATGAAGTCAGCAGGGGTTAAATCTTCTTTATTCTTAAATGGATAATGCACTTTTCCATACGGCATAGAGCCTGATTCATACCAAACATCAAAAACTTCAGGCACTCTTTTAAATTCTCCCCCGCATTCACATTTCCAAGACACTTGATCGATAAAGGGCCGATGAAAATCGAGCTCGTAGTTTTCATTGTGGGGAATAAAAGCAAAATCTAAACTTTGAGGTTCTCCGTTTGCGAGCCCAGTGTTCCAATTTTCCCCTCTCTTTAATTCCTCAATACTACTTCCGTCAGCACCGTCTCGAAGCGAGCACAGTGTGTCTTCATGGCTAACTATGAGAATATTTTGCCCTTCATATTTTTGATCTACTTCATAGATAAAATTCATCACCCGGGTGCGAACGTCAACTAAATTTTCGCCCTGCTCTGGTCGCAAGATATAACGGTCAGCAACATTTTTATAGAAAGCAAGATAAGCGGAAAGATTCTGATTATCAAATACACCGGTATTAATTTCTCGCAACCGCTCATCGTAAATAATTGGAGTCGGTAAAGAAAGTTCTTCTTTAATTAACTCCGCAGTCTCTCGTGTTCTAACAAAATCTGAAGAGAAAATATACTGAATGTTTTTTGATTGCAACACCTTGGCGGCCTGGCTCACCTGCTCCCTCCCTTTCGAAGTCAAGTGATGTGGATTACCTACTTTAGTACTAACTAAATTAAGGGCATTATTTTCACTCTCACCATGCCGAAGAATCCAATAATTATTTCTTTTTGTTTTTGTTTTTATGTCCTCCACCGAGCCCAGCACTTCCACCTTTTCGCATTCCTGACATTTCCAGACAGGAATTGGCGCCCCCCAATATCGTGAACGAGAAATAGCCCAATCCCGTGCCCCTTCAAGCCACTTACCAAAACGATTTTCCCCAATTGATTTCGGTACCCACCGAATTTTTTCATTAGCTTTCACTAAGGCATCTTTAAATTGGGTAACCTGCAGAAACCATGAGGATGTAGCGTAATTAAGAAGCGGTGTCTCGCAGCGCCAACAATGCGGGTAAGAATGGATAATTTTTTCCTTAGCAAATAGAAAATTGTGATGGGCTAAATATTTTATAATTTCTATATCAGCTTTCTGGTGATCCCCTTTTGGTTTAGCCAATTCCCCAGCGAAGTCTTTGACTTCGGGCTTGAATCGCCCTGCTTGATCAACGTGTTGAATAAAGGGCAGTCCTTCCTTTTTAGATAATCGGAAATCTTCATCACCAAAAGCGGGGGCCATGTGCACAATTCCTGTTCCTTCATCGATAGTGACAAATTCTGCCGCGTAAATTTTCCATCCCCTCGTCTCCGCGCCCTCTTTTCCCGTTTCGTCTTTTAGAGAAGTATTTTGATAATAATCAAAGAGAGGTTTGTAGGATTTTCCCAAGAGATCACTGGCTTCTACTTCTTCCAAAATTTCATATTTCTGATCTTTAAACGTTTGAGCAAGTCTTTCTTTAGCTAAAACATAATTTCCTCCTTCAGCAGTCACTTTCACGTACTTAATCTCAGGATTAATGGCGATCGCCACATTTCCCGGCAAGGTCCAAGGTGTAGTCGTCCAGGCCAGTAGGTATGTTCCTGGCTCATCTACTAATTCAAATTTAGGATAAACGGAAATATCGGTTATATCTTTATAACCTTGATTGACTTCAAAATTAGAAAGCGACGTACCACAGCGGGGGCAATACTGCATGACCATAAAACTCTGATAGATGCGATTCTTTTTAAAAAGCTCCTTGAATGACCACCAGACAGATTCAGTATAAGAAGAATCCATGGTGCGATAATCATTTTTCATATCTACCCAACGGCCAAGACGAGGGATGATTTTTTTCCACTCTTCAGCATAACGAAGGACACTGGAGCGAGCGGCAGCATTAAATTTTTCCACCCCATATTGCTCAATATCACGCTTATTGTTTAAACCAAGTTCTTTCTCAATTAGATTTTCAATAGGAAGACCGTGACAGTCCCATCCCCATTTTCGATCAACTCGAAATCCTTGCATGGTTTTATAGCGAGGGATGAGATCTTTTATGGTAGTAGGCAGAATATGGCCGAAGTGAGGTAGGCCCGTTGCAAAAGGCGGACCGTCATAAAAGACGAAATCTCCCTGAGGGGCAGGTTTAGCTAGAGTTTTTTCAAAAATTTTATTGTCTTGCCAGAAATTTAGAATCTCTTCTTCTTTGGTGGCAGCTTGAGACTTTTGCGGAGGCATGCCTACAGAATATCACGTTACATTTTCTCTGGCACTCCAATGCCTAAGAGGTAGAGTCCGTTTTTTAAAACAAAAGAGGTGGCGGCGGTAAGGCCTAGATTATAGTGGGAGAATTTATTTTCTATATCAATTATTTTAGTGTTGGCATAAAAACTATTAAAGTAGCCAGATACTTCCATTAAATAGGTGGCAATGTAGTGGGGTTCCATTTCATTTAAAGAGCGCTCCACAATTTCCGGGAAACGATAAAGGTATCGTTCTAAATCGCTTAGGATATCTGCAGGATTTTCTGTAGAGAAATCGATATTTGGATCTAAAATGATTAAATTTTGTTCTTTAGCTTTTCGAAGAACCGATTCGGCTCGAGTATGAGTGTATTGAATATATGGTCCCGAGTCTCCCTCGAAAGAAAGGGCTTTCTCAATGTCAAAAATGATGTCTTTTCCAGTTTTTTGCTTCAGAATGGAATATTTTATCGCCGCAATTGAAATCAGTTCCGCAGCCTTTCTTTTCTCTTCATTATTAAGCTCTCTGTCTTTCATTTTCTCTAGGGCCTTATTCTCTAAATCTGACAAAAGAGTTTCAGCAGTGATAACATCCCCGGTGCGCGATGACATTTTTCCTTCAGGCAATTTTAAAAGACCGTGGGAGATATGTTGTGTTTTGGATGCGAGATTCGGCGCAGTAAATTGAAGAGCTGATAATAAAACTTTAAAATATTCGTTTACTTCATTGGCGGTGATTACAATCGATAGATCTGATGGAAAAACTTCTTCTTTCATCTCCGCCAATGCAACTTCTTTTGCTTCGTATGTGGCTAATCCTTGGCTATTAATGAACACGCGAGTGTGAAGGCCAGATTTTTCCTCTGGTAGGACTATCGCTCCCTCGCTTTCTACAAACACTCCTTTTTTAAAAAATTTCTTTACAATTTCCAGACCTCTAGGGGCGGCGACACTTTCAAAAAAGTATTGGTCAAATTTGGTGCCTAATTTTTCATATATTTCTTCAAAATGTTCCAGGCTCCATTCCCTACCCTGATCATAAAGCTCGTTTACTTCCTGGTCTGACCGATCGTAAATTTTTTGATTGATGGATTTAATCTCTACTTCGTTTTCGGGGGTATCTTTGGCGTGAGTAGCCCCTAGGGCATAGGCCTGACCTAAGTATTTAACTTTTTCGGAGAGGGGTGCCGTTTCCGCAGGAAACGGCACCTTCAATAATCGAATTCCCCAGATTGCTAAAGCTACATGCCGTCCTACATCTCCTTGATAGCAAATTCTCTTAACATTTGCGCCGGCAAAACTGATAAGGCGAGAGATTGACTCACCGACAGTATTACTCATCAAATGCCCGATATGAAATTGTTTAAAGGGATTGGGATCAGTAAACTCTACTAAAATCAATTTATTTTTTAGAAGAGGGAGGCGGCCGAAATTGTCCCCGTTACCCGGGGCGACAATTTCGGCCATCTTCGCTCGAAAAAAGCTGGGGGCTAAATAAAAATTTATAAAACCCGCCCCCGCCACTTCTATCTTAGAAATTTCTTTCGGTAATTTCTCATTCAATTTCTCGACTAGCTCTACGGCTAGTGCCACAGGTTCTCTCTTTACCTTTTTTCCCAACACCAATGCCACGTTAGAAGAATAATCTCCGTGCCTTAAATCACTTGGGTGCTCCAAAAAAATCTCCCCTTCCTCTAAATTAAGAGCCTTGAGCGTTTCCGTAATTAGACTTTTTAAAACGTCGCCAATATTGCCATCCATCTAACTATTATAACTGAAAACCTTACTTAGTCGCTTTCAATACTTTATTAATCTTCTGTGCAATCTTTTTCATGTCTTTTTCCTTTTTACCCCGAGTAGTTTCGGCAGCCGTGCCAAGTCGAATACCAGAAGGATCCATAGCCGAACGACTCTCTCCAGGAATAGTATTCTTATTAACAATAATTCCGGCCTTTTCCAGACGATCGCTTGCCTCTTTTCCAGAAATACCTTTTCCTCCCATCCAAGTATCCATTAAAATTAAGTGACTATCTGTTCCTCCAGAAATTATGCGCCAACCTAGTTTAGATAATTCATTTGCCATGGCGGCTGCATTCTTAATCACTTGCTTAGCATATTTTATAAACTCCGGAGAATTGGCTTCTTTTAAGGCAACAGCTACCGCTGCAATTTGATTGAGATGCGGTCCACCTTGCATGCCTGGGAAAATAGCCTTATCAATCTTCTTCTCAAATTCTCGTTTATCTTTTTTGACAAAAATCATGGCTGCGCGCGGACCTCTTAAAGTCTTATGCACAGTAGTGGTCACGACATCGGCATAATCAAAAGGTGAGAGATATGCTTGTCCTGCCACAAGGCCGGCAAAATGGGACATATCTACCATTAAAATGGCTCCAACTTTATTAGCAATTTTTCTGAACTTTTTAAAATCCACCATTCTGGGGTAGGCAGTGAATCCCGCCACAATAATGTTTGGTCTCTCTAATTCAGCAATTTTTTCAAGATTCTTAAAATCTAATACTTCGGTTTTTTCATTTACTCCATAAGGAATCTGTTTCCAGAAATTGCCGGTGATGGAAACTTTATGTCCGTGAGTAAGATGGCCTCCAGCAGTTAGCGACATGCCCATAATTTTTCCTCCGGGTGGAACAAGAGCAAGATAGACTGCAACGTTTGCTGGTGAGCCGGACAACGGTTGAACATTGACGTGCCATTTTTTAGGATTTAATCGGAATAATTTTAGTGCACGTGATTTTGCCAGCTCCTCAATCTTGTCTGTAATTTCATTCCCGCCGTAATAACGCTTACTTGGATAACCTTCGGCGTATTTATTGGTCAATTCAGATCCAAGAGCTTCTAAAACATCGGCTGAAACAATATTCTCAGAAGCAATCAGGTTAATGACTTTTTTCTGCCGCTGAATTTCTTGTTTAATTAATTTGGAGATTTCTTTATCCTTCATATTAACCTCATCTTAACACTGGCTAAAGAAAATTAAAAAGCGCGACCCAGGGTCGGTCGCGCGAATCTTCAACCAAAGGGAGACTGATCTCCGGGTCTCAAGTGGGGAGGAATTTTATTAGTGGAAATGACCGTCGGCTTTTCCACTTTAGCAGCTGGTCTGGTAACCAAAAATTTGGGAACCCTTTGTGCAACCCTGCCTCCCCGCCTTTGCCAGAGTTCATAAACAAAACCGCACTCCTCTTTGTTTTTCTCCAGTTCAAGAACAAATTGATGAGAAACTCGCCAAAAATTTCGGCGCTTACCATCATCACACACCACTCTTTCCAAAGCGTCTTCCTCCGCGAGGAAACTATGAGAGACTTCGGAATTGGCTTTTGCATTTACATGAATAAGCCATTCGATTTTTCTTTTTTCCAAAATTTTTCCTTTCTATTTTCGATCTTTTTCGTCAAATCCTCCCGCCACCGTCATCTCAGCTTTGAGAAATGGGTGCGGGTCATATCCTTCCAGGCTCACCATTTCTGGGCGGAAACTCTCTAAATCTTTTACCTCATCACTAATAACTAGGCCAGGAAAAGCTTTAGGCTCCCGAGTAAGCTGCTCTTTCACCTGATCAATGTGATTATGGTAAATGTGAGCATCTCCTAGAGTATGAACAAACTCTCCAGGCTCGTAACCGCAAATCTTAGCCAAAATCATAGTAAGAGCCGAGTAGCTCGCAATGTTAAATGGTACACCAAGAAACATGTCGCAACTCCTCTGATAAAGCAGACAAGAAAGCTTGCCATCTGCGACATTAAAATGCATCAGAATATGACAGAGAGGAAACGACAGAGCCTCACCTGGATTAGCCATGGCGTAAAGAAATTGTGGATTCCATGCGGACAAGACGGCGTGTTTGCGCTCAGGGAAATTTTTTAGGGTATCCACTACCCAGGCAAGTTGGTCAATGCGACGCCCGTCTGAAGCCATCCACGCCCTCCATTGTTCGCCATAAATATGCGGTAATTCTCCGTGAGCCTGAGCGAAATTATCCTCAGTCCTAATTTTTTCAACGAATTCTTCTTTAGTGAGAGTTGGCAATCCTTCATGCTCAGCTTTTTTCTGATAAATTTTGTACGGATAATCATTCCAGATCGGATTCTTATGATCCACTAAATATTTAATGTTAGTCTGTCCAGACATGAACCAGTAAAGTTCACTCATGATACTATTCCACGGTACCTTTTTTGTGGTGAGAAGTGGAAACCCTTTAGAAAGATCGAATCGCATCTGGCGACCGAAAACGCTGGTAAGACCCATGCTAGTGTTATGATCTTTCTTAATTGAACCATTATCTAAAATGTCTTTAAGAACGTTTAAATATTGGTATTCCGGATGTTGTTCTTGATTATTCATGTTAAATTACTTTTTCTTCTTCGATTTTACTCGTGGTTTCTTAGAAAGCAATTTTTTAGATGAGACGAAGTGATTAGAGTTTTTACCGTCATAACGCCCTACTCCATCCTTGCCTAGATATTTTTTACTGGTTGGGCTGCTTAATTTAGCAAATAAAAGCTGAGCAATGCTCATTCCGGGCCTTAAAATAATGGGAACGTTGCTAGTATTCAATAGCTCAAAGGTGGGATAAAAATAATGTCCCGGGTTAAAAAGCATTGCAGTATTGTGAACAACTAAACCAACCCGGGCTAAGCTGCTTTTCCCCGATAATAGAATTAGATGATTATTATCAACTCCAATAAATTCTTTTTGTTTTCCCAAGACTGTTTCTCCTGGATGTAAGACAAACTCTCCTCCATCTTTTATCACGATCGTCCGGGTGGAAGGATATTTTTTATTTACAGGATCACTAGCCACCGTACTAAAACGATTAGTTACTTCAAATTCATTCCCTAATGTAACATCGTAGCTGGCCAAACTAAGTTTCTTTTGCTGAAAAGGCCTGATGACCAGGGAGCCGTTCTTTATTCCTTTTTTAATATCAACGTCAGATAAAAACATAAAGTTTATTCAATAGTAAAGACTTTATCAGTTCCATAATAATCTTGCCAGTGACTGTTGTAGTGGCTGAACATTCTCTCCAGCCGATCTTGAGGTAATTCCTCCACACCGAAATCATTCATTAGTCCGAGTAGCTTTTTTCTTACATTCGCGGCTTCTTCACTTTGCTCTATTACATTTTCAAATTCTGCCAAGTATCCATAGCCAGCATTTTTATCAATAGTGATGGTGGTATTATCAATGATATATTCCTCTCGTTCCCGTGACCACCTAGCTTGATATTCTAGGCCCGAGTCCAATAAAAGTTGATCCAGTTCTTTAAGGGACATTGGCATTTCCGCTTCAAATTCCATTCTAGAAACTCCATTATCGCTAGTATGAGCATCTAAAGATGCTTTAATTACTAAAATAACTTTTCCATCAGTGTCACGCGTACGAATGGAGAAATTTTTTCCATGAGTGATTATTTCTATAAAGACTTCCTTTTTATTATCAGGGATGTGAGGTAGTAAATCTTGATGAAATTTTGAGAGATCAGAGTAAGTAAAGTAGTGATTGAGTTGGCTTTCTGTAGTGGATGATTTATGTTTTCCTCCTTTTTCAAGAATTTTCATTCGTAGAGTGTCAGCATTTTCTTTACTTCCGAGGAGGCTTT
The DNA here is from genome assembly GCA_038215155.1 of Minisyncoccia bacterium. Taxonomy (GTDB): domain Bacteria; phylum Patescibacteriota; class Minisyncoccia; order Phycocordibacterales; family CAJBRS01; genus JADGRH01. The sequence goes on from JBBQRF010000005.1 coordinate 26,405, forward strand.
TTATTTCTATTTCGTAAGTTTTAGGCATTGGTAAAGTATATCAGTAGCTTTTGATTAAATAAAAATGGGTCGGTTTCTAAGACCGAACCCTAAGACCAAAACGTTTTAAACCGCTGGCTTTTCTGGGCCATCCCCCAAAAAGAGGCAGGTGACCTTCTTCTTTACTAAAACTTGGCCGGAACAAAAGCTCAATAAATTGACGCAATTTTTTTCGCATATCTAAGTTGCAGCATACCTCTTTTAAAAAAGCTTTCAAGTGTTTATACTTACTCAAATGATAAAGTCCTTTATAATTGCCGCCGTCACCGCTGATGGCTTTATTGCTAAAGATGCCAATCATGCGGCGACTTGGACCAGTAAGGCCGACAAGAAGCGCTTTGTTGAGCTAACTAAACGAGCTGGGGTGGTGGTAATGGGTTATCCTACTTTTAGAACGCTTCCAAGACCACTCAAAGATCGGGTTAATATTGTTTACTCGCGACAGACAATTTCGATTGAAGGGGCGGAAGTTACAACTGATGAGCCACGCCTTCTTTTAGAGAAACTGGAGCAGCGTGGCTTCACAGAGGTGGCTATTTGCGGAGGCAGTCAAATCTATACCCTCTTTATGAAAGCGGGGGTAGTAGAGCGCCTCTATTTAACAGTTGAACCACTTTTCTTTGGACAGGGTCTCACTCTATTTAAAGAGTCTTTAGATGCGAAACTTCGATTGGAAAAAATGGAGCAAGTGGAAACTGGCACTTTGTTTTTGGATTACCGTGTGGAGCAAAGCGAGACATAGTCTCGTTTTTTTAATTAAAAAAGTGAGGCGAACCTCACTGACCGGGTTGCATATTGTCGGTTACTACCGGAGAGGTGCTTTCGTGGGCAATCATCGGCGGTTTTTCTCGCATTTCATCATCGTCAAAATGAGAACGACGATACTCGGCGATTCGAGAATACCTTTCTTTGATTAAAGAGGCTGCTTCCGCCATCGTGTCGTAACGAGAAACTACTAAAAGTTCCCAAATCTGAGGGTTGTAACATCCTTCGATAAAAGGAAATGACTCGCCCCTGCGAATCAAGGCTAGAATCGGTTGTCGTACATGATTAGCTCCGGAAGTAGCGATGATTATCCCGAGAAGGACTTGAGTGGCATCTGATGTTGCCGACAGAAAACTAACGAAGAGAGCGGCGGTTCTAGCTTGAGTGGTATTTTCTCTCACCTCGCGCATTTTGCACTCGCTTGCATTTTCCATTTCACTGGAATTCGGTTTCTGTCTCTTCTCTTTTTTAAAGTGAAGAAATCGCAAAGGGTAGCCGACAAGTTCTAATTGAAGATCAGCGATATCTTTTTCCGAAAGTTGCTTTGGATCACAACAGATAAAGGTACGCTTGCGCTTAACTGCTCCAGGACGTGGAGTCTCGCGGACACCGGGCATAGGAACGTGGTTCATTCTATTAAAGACTTTAAATTATTGAGGGAAAAAGTAAAGCCCCGGCCGCCAAAGGCGGCCGGGGCTTTACAAAAAACAATTTTATTGTTTATTTTACTTCCACTCCCATCGAACGAGCACTACCTTCAATTATTTTACAAGCCGCTTCAATATTATTAGCATTTAGGTCTACCATTTTCTTCTCGGCAATCTCTTTAATTTTCGCTTTAGAAATGGTGCCTACTTTTTTAGCCGCATTAGTACCTGAACCCTTCTCCGCTCCAATGGCTTTTAAAATCAAGCTCGTAGCCGGTTCAGTTTTATAAATCATTTTATAGGTTCGATCTTCATATACTTCCACTACCGTCGGTACCACTTCCCCTTTGCGCTCTTTAGTCTCCTCATTAAAACGTTTAACGAATTCCCCAATGTTAATACCAGCTCCTCCCAAGGTGGGTCCGAGTTGTTGTCCGGGAACGGCTGCACCTCCTGGAATCTGCATTTTTAAAATTTTAGTAATTTTCTTTGCCATAGGATATTTAACTTATCTCAAATCTTTCTTACTTGCAAGAAATCTAGTTCTACTGGTGTTTCTCGTCCAAACATGGAAACCAAAACCTTCACCTTGCCTCTTTCTTCATCAACTTCACTGACCTTACCTTCTAGTTCTTTAAATGGTCCATCGGCAATTATAATAGCGTCTCCAAGATCAAGATTAATAGTGTGTTTAATTGTATCTGTATTCATTCTCTTGAAAAGAGCTTCTACTTCGCCCTTCTCGAGAGGCACTGGATAAACTCCTGAGCCGACGAAACCTGTCACTCTCGGAGTGTTACGCACCACATACCAGGAATCATCAGTAACAATCATGTCTACTAAAATGTAGCCTGGATAAATTTTTTCCTCTTCCTCAACTCTCTTTCCGCCCTTAATTTTAATTTTCTTTTCCGCAGGAACAAGAACGTTGAAAATCTTAGCTTCCATTCCCAGTGATTCAATGCGTTGTTTGAGATTCCTCATCACAGCATTTTCGTAACCGGCATATGTGTGAATGGCATACCAGTTGCGCTCACCTTCTAATTGCTGTTTAGTCATAGATTTATTTCAAAACAACTTTCTGAATTAGGTAACTAAAGATTGAATCAACCAATCCTAAATAAAAGGCCACCGCTAGAGAGACTCCAATAACAATAAGTGTGTAGTTAATAGCTTGTCGGCGAGTTGGCCAACTGACATGCTTCATTTCTATTCTGGTTTCTTTGAGATAATTAGCTAAGCCCATGGGAATTAATTTTTTTACTAAAAAACCCCTCCAGGGGTCTAATAGCAGTATATTACGTGGAAAAAGGAGAATGTCAAATTACGCCCAGTGCCCCCTCCTTCCCCCGAGCACGCATAATCGCTTGCTAGCGATTTGCTCTCGCTCGACCATCAAGAAATTATAGGGTAGAAATCTCCTACTGCGCCGCGACCTAGGCCACGCGCCTCCGTAGCTGAAGATTTCTACCCTTAATTTCCAATAGTCTGCGCTGTCTCGGAAAAGGAGGGGCACCAGGCGTACAACACATTATTAATTTGATAGATCAGCCCCCTTAAATTCGCTGAAAATCCGGACGCACCCACAACTTTTAGCGAGGGTAAGACTTGGTCTAGCGGACCCAAATTGAACACCGCGCCTCGATGAAAGTTGTGGGTGCGGAAGGATTTTAGTCTGGATTTCTATCTTATCTCGTAAGTAAGAATGACATCCGAAGTGATCTTGTTCTGGCCAGTTTGAATGTCTGGGGCGACGGGTGCAGAAGCTGAGGTCTGGTCGGCAATCTCTTTTAAGTAAGGAGTTGGACCTGGAAAATTTCCATTCTCACTAAAGCTAACAATGTCATCCAGTCGAATATCTAAATCTTTAGCCAGCAGTTTTGCTTTTGCTTTAGCATCATCAATAGCCACTTTACGAGCTTGGTCCTGCAGAGCTTTTGGATTATCAATGGTAAAAGATAGTCCAGAAATATTGGAGACCCCAGCATTCCCTACTCCTTGTAAAATAGTGCCCGACTTAGCTGGGTCGCGCAGTTTTACAGTAATAGTCTCACTAACTTCATAGCCGTTAATGGTGGGCGTGCCATTTGGCGGACATTTTCCATAAGAACAAATGCCTGGAGAATTATCTGCGTAAGTCGGATTGACATTGTAGTCTGCTGTTTGAATATCTTTAGAGTCAACGCCGTTTTGTTTTAAATAAGCAATGGCCGCATTAGCTTTTGCAGCCATTTTACTTTGAGCGTCCGGTGCCGTGGCTTCCCTATCGCTTGCCGTAAAACTGAATGTGGCAATATTAGCAGTGGCAAAAACTTCTCCGTGTCCCGTCACGGCAATAGTGTGTAGATTATTAGCTTCACTACCGTAGGAGTGTCTATCTCCATGATGAAGGTGAACCAAGCAAATAATAATTAAGGTGACAATCACTAGCCAAACAAATTTATGTCGATGCCAATTTTGCATTTTATTAGAGTTTAGTTTTTAATGCTCAATTATAGCGCAACTACCGCAATGCACCATCCACCAGATTCTCAAAAAGAGCGGCAACGGTCATTGGTCCCACTCCACCTGGAACTGGAGAAATAGCTTTAACAATTTTAGAGACTTTAGAAAAATCAACATCCCCCACCATCTTAGTTACCGTAATTTCTTCTTGAAGTTTTTTTACTTTTTTATTAACTAGATTTATTCCTACATCAATTACTACCTGCCCCTTGCGAACATGCTTCTCTTTAATTAAATTTGGCACCCCGGCAGCCACTATTAAAATATCAGCTTGTTTAGTGAGAGCGGCTAGATTTTTAGTCTCTCGATGAGCCACCGTGACCGTAGCGTTTTCGCGGAGTAGTAGGGCGGCCGTCGGCCGCCCTACTAAAGCAGAACGTCCAATTACCAGCACCCGCTTTCCTTTAATAGGCACTTTGTAAAACTTCAAAAGATTCAGAATGCCCCGAGGAGTAGCTCCTCGTATTCCTGTCTGATCGCCGATCCAAAGTTTTTTAACATTCACTGAATGAAGACCGTCCACATCTTTTTTAGGAGCAATTTTTTCTATAACTCTTTCTTTGTCTAAATGTGGAGGCAAAGGCATCTGAATAATGATGCCTTGAATGGATTTATCGTTATTAAATTTTTCAATATCGCTTAAGAGTTTTGCTTCTTTAACTTGGTGTGGAAAAATCACATGCACTACTCGAGCTCCGACTAAATCAGCAAATAGTTTTTTCTGGCGAATATAAGCATTCGACTCACTGAGATTTCCCACTTGAAGTATCACTAGGGTAGGGACTTTGCGTAAGCCCTTAATCTTTTGTTTTAGTCTAACTGTAATTTTTTCCCGAGCCGCGCGACCCGATAATATTTTAGCCATTTATTTTTTGGTAAATACTTATTAACAAATTGAAATCCTCTCATAGACAAAATGTAGAAAATTACAATAAAAGTGCCTAGAGCATACCCTCCAATGACCTCACTTGTCCAGTGGGCATTTATATAAATGAGACTAAACCCCACCAAGGGAAATGTAACCGACGATTGGTATTCCTTCTAACTGGAGCTGCTTCATATAATTTATAGACGGCCGTAATCATTCCATACCACTAATCTCCAACCAATATTTTCATGTGGATCAATTGGTTCTTTATTCCACCACCAGCCTTTCAACTGTTCTTCATAAGCACAGAGGGTGATGCCTGCATTATTCAAAGGATTAAGAAAACTAAATTTAGCAAAATCATTAGCGTTAAATTTTTCTCCTCTCTCTATATAACCAACAACGGCCCGTAAAAAAATATGATGAGTGACGCATATAATATGTTCCTCGGATCGTGCCTCTAAAAATCTCAAAAGTTTTTTTGTTCGTTCTTTAAGATCGGCAAAATTCTCTTCATCAGAATAACGCAAGTCATTAGTGTGAAAACTGCGATCGATGCGGTCTAAAATATTTGCTACTTCAGGATCATTCGATGACCGACCGATAATTTCTTTAGGATTACGCCGCTCTGAAAGAAGTTCTAAAATCTCTAGAGGTTTTCCTACTTTTTCTTGAATGGCGCGGGCCGTCTCCTCGGCCCGCACATACGGACTAGAGAAAATTATTTCCACCGGAATTTTAGTGAATCTTTCTGCCGCGAAATTAGCTTGTTCTTTTCCTCCCGCACTTAAATGACCTTCTCTGCCCTGCCGAAAATTTTTCGCATTCAATTCGCTTTCGCCGTGCCGGACAAAATAAATTTGCTTCTTTTTAACCATTGATTCATTATACTAGAATCGAATTTTCTTTATGAATTACGTCGCTGTTCACCTATTGCCATTTCTCCTGGCTTATAGATATTTCGCTCTTTTTATAATCGTTTTCATCGCTGCTTTTATTTTTCCTCTGCCTTCTACTTGGAGCTTGGTTTTGGCTGGCGGCTTAAGTGCCCACCACTACATGAATATTTATGCAGTTATTGGTATCGGCCTCCTGGCGAACATCTTAGGTGGTAACTTGGGATACTATTTGGGCCGGGTCTATGGACGGAAATTTTTATATCAAATCGGGCTAGGATGGATCTTTCGAAAAAAATGGTTCCAGACTCTCCAGGAAGATTTTCGTCACAATGTGGGTAAGTCAATTTTTATTAGTCGCTTTATTACAGAAATTGGCCCAGCCGTTAATTTGCTTTCTGGATTACGTAAAATCGATTATCGAAAATTTCTTTTCTATGAAGTTCTCGGCGAAACTACTGACGTGCTTCTGTATGCCCTGGGAGGTTATCTCTTTGGGAAAGTCTGGATTTATATTTACCCTTACTTTGGAGAAGTTTTGGCGGGGATTGTTCTGATTTTGATTTTAATTTTTGTCTATCGCCATCGAAAGAAAAAATAAAATAGCCTGGCTTTTGCGTAGCAAAAGCCAGGCTGCTAAAGTACCGATACTAGCAAAAGATAGAGTAGATAATAAACAAACGCCGCAATCCCAAATAAGATACAAAGAGCTATTTTCACTCTGCCGAGCATAGCAAAAGGCTCTTAAATAAAAATTAAAGATAAATTAAATTTGGGATAAAAACGGCCGCTCGAACTTCGAGTGGCCGAATTGGTCTCATTTTGTATTCCAGGCCCAGTAAGACCAGCTGGAATTGGACCAACTATCAACTAAATTAGCGTCAAAGGGAACGCCTACAGGTCGACTAGGAAACGGGGGTGGGGGCTTGCGGCGCGGCAGATCGGGACAAAATTTAAAAGAAACTAGACAATTTTGGGGAAAATTTTCTTTGTTAACTTCTTCCTTCTTGATCGTGGCGGACGCGGATAGAGTACTGATGAGTAATACCAGCAGAGGTTTCATCTGCCTTAATTATACTCTCGTGTATATCAATAACTAACTACTTATGCACAGATTGAATTATTGAGTAACTGTAAAGCTAGTTGAATTACTGGTGCCGTTGGTATTAGTAACGGAAATATTGTAAGTCCCCGGAACTACCTGATGATTAGCAGGGACACAAGCAGGATAGGAGTGCTGACAAGCAAAATCATCCCCGTAAGGGACGTAAAAACTTATGGTATTGCCGTTGTAGGAACTTAAATTGCTAAGATTATACTCTTCGTAATTTCCAAAATTTATCTTATTACCGTTTTGGCTGAAATTGCCGTAAAGAGTGATGTAAGTGCCAGTAGGACCATAAGCAGGAGAAGCATAACTGATATAAGGTGCAGTTGCTGAAGAAGAATTTCCTACTTGAACAGTAGTAGAAGTTTGGGCGGTCTGGCCGCTAGAATTACCAACAGTAAACTTAATTGTGTATGTACCAGAATTGGTATAAGAGTGGGTGAAAGTAGAGTCTTGCTGATAGCGGGCCGAAGCACTGCCACTTGTTTGCGGACAAGTGTAGTATCCGTTGTAATAATTACAGTTATTGTTTGTCGCATCTCCCCAATCAACTGAATAATTGAGAGTGCCGCCTTGTGGGTCAGTAGCATTCACTTTCCATGTACCCGCCTGCCCAACAGTTAACGTAGTTGGTGCATTTAATCCATTAATAGTTGGGATTGTTCCTCCAGTTGAAGAAGTAGAGGTGACAGTGAAATTAACGGAATTGCTAGTACCGTTTGCATTAATAACAGTCACAGGAAATACACCTGGAGTTATTTGGGCCGCAATAGCCGCACAAGACATTCCTGGAGCGCAATAGAGACCTGCGTATTGAGGTACGGTGAAGGTTAAATTTTGAAAATTAGAGCATGAGTTCCCCGAAAAGCACGCTCCTGTTCCATAAGCGGGATTAGTACCCACTGTATATGAACCGAATTTAATTGTATTACTATCAGTAAAAGCTGTACCCAAAATTACAACTTGCGTACCTACAGTCCCCCTTATTGGATTTATTGAACTAATGATCGGTGCTTGTTGATTAATGTTCCCCTCTGTAACGTTAAAAGTTAAGGAATTACTGGTGCCATAATTATTTACCAACTTAATCATTAAGGGTCCGGGTAAAATATGAATACCTGGAGTAAGTTCTAGATAATATGGAATAGTGAAAGTGAGGGTGGTGCTATTTACTGCATCTACTCGCAAGGCGGGAAGATTATCCAAATAAATAGTATTCCCTGCATAGGCAAATCCCAACGAATTGTTGGTTAAAGTTGGATAGGGAGGAACAACCCCAAATCCGGTCCCAGTGAGGGTGACGGTGGTGCCAATCGGCCCGCTTGATTGAGAAATGGAAGTAATAGAGACGTTACTGGAAATATTACCGCAAGACAATGCTTGTATTTTTGCTCGAGTAAATGGACCGACATAGCCCACTGCGGAAATATTATTAGCGCGTTGAAAATTCTGCACTGCCGCAAAGGTCAGGGGCCCGTAATAGCCTCGGCCGCTGAATGTGCCGTAACCTTTTGAAACCAAAAAATTCTGCAAAATCGTTACCTCCCCACCGGTATAGTAATCCGTAGATCCGGGACCCATATTGTAAGTGAGAGCAAAACCCGTACAGTTGCTAGTCACTTTAGCTTCTTGACCAAAACTCACTGCTGGTAAAATAAAAAGGCTTAAAATAAGACTTAGCTTGATTAGATTTTTCATATACTTATAAGACGTTCTTAGCTGTTAATTTTTACTGGGCGACTAGAGAGAATCGAACTCTCGACTTCGGATCCACAAACCGAGGTTTTACCACTAAACTATAGCCGCCATATTATTTAATTTTACTACTCTTTTGTTATAGCAAATTGAGAGTGGGATTCAAAATAGATTGTAACTCTTTCCAAGGGATGGTGACCTCTTGTTCCCCCGCCGCATATGATGCCACTTGATATTCAGTAAAGATAATTTTTAGACCTGCGTCCGTAATTAAGAATACCTTGAAGTTTTCTTCTTTTGCCGCCGCTCCTGTATTAATAGTTTCTATCGAGGAACCGCGTCCAAGTTTTTCTTTCAATATTTTAATTGATGCTTTTGAAATTGCTTCCAAATATGGACTACCCGACTTAAAAAGTTCAGCTAAACTGATTTTTTCTCCAGTTTTTAAATCATAATTAAAAGTTACAATATTAACACCAGGGTGAGCGGCACCCGCACTATAAAATTCCTCATCAAATCGAATAGGTAAGATATTCGCCAATCGAATGTTTTTAATCACCATTGAATCAATCTGAACGGTGCTAGTGCCATATACTCCTCCATTAGTTCTTGTATTTCCACCCGTACCACCATAAGTAGAACGGTAGGAAATAAATTCTTCGTTTATAAATCCAGTGACACTATTGTTAATTTTCTTAGTGATGGCGGGGTCTGTTAAAACAAAGACTGGGTAGTGGGCTTTTAAAGTGTAGTAGGAAGCGGTGTTAGTTTCCGCAATACTTTTATTTTCATAGTGAAGGGCGGAAATAGTATTAGTGCTCGTGGCCAGCTGGTTATTTTCTGGGGCAATAGTTTTAGGAGGTTTGATGAAATAAATTAGACCGACCAAGACTATTAGAAGGAGTGCGAAAAGGAGAAAATGGTGACGTTTCATATTCTTATATTATAGCAAAGAGAAAAATCTAAATACTTTGTGCCCGGGGCAGGTAAATATTATAGATTCGCCGAGCTCGTTGTTTTAAATTGTGCCCGGGACAGGACTCGAACCTGCATGCCTTACGGCGCTACCACCTCAAGGTAGTAAGTCTACCAGTTTCTCCACCCGGGCTTATCCTGTAGTTGTCTCTGTTGTGTCAATTACTGTATCGACAACTTCACTTGAAGCACTTTCTTCTTTAGATTCAGATTCGACCGGCACTTCTTCAATTTTTTTAACATGTTCAATTCGAGCGCGACGCATTTGTCGATTGATTTCCTTAGCCGCTTTTTCTCGGACGTAATAGAGTTTGGATCGTCGCACTTTTGCGCGATTTACTACTTCAATTTTATCAATGATAGGAGAATAGAGCGGAAAAATTTTTTCTACCCCGTAACCGCCTGCCACTCGGCGGACAGTAAAAGTAGCTCCGGCCTCATTGCCGTGTTTACGTGCTAATACTAATCCCTCAAAAACCTGTAAGCGGGTTTTGCCTTTTTCTTGAATTTTTTGAGAAACTCGAACACTGTCTCCTGCACGGAAGTCAATTTTTTGTCTTTCTGCATGATTAAGGGTAGAAAGAGTGATCGGTTTTTTAGTCGCTGTTGCCATAATATAGGAAGTTAATCTAACACGACTTTAGCCATTAAATCAAGCGCCTTTTGGAAATCTTCGGGTAAGGGTGCTTCGGTTTTTATAAGCTGGCCATCTTGGTCTGTAAATTGAAGCTCTCTCGCGTGAAGGGCTAGGCGATTGAATCCAAGAATTGGAGCTCGTTTAGGAGCGTAGAGTTTATCCGCCACCACTGGATGATTTATGGCTTTTAGATGTACCCGGATTTGGTGGGTCCGGCCCGTCTCGGGCCGGACCTCAATATAAGAAACTGGAATCGAGGCATTTTGCCCTAAAACTTCAAAATGCGTAATAGCTTCTCGCGCCACTCCGCGGCCGCCGCGTTGCGCCGACCATAATCGGAAATCTTTTCTACTGCGTGCAATTGGCCGATCAATAGTTCCATCACTTTTATTCATCTCACCATATACAAATGCATTGTAGATTTTCTTCACCTCCCTCCCTTGAAATAATCCTTTTAAATATTCAAAAGTCTTTTGGTTTTTAGCAATCACTAAAACGCCCGTAGTATCCCGATCAATTCGATGCACAATTCCCGGTCGATAAATAACTGATCCATCTTCTCTTTTCCACGGCTCACCCACTTCTCGAATCTCCTGATATTTTTCCAAAAGCCAATCCGAAACTGACCGCTCATCAGTCTTGCCATCAGCATGTACCACCAATCCCGCTGGTTTGTCGATAATTAAAAAATTTTTGTCCTCGTAGAGTATAGGAATTTCCATCAACCCATCTTAACAAAGAAAAAGGGCTGTGGGGTAAAAACCACAGCCCTATTTAACAATTGCCTCTGCAATTCCAGCCCTAACTGCTTGGTCGGCGTTAAAGCTGAAATTCTGCCGACTACTGAGGATTTTTTGAATCAGAGCCGAATCAAATTTTGTCCGAAGTTTGTAAAGATCTTCCACCCAACGGCATTGATCTTTCCACGCTTCGAGCATAAACAATCCTATTCGTCCCTCTTTATCTACATCGTTCGGCATGACCAAATAGGCTGAGCCGTGAAATGAGATCGTACCTCCCTCCATCACCTGTCTGTTTTCGCCAGTGAGGAAGAAAAGAGATGCCGCTGAAGAGGTGAGAATTGCGCGAGTGTCATAAGGTATTTTCTCCCTCGCCAATCGATCACACAGATCATGCATGGCTGAGGTATCTCCGCCCCAACTCGCGATATCAAAGCGTATTTTTTTCGCCCCGTTTTTCATCAGTTGTTTCGCCTCATAAAAATGAGTCTCGCAACTTTCCCGATTCATTTCGTCTTCGACGAGAAGAGATCTTATACTAATTCACCTTGCCTTTCTAGTTGAGGTTTGATATTCTAAAGAACGGCTAACATTATTACATAAATTTTTATAAAAGTCAATATGACAAATAATAACATGGAAGGGATGGAGGAAGGCTCAGATGGTATCCAGGAAACTAAAGTGGAAATGGACGCTTTTCAAGTAGGTGGAGAGGTGTTCCCGTTTCGATCAAATGACCCAGAAGCACGAAAGCGTGCTCGCGAAGATGCCCAAGAATATATTAAAAGTCAGCGAGAAAATTAAAGATCAAAAAAAACCGCCGAAAGGCGGTTTTTTGTTATACTAATTTCATGTACAAAACCAAGCCCTATCACCCATGCGATATGCCGGGAAAAGAAGAACTTAACGTTTTAGTTCTCAATGCTTCTCTCAAGCACGGCAATGATGAATTCCCTTCGAATACGGAAGAGTTATCGTCACTTGTTCTGAAATACATGAGCGATCACGGATCAAAAATTTCTAGCGAGATTGTTCGGCTAGCAGATAAAAATATTCCCGTCGGTCTAAAATATAAAGAAGGAGAAAATGATGACTGGCCAGATATTGTTAAGAAATTAAAAGCGGCAGACATCGTAATTTTTGCAACTCCAATTTGGTGGGGTGGACGATCGAGCTTGATGCAAAGAGTTATTGAGAGAATGGATTCTTTGGACGAAGACTATCTTGCTTCAGGACGCAGCGCTCTATTAAATAAAGTTGCAGGAATTACTATTACTGGAAGTGAAGATGGTGCACAAGCAACTCTTGGCGCCATTATGGAAGTTTTGACATTTATGAATTTTACTCTGCCTCCTGAGTGTTGTGCCTATTGGGTTGGAGAAGTCGGCCAACCACCTAGTGAAGATAGAGAGAAGCGATTGAAAAGTAAGGCTACAGATCACATGGCTAAAAACTTAGCTCGCAACCTCGTCTATTATGCTAATTTATTGAAACTGCATCCGTTAGAGATAAAAAATAAGGAGTAATTGATAAATGGCTGCTTTCATATTAAAGTAGTCTGGCGGGCGATTAGCTCAGTTGGTAGAGCAACTCATTTACACTGAGAAGGTCGGGGGTTCAAATCCCTCATCGCCCACCCTAGCCCCTGTAGTTCAACGGATAGAACTGCGGACTTCTAAGCCGTCAATCGAGGTTCGATTCCTCGCGGGGGCACACTTAAGGTCGATGCGGAATCCCTATATTTTGAGCCATTTTGTATGCTTCAAAATAGACTACCCTTCAGCGAATCGAACCTATGTTTTTGCAATGATGTATTGAGAATAGAATCTTGAGACTAACGGAGTATTGAATACCTTGTCGTTCTTCCTTGGCCGATTCTTTTAACTTTCTTCAGCCTCAAGAGCACTTGGAGCGCTTGTGACACGGTTGGCCTCGACACCTTTGACACTTTTGATATCTCTCCCGGAGTCGACTCGCTCACCGTTTCAAGATATCGCCAAACAGCAAGCTGTTTTGGCGAAAGAAGCACCTCCAGATTTTCTTTTGACAGAAGATCAATTGCGAGCCGTGCCTGTTCATGTTCGATTCGCAGGAAAAATTCAATCCAAGGGACTATATTCTCACTCTTGCTTTTAATGGTCTTCTGGCTTTTACGGAGAGCGAGATAGTAATCAGCTTTGTTGTCCTCGACGAGCTTCTCGTGTGAGACGTAGGGAATGTAGGGATAGTCATATTTGAGCATCAGGAAATTGGTCAGAACTCGTGAAAGCCTGCCGTTACCGTCTTGGAAAGGGTGAATATTTAAAAATTCAACTAAAAAATTTGCAATAACGAGAAGTGGATGGAAATCTTTTGTTATCAATGTCTCCTTAGTCCATTCGACGAGCTCAAGCATCTCTTTCGGTGCAAGATATGCGGCAGTGGTGTCAAAGAGAATGCCGATAGATTTTCCTGCATCATCAACCATATGGACTTTGTTTTCCATTTTTTTGTATTCGCCCCTGTGCAAGGTATCTTTCTCTACATATTTCAGCAGTTCTTTATGAAAATGCTTGACGGTGCTTTCAGAAAAGGGAATGTGTTTCCATGATTCAAAGACATTTTGCAGCAATTCGTAATATCCTTTGACCTCTGTTACGTCCCTGTCGGCAAATTTCTGCATGGAAAGTCCACGCATCATTTTTTCAATATCTTCGTCTGAAAGTTTGGCGCCTTCAATACGGGTAGATGCCCCCGTAGAGGTGATGAGAGTAGATTTTTTTAATCGTCCCAAAGCCTGAGGGTTAAGCGAAGCTCCTCCAATCCACCTGCCTTTTATTTCATCAATTTTGTTGAGCAATTGCCAGACTGATTGTGGTAGGTCTTTAATTCGTTTATTGAAGTTATAGTTCATAGTTTTAGGGTCTTACTAATCTCATATTACGAGTATATTAGATTATATTAGATTAATGATATATTGCAAGTGAATTTAAAAAGGCCTTCGAAAATATTGATTATTTAGGCCATATCTTGAGAGTCCGTTAGGTTCCCAGAGAGGGCACATCCAAGGTCGATGCGGAGGCCTCATATTTTGAGCCATTTTTCTGATATTAAAATTGTTTAGGCCTCCGAGAATGGAACATAAAAATCAGAGAACTTTCTCTGATTTTTATGTATCCGTTATTTCTCCACCAATAATTTTTTGTTCTTGAGCAGTATCCTACTCTTGATACAGATCTTGTTTCAATACTCCAGTTTGAAACAGTGCGTATCTAGCCACCTCTGTTTCATGCTTCTGTTTCAACTCGCTCTTGTCCAAACTCATCTTGTCAACAGCAAAAACCTAGAAACTTTAAAGAAGTATTCCAGTCCTTTAATACTCTAGAGCAATCATAGAAATCAATTTCATCTACTTTCTTTTTTTCTTTTCTTTTAATCACCTCGGAACTATACTTTCCTCATGGCTCAATACTCACATTTACCAATATATAATACCGCCTTTGAATTGCTTCGAGAGATGTATCAGCGAGTGCCGAAATTCGGAAAGCAGTATAAATATATCCTTGGAAGCAAACTGATTGAAGCCAATGTTGAATCAATTCGATTAATTCTGGAAATAAACAATACTCGCGACATCGTCGAAAGGAAAAATCTTTTAGAAGATTTGGTCTGGCAAAGCGAGTCATTCATTATATATCTTCGGATAGCTAATGAATTAAAACAACTTGGTGGAGAAAAAAACTATTTATTTCTGTTAGAAAAAGTCGTAGCTCTTTCAAAACAAGCCGAGGGCTGGAGGAAAAGCATTTCTTCTAAATAATAGCGAGATAACGCCTCCCCGGAATTTTCAATCTGCAGATTGGAAAGCGTGGGTTTGGGAATCCAGCTTCTGCTCTTCTCTTTGCGGTCTTATAGAGGAGGATAAATGAAAATGACTTAACGGAATAGTCAGAAGCCTATAACCAGAGCGACAACTACTGGTCGTCTACTACCTATCAGAATCCCGGTAATGAGAACAACGCCTGGTTGGTCAACTTCAACGATGGTAACACCAACAACGACAACAAGAACAATAGCTACTACGTTCGGTGTGTCCGAGCACTCCCTCCTCCAGCCCTCGACTTGTTTTGGTCTTCAATAAAATGTCTACCATTTTTACTCTAGAAAAGCTCTTTAAGGCATATAAGGATTGCCAGATTGGTAAGAAAGGGACTATCAATGCACTTACTTTTGAGGTTTATAGAGAAAGAAATCTGATAAAACTACTTTCTGAACTTCAGGACCGAACTTATAAAATATCAAGACATATCTGCTTTATTGTTACTCATCCAACTGCTAGGGAAATTTTTGCTGCTGATTTTCGCGATCGTATAGTTCATCATTTACTTCATAATGAGATCTTGGGTATTTTTGAAGCCGATTTTATCGCTGATTCCTATGCCAATCGTAAAGGAAAAGGCACCCATTCTGCTGTAGAAAAGGCCAAAAAATATATCTTGGAAGTGGAGAAGGAAAGAAAAGAATGTTTTTATCTAAAACTCGACATACAGAGCTTTTTTCGTTCCATAGATAAGGATATTTTAGATCAACTAATTTCAGAGAAAATTTTATTAGGGGGCGGGAGTATTTCATGGAAAGAGGAAATACTTTGGATTGCAAGAAAAATAATCTACCACGATCCAACTCTAAATTTTTTCTACAAAGGAGCGGAGGCCAAGAAATTTCTTATTCCGAAAAACAAATCACTTTTTTATTCCGAGGAAAAAGGCCTACCAATCGGAAATCTAACCAGCCAATTTTTTGCCAATGTTTATTTAAATCAACTGGATCATTTCATAACTTCTGAACTTGGTTGTAATAGATATATTAGATACGTTGATGACTTTGTTATTTTTGATTCGGATAAAGAAAAGCTTAAATCATATATTGAACCCATTGATCAGTATCTAAAACTCAAGCTTAACCTGAGAATTCATCGGAATAAAATTTGTCTCCAGGACGTTTCCAAAGGTCTTGATTTTCTTGGTTACTTTATTAAGTTCTCTCACATGCTAGTGCGTCAGAAAGTGGTCAGACGCTTCAAATCTAAGTTATACGAAATAAAAGGCAATGAAAAAATATTTAGGGATGAAGCAGAAAGAGCTTTACCGATGATCAATTCGTATTACGGCCACCTTTCTCATGCAAATAGTTTCAAATTGAGGAAACATATATATAAGGACCATTTACCAAACGGTATGAAGAAATTTCTTAAAACAGATACATCTTTTAAGTCCGTTAACCTAACAAATAAACCAAAAAATAAAAACGAAAAGTCGTCCTAAGAAGGACGACTTTTAAATAACCAAAGGATCAAATGACCGAATTATCCTCGGACACACCGAACGTAGTAGCTACTGAGCTTGTCGCCGTTGCTGGTGCCACCATCGAAGAAGTAGACCAACCAGGCGAAGTCCTCACTACCGGGAGCCTGATAGGTAGTAGACGACCAGTAGAGGTCGCTCTGGGTGTTAGTGAAAGCGGGATTAATAGAAGGATTACCTCGGCTGTAATCGACAATTGATAGAAGCTCTCGAAGATTTGGCAATCTCCAACCAGTTCCCGAAAGGGCAGCGGTGTTACTATTGCAATAAGTTAAGGCATTTTCAAAAGTATCGTTTAACGCGTCCCCTGCTTTTTGCCAAACAAGTCCAGTGGAATTATCAGTAACAGTTCCGTTGCTATTGTCTGTATAAGATAGAGCCACTCCTTTTTGCAGTTCACCGTCTTGGCCAGTGCCCGCGCACGATGTTGTAGCTGTAGTATTTCCTGTTGGATCGTAACAGTTAGTCTGATTTGTTTTGAGGGGAGTGGCTGAAGATCCTCCTCCACCGCTATATGAGCCAGTGATGCCGAAGATAGTAGTGCCAGACTTTATGTTAGCGGCAGCAAGATCGGTATCAACACCATTCAAGGTTGTTGTGCCATAAATTCCTCTTGGAACGCTGGTAGTGGCAGCCGAGAGTGAAAGCATATCAGGGATTAGGTTGTAAATTTCCGTTAAGGTGTGCATTGAAGCCACCGGAACGGAGCTTGTTGAAAGAGAGTGACTTCCAGCTGTAGTGGTGGCACCCGTAGAAAGACGATTGTATAGATCGTTTAAGGTATAAAAGGTTGGAGCAGGCGTTGAGCTTGGAGTAAGCGCCCCTGCCTGAGTAAGACCCCAGGATGCGAGAAGGACAATAATTGATGCTAAAATGATTTTGCTATTATTTGATTGAATTATTTTTTTCATAATATTATTAAAATTTTAAATTTCTAATAAATGCTCGAGTTATTGGACCGAAGTAGCCGACGGAAGGTGTTATACCATGAGCTTTTTGAAAACGAACAAGGGCAGCTCGGGTAAGCGAGCCAAAGTAGGTTGTTTCGTTTCCTATGGAGCCGGGACCGGTTGTTGCTACAACAAACCCTTGACTATTGAGAAAGATCTGCAACTGGCGCACATCTTCGCCGACTGATCTTAAAGTAAGATCCCTGATGAAAAAAGTAATATTAGAAGTAGTCGTTGTAACAGTAGTTGTAACTGAAGAAGTGGCATTCGGTGTACAAATTAATCCCGGTGGACAATTGGCCGGCTGAAAGGAAGGCGGATTTGATGCTGGCGGATTACAAGCACTTCCACAATAGCCACCACCTCCACTTGAAGGAGCTACCCCTCCACCCCCACCGCCAGAAGAACCACTACTCCTAGTAGAAGCTGCTCGCCAGTCGGTAGAAAGCCTGTAATTCACCGTACCGCAAGATGAAGTATTGGCGCAATTAAATATAATCCAGCCCACCGTCTCTCCATAAGCACTGCCGTGAAAAATTCCAGACGAGTCAATAGTTACTCCTCCAGAGCTTGGATTAAAATTGATCCAGCCGACATTTTCCCCGTAAGCATACCCAGAGAGAGCTCCCTCATTGTTATTGGAAATTTTGTAATCTACCGTTCCACAAGAAAAAGTGTTTGAACAATTCAATGATACCCACCCAATATTCTCACCGTAAGCGTAGCCTGTTAGAGCAAAATCAGTGACATGAACATTTCCGCCGGAGGTTCCGAAATCCACCCAACCTACATTCTCACCGTAAGCGTAGCGATTGGTAGAGTCGATGGTGCCATCACTGGTAGAAGCGAAAGAATGATGAGCTAAAAAAAGGCAAATTATTAATGAAAAATAGACAAACTTTTTGTAGCTCTTTGACATAAATTTATTATACTCTCTATAATATATCTAAATGTATCTAGGTGCAAGAAGAACCATTTTAATGTAACTTTACCCTTTAAAAATCATCTAACATCTTCTCTAATTTTTCCTCATGATCCTTTACTGCTTTCTCGTCAGGTCCAATTTCATCAATCTTAATGATCAAATCATTTCTAAACTGGTATGAATCTTTACGCTTGGAGAATTTTGTTAAGGTCAAGTTATAATCCATGGCATGAGTAACAATTTCATTATTCCTCTCCATGTATTTTTAATTTTTTGATCGGTGTTTATTTTTCCAAAAATTTGGCGTTTTTTGGCTTTTCAAAACCGCCCCTAATTGTCTCATCTGTCTCATTTACTAAAAAGACCCCCTATGCGGAGGGGTCAGGATAGAAACTATGGAAAACTTCCAAATAACCTTTATACTGCTTGGTATACCCACGTCCGAGACGCGAGTGGGGGCACAAGACTAAAAATTCAATCTGCTTTGAATTTTTTTGGACTTGTGCCGGCCGGAGCGAGTTAGTGTTTGGAGGAATAAAACAAAACTATAAAGCAGGATCCACCACGCTTGTAGGAGTGACTCGCAAATCTTCAAAGTGTTTCTCCCGAGCATCGTAAAGAGCTCGGGTATTTTTTAAATTAGTGAGGGTGCTGCGGTCAGCGCCGGCGCCGGGCGCCGGCGCTGCTTCAAAAATATTTCCTTGATTAATCTGCCAAAAAAGATACCCACTCCAACCAAGAATTAAAATATTTACCACCACAAATAAAATTACTAATTTCTGCCAATCACCGTAAGCGTCTTGGCCAATATTTAGGCTTCGGTGCTTATGAGCCCCTGCCTTTCGCTTAAATATTTTTTTAAAAATTCCTCCTAAATCTTGTTGCATATTATTTTAATTTAACCACGGTAAAGTCATAATTAGTTTCCCAAACGCTTCCTGGCTTCGGTCTTGTAACAATCGGAACGACCGTCAGAACGGTAGAGCTAGAGCTAGAGGCGCTTAAATCAGGTGTGAGAACCGGCAAAACATCAATGGTGGTATCCCCGGCGCTATGCATTCCCACTTGTCTGATTGAAATATTGTAGGGCAAACTTTCTAACAAAGACAAGAAGTAGTAAGTATTTCGCCAGCTGCCTCGAGTAGAAAAAGTTAAATGAAGTAATTCATACATTGGTGAGGGTGGTGTCATGTCAGTCGTATTTACACTGTCAGTCTTCCCTACTAGATGAGCCGAGGAAGCTAGATTCTCAATACTATTTATAAAATCTACAGCGCCATCCTTTTGAACAAAATAGGAGTTAATTTTTTCCTGGTCATTCCCGGTATTAGAAAAAGTGGATCGCAATGAATCCAAATTATTTTCTTCAACAGCCAAAGTGGCTGTATCGTTAGCTAGGCTTGAGCTCGACTCTACTTCCTTACGCAAAGTATTGAAAAAGTAATAGTAAATTCCAGCCATCAGTATTACCGCTAACAACATTATCGTAACCAGGGTTCCCGTATTTGAAAGTTTTAATTTAGAGGGTTTCATTTCAATTTTTTAATGTGACGTTCATATGAAAATCAATATCCTTATCTTGGGCAAAATCAGAAATAGGTAATTCTACTTTAGCGAAATCTTTTACAGTCTGCATGTCTCTGTAAAATTTAGTCAAAGAATCGCGCGTACTGGATCTACCAGAAACTATAATTTTAGTAGGCGTATTTCCATAATCAATGAAAAACTCCTTTAGTTTTATACCGCTATTTTTTAAATCAGTAACTTCTTTGATGTAAGCGGTGGAGCTACTGGTGCTGCGATTTACCTTTAATGCGCTGAGATTTCCCTTTAAAGACGTTAGAAATTTACCAAGATTCGGATCAGTCTTGGCTGTAATATTGGCTTTGATTTGATTTTTTCTTTCTTCTAAATCGCCAAATTTCCGACTAGAAAGAAGGTACGATGGGAAGAGGAAGACACTGGCTACCACTAAACTACCGGCAACAAAACAAAGGAAGACAAAGAGGAGACGCAAAAGATATTCTCTTCTTAAAACCTTTTTTTGTTTTTCGGGTAATAAATGAAACATTATTTTGGTAAAGCGAGCCCTATGGCCGTAGCAAAATTAAGTGCATCACTTGCTTCAATTGGCGGAATGTATTCATCGTAGTTGAGAGTGTTAACCCAAACATTGGCAATATCAATTTCTGTTCTCACTGATTCAGTTAAATACTCTTTAAATCCAAGAATGGCCGCATCTTTACCAACTAATAAAATCTTTTTAATTTTCTCTCTATTTACTACCTGCCCCCTATCGGTGTGAGTGTGCCAGTAACTATAAATCCGTTCAATTTCATCTTTTATCACCGAGGCTGTGCTGATCAAGGCGAAAAATAAATCGGTGTTGTCCTTTGATTTTAAGAATCCTTTTTCCTTTTTCATCGTACGTGCCTCTTCCTCTGAAAGATTGAATTGTTTTGAGACAGCCGCCGTAAAGTTTTCTGCTCCTACTGGCAGGGTTGAGTTAAACTGAACGTATTGTTCACTAACGACTGAAAATTCTGTTCGGGTGTAATCGATGTGGACTATTAAATAAGTTCCTGCATCTCCATCTTTCACCACCGCCTTAGCAATGGCTTGGGAATCAATTAAAAAAGAGGTTGGTATAAGATTGGCTTTTTGCAAAATTTCTACATATTCACTGGCCACTATTTTTGGCAGAGCAGAAACTATGGCGTTTTTTGGATTAATCAAATGATAATCAAAAATAGTTTCTTCAAGGGCGAGAGGAATGTTTTCTTCTAAATGAAATTCAATAAATGCATGGATCTCTGCTTCACTGGCGTCAGGTACTTCAAGATTAAACACGTAAGCTTTATCGTCAGGAAGAGAAGCTTTAACAAATTTTATTTTATTTTTATCTCTTAATTCTTCCAGTGCTGGTAATAGTTCTGTAGTTTCTTTAAATTTCTTTTCTCCATAGGAGCCTACTTCAAACCCAGCCTTGCCTTTGATAATTTCAATAAAGCGCACCGCCGAAGGAGTGATGTTTAAGCCAATGTATGGCATTTCTAGAAATCGAGGGGGAGGAAAATAATCAAAAAACTTTGACATTGGTAATATTATAGCAAAAACGCGGCCTTAGTTCCCTGGAGTGCCAGGAAGAATGTCCGGATTCTGAGGAATTATTAAAGAGAAGGGGCTCCCCTCCTTTCCTCCCATAGCAAATAGCATGCCATTACTTTCAAAACCACGGATGGTTCGCGGTTCAAGGTTAGTGACAAAAAGGCATTTTGTTTCGACAAGGGCGGAGGGGTCAGGATAGTACTCGGCAATACCAGAAACAATTTGACGAAGTGCTTCTTCACCAAAATCTACCGAGAGTTTGAGCAGTTTATCAGTCTCAGGAATGCGGTCGGCCGCGACGATGCGGCCGACCTTGATTTCCACTTTTTTAAAATCTTCGAATGAAATCATGATTAATATGTATTATAATCAAATTATGAATAGTTACGAACAACCATTTGATACAAATGAACCTGAGCAGAAGCAAGTAGAGAGGGCTATTTCAGCCAATAATGAGGGTGCAGTGGAAAAAGAGGCATTTTTAAAAAAGTTGCGAGTTTTTTTAGATAACCGGGACAATCTTTCGAGCGAACAACTTGAAGAATTAAACGCTTTAATGGGAGAAGGCGTGCTTAAAGGTTTTATCACTGAAAATCCAGACAAGAAAAGTTAAACTAAGAATTTTTACGGCGCGCCAAGAAACTTTTTAATATCAACGCCGCAGCGGAAGCGTCGAGTAAAGGCGTCGCGCCTTGGAGGCGCGACGCCTCCTGGCTTGTCATAAACTCTGGTTCTAAATAAACCGGCAATTGCAGATCTTTTTCCAAAACAACCTTAAACATTTTTATATCCCTCATAATTTTATTTTCCTCTCCTTGAAAGTTGTGTGACTCCCCCATCACAACAGCCGCCACTCCTTCTGCCTGACACAATTCTTTAATCCGCCCCAATAGCTCGCGATTATTTGTAATAACTCCTTTCGGAAAGGCCATCGTTTGATCATCATTAGAAACAGCCAAGCCTACATTTCGTGCGCCATAATCAATTCCAAGAAGTTTGGACATGCGGAAAGTATACCCTATCTAAAACTGCTTTTAACCTACAAGATGAATTGCAATATAAAGCACTGCCATGCCGACAACAGTCATGAAGGTTGTCCAACGAGTAGGGTGGCTGTGATGACTTTCTGGTAGAAGATCTGTCGCCCCAATATATAGAAAGAAGCCACAAAAAGTGGCCAGGACAATTCCTAAAGAACTTTCTGGTAACTTAAAAAGAAGAGTGGATGTCACACCCAGTAATGGGGCTAAGGCATCCGCAACCAGCCAACGAAAGGCCTCATTTCTCGAGCCATTATTCTTCGAAATTAGATTCACTGTATTAATTCCATCGGAGAAGTCGTGAACTAATACGGCAATGGCTACGATTGCTCCTACAGCACTGGATACTTGAAAAGCTAAACCAATTGCCACACCGTCCAAAAAGCTGTGAATGGAAAGACTACCTGCTCCTAAAATTCCACGTTTTGTGCTTTTCCCTTCCGTTAGTAAACCTTCTTTCGAATGATCGTGCTCGTCATGATGCGAATGTAAAATAATGAAGCGATCAAGAATGGTATAGACAATAAATCCAAGAGCTACGATTGAAGTAATCATTCGTACATCGTATTTTGATCCCCCTAAAGCAATTGCCTCTGGAAGCAGGTCAAAAAAGGCCACGGCAATGACAGCTCCGGCACTGAAGCCGAGGATAAGATGCAGCTTATCCTTGAATTTGAGAGCGAATAATCCTCCAAACATGGTAGAAATAAATGTTGCTAAAGCAATTACGATAATCATAAGTGAATAGGTGGTAATAAATTATGTTTATTAAAAAGAGTCCTTACTTTAGTGACATAGATTTATTCGAACTCTCTTTGTTCGAATCTCTCCATATCATACACGAACCCAAACTTTGAGATGGTGATGCGTCGAAAACTGGAATTGCGGAGGCAGCTCAGGATCAATGGAGCTGCACTCTCGCAAAATATAATCGCTCGAAACGAGCTCATTATTTTGCGGTGTGTATTGGACAAAGTTCGAATGCATTTCGAGCAGAATCCTGACGAAAGCTACTAATCGCACGCGCGGAGCGCGTGGTGGCTTGAAACT
>JBBQRF010000006.1:0-39177 GCA_038215155.1 Minisyncoccia bacterium
AAGCCTCCTTAGCTCACTAGGAGATCTCATCTCCTCTTTCTTCGACCTCTTCAGGAAACCTACTCCTCCTACTCCGGTCATTAAAATCACTCAACCAACTTCTCCACCACCGCTCCCAAGAACTACCTACAGCACTACCACTATCATTAACAATTATTCTTCTGCCAATCCCTCGTCGCAGAGCTCCTCAGGACCTGCGGCACGTTCGCAAGGCTCAGTGCCTCCGGCCTCCATCCACAATACTTACATCACTAATGGTGTCACCGAAACTTTACTCAATCAAAAACTCCAAGCCCTGAATGACAAGCTCGAAGCGGAGATTTATACTGCAAGCAACCAACCAGGAGCTGCTCCTGTCACAAACCAATACATTACTTACAATTCCACTGGAGGCACGACGCTCGGAAATATTGATGGAGTCAATCGCTCTGAAGTGCAGAATATCCAGAACCAGATTACTAACTTAAATCAGAGTTTTACCACTTACTGTTCCACTCTCTCATCGACTACAGCAAGCAATGTTAATAATTTAAATCCGATTGAAGTTGGGTTTCAGAATGTGGCAACGGGAGTTAATGCCAGTGCGTTGGGGTATCGGAATCAGGCAACATCTACTGGCACCGTAGCTTTGGGTTATTGTAATAATGCGGGAGGAGTTGGAGGTTATGGAGGATTGTTATCCTATTCTTCGGCAATAGGAGTGTGTAATACATCGAGTGGGTACAGAAGTGTTACTTCGGGCATGCTAAACACGGCATCTGGATGTAGTTCAGTAGCCCTAGGTAAAGGAAACCTAGCTTCCGGATATGAATCCTCAGCTTTAGGTGTTTGCAATAATGGTAACGGCAGTTTTGCTATTGCCGCAGGATATCGAAATGACGCCTTTGGTCGTTGTTCGACAGCGAGTGGGTATAGAAATATTACGATAGGCTGCCAATCTTCCGCTCTTGGTTATTCTAATTTTGCTTATGGCGACAACAGTTCAGTAGCGGGATATATCAATCAGGCTTGCTCATTAGGCGCATCTGCATTTGGAAACCGTAATTTCGCTCTTGGAGTTTACAGTTCAGCTAGTGGATATTACAACTTCTCATCCGGCGTTAGAAGTTCAGCTTTGGGTACTCAAAACACCTCTTCCGGATATCGTTCTTCTGCATTTGGTAATTTGAACAATAGTGGCGGATTTCTGTCATCTGCTTTTGGATACAGGAACACCGCTTCCGCCACCTCATCAAGTGCGATTGGATTCTGTAACACGGGAAGTGGCTGTTTTGCCTCCGCCCTCGGATATCAAAACACCGCCTCCGGCAATTACACCTCCTCATTTGGTTTTTGCAATACAGCAAGTGGTTGTCACGCTAACACTTTTGGCTACACGAACACCGCAAGTGGCTACAGAAACAGTGCATTTGGTGTACTCAACACCACTAGTGGTTATAGATCAAATGCCTTTGGTTTTTGTAATACGGCTACAGGAAATGGTTCCTCGGCTTCGGGGTATCAGAACTCTGCTTTGTGTATAGCCGATTCCGTTGGAGGTTATCAAAATACTACGATAGAATCTTTTGGCTCTGCTTTTGGGGGTTGTAATATTACAAAATTTACTAAAGGTTCTGCTTTTGGTTATCAAAATATTGCTTCCAGCACCCAGGCGTCAGCCTTTGGATACAAGAATACAACCTTAAGTAATGGAGCTTCAGCCTTTGGAAATTGCACTACCGCCTCAGGTGCTTATTCCGTGGCGGTTGGACGGAATGTGTGCACTTCTGCACCAGGAGCATCAATTTTTGGAGGTACCGCAAGTGCTTATAACGTTTTCATGAATAACTCCGCCGCTAACTCAACAATGATCGGCCCACTCCAAAACGCCTCTCTCCTCATCTCCTGCACCGGCAATATTGCAATACGAGGCGCTGCCTCTACCACCGACGCCATCATAGATAGTAGTGGAGCTAAACTAACTACCGGCGGCGTCTGGACCAACGCCTCCGATCGCAATCTGAAGGAAAACTTCACTGATCTAAACCAGGATGAAGTCTTGGGCAAGATTAATGACCTCAACATTCAACAATGGAACTATAGAGCAGAAGACTCTACCGTTACTCACATAGGTCCTGTAGCCCAAGACTTCTATGAAAAGTTCCACCTAGGAGGATCGGACAAAACTATTTCCTCCATTGATCCAGCAGGAGTAGCACTGATTGGCATTCAAGCTCTATCTAAGAAACTTGATTCTCAAAGCGCTTCCACCACTGAAGCTCTAGGAAAGATGGAGATCCGTATCTCATCTATCGAATCCCTTACTAATCTCTCAACCAATCACACCTCCATAGGTTCTGATATCCTCGGCGCCCTCCAATCCTTTGGCGCCGAGGTAGTTGATGGTATTGCCTACTTGAAGAATGTGATGGTGGAGCGGTTGACGGTAAAGCAAGCGGATATTAAAAAATTAAATGTTAATAAAGGATTTGTAATTACCGATAGCGATACCGGAGAAATTTATTGCGTCACATTACACAGCGGCGAATTTATAAAAGAGAAAGGAAATTGTCCCGATCCTGACGCTACTTCCACGCCTCAGATTCCCTCGGCACCACCAACACCCACAACCCCGCCGACCAATATCCTACCTCCTGCTCCAATCACTTCTTTAGATCCGATAATTGTTGCCACATCTACAGAAGACACTGTTTCTACGTCGCCCCCACAAGAGCAAGTAGTAAACGACGCTCCAGCCGTTTCACCACCATCTAATCCACCGGAGTCTTCTATCACTGGTGAGACAGGAGGGAATTAAGAAGTGGAACCCCCCCCTCTATCCTTGACACAATTCCTGATAGGGATTATATTAATAAACTACTTCACGATTGAGTTACGGGGGATATACTCAACTACAATTTAATTCTATTTAACAAAGATCAACGCACTCAGAAAACAGAGAGCGCTGATATTCTTCGCGTCATTTGGCAGGTGAGGCGAAAAATTTTCATAACAAATAAAATAATGATTAAAGAGAAAAAATATTTTAACAATTTCAAGGCTCCTTTTACTGATATGCCTAATTTGGTTGAAGCACAAACTACTTCATTCAAATGGCTCCTCGAAACGGGACTAGCCGAAATTTTTAAAGAATTCTCTTCAATCAAAGATTACTCAGAAAAGAAATTTGAATTAGATTTCACTGATTTTGAAATCTCCTCTCCAAAATATGATGAGTTTTATGCGAAGGATAATCGCATCTCCTACGAAGCGCCCCTTAAAGTTCGAGTGCGTCTAAAAAATAAAATTCTCGGCACCACTAAAGAGCAGGAGGTCTTTATGGCTGATTTCCCAATGATGACTGATCACGGAACTTTCATTATCAATGGTATAGAGCGCGTTATCGTCCCACAACTAGCCCGTTCTTTCGGTGTCTTCTTCACTTCTGAAGAGCTAAAGGGACGTATTTATTTTGGAGCTAAGGTTATTCCTTCTCGTGGAGCTTGGATTGAAATTGAAAGTGATCCTGATGGGGCAATTTATGTACGTATTGACCGAAAGCGAAAATTCCCTGTTACTTCGCTCTTGCGAGTCTTGGGAGCCCAGAATGACGCGGAGATTAAAGATCTATTTAAAGATAATGAATTTGCTAAAACTTACATCGAAACCACTCTGGCCAAGGATCATGCCAAGATTGCAGACGAGGCCTTTATCGAGATTCATAAGCGTCTTCGGGACGGGGATCTTGCTACTGTGGAAAACGCTAAGGAATTTATCAAATCTATTTTTAGTGCGGAAAGGTATGACCTTCAAAAGGTAGGACGATTCCGTTTTAATAAGCGTTTCAATAAGCCGATGACGGAGAAAGATTTAGCACGCCACACAATTAATCTAGATGATATTGCCACTACTGTTTCTCATATCATTTCTTTAAACAATAATACTGACGCTACTGCCGACGATATTGATCATCTTGGATCTCGTAGGGTGCGATATGTGGGTGAACTTTTACAACAAAAGATTCGTGTTGGTATGTCTCAGATCAAACGCAATATTCAGAATCGAATGTCTACGATCGATACCGATGCCACTATGGCCGTTCAGTTTATTTCTCCACGGCCGCTCCAAGCTCGTATTAAAGAATTTTTCACTACTAACCAACTTTCTCAATTCATGCAACAGGAGAATGTGCTGACAGAGCTAGAGCATCTTAGAACTATTTCGGCTCTTGGCCCCGGTGGTCTCACCCGGGAAAGAGCGGGCTTTGAAGTGCGTGATGTTCATCCATCTCACTACGGACGCATTTGTCCTATCCACACTCCCGAAGGACCAAACATTGGTTTAGTGCTCCACCTTTCTGTTTATGCCCGCATCAACGACTTCGGCATGATTGAAACTCCCTACATTAAAGTGAAAGATGGCAAAATTACTAAAGAAATTAATTATTTAAATGCATTAGAAGAAGAGGGTTTCATTATTGCCCACGCCGCTAGCGATTATACCGATGACGGCCATATCAGTACGGAGATGGTGGAAGTGCGAATTAAAGGAGAGCCGGGTGAAGTTCATAAAAATGAAGTGCAATACATGGATGTTGCCTCAAACCAAGCTTTCTCCATTGCTACTAGTATGATCCCTTTCCTTAATCATGATGATGCAAACCGTGCGTTGATGGGATCAAACATGCAGAAACAAGCTACTCCTTGTATCATTCCTGAGGCACCACTAGTGGCAACGGGTATTGAAGAAATGGCAGCTCGTAATACAGGCCGCGTCATTGTCGCGCCCGAAGACGGCACCATCTCATTTGTAGATGCCACAAAAATTAAATTTAAGCCAGGAAAAGGAGGCAAAGAAAAAGAATTTACTCTCGTTCGTTTTTCCCGTACTAATCAATTTACAGCTTTTCATCAGCGGCCAATTGTTTCCGTGGGAGCCAAGGTTAAGAAAGGAGATATTTTGGCTGATAGCTCCACCACCGATAACGGCCAGATTGCCCTTGGTCAGAATATTTTAGTGGCCTTTATGTCTTGGTCAGGAGCTAACTATGAAGATGCCATCATTCTTTCAGAAAGATTAGTCAAAGAGTCAAAATTTGCCAGCATTCATATTGATGAATTTGTTATCAACGTTCGCGATACAAAACTGGGACCCGAAATCACTACTCATGACATTCCAAATGTCGGAGAGGCGCGACTTCGCAATCTAGATGAGGACGGCATTATTCGCATTGGAGCGGAAGTTCGCCCTGGCGATATCATTGTCGGTAAGATTACTCCTAAAGGTGAGACCCAACTTACTCCTGAAGAAAGATTACTGCGCTCTATTTTTGGAGAGAAGTCTCGAGACGTTAAGGATACTTCTAAAAGAATTGAAAATGGCAAACGTGGCCGAGTAATTTCCGTAAAAGTTTTTTCCCGAGAAAAAGGAGACAAGTTAGAGTCTGGAGTAATTAAAAAGATTCATATTGAGGTGGCACAACTACGAAGTGTTTCTGTCGGAGATAAGTTAGCCGGCCGCCACGGCAATAAGGGTGTTATCTCTAGAATTCTACCGGAAGAAGATATGCCCTACATGGCAGACGGAACTCCCGTTGATATTATCCTCACTCCTCTTGGAGTACCAAGTCGAATGAACCTCGGTCAAATTCTGGAACTTCATCTTGGGCTCGCCGCTAACTCCTTGAATTATCAAGCCATTGTTCCACCTTTTGGAGGAGCAACTGATCTGGAAATTAAAGAAGAATTGAAGAAAGCCGGCCACCAAGCTGATGGCAAAATGCCACTCTTTGATGGACGCACTGGTGATGCATTTGATAAAGAAATTGCTGTTGGTTACATGTACATATTAAAGCTTCATCACATGGTGGAAGATAAAATTCACATGAGATCGATTGGACCGTACTCACTTATTACTCAGCAGCCTCTCGGCGGTAAGGCACAGGGAGGAGGACAGCGATTTGGAGAAATGGAAGTCTGGGCACTCCTTGGTCATGGCGCTTCGCATACTCTTCGCGAAGTCTTAACTATTAAATCGGACGATATTACTGGACGATCGGCCGCCTTTGACTCTATTGTAAAAGGGCAGAAAATTGTGGCGCCGAATGTGCCGGCCTCATTTAATGTATTACTCCACAATTTACGAGGCCTTTGTTTGGATGTCGAATTAGAGAAAGATAAAGGGCAACCCTTGGAGGATTAATAATTTAATTTTGAATTACGTCGCGTTTTAATGGACGACAACGCGACGCCATTTCGCTAAATCGCATGCAAAGACATACACCAGTAAAATATAAACACCAAGAAGCTCACACTAACGACTTTGATGTCGTGTCTATTCGAGTTGCTTCCCCAGAGAAGATTCAGGAGTGGTCATACGGAGAGGTAACTAAACCAGAGACGATGAATTACCGCACTCAAAGAAGCGAGAAGAACGGTCTTTTTGATGAAAAGATTTTCGGACCAGACAAAGACTACGAGTGTTATTGTGGAAAATATCGAGGCATTCGCTACAAAGGTATTATTTGTGAAAAATGTGGGGTGGAAATTACCCGATCAATTGTGCGCCGAGAGAGAATGGGCCACATTGAATTGGCTACTCCTGTGGCCCACATCTGGTTTTTGCGCAGCATGCCATCACGAATTGGCCTCATTTTAGGAATGAGTAATGGGGATCTCGAGAAAGTGGTTTACTTCGCCGGTTACCTCATCACTAAAATTAACGTTGAGCAAAAGGCAAAACTCTTAAAAGATTTAGATGCTGAATATAAGAGCAAGGTTAAATCACTCCAAGATGAAAAGTCTAAACTGGCTGTTACTGAATTATTGCTAACAGCAAAACGCGACATTGAAGGAATTGAGGTAGGAGCGGTTTTGGACGAAATTTCCTATCACAAATTCTCTCTTAAGTATGGGCCGATTTTTGAGGCCGGTATTGGGGCTGAAGCTATTTTCAATATCTTAAAGGCGCTAGACCTAAAGAAACTTTATAGTAGCTTGGAAAAAGAACTGGAAAAGGCTAGCTCTATCGAAAAGGACAAACTGCTAAAGCGCCTTTCTTTATTACGTTCTATGATCGGTTCCGGTGTGCGGCCAGAATGGATGTTTCTTAGTCGCATTCCTGTCATTCCGGCCGCCCTTCGACCGATGGTGCCCCTCGATGGAGGCCGTCACGCCACTTCTGACGTTAACGATCTTTATCGCCGAGTGATTAATCGTAATAATCGTCTGAAAAAATTAAAAGATATTAATGCGCCAGACGTAATTCTTCGAAACGAAAAAAGAATTCTTCAGGAAGCAGTAGACTCTTTAATTGATAATTCTATTCGTCACGGCAACACACTCTTCGCCGGCGTTAATCAGGCTCAACGACGACCATTAAAATCTCTTTCAGACAATTTAAAAGGGAAGCGTGGACTTTTCCGTCAGAACTTGCTCGGCAAGCGGGTGGATTACTCAGGACGATCGGTAATTGTGGTAGGTCCCGAACTCGCTCTTAATCAATGCGGTCTGCCTAAGCACATGGCCCTGGAACTTTTCCGACCATTTGTTATTTCGGAACTTTTAGCTAAAGAATTGGCCTACAACATTCGCGGGGCTTCTCGATTAATTGATGACGGCATTCCGGAAGTGTGGGCTATTTTAGAAAATGTTATTAAAGACAAATACGTTCTTCTTAACCGAGCGCCTACTTTGCACCGCTTGGGCATTCAGGCTTTCAAACCAGTTTTAATTGAAGGTAATGCCATTCAAGTTCACCCATTAGTTTGCTCGGCTTTTAACGCGGACTTTGACGGAGACATGATGGCCGTTCACGTACCTTTAGGAGAAGAAGCACAAATGGAAGCACGAGAAATAATGGCATCCGACAAAAATATTTTGAAACCAGGAAGCGGCGAGCCTACCGTGACAGCAAAACTTTTGGATGTAATTCTAGGCTGCTATTGGATGACTAAAATTATGAATGGTGAGAAAGGAGAAGGAATGATTTTTGAAAGTCCTTCTAGCGCTTTAGCCGCTCAAGATTTTGACCAACTCTCTTACCGAGCTCCTATAAAGGTGCTTCCATCTGAGGAAAAGAAATACAAAGAATTTAAAGGGCAACTTTTCGAAACTACCGTGGGCCGTTTGCTCTTTAATCTTCTCTTGCCGGAAGATTACCCTTACATTAACAAAGAGATTGAGAAGAAAGCTATGTCCGTTATTGTTAGTGATTTGATTACTAAATATGGCATTGACTCGGTTCCACCAATTCTCGATAAGATTAAATCTTTTGGTTTTAAATACGCCACCCTCTCTGGTACTACCTGGGGTATTGACGATATTACCATTCCTGAAGGTAAGAAAGCCATCATTGATGCTGGCAAAGTAAAATCAGACGAAATAACTAGCCAATACAATGAAGGATTGCTTTCCACGGAAGAAAAGACTCGCAAGAATATTGAAATCTGGCAGGGAGCTAAAGATCAATTAGAAAAACTTATGCCTGCCACTTTTGATCGCAACGGCTCAGTTCATGATCTAGTAAATTCTGGAGCTCGAGGTTCTCTTTCGCAGATTACTCAAATGGCCGGAATGAAAGGGTTGATTCAGAATTCTGCTGGAGACATTATTGAATTTCCTATTCTTTCTTCAAGTAAAGAAGGTCTAACACCTATTGAATACTTCATCACTACTCACGGCGCTCGAAAAGGTCTAACTGATACTGCCTTAAACACAGCTCGAGCCGGTTATTTAACCCGACGTCTATTCGTGGTGGGTCAGAATATCATTGTGACGGAGATTGATTGTAAAACTAAGGAAGGCATTTATATTCGCAAAGAGACAGCTTCAGGAATAGAAGTGGCTTTGGCTAAAAACATTCGAGGACGGGTGTTGGCCAGCGATGTAGTCACTAAAAAAGGCAAAACTCTCTTTGAGAGAAATCATCTTGTATCTAAGGACGATGCGGAGTTAATTGAGGAGGAAGGAGTGGAAGAAGTGCATGTCCGTTCACCGCTTACTTGTAAAACTCTTCAAGGTCTTTGCGCTAGCTGTTACGGATTAGATCTTGGGAAAAACAAGATAGTAGATTTAGGAGAAGCGGTGGGAACAGTGGCTGCTCAAGCCATTGGGGAGCCTGGTACCCAGCTAACTATGCGTACTTTCCACTCCGGAGGTACGGCTTCCGCGGGTGGAGACATCACTCAAGGTTTGCCTCGAGTGGAAGAAGTTTTTGAGAAGCGTAAGCCAAAAAATCCTGCCGTAGTCAGTCGAGTAGACGGCACTATTTCCGAAATTCGAAGCGCTGCTGATGAGAAAGTGTTAGTAGTTCTTCCTGAAATTCACGACAAAGCTAAAGGTGGAGCGAAAAAGAAAAGTGAAGTGGAATACAGTGTTAGCCTACTACGAACGCCGATGGTAAAAGTAGGAGACGTTGTTAAAAAGGGCGACTTACTTACAGACGGATCGGCGGATATTGAAGAATTATTCAAATACGCAGGCAAAGAAAGAGCCCAAGAGTACGTCATCTCGGAAGTGAAAAAACTTTATGAACTCCAAGGGGAAGCCGTTTCTCGAAAACATATTGAAGTAATAGTGCGCCAAATGTTTGCCCGAGTGAAAATTAAGGAAGCGGGAGATACTAATTTTTCTGTTGGAGATGTTGTGGAAGGTTATGAATATCTCATTGAAAATAAGCTATTTAAAGAAAAAGGTAAGGAAGAAGCCAAGGCTGATACCATTGTAATGGGTATTACTGAAGTTTCTATTTCTCGCCGCAGCTTCTTGTCGGCTGCCTCTTTCCAACATACCACTCGAGTGCTCATTAATGCTGCCGTACGAGGTAGTAAGGACTATCTCTTTGGATTAATGGAGAACGTTATTATTGGGCGATTAATTCCAGCCGGAAGTGGTTTTAAAGGAAGTCCAAAGTATGAGCAAGTAAAGGCTCTAGGAAATCAAAACCACCAATAAGCCAATAAGGAAAGCACCAAGACGCAAAGTGTCCACTGTCGAAAAAATAAAAGATAAGCTAGTTATTGAAGAGGTAATCTCTCGGTATTTAAAATTGGAAAGGACAGGGCAATCCTTAAAAGCTAAGTGTCCTTTCCATAATGAAAAAACTCCTTCTTTTTTTGTTTCGCCGGATCGTGGCACTTATTATTGTTTTGGTTGTGGAGCAAAAGGAGATATTTTTACTTTTGTGGAAGAATTTGAGCGAGTTGATTTTCGCGGAGCCCTGAAGATTCTCGCTGAAGTGGCCGGAGTTCCGATTGAGACGGAAAGACCACAAGATAGAGAGATTAAAAATGAAAAAGAGAGACTCTTTAGTGTCATGGAGAAAGCGGCCAATTTCTATCAAGGGAAACTGGCCGCGGGAGGCGAGGGAAATGAAAGTAGGGCCGCGACCGACTATCTTCTCGGTCGCGGCTTAAAAGAAAAAACCATTCAAGATTGGCGATTAGGATTTGCACCTTCTTCTTGGACTGATCTTCTGGATCATCTGAAGAAAAATGGTTTTTTAGAAAAAGAAATTGAAAAAGCCGGTCTAATCAAGAGGGGAGAGAAATCTTTTTACGACCGCTTTCGCGGTCGCATTATGTTTCCTATTTTTGACCCTTCAGGCCGAGTGATTGCTTTCTCCGGCCGACTTTTAAAAGAAGAGGCAGAGGTAGCCAAATACATCAATAGTCCAGAGACGCCGCTCTTTAACAAATCCGAAACTCTATATGGTTATGATCGGGCTAAGAATGCCATTCGGGAACTTAACTACGCCGTCTTAGTAGAAGGTCAAATGGATCTGCTCGCAATGCATCAGGCTGGACTTCGTAATACAATTGCATCGAGCGGCACCGCCCTCACTGATCGCCATCTTAAATTATTAAAACGTAGCTCGGAAAATCTATTGCTCTGTTATGACGGAGACGGAGCAGGAATGCAGGCTGCCCTTCGGGCCTGGCTTGTTGGTCTAAATTTAGGTATGGAAATTAAGGTTGCACATCTTCCGGCCGGAGAGGACCCAGCCTCTCTCATTCAGAAAGATTCTGAATTAATGAAGGAGTGTTTAAAAAATTCTAAACACATCATCAACTTTTATCTCGACGCCATTCTAAGTCAGCCAAAGATCACCGAGCCAGAGAATCGTCGAAAACTAATTAAACAAGTTGAAAAGGAGCTCTTACCATTTGTGCGCAGCCTCACTTCTAATATTGATCAGAGGCATTTTCTCACCCAGATCTCTGAAAAGACTTCCATTCCGGAACTTGCCCTGGTTGATGAGTTAAATAAGATTTCCGTTGAAGAAGTGGAAGAATTAGCCACCGCCAAAGAGTCTGCAGGGACACTGGATTTTCGTGAAAAACGTTTGTGGGGAATGATTTTTTGGCAGGAAAGTTTGAAAGAGAAAAAACTAAAAACCGAAGAGATTCAGGCAAAAATAAAGGAGCTTTGGTCGATTGCTGAAATTGAAAGATGGCAAAAATTATCGGATGATCAAAAATCCGATCTTATATTTGAAGCGGAAATATACTATACTAACCATACGTCATTAAAAGATGAGGCTCTGGAGCTACTAAACTATCTCTACGAAGATTATCTTAAAAATCAATTTGCCAAGGCGATGCTCGATCTTCGTCGGGCTGAAAACGATAAAAAGGGCGAGGAAGTGGAGCGCCTATTAAACGAGTGTCAAAATTTAACACTCAAGCTTGCCGAGCTAAAGAAAGATCCAATTCAAATAAAATAAAATAAAAATTTAAGATAACATATTTATATAAGATGCCCACAAAAAAAATAAAAAAGAATAAGAAAATTCGGAAAGCCGCTCTAAAAAAAGCGGTTAAAAAAGTCAAACCGCTTAAATCAAAAGCCAAAAGCGGCAAGAGCGGCAAAAGCGGAAAGAGCAATAAAAGAGAGAAGGATTTTGAAGCTAAGGCCGCGCGGCTTATGATCCGAGGTCGGGAAAGAGGTTTTGTCACCTACGACGATATTTTAAAAGAATTTCCAACCGTTGAAGATGACGTAATGTTTTTAGATGATTTATACGAGAAATTCAGTACGGCTGGTATTGATGTTTTAGAAGGCGGCGGACTCCTTAACATTAATCAAGATGAGGAGGCCATGCTTAAGAAATATGTTTATACTCGCACCGATGCCAATTACGACTCCATTCAAATGTATTTGAAGGAAATTGGGCAATATCCTCTGATCTTGGCTAACCAAGAAAAGGAGCTAGCTAAGCGCATTGAGGCAGGAGATGAGGAGGCGAAGAATCTACTAGCTAAAGCAAACCTGCGTTTAGTTGTCTCAATTGCTAAAAAATACGTGGGTCGGAGTCCCGATCTTACTTTGCTCGACCTAATCCAAGAAGGAAATCTGGGTTTATTTAAGGCGGTGGATAAGTTTGATTGGACAAAAGGTTATAAATTTTCCACCTACGCCACTTGGTGGATTCGTCAATCTATCACTCGAGCGCTAGCCGACCAATCCCGCACCATTCGTGTACCGGTTCATATGGTGGAGACTATTGCCAAATATAAGCAGGTAGTTCGCCGATTGACCCAAGACTTGGGTCGCGATCCATTACCAGAGGAAATTGCCGTGGAAATGGGTCTTGATGTGGACAAAATTTACAATATTGAAAAGATTGATCAAAATACTATTTCCTTGGACACTCCTGTGGGGGATGAGGGCGATGACGGCAAATCTACTTACGGCGACTTTATTGCTGATGACAAAATTCTTTCTCCGGATCAAGATGCTTCTCGTCGAATTTTGCGAGATCAAGTAAAAGATATCCTGAATGATTTATCTGAAAAAGAAAGAAAAATCTTGGAGATGAGGCATGGATTGAATGACGGTATTCAACATACTTTGGAAGAAGTGGGGAAGACCTTTCAAGTTACTCGAGAACGTATTCGCCAGATTGAAGCTAAGGCTCATGAGAAGATTCGGCAACACGAGAAGGCGCAAAGATTGAGGAACTATTAAGGGCTTCATCAAGCTTTGTAATCTAGTCTATCAAATCTCTTAATAATCCTTCCGCACCTACGAACTTTTGTCGAGGGCGCTCCGGGCCGCTAGGCCAAGTCTTACCCTCGCCAAAAGTTGTAGGAGCGTTCAGATTATTAGAGAATCTGTATCTCAACAAACTAAGCTAATAGGCGATTGGGCGTGCTCTCTAAGAAGCCGTTTGATGAAGCCCTTAGGATTTTTAGGATAATAAATCACTATTTAAATAAAAACCCCTCACGAAGAGGAGTGGATGAGTCGGGCGTATAGATGGCGGATTTCTTGAATTTGCGCTTTGTTTAAACCTGCATCCTGCAGACATTTTAGAGCACTCATAATTGAGGTAATATTAGCATTAGCTTCAATTTCCTGACTAAGGAGAACGTAGCCACAATTATGGCAAGCTCGGATAAAAATTTCCTTATTCCAATACTGCCGGTATATTGCTTCGAGGAGTAAGAAAAACACCACAATGATCGAAAGAACTATTAAAGGCTTCACTAAAGATAATTTGAACATAAAAGAAGAAAAATTTAAAGTACACTATCAACGATTAAACCCTCGTCAGACCGAAGCGGTGGATACTATTGAAGGTCCGGTGATGGTGATTGCAGGACCTGGTACGGGTAAAACCACCATACTGACTCTCCGTATCGCTAACATTTTGGCTCAAACTGACACCCCACCTCATGGAATTTTAGCTATTACTTACACCGATGCGGGAGTACGCGCCATGCGAGCAAAATTACAAGAATTTATTGGGGATCGGGCTTATGATGTTCGTCTCCACACTTTTCACAGTTTTGCTTCTTCTATTATTAATGAATATCCAGATCATTTTCTTCACCGTCAAGAAAATAAACAAATGACGGATGTGGAGCAGGAATCTTTAATTCGCCAGATTATAAGTTTACCTGAATTTAAGGATTTGAGACCGAGCGGCCGGCCTGACGTTTTCGTTCCTGGTATTTTACGAGCCATTGATGAATCAAAAAGAGAAGCCATCTTTCCTAGTGACGTTAGAACGTTTGCTAGTGAGGAAATTATTCGAATTGAAAAAGATGAGAATTATATTTCTACCCGCGGAGCTACTAAGGGTGAGCTTAAAGCGGAAGCGAAAGATCTGATCTTGAAGTGTCAACGCACGTCACTGTTTGCTAGTGTTTACGAAATTTATGAGGAGCGGAAAAAAGAGCAGGGATTGATGGATTTTAATGATTTGATCATCGAAATTCTGTATGCCTTTCAACATGATGAGTTATTACTTCGTCTAATACAGGAAAGATATCTCTACATTCATGTTGATGAACATCAAGATACCAATGACGCTCAGAATTTTATTGTGGGCTTAATTGCTCAATTTTTTGAGACACCGAATATTTTTATAGTGGGGGATGAGAAGCAGGCCATCTATCGATTCCAAGGTGCTTCCGTAGAAAATTTCTTTTTACTTCAGCGGAGGTGGCCGGCTATGAAAGTTATTTCTTTGGATACTAATTATCGCTCGCACCAGAGCATCTTGGATGCGAGCTTTGCCATGATTGAAAATAACTATGCTCAAGATGAACATAAAGATTTGCGTATTAAGTTGAAAGCTGGAAATAAGAGTGCTGTAGATCCTATTGAAATAGTGACCGGCGAGAATACGCCGGCCATTGAAGAGTATTTAATCGAGCGATTGAAAAAACTTAAAGAAGGAGAGACTGCCGCTATAATTGTGCGCCGAAATCGCGACCTCGATCGAGTAATAAAACTCTTAGAGTTTCATCAGGTTCCGGTTTCTTCCCAGAGAAGCGTGGATATTTTTAATCATCCAGTAGGCAAACTTTTCTTTGCTCTGCTTGAGTATTTAGCCGATAACAGTCAGGT
Source organism: Minisyncoccia bacterium (assembly GCA_038215155.1). Taxonomy (GTDB): domain Bacteria; phylum Patescibacteriota; class Minisyncoccia; order Phycocordibacterales; family CAJBRS01; genus JADGRH01. The sequence goes on from JBBQRF010000006.1 coordinate 14,838, forward strand.
AGAGGCCCTGGCTAAAACCATCGTTTCAGGTATGTGGAAGCTTTCTTTGGATGAAATAGTTTCTTTAAACCGATCTATTCGGGCCGGCATATTTAGCGACTTTGGCGCTAAATTGCCGGCCCTTCAATCCATCGAAGAACATCTTTTGTCTGAAGGGCCTATGGGCTTCATCATCTATGCCGCCAAGGCGTCGGGATTTGCTGATTTAGTGGCTTCTGACCCTGTCTATGTTCACGTCTGGCGGGGCATTGTAGCTCATTCCGAGGCCCTGGTCCGAGAGGGGAGAATTATTGATCCAAAGGCCTTGATTGAAGTCCTGCTAGCTTATCAACAATCGGCCGAATCTCGGCCAGTGAAGATTTCAGTGGGGGCTCCTGATTATCCGATACACGCCATGACCGCTCATGGAAGCAAGGGTCTAGAATTTGATTACGTTTTTATACCATACGCTAGCGATAGTAGTTGGGTCGGTCGGCCTCGAGGCGCCTCTTTCTTGCTGCCAAAAAAACATACATTAGACAGTGATATAAATGACATTCGTCGACTTTTCTACGTTGCCCTGACGCGAGCTCGAAGGCATGTAATAATCCTAACCGCCCTATCGGAAGCTGATGGCAAAGCTCTTTCTCCTTTGCGTTTTATTGAAGAACTTCATTCTAATCATGTAGTAAAAAAATCTTTACCTCAAGTAGGAATTGAAAAGATTTACTCATTGGAAGAAAAAAACAAAATATCGGAAACAGATCTCGAGGAAGGAAAAATCATTGACCTCTCTAAAAAAACTTTGATTGAGAGCGGTCTTTCAGTTACTGCTCTCAATCACTTTCTGAAGTGTCCGAACAAGTTTCTTTATTTAAGTATTCTAAAAATGCCAGAAGCACCGACCGTTGCCTCGGAGAAGGGAAACGCTCTTCATGAGGGTCTCTCTACAGTATGGAAAAGCCCTACTCGAACCAAGGAAGAAATTTCAATTATTTTAAAAAATGCCTTCGATGAGTATTTTGAACGATCTTTTTTATCTATTAGTGATAAAAATTTAGCTAAAGAGGAACTTTTGGAAAAGGTGGAAATAGTCTCTAGCGCACTAGAAAGTCATTTTAATATTCCGAAGGACGCAAAAGTTTTCACTGAATTTCGTTTGGAAAGAAAGCTTGGAGAGATTTTTCTGCATGGGAAGCTGGACGCTTTAATTGATCTTGGTGATGATATATTAATTTATGACTACAAGAGTCGCCAATCACTTTCCATAGCGGCTATCAAGGGAGAAACAAAAGATTCTAATGCCGATTATTTCCGGCAACTAATTTTCTATAGAATTCTAACTGAGCGACATTCAAACTGGAAAGGTCGGAAAATCTCTCCGGCTTTAGTTTTTGTTTCGCCGGATGATAAGGGCCGTTGTCCGACCATTGCGCTGGAAATAACAGACAACGATATTAATGGTGTCATGACGGAAATCGACACTTTAATTGACTCCGTTTGGAGTGGAAAAATAGCAAAAGAGAAATGTACGGACGAGAAATGTAATTGGTGTGGATTGCGTAATATAACTCTCTCTTGACAGTAGCTTGCTTGACAGTCACTTGACGTTTGCTATAAAGAGGCCAGAAACGAGGCATATGGATACTGAACACTCATTCCAAGTAGGAGATCGGGGTGCTCCATGTGGTTGTCTTTTTCCAATCGCTCAGTTAATTCGCCAGGTGGCGGGTAAGGAGAGACGGTATCACTGCAATACTCCAGGTCATGGGGAATATCTTTTCCCAGGACAATTAGTAGAAGAGGATGCAGATTACTTAATCTTGAATGAAGACGAACGGGAAAAGATTCAAAAAGAGCTCGAGCACGGCAAGACTTACGTGCTAAAACCTATAGAAAACCACGACGGAGGCCACTATGATCATAACAGCAGTTGAATAAGGCGCGACACTTTTAGGCGGCTTCGCCGCCCCTCAAAAGGTCGCGCCTTCTCTTTGAGATTTTTATTTAACTTTCTTCAGAATATTTTCAATCACCGCCTTAAGATCCTCATAGGAGACTGCTCCGAGACTATTACCAGCCTGATCTGTTAATGGATACTTATGTCCATCGGCGCTCACAAAGACTGTGTAAGGAGTGCCTCGTCCTCCAGCCTGTACTGCATCCTTATAAGAATCCTGAATTTTTGATTGAAATTTTTTACTGTCTAAGCAACTCTGAAAAGTAGCATTGTTTAAGCCGAGTTCAGCGGCAGTTTGAGTCAATACTTTCGGATCTAAATTATTGTCAGCCTTGGTTATCTCAAAAATTCGATTGATGTATTTAAAGAAAATATCATTACCCCCTTGGTCAGCCGCACATTCAGAGGCCTCAGCTTCATAGGGTGCACGACTATGAATTGGAAATTGTCGAAAGACCCAAGCTACCTTTCCGCTCGAAGTGCCGTAGTTAGCAATGATTTGATTCAAAGTGCCTTCATATGATTTGCAGTAAGGACACTCTAGGTCAGCATATTCCACAATAGTAACCTTGGAATTCAGCTTACCCATAATATGATCCTCAGCTGAAACCGGCTTCATGGTGACTTCTGGAGTAGGTAAGGCGCCTAGATTGTTAGCAGGAGTAGGACTGTTATTACCATTCTTATTATTTAAAAATAAGGCCGCTGCCACAAGAATACCGGCTAGGACAATCGCTCCGGGAATCATTAAATTATTTTTCTCTTTCATGTGGACGATTATATCATTCAGATACTCAGTTCCCAAATTAAAAACCGAGAGAAGAAGTGAGGACTTTCTCTTCTTTCTCCTCCCAGCCCTTCGGATCAATTGGAAATTCGATGATGTCATTACCATCCTTATATTTTAATTTCATATTAGTCATTGCATACTCGTATATTTCTTTTGTCAGCCGGACATCATCTAGGCAGTAATTACGAACCTTTTCAATCTCTCCATTCTTCCACCATTTAATGGCTTCCAGGCCGTGCCCAGATTTTGGAACCCCTAGGGTTCCCTCAGCCACGCGCCCCAATCCCACTCTTTTTCCCAAAGATTTTTTAATTTCACTTAGCAAATCTAGGTGGTTAATTAAGCGCAAATCGCCTGGATAATATTTATTAAGGAGGGGGATATCAAAATGATCTGAATTAAAACCAATGAGCATGTCAGCTTTCTCTAGGATTGGCCATAAATCCTTCAATTCTTCTTGAGTAAAAGTACTATATTTATCCGTCTCGGAATTATATATACCGACAATGGCAATATCTAAAAGAGCGGGGTCGGCCTTTCCTACATCGTCAAAAATATTAGACGTTTCAATATCAAAAACAATTTTGCGCATGGTTGTTAGAAAGTGAGAGGGCTACTTTCTTCAAAGGATCTTTCCTCACCAGTTATCAGGTTCTTTGTCTTATAACCTCCGGATTTTATTTCATCGGCACCGATAAAAGCTACTTGTTGTACCCCTAACTTCTCGGCCTTTTTAATTTGATCACCAATCTTTCGGAAAGTATTATCGCTGCTGCAATTAAACCCGGCCTTTCGCCATTTCTCCGCTAATTCAAAAGCTCGGTCGGCAAACTGCTGTTCGAGTGCAAAGAAAATAATCTGGCATGTAGATTGGTATTTGGGCAATAAATTTCTAGTCTCTAAAAAATTTAAAATTGTGACATCACCCATTCCGAAGCCCACTGCCGGCACTTTTTCTCCCTCAAAAACACTTAATAAGTCATCGTAGCGACCGCCTCCAAATAGAGAACGATTATTCTCCACATTCGTATCAAAAACTTCAAAAACAATTCCAGTATAATAATCAAAGCCGCGCACTAGCTCAGAGTCTATTCGAACATTATGTACGCCTCTTGACTTAAGAGTGTCAATAGCGATGTCAAGTTCTTCTTTGGCCGCTCTAATTTTTGGGAAGGCTAAAGCCTCCTGATATTCGCTGCTTGATTTTGCAAAATCCAAGAACTTAAAGGCCTTCCCAGTAATTTCCTCCGCTTTTTGTTGGAAGTCAGCTTCCGCAATTTTGCCTTTTTTATCAATTAAGCGACGGAGGGCATTTGATTGCTCAGGATCGAGCTCATACCAATTGTTGAAAACGGCATTTAAAAGCTTTCGACTGGAAAGACGTATTTCAAAATCTGAATCTTTGGCCCCAAAGTTTTTCATGATGCGATCGGCTAAAATCAGTATCTCAAGGTCTGCTTCCAAAGAATCAATGCCAAAGAGATCTACGTTTAATTGATAATGTTCTCGCAAGCGGCCGCGCTGCGGCCGCTCATAACGAAATAAATTGGGAATAGAATACCAACGCAGAGGAAAAGGAAGTTCCCGTCGTTTTGCTGCTACCATTCGTGCTACTGTCGGAGTCATTTCTGGCCGCAATGTGACGCTTCGTTCGCCACGATCATTAAATTTATAAGTTTGCTCGTTTACCATCTCCTCGCCACTCTTTGCTTCATAAAGTTCGGAGGATTCAAGAGGGGAGGCATTGTATTCTACATAGCCAAACTTCTCCACGGTCTTTTTCCAAATATCAAAAATGTACTTTTCCGAGCTCCAATCCTCTGGATAGAAATCACGAACTCCTTTATAGGGATCAGTACTAATTTTAGAGGGTTTTTCAGGCATGGTAATAATCATTCTAACGTTACTTAGACAGGATTACAATTTATTTGCCTTATGTGTCCAAGTATGCTATAGTATTGCCGATCGTAGATTTTCTCGAAGGTATCTAAGTTTTCTTAGGATCTGTTAGAGAAGGGTCGTCTCGGTCCCAAAGATAAGTAAAACTTAGATAAAAATGGCAAAGAAATTATACGTTGGTAATTTGTCTTGGAATACTACTGCTGACAGCTTGAAAGAGGCTTTCTCAAAAGCTGGATCTGTAGTTTCTTCAAACATTATTACTGACAAAATGACTGGTAGATCACGTGGTTTCGGCTTCATCGAAATTGAAGACGCCGACGCTGAAGGTGCTATCAGTATGTGGAACGGAAAGGATCTTGATGGTCGAACCTTGACTGTCAATGAAGCCCGACCGATGACTGATCGACCTCGCCGCGAATTTAGCGGAGGAGGAGGACGACAGAGCTACTAAATTCGGAATTCGAATTTATGAACAAACAAGCCGCGCCCGTGAGGGCGCGGCTTGTTTGTTGCTTAATTATTTCTCGCCATCTTGGCTCGGTCAGTTTTACCCAAGGCTTTTTTGCGAATGCGTACATCCTTGGGAGTAATTTCTAGATATTCATCATCACTCATTATTTCCAAGCCTCTTTCAATAGTAATTTCTAGTGGGGGAGAAAGATAGATGGTCTCATCGGTTCCGGAGGCACGCATATTGGTCAGCTGCTTACCTTTAGTTGGATTAACCTCTAACTCATCACCTTTAGTAACATTACCAATAACCATCCCCTCATATACTTCAGCGCCAGGGCCAACATATAGGAGACCTCGGTCTTGAAGATTACCGAGAGCAAAGGCTAAGACCTTACCCTTTTCCATCGAGGTCATCGATCCTACCTCGCGCTTTTCAATATTGCCCACATAAGGACGAAATTCAAGAAAGCGACTGGAGAGAAGGCCTTCGCCCTTAGTATCAATAACGAATTGGTTGCGGAAACCTAAAAGGCCACGAGTAGGAATTTCAAAAAGCATCCGAACAACATTTCCATCCTGTTTAAGATTCGTCATGATACCTTTTCGTTTGCCCATTTTTTCAATTACCGCACCTGATGATTCACTTGGAACTTCGATGACGGCCTCTTCGAAAGGTTCCAGTTTCTTTCCAGCTTCTTCTTTTATGATGACGTGTGGTTGAGATACTTGAAGTTCGTAACCTTCTCGCCGCATGTTCTCAAGTAAGATCGCAATATGTAACTCACCTCGACCATAGACTTTAAAAATATCGTTGCCACTGAAATCTACTCGGAGGCCGACATTTACTTCTAGATCTCTTTCCAATCGTTCTCGAATTTGTCGGGAAGTGACAAATTTTCCTACTTTTCCAGCAAATGGGGAATCATTTACCAAGAAGTTTAGAGAAATTGTTGGTTCATCAATTTTAATAGACGGCATGGGTGTCTGGTCTGCTGAATCTGAAATAGTTTCTCCGATAAAGATGTCGGGGAGGCCGGCGACCATGACGATGTCGCCCGCGGGGGCGGTAGCTACTTCCTTTCGCTCAACACCTTCAAAAGTGTAGAGCTTAGTAATTTTACCGTTTCGAGTTTCACCATCTGGTTTTTTAACATAAACAACCTGACCATCTTTCAAAGTTCCGCTGTAAATTCGAGCAATAGCTAGGCGCCCGAGGAAATTATCGTAGCCTAGGTTAAAGGGCTGGGCGGTTAAGGCCGCCCCGAGGTCGCTCGGGGCGGCCGGCACCTTTTCTAAAATTACATCTAACAAAGGATTTAAATTTTCTGAATTGTCACTGAGATTTCTTTTAGCAATGCCATCTCTGCCGATTGCATAAACAGTAGTAAAGTCTAGCTGCTCATTAGTTGCCCCAAGATCTAGGAAAAGTTCTAGCACTTCATCATGAGCTCTGTTGGGATTCGCGGCAGGTTTATCAATTTTATTCAAAACTACAATAGGTTTTAGGCCCAATTCCAAGGATTTCTTCAGCACAAACCGGGTCTGAGGCATCGGTCCTTCTTGAGCATCCACAACAAGCAAGACGGAATCAATTGATCGCAGAACCCGTTCAACTTCAGAACCGAAGTCGGCGTGACCAGGAGTGTCTACGATATTTATCTTTGTCCCTTTATAAAGTACAGACGTATTCTTGGCATAAATAGTAATACCCCGCTCTTGTTCTAGGGCGTTTGAATCCATGCTAATTCCTTCGGCTACCATTCCAGTCTGACGCATTAAAGCGTCGGTGAGGGTGGTCTTACCGTGGTCAACGTGGGCAATGATGGCTATGTTTCTAATTTCCATTTGGGATAGTGACTGTTCGCTAATTTGAAAATTCGGACGAAACCTACAACTTTTGACGAGACTTTCCCGTTATGACCTGTCTCGACAAAAGTTCGTAGGTGAGTAGGAATTTTCAGATTGCCTTATGATATTATAGGAAGATGTCAGTATTTCAAAATTTTACTTTATTTAGCTCAGGCCCAAAAGAGACTTTGTGGCTCCTTTGGCTCCTCATGCTCCTCTCCTTTTTAGTCATGAGTTTAATTTTTTCACGCGCCTGGAAACAATTCGGCGTTCATAATAGTGCTCTTTTATTTGCCGAATTTATCTACTACATCATTTCTATTTTTCTACTCGGTTTTTCCGCTCTCTCTTTATTACTTTTAAATGTAAATTTTTAATATGATTGCCTACGATAAAGGAGAAAAAATAGTAAAAATTGTCAGACGCCATTCCCTGGCATTTACCCTAGAGACTCTATTTTTAATTATAGCGGCCATCTTGCCCTACGTGGCTTATTTGAAAGGCTTTGACGCTACTGTAATTAGTTTTTTCAATATCAGCAATAATCCATTCTTCCTAAATGCCGCTCTTTATACCCTCTGGCTTCTTCTGTTATGGATTTTATTTTTTATTGCCTGGAGTGATTTTTGGTTAGACGCTTGGATAATTACTGATGGCCGTATCATTGATGTGGAGCAGTATGGAATATTTCGTCGTCGCATCAATTATTACCGCATCGACAAGATCCAGAAGATCAATATTTTCGATAGGACGAAGTTAGAAAAATCAATGAACTATGGCACATTACTGATTAATTTAGGGGAGGATAGCTTTAAAATGGAAGAAATTAAAGAGCCGGAGAACCTCCAGGAATTAATTTTAGGTGAGCAGAAAAAAATTCTAAATAGACTAAAGACAACCGTTACTTTTGAAGAAGGTAAATAAAAAAGGCGGCTGGCGGAATTAGCCAGCCGCCTTTATTTGGCTTTAAAGCAAGCTGTCTTTAAAGTAAGAAAATCAACGCTCCAAGTGCCAGGCTGATACAGAGATCTCTCAAACCCAAAGCCCAATCAACGCGCCAAGCTAAAGGCACAATACTGAGCCACCAAACAAAGGCAATCCAAGCCGCCGCTAAAGGTATACCAAAACTAAACATCAATAAAAGACCAAAAACAATATTCCCGACTGCGTGGAGTCGCATTTCTGTTGCAGGGTTTTTAATCGGAGAAATCTTAGCTAATCCCGGTGGAATGAATTTAAACCATTCGGAAGGTTTCATCATCTGATGAAGGCCAAAGACTAGCATAGTGATGCCAATAGGCCATTGAATTAGAGCAATTGCTGCTTGAATGTTCATAAATTTAATTTGAATTAATAATAATAATTATAGTTGGCTCGTACAATTAGGGCAACGAGTGGCCTTAATTGGAATTTGGCTTTGGCAAAATGGACAGAGTTTAGTATGCATTTCGGGTGGGGGAGGAGTACGTTTTAGTCTATTTATCTGCTTAACCATCAAAAAGACTACAAAAGCCACAATCAGAAAATTTATAATATTATTAAAAAATATGCCGTAATTAATCGTGGCAACTCCGGCGGCCTTTGCTTCGGCGATAGTATTATAATGATTTGCCGAGATAGCAATGAAACGATTGGCAAAATCAAGCTTACCGGTAATTAAACTAATTAAAGGAGAAATAATATCAGTCACTAATGAATTAACAATACTATTAAAGGCCGCTCCAATAATGACACCAATGGCCAGATCTAGCACACTCCCTTTTAATGCAAATTCTTTAAATTCTTTAAACATTTTATTTTTGGTTTCTTTCTTTTATATAAGTGACGACTGCCGGAATGAAAGAAACAACAATAATGACTATTATAATAGGCAATAGATAGTGGTCAATGTTTGGAACGGTGCGTCCGAGAAAATATCCCAAAGAGCATAGCGTAATAGTCCACAAAAGACCACCAATAATGTTATAACTGAGAAAAGTTTTATAAGTCATTTGTCCAACGCCGGCCACAATCGGAGCGAAGGTGCGGATGATTGGAACGAAACGGGCAATAATAATAGTAGATTTGCCTCGACGCTGATAAAAATTTTCCGCTTTTTCTAAATGCTTTCGTCTAAACCAAAATGATTCTTTTCTCAGAAAAAGATTTCTTCCAATCTTATGACCGAAAGTATAGCCAACACTGTCACCTAAAACGGCGGCGATAAAACTTCCGGCGATTAATATAAAAATATTTAATTGACCACTTGCGGCAAATAATCCTGCGGTAAATAGTAGGGAGTCACCGGGAAGGAAAAACCCAAAAAATAGACCTGATTCAGCAAAAATCACCAGGAATATCCCTAAAAGTCCTAAGGTGGGGATTAAGGTCTTAGCATCTAATAAGGCGTGGAGAGACATCTTTAAAGCTTAGCATAGGGGCAAGTTACTTAATGAGTACTTGACTTTAGTAGAACATCATGGTAGGGTCCATTTAGAAAACAACACCAGAAATTTTCTAAACGTCAACAACTCAAAACAAACAAAACGAAAGGAAGATAGTAATGAAAATTCAGATCATTGTCAGCATCATTTTAGCCGGATTGTTCGGCAGTTCCGAGGCTTACGCCTTGGACTTCGGCAAGGCGCGCACTCGCGTTACATCAGAAGCTCTCTCGACAGCAAAGAAAGTCGCGAACAAGAAAAATGAAAACAGCGTTCAAATCCGACGAGCAGTGGCTCATATGGCCAATCAGGCCCCGAACGTGATGACGCAGGTAATTCCTTCCGCTCGTCCATTGACGGTCGGTCGGTACGGTAAACCCTACAGATTGTACGCGCGTCGGACGAATTATACGCATGACCGTCGCCCCGAAACTTATATCGGTAAAAACGGCAAGAAAAAAAAGGATTGGTGGTCGGCGAGGGGTCAGACTTCTACAGGCCCTCGGCTGAGGGAAGCTACCAATCATTCACCGGCGGTCTTCGCCGTTTCAACCGGAAACAAAGGAGATATCCTTGTGGATCTTTCAACCGGGGAAATTGGCATTAATGCAGATACAGTTGGAACCACCAAGGCGGCCAGCATCAATAAGTGTGTCGTAAGGTATAAGGTAAAGAAACACGGCCACATCAAAGTGGTAAAGCGAGTTATTAGTTTGCATAAAACTCTCGCTCAAATCCACGCCCCCGTGGTAGATGAATGCAAAAATCGACCATTAAATGGTCCCGAGTATGGAAACTTCTTGGTCATTCCCCGGATTGACCCGCGTCCTTTTCGAAAGTTGACGCGCTCCGAACAAGAATCGGAAATTGCGGCGGGATTTATGGCTGCGAAATGGGCGCTGGCGACTTATAGCGCTTCATCCAATGTTATGATGGCCACACGTTAAGTAGCTCCGACGACTTAACGAGATAGAGGCCTCAAACGATCCTGTCAAAAGTGATGAAATATAGCCGCGCTTCGTTCAAACCGAAGCGCGGTATTTTTTTATTTTTTCTTTAGCGTTTCTTTAGGATGCGTCTCCTATAATCTGCAAATGAAGAACCCCTCTCTCGAGTCAAATCTTTCCCAATTTTCCGTTAGCAATATTGTGGAGCATCTTATTCAACAGGCTGTCTCTCTCAACTCCTCTGACATTCACCTAGACCCTTTTGAAAACAATATAAAAATTCGATTCCGAATTGACGGAGTCTTGCATAGTCTTGGCTATTTGCCGAAAAAGCTCCACGATGGCATTATCTTTCGATTAAAAGTATTGGCGGAGATACGTACTGACGAACATCAACGTTCCCAAGACGGACGTTTTTTCTTTGTCAGTGGCGAAGGATTAATAAACATTCGTCTCTCTTTAATTCCTACTTACTATGGCACGAACGCCGTCTTAAGAGTCTTGAAACGACCCAAGGCGGCCTACACTTTAGACGAGCTTGGCTTCGGGAATGACCATATTCAAATCTTACTTCGCACCATCTCTAAAAGTTCGGGAATGATATTAATAACTGGACCAACTGGCTCCGGAAAAACCACTACCCTCTATTCTTTATTGAGTCTATTGCAGCAGAAGTCCGCTTCCATTGTCACCATTGAAGATCCAATTGAATACACCTTAGAAAATATTACCCAAATTCCCGTAAATAACTATTCCTTTTTTAACTTCTCTAATGCACTACGTTCTGTTTTAAGACAGGACCCGGACATAATAATGGTAGGAGAAATTCGGGACAAAGAAACAGCTAGGCTAGCTTTCGGTAGTGCTATGACAGGCCACTTATTACTTTCCACCCTGCATACTAATTCCGCAGCCCTTACTTTAACTAGACTTTTAGATTTGGGAATCGAGCCGTATGTGATTGCCGGTACTCTTTCTGTAATCGTTAATCAGCGTTTAGTACGAAAACTTTGTTCTAATTGCAAAGAGCTCTCTCAGCCCGTGGGATGCTCGCACTGTCATCAAAGTGGTTTTAAAGGGCGATTAGTTATAGCAGAAATATTAGAAGTAGATGATTTTTTAAGAAAAACTATTCATCGAGGGGAGCTAATACAGCCAACAAGATCGATTAAGGAAAATGGTCTGGGAAAAGTCTCCCAGCAAATTACCTCTATGGAAGAAGTCTTAAAGAGTGTTTATGAATAAGATACATTTTAGAGTCGAGGAACAAATTAATTTTATGAGGCGGTTAAGTTTTCTATTGGGAGCCAACATCCCCATTCTTAAAGGTCTAAATATGATTTCAGGCAATACGAGCAATGTTAGAGGAAATAGACAAAAAAGGTATCGAATTCAAATCCAAAAAATAATCCAAAAACTCGAGCAAGGTAAAAGTTTGGGGCGAATATTGGAGGAGGAGAAGATTCTTAATCCTATGGCCCTTTGTTTGATTCAAGCAGGCGAAGAAAGTGGCAATCTAGTTAATTCTTTAGAATCGGCAGCAACGGAACTAGAAAAGCGAAAAGAAGCCAAGCAAAATATTATAAATTCGTTACTCTATCCGGCCATCATTTTTTTTCTTTCTATCGGAATGACTACTTTTTTAGTGGGTTTCGTTTTCCCAAAAGTTTTACCCCTTCTATCTAGTTTTGGAAGTAAGTTGCCATTACCGACGCGAATTCTACTAGAATCAAATCACCTAATAAAATCCTACGGAATTCTGGCTGCTCTAGTTCTAATTCTATCGGTCCTTATTTTACGATGGTCGTGGTCGCGATCGAATAAATTGAGATACTACTTTCAGAAAAATATTCTAAAACTACCCCTGATAAGAACATACGTCATAGACAGACAGTTAGTTAGTCTCTCGCATTATTTAGAGCTATTTCTAAAAAACAATTTTTCGTTGTCTTTTTCTTTGAGGTTGATGGCAAGAAATATCCAGAATTTATTTATTAAAGAAACCTACGAGCTTACATGGGCAGAAATAGAAAAGGGCAGGGAATTACACCAAGCTTTTAAAGACTCAAAATTTGCCTACCCATTTCTTTTTTTAGAGATGGTTGAAATAGCAGAAAAAAGTGGACAATTGCCAGAAATTTTCAGTCGTTTGGGTAATCACTACAGCAAGCAATTCGATTCAAAATTGAAAAAGATGACCTCTATCATAGAGCCGGCCATGATGATTTTCACTGGAATAATTGTGACACTCGTGGCTCTCTCCATTGTCTTGCCCATTTATAATTTAACTTCTTCAATTAACCGCTGATGAACAAAAATGAGCTTAACTGAACTTATTTTAGCCATAATGATTTTCGGCTTAATTATTATGAGCATGATGGGTATTTATCACAGTAGTGAAGACATTGTCACTGAAAGCTCAATATATTTCGATGCTTTGGTAAGGGGGGAAGAGTCGTTGGAAAAATATAGCCAAGAATTAGTGAGAAATTACTATACTAATATAGCGACTACCACTTCTTTAGGGTTTTTTACAGAAACTGTTAACACACAGGAGATAGGTAATTTTACTAAAAGGCTAAAAGTAAAATACAGCTGGTTTTTTAATAAGCACGAGCACGTCTTAGAAAATCAAAGATTAGTGACTAATTACGAGGAAGCTATTGGTTCAGGAGACTGCCAGCTCTCCGCCGCGGAGAGCTGGCAGTCTCCTGGGATCTATTCCGGCCTTGACCTTGGCTACGGTAATCAAGCTACTGCCATAGCCAGTCTAGGCAAAGTTATTTATCTTACCGCCAATAACATCGATCCGAGAAATATTAAAGCTGATCCTAGTGATCTCTTTATTATCGACGCCAAAAATTCTTCTAATCTCGAGCTTCTGTCAAAAATAGATTCTGGACCCGGACTCTCGGCCATTGCTCTTACCTCCCACTTTGCCTATTTGGGAAATACTAGCATTAACGCTCAATTACAAATTGCTGATATTAGTAATGGAAGTAAACCAAAAATCATTGCAAATTATAAAATTCCAGGTAACTACAACGACCAAACTACTATTTCAAGTTCCATATTTTTCCATCGAGGGTCGATATATTTAGGCACTGCTAAAAGTCAAATAGAGGAACTACATATCATTGATGTCTCTATACCCGACGCACCTAAGGAAGTGGGGAAGTGGGAAAATGATGCAGCTATCAATCGCATATATTCATTTAGTCATTTCTTATTTTTAGCCACGCCCAAAGCCGAGGAACTCGCGCTGATTGATATAGCCACCAGCACCGCTCCTAGACTGGTGAGCAATTTTGACGCCCCCGGTGGCTCCGGAAATGGCAAAAGTCTCTCTCGTGATCGCAATACTCTTTTCCTAGGCAGAACTGTGGGCAAAGATGAATTATATATTTTATCGCTAAGCAACATTCCACAATTAACCCTCTTAAGCACCATAATGGTCGGAGACAGCATTAACGATTTACTCGCAGTACCCGATCGCTTATTTGTGCTGACCAACCACTCTTTTATGGTTTTTGATACCGTCGATCCAAAACATCTGAAAAAAGTTTTTTCCCATCTTTTAGGAGCCAAAGGAACTGGAATAAGTTGTAGTGGAAAGAATATCTATCTTTCACTTTCAGCACAAAATGGTTTATTAATTATTCAGCCAAATTAATGAAATACGGCTTTACTTTAATTGAAACAATCATTTATATCTCAATACTGACTATGCTTATAACTTCATTAACCACCCTATATTTTCAACTCACCAAAGAAACTGTTCGTTTAAGAATAAAAGCTGCTGCAATTCAGGAAAACCTTTTGAATTATGAAAAAAATCATCTATGAAATTTAAAATGGGCTTTACAGCGTTAATCTCCATCATACTGATCTCCGGCTTCTTAATGGTCTCAATATTAGAAGCAAGTTATGAAATATTTTCTAATTATAGAAACGTCTTTAGAAGCATTGATAAAATAGCCAGTCAAAATTCAGCCAAAAGCTGTCTGCAACTCTCTTTTCTTTATTTAAGAAAGAATGAAAACTATCAGCCTGATACCAATATGAATACAGATCCGCCTTGTCAGATTACCTCCATTACTAAAGATAGCGTTTTCACTATTAAGGCTGTTGGATTTTACACAGGCGCAAAGACTTTGATAGAGGGGCACCTAGACGAGAAGGGTCATTGACTTACTCCATGGAAGCTGTAGCATTTTAGGTAGAAAGATATATATGTTACACAATCCCATCTTTTGGACAGTCCTGGTAATTCTTATTATCATCGCAGTGATTGTTTATCGGCGTATTCATGGCAGTAATGATTACACCAAATATATGCACATCGGCAACGAGGACGATAAAGGTGACAATCACCCCAAGTAGGAGCCAACCACTCCTTTTTATTTATCAGCATTTATTATTTAAATTATGAATAACGAAAATCAGAAATGGCTTTGGACAGGGCTGGTGGTTGTTTTAATTGTCCTAATTGTTTTAGGAGTGACAGCTTCTGTTAAGCATCGTAGCGATGAAGGAGTAGAATCTTCCGGTACTGGATTAGAAAATAATGGCGCGGGTGCGACTGGCGCGGTAAGCAACACTAACTCTACTCAAGGAGGTGCTAATTCTACAGGAGCAGTAGCGGTTCCCACCAAACCACTTCCTGTGATTTCTTCTTTAGCTCCAGTAAGTGGCCGAGCAGGAAGCCTTGTTACAATTAATGGAAAGAATTTTACACCAAGCAATAATTTCGTAGAATTTGCCGGCTATAACATAGGAGCATCACTTTCTAACGATAGTAATCATATTAGCTTTAAGATTCCAGCCACTATTAAATCGTGTGCTAACGGCACTTGTACCAATAATATTGTACCGGTTGCCCCTGGCTCTTATCCTGTGGCCGTCAGAAATGCCAATGGAACCAGTAATATTATTTACTTTACCGTTATTGGCCCTACCGCCACTCAATAGAAGAATTACTAGTAGATATAAAAACCTCGGCGCGCTTTAATAGTCGCGCCGAGGTTTTTTAATACACCCTTTCATTGATTATTTTGCCATCGCCCATTATCAAACTACGAGCTGTTAACGCAGCATACTCTTCCTCATGAGTTACCATCACAATAGTTTGACCTGTTTTATTTAAGCTAAGAAAAATTTCTAAGATATTACGAGAGGTTTCAGTATCTAGATTAGCTGTTGGTTCATCAGCAAATATAATTTTAGGACTATGAGCAATAGCTCTGGCGATGGCTACTCGCTGTTGCTCTCCTCCCGAGAGCTGGCTAGGCAGGTTCTCCCCACGTTCGGCTAGGCCAACTTTCTTCAGAGCGGACATAGCCAACTCTTTAGCAGCCATATTTTTTTCTCCTCGCATTAAAAGAGGGAGAATGACATTGTCCAAGGCGCTCATTGACGGCAGAATGGCATAATCCTGAAAAATATAACCAAGATCGTTCAACCTCATTTGGGTTCTCAACCTGTCGCTTATGTTCTCTACATTTTTATCGTCAATAAAAATTTCTCCTCCATCGGGTTTGTCCAATAATCCCAGTTGATAAAGCAGAGTAGATTTACCAGAACCGGACTTACCAATAATGGAAACGAATTCACCACTTTTAATATCTAAACTAACACCATCCAGGGCATGAATAATGCTAGTACCGCTGTGAAAAGTTCTAATTAAATTTCGAGCTCTAATCATATTATCTGCCTAGAATAGCATCTAGAGTATTTTGTTTTACTACTAATCGGGCAGGAATGAAGCCCGCGATTAAAGTAGTGATGAATAAGACCCCCACTCTCCAAAGCGCTCCTGTGTAAGTAACTACTAGGATTCCATCGCTAAAAGGGAAATTAATTGGATGAGCATCAAAGTAGGGTTTCAATATGAAAAAGACAATGATATTGCCGACAATCATTCCGCAAATAGCATAAAAGACTGCTTGAAACATGTAAGCAATCTCAATGGCCTTTCCTTCAATGCCAATTCCTTTCAGAATACCAATATATCTACGGCGTGTGATGGCATTAACATAAATGATTATAAAGATGGTAATGGAAGCAACGGCTAAACCAATTGAGCCAATCAAGTTTCCCAAAATGGCGAAGGTATTTTGGATATCTTTAATGAATTTAGGCTCGGCCTCTTCAAAAGTCTGAATGCGCGCCACTTTGCCTCCTCCTTCGGAGATTAATTTGTTCTGCATTGCTTGAGCAGCAATCAAGGAAGAAGAAGAGCTAGCATTTAGGCGGACGGCGATTTCATTCGGGTACTCATCTAGGCGACCAGTGATCTTTTGAAATTGTTTATATGGAATGAAAACTCGTAAATCAAAGGAGTCCACCTTACTTTTAATAACACCCTTAATCGTCATCTCTCGGGCATGACCATCAACAATCACTCTTATCTTGGAGCCAACCTCAACGTTTTTTAGAGCCCGCAGATCTGAAGAATCAATCGGCGTGTATTTATATAGAAGGTTGGCGCCGATAAGCACTTGATCAACATCATCCGGCGCCAGATAACTTCCCTCAATTACATATTTAGAAAGATGACTAAATTGATCTTCTGATAGGGGATCAACACCAGCTAATTGTCCCGCCGCATTGTCTCTAATATCATTAAAATCTCGGATGTTCTTATAGTTGGCCTCTAATTTAGAACCCACTAAATATCGAACAGTAAATTGTTCAACTGTGGGATCATTCCGCAGGCTATCAATAATTGGTCGATCGTTCTCAATGAAAGGTTTCTCACTTAAATTAGTAATAAAGACATCACCAAGATAGAGATTTTTATTCGCCTTCACTGCTCCTTCGATTAACCCGACCAGAATACCGGTAACCACAATTAAATTTAAAAAGGTTAGCACCATAATGGAAATCACTAGAACAGTAGTCCAGATATTGGTACGTCGAAGTTCTCGGGTAGCTAGGAAAATACCTACTTTAAAAGCAAGAAAAACGGACAAGAGTCTAGATTTCATTAGGGCCATTCTAATGGAAAGTCAGGTAAAACAGAAGCAGGATGAATATCACAGAAAAAATGCTATAATGAATTACTTATCAAATAATAATTAATGACTATGGAAACAAAAACAATGACATGCAAGGAATTGGCCGGCCCATGTGACCACGCCATGACTGCCGCCACTTCTGATGAGATGATGGGAAAGGGGATGGAACATTTAAAAGGGACTCATCCAGAATTGGCTGCAGAGATTGAGTCAACACCTAAAGATGACCCAAAAATGGTTGGTTGGTATGACAAATTCATGAAGGATTGGGAAGCGAAAGCTCCGGATGCCTAAGGCCTAAGTTAGCATATGAATAAAAACGCCGCTTCGTTAGGTAACGAAGCGGCGTTTTTTCGTTGTCTTTTTTAACTAAATCAAACTTCTTTTTTAGGCATTATCATTGCAGCGATAATGTAAAAAACTAAACCCGGAATGAAACCGGTGAGGACAAGAATGAAGACAAAAATAACCCGAATGAGAGTGGAGTCTCTATTTAGATATTCCGCTAGGCCACCTAGGACACCCGAGACTTTCTTATCTGTATTACTGAGGTGAAGTTTTTTCATATTGGCAGTATAGCATAGCTTATGAGCTTCACTCTCGTTTAATTTTCTACCGCCGAGAGATAATTAAAACAGCACGGTCGCCGTTTACCAGCGATGAGCTTGGAGCAGGTAATTTTGATTCGGCGTGCGCGAGTTTCTTTTTGTTTGGCGGTGTCAATCCAGCGAATCCAATCTCGGCGGGCTTTGGGGGTGAGGTCGAGCCAAATGGGCCGCGCCTTCGGCGCGGCCACCAACCCCTTCCGCAAATCTGCCGGAACCTTCGGTTCCGGCTCTACTTTAGCCGGCGCGATTTCTAAGGTGACAGGGTCACCGATTTTGGCGCCGGCCGCTTTACGTATTTTCGGATTCATCCTTAGCAAATGACTACCTTTACCATCCGGCTCCAGCGTCGCTTGAAATGGTCGCTCATTAATTGTCCCTTCTACCGACGTCATACCTCGGGAGGGGAGTCGGGCACTAGCTCGCTTGGGTAAAATTAAAATATTTTCCTGAAATGTCGCCTTGAAACGCATCATGATAACTTTTAGTATACTATTTATTATCTTCCATGAATAAATTAGCCGTCATCTGTAATAATCACTCCGGCCAGCATTCTGTGGAGGAGACGTTAAAAGAATGGGCCAAAGGAAACGATGGCATAGTAATGTTTGCTCTTAATGAAGCCGAGACGACGGAAGGACTAATAAGAAAAATTTCTGACAATGGCTTCCAGAAGATAGTGGCTTGTGGTGGCGACGGCACCATATCTTCAATCGTGGATCAAGTTTTAAAAATCAACCCAGAAATAAAAATCGGTATTCTTCCAGCCGGTACTTTCAATCATTTTGCCAAAGATCTAAAGATCCCCTTGAATTTGGCCGAAGCTTGGCAAATAATCTTAGATGGGCATACCACTCACATAGATGTCGCTCGGGTAAACGATACTTATTTTATAAATAATTCCAGCATTGGATTTTATCCTATGTTTGTAAAGGAGAGGGGGAAGTGGATGAGGCGAGGATGGAGAAAACCCTTAGCCGCTCTTTTTTCCGCCGCTACTCATTTCCGGAAATTTTCCTTGATCAATATTGAGTTTAAGGGAGAGGATAAGAAAATAATTAAGAAAAGCGCCTTTGTCTTTATGGGCAATAATCAATATGAGATTAGTGGGTTAAACCTCGGAAAAAGGGAGAGAATAGATCAAGGTATTTTATTTATCGCCCTTGCTCACCAAGCTGGAAGAGGGCAAATAGTGAAGTATATTTTTAAGGCCATTTTTAATTTAGGTAAAGACGAAAGTTTTGAAAAGATCGGGTTAAGTGAATGCATTATTCATCAAGAGCCCCATAAATCACTTCTTGTCTCTTACGATGGAGAAACAAAAAGAATAATTGGAGATATTCACTATAAAATTTATCCTAAGGCTTTGAATGTCATTGTGCCGCAATCATCAGCTAATTGAATTATGGTTAGTACACTCTAATTTTGCCCAAAGGATGAGATCAATAGATAACTCTCCCTTTTTGCAAAAAAGTGGTTTTTTGCTATGATTTTTGGGTCTCTTTAAAAAGAGAATGTATTCCGCGGTAGCTCAGAGGTAGAGCAAGCGACTGTTAATCGCTTGGTCGTAGGTTCGATCCCTACCCGCGGAGCCAGTTAGGGGTACTAGCTAGTTCTAGTACCAAATTAAACGGAGAAGCTAGCGTAAATGCTAGCTTTTTTCCGTTTACAGTCGGGTTCTGAAGTAGATAATTCAAAAACTGTCTTTTTCTAGCAGGTTCAGAACTATTATCAAAAATTGTTTTTGCTCTGCGTGCTACAGAAATGACTGTAGCAACAGTGTTTTGGTATTCGTAATCTGCTTTCGAGTGTTCAGACATTTCAATTTCAAGTAGTTGCATTTGCTCTTGAAGTTCTTGATGTTTCTTGTCATAGATGTCCTTAGTAATACTCTGGCTCAATAGAGTATCAAGTAATATATTTTGTTTTGATTTTGTATTGTTATAGTCCTTTTGTATTCGGTTTATTTGTGCCTTATGAAATACAACTTCCATTTCCGTACTCTTTCTAAGTTCGTCTACAAGTTGGTTCTGCGTGTCCTCTGTAATGCTCTCAAATCGCTCTAGGACCTCGTATACGGGCTTCAGTAGGTCCTTTTCTGATACATACACTCGCTTACAAATACCCTTAGCATTGGTGCAAGAATAGTAGGTAAAAGTAAGCCCACTTGGCTTTGTTTTCATTTCGGCACTCATTGAGCAACCGCAATTTTGGCACTTGAGCAAGCCCTTAAATATAAAGTCCTTTGAAACTGCTTTGTAGGGGTTATTATTGCGTTTTAGGCGTACTTCTTGGCACTTATCAAACAATTCTCTAGTAATTAGTTTGGCGTATCTGTGAGCATACGGACCATACTTTTTTGATATAGCTACTCCGCAGTAAAAACTATCTTTTAGGATATTTTCAACTCCGCTTTTTGAAAGGATATTTCCTTTGAGTGTTCTTAGTCCAAGCTCGGTCATTTTGTTTCGTATGGTTTCAAGAGAGTATTGTTCCGTAGCATACAGCTCAAACATTTTTTGTATCAAGTATGCTCGCTCTTCATCAATGATTATGTCTTTACGCAATCTCTTTTCTACATCTAGCGATACATTCAAATAACCAAGACGGACCGCTCCTGTCCATTCGCCAATTCTTCGCTTCTGCTCAAACGCTCTTTTTACATTATCGCTAATGGCATTTGAGTAGTAGCTAGCCATAACCAAGCTCATACTAAAACCACTCTTTTCTGTAGCAGAGAGTTTGTCGCTAATTATTTGATTGTCGGATACGAAGTGAAGTTCAATTTTTCCTTCAAGGGCTAGTTGGTACAAGTAAGCAACTCGCTTATCAAATACATTTCTTGCTAGTCGGTCCACTTTATCAAAGCAAACTGCTACCTTTTCCTTTTTTATTATTTCTTCAATTCGTGCAATGATTTTACTATCAAAATCATCTCGCTTTTCTTTGTAAGCACTTTCATCAAAGCTAAGTATGTCTCTTTCTGCAACATCAAATCCTTTTCTTTCGCAGTATTTCCTTATACGCTCAATTTGAGCAGGCAACGAGTTACCAGCTTCTTTTTGTTCTTCTGTTGATACTCGTGAGACATTTATTGCTTTCATAAATATTTTATCTAGTCCATTCTATATGTCCATTTACACCATTTTTTTCAAAAACTTCTAATATTTCTGAACAAAATTTAGTAAGTGTGGCATCACCAGAAATCTTTGAGAGTTCGTAAAGTCTAATAAACATCTTTTTACCTGTTTCTGTTTGTTTAAAATTTTTCTTCAAGAAGTTATGAGCACTACATAATGTCTGTCCATTTTCAAGTACAGCTCTACCCCCGAAATCTTTTGCTTTAATATGGTCTGCGTGTATTTCAATTCCGTCTGCAGGTCCTTTACCACACATGACACATCTGTAACCGTCTCTTTTAAAGATTTCTTTTTTAATTGCTGAAGAAAAATCTTCCAAATCTCTTTTCTTAACGAGAGAAGGATCATAGCGGTATACTCCTTTTTTTACTTTCACCAATTGACCTTCTTGGTGTAATTTTCTAATTCCTCTATCTGGGTCTGCAAAAATTTTACCTGTTCTTTCATTAAATGCTTTTAACGCCCACGCAACTACTTCAGGGTGCGAAATATCTTTATTAGGATTATTTTGGAAATATTCTTTAATTATACTTATTTGACTAACTGGCTGTGGTTTATTTTTCATGATAATTTATTTCTTTACGCTTTTAATGGTTTTTAAGATTTCAATTGCAATTGCTTCTATTACTGGCACAACTACAGAGTTGCCCATTTGTCGATACATTTGTGTTCTAGATACAGGGATTATAAAATCTTTTGGAAATCCCATGATTGCTTTACACTCATTCTCTGTCAGAAGTCGTATTCCCGTTTCTCCATCCCGCACAAATGTACCAGTCAATCTTTGTATTTTATGATAACTCGAAACTAATGTCTTGACGTGTATCTTAGAGTTTTTATCTAATATCACTGGTCTGCCGTCATTCTTTTTAAAAAGATAACTTTTTTGTAAATGCTCTGATATAGAATACCCTTTAATACTTTTTTCTAGGAATTTGTTTATAAATACTTTATTGTTTGTACCAACAGGAAACTCAAATTTAATTTCTTTTTTCTTAAATAAATCTTTTCTAAATCCTACAATATAAATTCTTTTCCTTTGTTGAGGAACACCAAAATCTGATGCGTTTAAAATTTTATAAAATACCTTATAACCGATTTCATCCAGTGACTTTAGTATCGTTTCAAATGTATTTCCGTTATCGTGGGTAACAAGACCCTGTACATTTTCTAGTAAGAAGGTTTTACTTCTCTTATGTTTCAATATTCTCAATACATCATAAAATAAAGTACCCTGTGTCGCATGAGTAAAACCTTGTCTCTTGCCGATAGAACTGAATGGTTGACAAGGAAATCCTCCGACTAAAACATCGAAATCTGGTATTTCCCACTCCTTAATTTTAGTAATATCTCCATAGGGCATTTCTCTAAAATTAGCCAGATAAGTTTTTTGGCAATGACTGTCCCATTCAGAAGTAAAAACACACTCACCCCCCGCTCTTTCAAACCCCATCCTTGTTCCACCAATACCAGCAAATAAGTCAATAAAAGTAAATTCTGTTTTTTTACTATCGGTCTTTTTATCAGAGGAGAATAAATCCCTTACAATCATTTTTGTTTTTTTCACAGGATTTTGTTTCATAATCATTTTGTACTTACTTTTTTGAGAAAAGCATTGAACTCATTTTTATCAATCCGAAAATCACGACCGATTTTGTATGCTTTCAAACGACCTGCTTTTATATATCGGTAAATCGTCATAATGTTTACCTCTAATAACTTTGCAAGGTCTTCCGCTCTATAAAACTCTTTTTCTTTATTCATAGTCATATTGTTTTATCTAATAATTATACTTTACTCCGCTTTACATAGCAACTTTTAATCAGTGGACATCTTTTTATGCTTGTACGGCTTGTATTCGTCAAGGTCTTTGTCTAGTTGTGTTACCCAATCTCGGAGCTTATTCTTGGTTATAATCTCACTTGCTTCTTGCATATCCTTTGCAATTCTGTACCAAGTCCTATCATGGGACCGCTTGGCAATAATTGTCCGTAGCTGTCTCATTCCGTTTTCATCTTTTGCGAGAATAAATAATCCGAGTAGGTATATTGCTTGTTTTGGCTTGAGCTTCTTGTCTGCTAAAAACAAAGTTCGTAGTATGTCTTTGATGCTTACCGAGAGCGAGAACAGTCCAAGATTGCGTTCCTTGATAAGTTTTTTCCAGTAATCATTTACGACCTTTTTACTCATTTCAGTATTGAACACTTCCTTGAAAGTAGGGTTCTTTTTATAACCTAAATCTTCTAGCACTTTGTTCATTTTCTGCTTGTGGCTCAAGCGTATCTCAAATCGTATTATCTCTTGCGGTTCTTCTTCTTTGTTTAGCTCTGTAAATAAACTTCTTTGATACAGGGTCTGGTCCTTGTCTATCGCTCGCTTCTTATCTTTGTTTAAGTCGGCTATCTTGTCGTAAATGACTAATTGATGAGAGGTAGTATGAGCATACAAGCTCTGTCCGTCATTCATAAATCTTGTCTTTGCAAAGTCAAAACTCTTTCGTAAATTCACTTTATTCATTTCTGAAATCAAGTGAGTAACTGTATAGCCGTCTTGAAGCACGATGTTTTTTGAGAAGTGGACCGAGCTTACAGAAGCGTTTTGAAGTACTGCTTTTGTAACAACCACTCCCATAGTTTTAAGTCGGTCTTGCAGAGTATCAATCACTAAAGGAAAGTCCTTGTCCTCAAGTTCGTCTAGGTTGTTTAGGTAAAGAAGTTTAGGTACTGAAAACTCCATTCGTACATTGGCTTCTTGTGAGTACTGTCGCTTGTACCCTGTAAGTCGTGGAAAGTATTTTCCTGTTTCTTTCTCTGCCTTGCTTGGATTGCGGACAAACTTTGCATACTGGTCCGTCTTGGAATATAGCTCCCAGTTCGCTATTCCTTCAAGGTAAATCATCTTATCCTTCGGGATTAAAAGGCATATTGTATCAATCATTTTGTTTTTCTTTTCTAATCTGATAAAGTTCAGGATTTTGCTTCTTGTCTTCCTCTATGAGCCATACAAAAGCACCGACCAGCCGTTGCTTGTCTTCAAGAGGTATTTCGTCTATTTTGAAACCTTTTACAGCTTCTTTTGATGAAACAATTTCCTGCATAAAAAATCCCGAAGGATTATCTTCAGGATATACAATGCAGTGTTTGTAAATGTTGCTAGCGATTTATCAATTATTCATCAACTTTTCTATACTTAGGATTGATACGAGCTTTCGTTGTATTACATTCAACAAAATCATCAATTTGGGTCTTGAGTGCTACGGCATTATTTATCTTTT
>JBBQRF010000007.1:0-16627 GCA_038215155.1 Minisyncoccia bacterium
TTCCCGTAGGTTGCAGAACTGCTTCGTTAAGGACTGAGCTATGCCCCCAAACTTCCCAACTCAAGATATTCCAAATATCAATATTGATTTCATTCAGCAGGACAGATTTTAGTTAGTGATTCCTAAATTTCCTAATAAGAATCGAGCAATTAGTACTTCTCGGCTCAACACATTGCTGTGCTTACACCTAAAGCCTATCAACCTAGTCATCTTCTAGGGCTCTCAACGATTTCTAATCTTGGAGTTGGCTTCATTCTTAGATGCTTTCAGAATTTATCCATTCCCGACATAGCTACAGAGCGGTGCCCTTGGCAGGACAGCTCTCACACCAGAGGTCAGTTCAACTCGGTCCTCTCGTACTAGAGTCAAATCTTCTCAAGAATCAACGCCTGCAGTAGATAGGAGACCAACCTGTCTCACGCATGTTATCAACACATTACTGTGTGCATGGACTATAGCTTCATCTTTTTGATTTTTACTCCATCAAATTCAGATGGCTGACGTGTAGTCTCTACGGGTGCTTATGAATTCAATTGATATTCACAAACTTCCCTAGGTGTCATCCTCTCAATATTTGATAAGGACTTCACCGATATAAGTCAGCATGCTTCATTCCTATTTCTAAAAATGAGCGCCGTGATTCAGATCAACATATAGTGCGTGGTACTTGCACTAATTATACTTCGACGGATTCAGACGGTACAAGAGTCAAATTTTTGACTTTCTGTACGGTCTGAACCCAGCTCGCGTAACTTTTTAATTGGCGAACAGCCAAACCCTTGGGAGCTTCTCCACCCCCAGGATAAGTTGAGCCGACATCGAGGTGCCGAACTGTGCCGTCGCTCTGGACGCTTAGGCACAACCAGCCTGTTATCCCCAGAGTAGCTTTTGTCAGATAATCTTCCGCAGCGTCTAATGCCTACGGTCGGTTCACTATGTTCTGCTTTCGCATCTGCTCGACACTTACGTCTTGCAGTTAAGCCAGCTTATGCCATTACACTATCGGCACGGTTTCCATTCGCGCCTAGCTGACCTTAATAAACTCCTCCGTTACTTTTTGGGAGGATAGCGCCCCACTAAAACTACCCACCAGATACTGTTTCCCGCCGTTTTTGCCGTCGGGGTTAGAAAATACATGTTGACAGAATGGTATTTCACTGACGACTCCATGTTCTCCGAGAAAAACACTTCAAAGTCTCCCATCTATGCTACGCAGTAAAAACGTATCCTCAATATCAAGTTGTAGTAAAGCTTCTGGGGTCTTTTCGTCTAACTGCAGGTAAGCGGCATCTTCACCGCTACTGTATTTTCACCGAGCGAGTCTCCGAGACAGTTCCCCAGTCATTACACCATTCGTGCGCGTCTGAACTTACCAGACAAGGAATTTCGCTCAACTATTCCTTAAAGTTGGACTCTATCTTCACCCTTTCATATTTAAAAGTATGAAAGGGGCATGACGCTGGTCTCTCGTTAGTCATGAATTGGACTGCAATTGCATTACTGCATTACAGGTAGCATTGTTTTGTGTAATTAATTTAAATTCACTATTTATCTTTTATCCTTACGTAATTAACAGTCCTAGTCCTTCTTCGTTCAATTTTATTAAACGAAGAACCTTAGGACCGTTATAGTTACGGCCGACATTCACCAGGGCTTATATCAGTCAGCAATATATTCTTGCGAACATATCACCGCCAATATTTGACCTTCTGGCATCGGTCAGGTGTCACCCCCTATACATCCTCTTGCGAGTTCGCAGGGAGCTGTGTTTTTGATAAACAGTTGCCAGGGATACTTTAGCTGCGGCCCCTCATCCTTGCGGATACGGGGCAAGTCTTATTCCGAAGTTACGACTGCTTTTTTGCCGAGTTCCTTGGAGACCTCTCACTCGTTCGCCTTGCTCTTCTCGAGCTGACCACCTGTGTCGGTTTTCGGTACGGTTCTCACGTGAATAAGTTTAGAGAATTTTCTTGGAAGCCTGCTTTGCATAATTTTCCACGGCCATAGCCGAAAAATTTTCGCTTCACTTGGTGTATTGACCTCCGGATTTTCCTAGAGATCCACCTTATGACTCGAGCGCCAATCCAATAAGGCGCTACACATACTAGACTCCGTCCTCTCATCACTTCACGCAAAAGTCATGGAATATTAACCATGTGTCCATCGGGTGCGGTTTTCACCATTCCCTTAGGCCCGACTAACCCTTGGATGACAATCATTGCCAAGGAAACCTTAGTCTTTCGGCGTGCGGGTATCTCACCCGCATTGTGGTTACTTGTGCCAACATTCTTACTTCGCAACGCTCCAGCATGAGTCACCTCTTTGCCTTCAACGCTGATGCGAACACTCTCCTACCGCTCCGTTTTTCCGAAGAAAAACGAAGCCCTCAGTTTCGGTACTACACTTAGCCCCGTTCATCTGCGGCGCGAAATCTCTGGATGAGTGAGCTGTTACGCTATCTTTAAAGGATGGCTGCTTCTAAGCCAACCTCCTCATTGTTAGAGAAATTTCACCACCTTAAGTGCACTTAGTGTAAATTTAGGGACCTTAAATAGAGATCTAGGGCTGTTTCCCTTTTGACCAGTGGAGCTTAGCCCCCACGGTCTAACTGCAGAGCTGTTAATTTTCAGTATTCGGAGTTTGATAGGACTCGCGAGCTTTCGCCCTGTCGAGTCCTTCCAGTGCTCTACCCCTGAAAGGAACACTCTACGCTAGCCCAAAAGCTATTTCGGAGAGAACCAGCTATTACCAAGTTCGATTAGCTTTTCACTTCTTACCACCCGTCATCCGAATGCGTTGAACGACAAACCGGTTCGGGCCTCCTGCCGCCTTTCGGCGACATTCACCCTGCAGATGGCAAGCTCACTTGGCTTCGGGTCTGATGCGTACGATATAATCGCGCTATTCACACTTGGTTTCCCTATGACTCCATGCTTTTGGCACTTAGTCGAACCGCATGCATCAACTCGTTGGCTCATTCTTCAATAGGCACGCCGTCGAGGACTTGCGCCCTCTCCGACTCCTTGTAAACATATGGTTTCAGGTCTATTTCACAACCCTCAACGGGTTTCTTTTCACCTTTCCCTCGCGGTACTAGTTCACTATCGATCACAAAATGTATTTAGCTTTGCCGGTTAGTTCCGGCGGATTCCCCCGAGCCATTCGTGTCTCGAGGTACTCAAGAATAGCAATAAGAGATATTTCATTTTCACGTACAGGACTATTACCCTCTGGGGTTTTGCTTTCCAGCAAATTCCGTTAACGAAATATTTTGTAACTCTTCTGATAATAAATACCACATTGCTACCTTACAACCCCCAACCACCCAATTTAGGTTGGAAACTCAAATTCTAAAAGAAATTGGGTTTCCAAATACCTAAATTGGAAGGTTAGGTTTGAGCTTGATTCCTTTTCGCTCGCCGCTACTAAGGAAATACAGCCACAATAAAGTGACATTGTTTTCTTTTCCTCCAGGTACTGAAATGTTTTACTTCCCTGGGTATGCACTTCACTAGTTGTGAAGTTTCTGCCGAAGCAGAAGGGTTTCCCCATTCGGAGATCTCCGGGTCAAAGGTTGCTAGGCACCTCACCGAAGCATATCGGAGCTACGCACCGTCCTTCATCGCCATTTTGTGTCAAGGCATCCACCATATGCTCTTAAATTTCCCATTAGGAAATTTAAAAATCATTTTTTGCAGGCAACCACTGCCTGAAAAAATTTGTTTGTTTGTTTTACTTTTTACTTTACAGTGTCAAAATTCGCTTGCGAATTTTGACTACCATCTCTAATGAATCTTCTTGAAAAATTCAATAGAGATTGTCCCGACAAAGTCGGGACGTCTGTCTCCATTACCTATAAAGACCCTCTGTTAAAAGGAGTAATGTGACAGTATGGAATTTTCAAATAACAGTCGTTCGGGTACAAAAAAACCGCTTTCTAAGCGGCTCCTTAAGACCAAACATCAGTAAGACGTTAGTCTAGCCGCACTATGGAATTAAGGTTTTTTAACATATCTGTATGAGGGCTATTATATACATTGGCAGAGACTTGTCAAATTTTGCTCCAGGAATCACTCAAAGATTCAAAAGGCCGGCCTGCTTTCGCAGGCCGGCCTTTTGAATCTATTCAGGATTTTAGACTATTACATTCCCCCACGGTCAGAGATCTCTCCCCTAAGCTTCTCGATATATCGAGCGGCTGCTTCTTGTCCTCCAAGGCCAAAAGCTAGCCCAAATGCTAGTGAAAGCGCTACTACTACTCCCATGAATAGTGTTTGGATCAAAGAGACGGCAATACCAAGCTGCACTAAAGCAGTCAGAACTGCAAAGATCCAAATAGACCATTTTGCAATGCTGCCAAGTAAGTTGGCCTGGCTAAGGCCGGCGGCCTTAGCAGAAGCTGAAACAATTTTCTGAACAGTCTGAGCAATAACCACAGCCACCAAAAGAATTAAGACGGCGACGATAACTTGTGGTAAGTAGTTTAGAACAACGTTCTTCAAAAAGTCTGTCACTTGATTTAAGCCGAGAACCTCAAATGACGCCAGTAAGAAGACGACAATAATAAACCATTTAATCAAACCGCCAATGAAAGCCCCGGAATTTAATAGAATACCACCTCGATTAAGGGTATTCTCAACTCCCGCGCTTCTAAGAGCATTATCAATTTTCATCGCTTTGAAAGCTTCGCGCACTAACTTGTCAATAAAGACGCCGACTAGCCATCCGATGATGAAAATGACAATGGCAATAATAATGTTAGGGATGAAGCTTACAATGCCATACCATAGATTAGTAAAGGATTGAATTAAGACGTCACCCCAAGTGTTTATAACCATATATTTATAAATTATTAATTAATTAAGATAGAAGGGGTTCGACCACCCTTCCCTAACGTTCTAGCTTTAATTATACCTCTTTTTTATGAGAGATTTCCAAACTTATCCAGTAGTACCTCATGGGGGTAATCTAAGATGTCTCTTACTAATTTATCCCCATAATTTAGCCGATAATGAAACTCCCCTGTCTCGAGAGCGGTGTATTTTAACTCTTTGCCTATTTCGGCCTCTAATTTTTTAATGATCTTGTCTAATGCTTTAGGTTTTATCTTGTCTGCCACTAATAACATGTCGGCTCGGCTATCCCAGTCTTGGATAAAAACTCCGGCCACCACTAAGACCTTTAGACGGCCAATTTTCCCCATTTTCTTTAGGATAGTACGCCCATCCAAACTGGCAGTATTAATTAAAAGCCCTTGAAGAGCTCCGAGATAGCGGAAATCCGGATTAAGAAACCATCCCTTAGTAGACTTCTTTTTAACTCTAATTGATTTTTTATTAATAAGAGTAGCCTTCTCTAAAGCATTGATTTCTTTGCGCACCACTGCAGATTTTAATTTAGTTCGTAAGGTAATCTGCTTTGCATCAAAAACTTGCCGCGGATTAAATAAAAAGAGGCGCATAATTTTAATTCGTCCTTCACTGCCAAAAAGTGATGAGAGAATATCCATGTATTCATGATACTGAAATTTAGCTCGAAAACCAAGAGAATTTTGCCCAGATAAAATAAATAAAATAAAAACCCTCCAGTCCAAGCGAGGGCGGAGGGTACTACAAATGAGTTCGATGTTTTAGTTCCCATACTCGCAGAGCAGCTAAAAGCAAAGCTTTTGACTTCCCTAAGTGAAGTTTTTGAGGCTCTGTGCCTACTGTTTCTTGATTTCTGGCATCAATAAACCTTTTTTCGCTTTTAGAACTTTTTTTTCTAGGCATAAATCCGTTTGAAAGACTAACATATATCTGGATAAAACAAAGGCCCCACCATGTGGGGCCTTTGTTTTAAAAGCTTTTATTCTAAATAGCTTTACTATTTTAATTCAACCTTTCCTCCAGCCTCTTCGATTTTCTTCTTTACTTCTTCTGCTTCCTCCTTTTTCAATCCTTCTTTGAGCATTGTAGGAGCTGCGTCAACTAAATCTTTAGCTTCTTTCAGTCCGAGAGCAAGGACATCCTTCACTACTTTAATAACGGCAATCTTTGTAGCTCCGGCATCAGTAAGCTGAACATTGAAGAGGCTTTTCTCTTCTGCTGCAGGTCCAGCCGCTGGACCTGCTACTGCTACGGCTTGTGCCGATACTCCGAATTTTTTCTCCAGAAACTTCACTAATTCGTGGAGCTCAAGAACCGTCATCTTCTCTACACTTTCTACTAATGATTTGAATTGTGCTGGGGTCTCAACCTTTTCTTCAGTCGCGGCCGGCGCAGCGTTTGTATTTTCGTCTGACATTTTATTGTTTGTTATTGGCGATTGCGTTTAGGGCGACGACAAGTCCTGCAATCGGTGAATTAATAATATTTAAGAATTGACTATAGAGAACTTTCTGAGATGGAATCGAGGCAATGCTGAGCATTTCTTCCTTATTCTTATAGATTCCTTCGAAAATTCCTCCGAGAATAGAGAGTTTTTGATCAAATTTCTTTTGGAATTCAAAAACTTCTCGAGCGGGAGAAAGTAAATCTTCTCCATAAGCTAGTCCTAATTCCCCTTCAAGTTCAGGCATCTCTCCATCGAATTTTTCTCCTTCCAGAGCTTTCTTGGTGAGAGTTTTCTTCGCTACCATATAATTGACGCCCTTTTCACGAAGCTCGCGACGCACCATCGTTGAATCCGCGACACCCAGTCCATGAAAATTAACGAAAACTACTGACTTAGCGCTTTTAATTGCGTCCGTCACTTTCTTTAAAATCTCTTGTTTTTTATCTTTTGATATAGGCATGCGATAGATTTTTACGTTTTACTTAATTCGACCGAAAGGCACTTAACAAAAAATCCGCCTGGCCGCGGAATTGAGTTTGGAAGCTAATCTTCCAAGTTAACCTCGAGAGGGGCATTTTATATAGTTCTTCGCCTAAGCTCAGAACCTATGACCTCTTGTCTGTGGCCTTGTATGAGTAAGTATATTAATTGAACTAAAAATGTCAATTTTAATAACGCTCTAAAAGTTTATACATTATATAAATAACAACAGCTATAATGAGGTATAGGTGCAGGTGAGCATTTTCAGCACTTCTGGCGGGACTAATTTCTGCGTCGGTAAAAGTGCCGAGCATTAAAAGAAATTCTGCACAAAACCAAATTATCAATGCCTCCTCTAGTGTTTTTCTAACTCTAAGACCGCGCGTAATCTGAGGTTCATTGGTATTACCCGTCGCTGGAATCTCCTTTTTTAATACATGTTTGTATGCATAAAAAAATGCAACAACCAAACTAAGGACGTTAAATATTATGAAAAATTTATAAAGCTCTTCCGAGCCCGTTGAAGACACAATTACTATAAAGAAAATCAGCAAAACGATAGAAAATATTAGATATAAAAACATACCCAAAATTAAAGTCCTTAAGCCGCTTTTTATATTCATTTTGAATATCATACTTTCTCGTTCTTCTTCTCCAAAATCTCCGATTTATTACCAACAACATTGGCGCAAAGTTGGATGAAGCTAGCAATGCCTGAGAGAGCCAGGAGTAAAAGAACAATATAAGTAACAGGAGAAAGAAAATATAAAAATAAGGCAATCATGGTAGTCCACCAGCCCGTACACCAAGGACATTCAATTGTTTCAGCAATGGCTCGGCGAATACCGGGTTTTACTCGAGTCTTTACTACCATCTTTTCTTCCCCTACCCCAGCTTCCACAATGGTCTTGTCGTACTGAAAAAGCTCTCGTATCGAGCGAAGTAATTTGTCATAAGTAGTGCCGCGAATCATGCGGAAACTAGCTAAAACGACGAGCGCCGCTCCCGCGAAGCTAATACTTCGCGGGAGCGCTCCGTTTATCTGTACTAAAATCCAGCCCAAAATTGCAGCCACTACTAAAAAGGCAAAGCCGGGAATAAACATATTTAAGAAGATTTGTCGGTCCTCAGATAGCGAAAGTCTCTCTTCATTCATGCTTTAAATATAGTATTACATCATCGGCAGGTCAATGGGATCATTCAATAGATAGATGAGTAGAACAATTTCAATGATCAGAAATGCGAGATTTATTAGTAACATTTTAAGTAAACTTCCTCGGCGCGGATCTTCCTTCTCCATTAAGAGTCTGCTGATGAAAGTAAGGATTAAGGATAATAGAATTAAGGGAGGGTAAACAAAGACTAATCCAAAGAATCCAAAAGAAGAATCATAGAGGGCCGATAATAAAGTGCCACCAATTATTAGTATTTCTAGATAGAAAAACCTAATACTAAAAGTGATTAGTTTAGAATTTTTAGGCATGTCCTTCTAAGGTATTTAATAGAGTGTTTAAAATGCCTAAAAACATAGCAATCTCATCTGAGGTGAAGCTATGACTTTTATTTAGATTCTTATCTTTTTCAGCAAGACTTTGGCCAAAGGCTTTTAATTTTTGGATAGCCACTAATTTCCCCGTCTTGCTCGTGTTTAATGATTTAATAATATTATCAATTCTTTTATTCAGGCTGGTTTCTTTTCCATTATCTAATTTGAGACTAATAATAATTTTCTTTAAAAGAGTGAGGTAATCGATAGGTGCGAGCCCCTCGTTTGATTTAATTATTTTGTCGATGCTTCCATCGCCATCAATATCAACTAATAGACTAGGCGAGTTTGTGCCGCCTAAATCTAACTCGGCAACCGTCAATGGAGTGACTGGGATATCTGTATATATAGTAGAGCTACTTTTCATTTCGTTCTGAAACTTATCTATATTTAAGGTAAAAGAACCTAAACCCGTACCGGAGAGCCTCACTTTAAAGCTGCCCTCATTTAAATTGACATACTTTCCCTCTCCCTCTTCTTCGTAATGGCTGTTCGAAATAGCCTCCTCTATAATTGGCATATCAGAATTTTTATCGGGATTGGTTAATAATCCAGTATGCTTTCCATTCTTGTCATACACATCCAAAGAAACTGGGGAATGCACGCCGATATTTAGCCTGCTTATATTAGATAAGAATGAGTCTTTGAGAATATGCATGGGCACATTTCCTTTGCTAGTAATTAGTTTAGTTAGGAAATCTAATATATTTTGGTTCTCTAAAATATTAGCGTGCGATAAATTTTCATTATTTTCTTCATTAGTGGCATTAAGATCTAAGTAGTACTTCTCGTATTGATCCAGTGGCGCGCTAGCTGTAAGGACGGTTCCGTCCCCGACCATGGACTTATCCGAAACATGATCTAGAGACTGAATACAGATTAAATCCAAGAGACATTTTTCTTTGCCAAAATAATGAAGGCTCTTACTAGTGGGAATGCCGATACCTAATATTTCTATAGGTTTTAATTTGCTCAGCAGAGATAGGCTGTCTAATTTATTGTGAGTAGTAGAGGCCCTTTCAAAGAGTGCTCCATTTAAGACATTTGGGGTGGCAATATTGTAGAGGAGTGGCTTAGTTCTTTTGTCCAAGGCCGCTAGGCCAAATGCCTGGAGTTTCTCATAACTATTCAAGCTATCTCCGTAAACTTTGCGAAAATTATTAACCTTATCAATAGATGGATCAAATTGAATAACAGGATCCGAAGTATGTCTAAAATATTCATTATTTGGTAAAAGAGTATAGGCCGCCGGCATGTTCTCGGCAAATTTTCGAGCTACTGGACTACTCATTAGGTGATAACCAAATTTCTTTAATTCTTGGTCATCCCCGTGCAGCAAGCTACCTATAGCTTCAGGGGTGCCGAGCTCGGGAATTGCTACCATGATTAATTTATCTATTAATGATGCTTTTCCTTTATTTTGAAGATGATTAATTAAAGTTTTAGCCAGCAAACCTCCATTACTATGTGTAATGATTGTAACTTTACCAGTCTTTGAAGTGGAGGCCATTCTCTCAACTTCAGCTTCCAAATAGATAGTAGCGGCGTCTGTTTTAATTCCATTTATCACTAAATCATCTAAATCCTTTCTCCAATCATAAGGAATAGCCTCCCAAGCGTTAATCGCTCCGGCTGATACTAATTGATCCATCCTTTTGAGAAACGACTGATAAATATTTTTATCGAATAGGCCGCCCGTCAAATTAGTTCTGCCAATGACATCACGAGTATAGATTGTTGGGTCCAAGCTAATTCCAGTAGTATCCAAATTTAATTTATTAACATCATCATTACGATTAGGCTCCCAAAGCTGATTTTCTGAAAGAATTCCACGAGTATAGAGGCGACTGCCTTCTATGCCAGGTAAAAAAATAATATTGGAACCGCTGGTGGCCACAGTGGTAATAGGCGTAGTAAGGAAAGGATCTGCAGATAGCCAAGGGCTAAATGAAACATTGTCGGAGACTGCGTTAGCAGTGCCGGATGCATTGGCATTCTGATTATAGGGCCCAGATGGAACTCCCCACCAAACATTTTGGCCTATAATCGGCGCTGAAGATCTGTTTAAGAGCCCGTAGATTTTATTATTTTTAATGCTACTTGTGGCAATTTCCAAATCACCCCCTTTTAGGTCTAAACCCGTTCCATTGTTCTCTAAGACACTGTTCTGAATCAATATATGGCCGGAAGAATTCTTCTTCAGTGCTGCATTTTTAAAATTTTTAATTGTAGAGCTGGAAATAGTGATACTGCTTTGGTCGAAGGACCAAATGGCATTTTCGGTTCCGCTAGCTATGGTGGTGTTAATTAGAGCAAGGCCAGAATCTGCTGAATTATTTTCAAAGATTAAGAAAGCGTTCCCAATGATATTTTCGATTAGAGAGTTTTTTATGGACAAGGAACTATCGTTGAAAAAATCGATGGCATTATCATTAAAATCAGTTTGAATATTACGAATTACAGACCGATCTATATTAACCCTGCTTTGATTAAAAATATTGAGAGCAATACTATTCCTTACATCAGTAATAACTGAATTATCCATATCAAGACTGCTGTGTTCGTAGACGGCGACGGCAGGATTATCGACGATGTTACTGATAGTGGTAGAAGACACTTTGACGGTGCTGGAACTATAGATATTTAAAGCCGTCCCTTTAAGATCTCTTAAAATTAGGTCTTTGATGGTGAAGTTACTCTGATAAAAAGATGCTCCGCCACCGCTTGAAGCAATAATAATATTCTGAATATTTCCCGACAGAACATTTTTAGCGTTTATAGGTTGGGAGGCATAACGGATGTTCACATTTTTTAGATTCTGTTCAATGCGGTTATTGTTAAAATTTATACCCACCCAGTCTTTAAAGGTGGGCATGGCACCCTGGCTAGTGCTTTCCCCCACTGAATCATCCTTAATGGAGGTGAGAGTAATTTTATTTTCATAAGTGCCAACAGATTCTAAGCTGCCATCTATCGTTAGGCTGGTATCTGGATAAAATTTCACAATTGTGCCCGGAGCAATATTTAAAATAACATTTTCTGGGACATACAGAGACTGAGTAACGAGATATGGACCCTGATCGGCAGTCCAGTAAGTATTTTCAGAAATGGTGCCAGCCGATATGGTCGTGGAAGCTGAAACTAAATTTGGAATTAAAACTAATAATCCTATTAATAAACTACTAATAAAAACTAATCCTTTTATATAATTTTTCATTCCGCCATTATGAAAAATGGCGGGTGAAATACCCTTAAAGATTAACTAAAGTTTTTCTGAAAAATTATTGTGATTCTACTGCGCAACAGAGTTGGCTTTCGGGGTCAATTTGGTAATGACCTATAAATAAAAAAAGTGAAAAACTGACCAGAAGAATGGCGAGAAAGGCGGTGATGAATTTGAAGGAGGTCTTGTCGAACATCGAAGGAATTATATCATCGTTTCATGTAGAAGGTGCCCATCTACACAATTAAATAAAACAAAAAGCCGCGCCTTACGGCGCGGCTTTTTGCGTCTAGCAAATGCTAATTAGATTAGCTCCTGCTCACAAGTAGACTATTTAGATACTGGATCTGTGTGCCAATTGTCAAAGCCCCAAGTCTGAATGATGTTTACATCAGTTCCTTGAGCATCCTTAACAGTTGAGGAAGCAGCTGTTACATAGTAGACAACTGTTTGAGTTCCTGGGCTAGTACCAACATCATTACCAGTTAAGGTGATGGTGTAAGTCTGATTAGCAGCCATTATTCCACTTGTTGGTTGTGGGCTGATAACCAATCCCTTGCTTGTAATCACAGAAGAAGTTGCAGCTGCACTGTTTCGAGCAATGATAGTGAAATCATTTGCTGATGGGACGGCTGCTGTACCTGGGTAAGGGGTCATAGTAAAGGTGAATTTAGGTGTCACCTGAACTGCGTTGGTAGCTCCATTTGTAACAACTGCTACAGAAGGACTGCCCACCAAAGTAAGCTGTGGTGTTGCGTGGAAGAAATACTGATTGTTTCCTGTAACAGTACTTGTTGAAGTCTGTTGATTACCATTTGAATTTTGGTAAGTAACAGAATTAACGGTTCCGCTAGCCACTGTTCCATTAGCTGTGCTTGCAGGCATATCTACCTTAATACTGTAAACATTGCCACCATTTGTGGAAGCAAGGTTTAGGTTATTGAAGGTGATGGTTGTTGAAGCACTGTTAACTGGCTGATACTGCAATTCCTGAGAACCTTGGAAAAGGTGAGCTCCCGTTGGGAAAACGGTAGCGCCAGAAAAAGTAGTAGTACCTCCGTTAGGAGCGGCATTTCCTCCAGCGGTAAATGTTCCTGAAGAAAGACCAGTTCTAATGGTTGCAGTTACTTGAGTAACTTTTGAAGTTCCCTGAGTAGTATTGGTGCTGAATACAACCAATGGTACATTCTGGGATCCGTTGTTGATATCCACGTAATTAGTCATTGATAGAGGATTGCTCTGATCAACGCTAACAATTACTGTGGTGTTTCCTGGCTTCTGGAAGGTCTGAACTGTCATGATATTTGAAATATCAGAGTAGTTCACGATGTTGTTGGAACCAGTGAAGTACTGGAGGCTTGATGCGCCGTATCCTCGAATAGTCAAGGTTCGGTTAGAGTCAATGCTTCCAGCAGTACTGAATGTTACCTGCATGTTCTTTGTAGAACCTGATGGAACTGTAAAGTTGATTCCAGCTAATCGAATGTAGTAATCAGTTGAAGATGTTCCCTGAACAAAATCAGCTGAAGTTACGTTTCGACTCAAAACAACTGTTGAACCGTCCCAAATCTTAATGCTGTTGATGAAGTTTCCTGGATTCTCAATTTGATTTGAGCCAGAAATAACATCAGCGACATCTAGGTCAATTCGGTCTACTCGGACATCTCCAAGTTGAGCTCGAAGTTGTAAGCCGTAGACAGGAACATCAACATTGTTCTGAATGTTGCTGTTTGATCCTGGAGGTCCTTGTGTGACAGTCAATGTTCCTTGACCGTTTGAAGTTCCACTGGTTGTTCCTCCTACTGGAGTACAAGTGTATCCAGCTGGGCAAGTTGTACCTGTGTTGTTAGAAGTACATGTTGTGTTTGCTGGGCAAGTTGTACCAGTTGTTGTAGTAGTAGTAGTACTTGCTGCACCGAAGAGCTCAGGATGAGATGCGATGTAAGCTCGAGTGATTGGACCGAAGTAGCCAACGGCTGGTGAAATACCAACGCTAGCTTGGAATGCAGCCAATGCAGATCGAGTTAGTGAGCCGAAGTATCCCATAGCAACGCCAGCTGGCATTACAAGAAATCCTCGAGCAACTAACATGGTCTGAAGAGCGACAACGCTTGCTCCTCTGCTACCTACGGTTAAATTCGTAGTGAAGACATAAGGGGCAACTGTTGTAGTTGTAGTTGTGTTGTTGGTAGAGGTAGTAGTCATGGTATCAGCGCTCGCAAAGGAGAAACTGAAAATCATGGCTAGAGCCAAAACTCCAACAACAACTTTCTTTGTATTTGTTGTTAACATAATAATTTGTTTGATTGATCACTCTTTCCGGTTAATTAATAGTAAAATTTTTAATTTGGAAAAAATGATCGTGAATAAACTAACTTGAAACTATTCTGCATAATTTTCGACATGCAGAGTCTATTTCATTAAACGTGAACGTTCGTCGTTCAATGAAAATATAACTAATCCCTTTCGTTTCATTTAATCGACACAAAACAAATGGGGATGAGTTTAGAAGAAGGGTGGATATTCTGACACAGCTAACCATGGTAGAAAAAGAATTTCAGAAAATTTTATTATCGGCTATTTAATTTTCAATGTTCACTCTAAATTCGGTCGGACGGCAAGAACCTTGCTTGAGCGTTAAGTACGGAAAACTCCTAGAACAAGCACGCTCTGCTTAGTCTAGCTTAGGTAAATTGTATAATTTAGGCCCTCTTTCTGCAACATCTGTTTTGTGGATAACCACGAAATATGACGTTATCTCTATTGATATATTACAAAATTTTGAGCAAAAAATCAATTAGCTAGAGAATACTTGCTCCAACGACGCTCTCCCGCCTTTTTTAGTCGTCCAGAGTCTACTAAAGTGCTTAACTCTCTTTGAATAGTTTTTTCGCTACAATCTGGAAAAGCAAGACTGATTTCTTTAATACTAAGGTCGGTTTTCTTTTTCAGCATCTCCAAGATGATGGCCTTTCTATTCGTGTTTATAGACGGTTTGTTTTTGTCCTTTAAAGTATTACTGTCCTTTACAACTGGTGACTGTCTTTGAGGAGACGGTGTGGAAGTGTGATTTAAATTTAAATTCCAATTAGCGGATGGAGGTTCTGTCTTAAACATCTCCTCATCTAATACAAAGTGGGTGGGAGTTTTTAATGACTCTTCCCTGCCTTCCATAAGAGAGAGCAGATTTTCAAATTCTTTTCTCAAAATTTGATGATTCATTTCAGAAATGATTCCCGATAGTGCTGAAAGATCCAGACTAGAAAGTAGATCGAGAGAAGATTGAAATAAGTGGTTGATGATTTCTTTACGACTAGCGGTAGTGCTGCTAGGGAGGGAGGTAGTTGCTTCAAGTAATTCCAACGATTTCCTTCTAATATTCCACTTCAGAGGTTCTTCGTTTGGGAAGTGATCAGTGATCATATAAAGGGCGGTGGAAAGGCTCTTAGTCTTCTTATATAAAAAGACAAAGTAGGCATTGTGATTGAAAAAGCCTAGTTTATCAACATTTAAAGTAGAGAGGTGGGTGGCTTTTAGATTGTCCTTTTGAGGTTCCATGATTGTCTTTTATGGTGTCTTTTAGTATTTGTCTAATAGAATTTTAATAAAAAGATTTGTCCATTATATATAGGACAGGGGTTTTGTAAATACCAAAGTTCTTAAACTCATGCTTCCGTCAGCCCTGCCTGGCTAGAGAGCGCTCCGGGCCGCTAGGCCAAGTCTTACTCTCTAGCCAGGCAGGGCTGGCTTCAACAGTTTAAGAAAAATTTACAAAACGAATGCGGGAAAGAAGTTATTAGTTCGTGATATTATTAGTAAGAAATGGCCAAAAAAAATAAAAGTAGGGACAAAAAAGAACGACGGAATTTTAATGTTTTCAATGATTTAAAGAAAGAGACGGCACATGGGGTCTGGGCAGTTGTCTTTATAGTCCTAGCTTTATTTTTTATTCTTGCCGCTTTTGGTATCGGCGGAATGGTTGGGGTAAAAGCCTTTAGTATGTTCGGTTATCTTTTAGGCAGTGTGGGTTATTACTTAATTCCTCTGATTTTGTTTTTTTTGGGTATCACTTTTTTCCGATCCGCTATGGAAAAGTTTGCAGTCACTAGAATATTGGGAGCCTTTCTGCTTTTAATTTCAGGTCTCGGATTACTCAACTTGATTGAAGAGAATAGTGGAGGGGTTTTGGGGGGATTTATTTCTACACCTTTAGTGAACCTTTTTGCTCGCTATGCTAGTTTTTTATTTTTAGGGGCGCTTTTCTTAATCGCCCTATTCATTATTTTTGATACTACGTTGCGTCGTGAGCACTTTTCTCTATTTAATTTCCGCAATTGGTTTAAGCGCGCCGAGAAAAAAGATGAGGAGATAGTGATTAAGGCTGCAGATTTATTTGGAGGAAAAGAGCCAAAAGAAATTGAGGAGGAGATTGAAGAAAAAAAAGCGACAAAGGCATCAATGTTAAAAACCGTTGGAGAAAAGATCGTAGGCATGACAAAGAAAGACGAGGCGCCGAAAGAGGGCGAGTTTGCGCCACGCTCTTTCGGCGCCTCGTCTGGTAAAAAATTCGTGCCCCCTCCCCTTTCGATTTTAGAGATTGATCGCGGCAAACCTGGCGTCGGTGACATTAAAGCAAACGCCAACATCATTAAGCGAACTCTTCAGAATTTCGGTATTGATGTAGAGATGGATGAAATTTCTATTGGCCCTTCTATTACTCGCTACGCCCTGAAACCCGCTGAGGGAGTGAAGCTTTCTCGTATCATTGGCCTGCAAAATAATCTAGCTCTGGCTCTCGCCGCTCACCCTATTCGGATTGAAGCACCAATTCCTGGAAAATCTTTAGTGGGAATTGAAATTCCAAATAGTGTAAAAACCACTGTAGGTCTTGGCTCTCTACTAGCTAGTCCAGATTTTCAAACTTCAGAAAAACCTTTAATGGTTTCTTTGGGTAAAGGTATTTCTGGAAAATCCTATTTTGATAATGTGGCCAAAATGCCCCACCTTTTAATTGCCGGCGCTACTGGCTCGGGTAAATCTGTAACTATTCACGCCATCATTAC
>JBBQRF010000008.1:0-14461 GCA_038215155.1 Minisyncoccia bacterium
GGCAGAAGTTTGGTCGGTCCAGGTAGCTCCCGAGTCAGTGGAGGTATAAATGTCGCCGCCATTTGCCACTGCTGCAAGCTTGGTGCCGTCGGCGGATGAGGTGATGGAGTACCAGTAGCGAGAGCCGGCAGAAGTTTGGTCAGTCCAAGTTTGAGAAGCAGTACTGAGAGAGCCCGTCACCAACGCCTTGCCACTTCCGTCCAATCCAACAGCATATGGTGTGGAAGCACTACTAATATAATCCCCTGCTCGGTACGATGCATCGAGCGATCCGTCGGAATTTAATCGAGCAATTTTATTTACAGCCGTACCGTTGTAGGAAGTGAAGTCTCCTACGGCGATGATGCGGCCTTGAGAATCTTCTACCATTTTCGAAACTGTATCATTAAAGCCAATGCCACTATTAAAGGAAGGGTCTAGAAGAGCCAAGCTTGAAGCACTGTTATTAGTCACGGCCATGTTGGAGAAACTGGTTGTGACATTATTTTTCCAGAGATCACTCATTAGATAGGTGCCGGGGGTGTAGGAAATAGTGACAGTGTCTCCTTTGGTAATAGCGGTGCCTAAATTTGAAAGAGTGGTTGTGCCGGCGACTGTCACTCGGCCGATTGAAACTCGAACGCCATTAACTAATAGAGTGAAGTCGGTGGAAGTAGGCGCCGTCGCTCCGTCCGCCGGCACCACTCCCTCATTGTAAGTAATGTAAACACTTCCCCCATCAGTGGAGGTGAGAGCCCCCGTCGCCGTCGGCGCGACGTTATCGTAAGTCAGTTTAACGAATCTACCGACGGTGACATTATTGTAGGAGGTGAAAACTCCTCCCGCAAATATGTTGCCTTCAGTGTCCACATTGACAGTAAAAATACCTTGATTGAATCCCGATCCGATGTCAAAGGATTGATCAATGGATCCATCAGAATTTAACCTGATCAAATTAGGAAGAGAATAATCATTTAAATATGACGCTGAATTATTTCCAACCAGTATTTGACCACTTGGTAGAAGGGCCAAGGATTGTATGGTGGCGCGATCTAGTTGAATATTTGTAAAAAAAGAGCTATCAAGAGTTCCATTATTATTTAGACGGATCAAACCATTACAGGAAGAAGCATTGCAGGTGGATCCGTCATAAGAAAGAATCTGTCCTCCTGCTAAAATTTTTCCGTCGTTCGCTAACGCAAGACTATATATACTACCCGAAGATGTAGAGGCTATGTGAAAGGTATTGTCTTGGGTTCCATTAGAATTTAATCGAACTAAAGGAACTGTGGTAGTTCCTCCTTTATAGGTACAACATCCGGCTACAAGAATTTTATTATTGGAGTCAATTAGTAAGGAAGAAACAGTTGAATTAAAACCTATTCCCGGATTAAATGTTGTATCTAGAGTACCGTCCAAATTAAAGCGGGCGATATTGTAAATTGGAGATGAGTCTGATAGAGAAGCCGTATAGATACTTCCATTCTGGGTCTCTGTATTGTTTCCATTAGCTACAGCGGCTGCAAGTTTTAACCCGTCAGAAGAAATTGCTAGTGTTGGCTGCCATTGACGTGACCCTGAGTTTTGCGTGGTCCAGCTTTGTCCGTAATCATTAGAAGTCAAAATCGCTCCCGAACTATTGTTGTAATACACGGCGGCCAATTTTGAACCATCATCTGAGGAAACTACTTTATTCCATTGTTGCTGACTGGCATTTCTCCGTTGGAGCCATGTAAATCCTGAATCCGCTGAAGTATAAATATAATCACCTGCATTTGCGGTAGCCGCAAGCTTTGTACCATCTGCGGAGGATGTTATAGAGGACCAATTTTTTTGCCCGGAATTGGTCTGTTCCGTCCAAGTGACGCCGGAATCTGTGGAAGTATATATATAGTCTCCATATACAACTGCTGCAAGTTTAGTTCCGTCTGAAGAAGAGGTTACTCCCGCCCACCCTCTTTGGCCCGCATTTTGAGCAGTCCATGTGACTCCACTATTTGATGAGGTATAGAGGTATCCGTTATTTTCTACAGCAACCAATTTTGTACCATTCGCAGACGAAGAAATTGATGACCACAACCTTTGACCGGAATTGGTCTGTTCCGTCCAAGTGACTCCACTATTTGATGAGGTGTAGATATATCCATTATAGACAGTGGCTGCCAATTTTGTGCCATCCGCTCATGCCGTTAAAGAATGCCAATATCTTTGTCCGGAATTGGTCTGTTCCGTCCAAGTGACGCCGGAATCTGTAGAGGTGTAGATATATCCAGGTGATATATCTGCAGCAACTAATTTCGTTCCATCTGCTGAGGAAGTTATAGAGCTCCAGTCTCTCTGACCAGCAGAGTCTCTCTGAGTCCATTGGCCAACCAAACCTGGAGAAGACAAATTCCCTCCCACTACTATTTTACCTGCAGCATCAACCTTTACCGAAGAGCCATAGCCACGGAGTGAATCTGACACAGCAAAACTTGTATCCATGGAACCATCGGTGTTTAAACGCACGAGTGTGTTTGCAGAAGATCCATTGTAAGAACTGAATTTCCCTGTGACTAAGATTTTTCCATTTGAATCAATAGCAATTGATTTAGTAAAAAAATAATCGGAAGCACTAAAACCAGTCCCTACATTAAAAGTTGAATCTAGAGAGCCGTTTGGGTTAAGCCGGGCAATTCCTTTTGAGGGTATGCCATTATAAGTAGTAAACTGTCCGACGGCTACAGTCCTTCCTAAATTGTCCTGAACGGTTTGATATACATCGGCATCAAAGCCCGTGGGGGTGGCGGCGAAGCCGCCACCAGAATATTCAAAAGAGAAAGAAAAGAAAACCGGATTAAGGGCATACATTGCCGCGCTTGCGGCAATGGGTAGTGCTATTAGAACAAATAGTGTGAGAGGTAGTTTTTTAGTTAAGAGATCTTTAATTTTGAACATCAAACAATCGCCGCCTGGTAGATGCTCCCTCTGCACCTAATAGACTTTGTTGAAATCATTATATTAGAGGAAGACATATAATGCAAAAAGAAATATGAGGCCAAATAGAGCCAGGAAATGGGCGTAATAGAAGATCTGGGGATAAAAGAAGGAGATTATGTCGGTTTTTTGAGTGGGAATGGTGACCATCATGAAGTTAGGATTGATTTGATATATTCCCTGCCCTGACTGAGTCCGCCAGGTAGGAAAGAAACTTTTCTTAAGAAGTAGATGGGCACCTTCTACATTGGAGTTCGAAATTTCAAATTTTGTTCCGCGATCAGTAAAAGAAATATTTTGATATGACGGGGTGGAACTTCCATAACTAATAAGTTGTGGGCGCAATTCTTTAATCATTGTGTATCCCCTGTCGGGATTATTCATTTCCTTTAGTGATTCATAAAATGAAACATCAGGGCGGGGAGAATAATTATTTTTCAATTCGTCAGGTAATAATATTTTAATATCAGGATTATTTTTTCGGATTTGATTAATGAGGTCGGGGTGGGCGCGGCCATAATTTTCTTCGATGATGGCCGCGCTGAAATCCGCATAATTTATTTTATTCACATCATTCATCACTCCATTTACTACGTGAACATCTTGATCAGAATAACGCAATAATTCTTCGCCGAGGTACAGAAAATCATTTTTCGTTTCACTAAAATCTTTAACATCAAAATCGGCGAAAACTAAAAATGGTTTGTATTTCAGAATTTGAAAATATTGATTTTCATTTGCACTGTTGTAATTAACATCATAAATATTCCAATCACTAGTTGATGTGGCTAGGGTAACACTTGTCGATGATGCTAATTCATTTTTAATTTTGGGGCTGTTAATTAATAAATTAGTGACACCGAATATTTTTGCATCTTCAATTTTGCTTTCTACATTTTTATTTAAATAAGCAGGGTCAATGGCTAAGCGACTTCGAATAGACCAATATTCTGGAGTGGTAGAGAATAGATTCCTAACGGGTGTGGCGAAAA
Organism: Minisyncoccia bacterium; assembly: GCA_038215155.1. GTDB lineage: Bacteria > Patescibacteriota > Minisyncoccia > Phycocordibacterales > CAJBRS01 > JADGRH01. Next base: position 3,948 of record JBBQRF010000008.1, read on the forward strand.
TGGAAGTGACTGAAGATTCTCGCAAGACATTATAGAGATCAGAATTATTATTATGGTTGCCAATATAATTAGATAGGTCTAGGGCAATACTATTGTAACCAAGGGTAATTTCGGTAATAAATGCCTTATTTTGATACTGATTTAGAAGATTTTTAACTTCTTGATTGGCCTTCTGCGCTGCGGGGCTGACATTAAAATTATCTTTATAATTAGTAAAAATGGCCACTCCAACAGCAAACACAAGTGTGATAATAATGATCCATTTAAAGATTTTTTTATTCAAACTTCTGACCTCGGATAAGAAAGAAATAGCCGGGATAGGAGCGATTAGGTAAATGAGAGCAAAGAGGCGATCCACGTGAAATGGTAAGGCCTCAAAATGACTGAAGTCGAAGAGTAGGAGCGAAAAAGCGGCGAAAATAGCTATATTAAGAGCAAAAACAGCATTGAATTTCTTGGCTCGGATTAGCAAAATGAAATCTGCCACTGCAACCAGAAAGATATAGGAGTAGAAGATAAAAAAGACGGTTTTACTAAGACCCTGGCTAAATTCCAAGGAGCGAGCGATGTTGAAGCCGTAATAGCCAATAAGGGGCAAGTACCAAAACGAAACTATAAAGGACATGGCTAACCCATAAAGGACATAAAGGAGGAAAACTTTCTTAAGGACATTTTTCCAGGATCTTGAGTTTCGATAAATGTGGATGGAATCTTTTATAAAAAAAGCTCCGTAGAAAAGAAGGACGCCATAATCCATATGGGCGTCTGTAAGGAGAGCTAAGGAGCCGAAGACTACTGCTAAAAATCGACTTCGGCGACTTTCTAGAAAAGTACACATGAAATAAAGCCAGACCAAAAAGAGGGCGATGGAAAAGGCGTGTGGAATGAGCCCTGACTCAAGCACTGAAGGCAAACCAAATCCTAAATGAGTGGCATAAATAGTAAGCCCGCCAGCGAGATAAGAGAACAGGATTACTAGCAGCCAGTCGTATTTATTGTGTAGATGGGCACCTTCTACAGCTTTCTCCACCCTATCCCCCCTCGTTATCTTCCGATAGATCAGTCCCAAAAGAATTGGACAGACCATAAAACTTCCGAGAGCCAATATTTTAAAAATTAATTCTGGATTAATAAACGGCAGCAGATGATTAAAGAGAGCAAAGGTATAGTAGAAAATCGGCGGATAGTATTGCGGAAAAGGCATGCCATTAAACCAGGAAGGGATCCAACCATAAAAAGCGGGGAAAATATGTTGTGAGTAGTAGAGTGCCACCCCAAAGTGAGAAGTGGCATCCCAGCCTAAAATAAAAGAACTTGTGAAATAAAGATAGATCCTATGCCCCTCTAAAATACAAAAGAGGAGAATAATCTCAAGAACTATTAAAAGTGGCAGCCACTTTTTAATTATTTTTTGCGGCTCTGCCATTTTTCTAGAGTCACCAGAAGTGGACTACCAAGAAAGATTGAGGAGTAGGTTCCGGCGATGATCCCCACTAACATTACTAGAGCAAAATTATGAGTGGACTCAGCGCCTAAGAAATACAGAACGATTAAGGAAAGCACTACTGTTAAAGAGGTGTTGATGGATCGAGTGAAAGTTTGACTGACGCTCCTGCCGACAATTTCTTCAAATGAGCGGCGAGGACCGGCATCACCGTTATGTTTCAAATTCTCTCGAGTTCTATCAAAAACCACAATAGTATCGTGCACGGAGAAGCCGAGAATAACCAGAATGGCCGTAACGAAAAGTGTATCCACTTCAAAATTAGCAAAGTGACCGAGAATGGCAAAGAAGCCGGTGGGTACGATGACGTCGTGAATAAGAGCAACCACTGCTACCAATCCATACTTCCAGGAAGAAACAGGTTCGGAGACTTTTCGGAAAGCAAAAGTTATGAAAAAGACAATTGCTAAGATTACTAAGATAATGGAGAGAATAGCTTTGCCGCGAAGTTCATCGCCAAGAATAGGACCAATGGTATTGAATTGTTTGACGGTCATGCTCTCAGGATTCGGGCCAGCAATCTTTGCTACCACTTCTTGGCGTTCTGGTTCCGAAAGATTCTTGGTTCGGAGAATATAACCATTATCCCCTACTGGTCTAATGGAGAATTGACCTAAATTAAGAGAACTCAAATCTGATTGAAGTGTGTTCATGGCCGGTCTGGCACTAGTATAGGAAACTTCAAGAAGAGAGCCTCCAGTAAAATCTATACCGAAATTTAAACCCCAAACTAATATAGAAAGGAGGGAAAAACCCATTAAAAGCCCGGATATCCAATAAAATATTTTTCTGTATTTAATGACGAACATGGATTAAGTAAAAGTTTGTAAAGTTATAAAGTTTATAAAAGTTTTTTATCTGAAGATTTTCGGTGGAAGAGGAAATCGGAAAGCTTGCCATCCTTCTTTGGAGCAATGGCAATTAAGAAAGTACGGGAAACGGTGATGGCAGTGAACATACTAATAATAACTCCGACGAAAAAAACTAGGGCAAAACCTTTCACCAGAGCGGAGGTAGCAAAATAGTAAAGTAAAAGACCAGTGATAATACTGGAGAGATTACTGTCGCGAATGGAAAGCCATGCCCGTTGAAATCCTTCTCTGATCCCCTCTTCGAGTCCGAGTCCTCGACGAAATTCTTCTTTCATCCGTTCGAAGATTAAAATGTTGGCATCTACTGCCATTCCAATTGATAAGATGAAGCCTGCTAAACCTGCCGAGGTTAGGACAACCGGAATTAATTTAAAGATGACTAACATAATGACGGTATACATGCCGAGAGAAATAACAGCCAGAACTCCGGGCAGACGATACCAGAGAATTAAGAAGAGAGCGACGATGAGAAAACCCCAGATGCCGGCCTTAATACTTTTGGCCAGGGCGTCGGCGCCGAGAGAGGCGCCGATAGATTCGGTGCCAATTAAATTAATTGGCACCGGCAATGCTCCGTAATTTAAATTCCGTACTAAATCTTGAGCTTGCACGCGGGTGAAGTTGCCGGAAATCTGGGCGCGTCCATCAAGAATTGGCTCATTCACTACGGGTGTAGAAATTGGTTTACCGTCTAGAAAGATACCGACAATATTTCCGACATTAGCTTTGGTAATTTCAGCAAATAATGCTTTACCTTCACTATTAAAGTTTAGTCCCACTATCGGTTGATTAGTGTTTGGGCTAAATTCCAAAGTAGCTTTCTGAAGATATCGGCCGGTTAGTTGAGTATCCTTAAACTGCTCATTAATACTAGAGGTGCTGGCAGATGCTGACGGCGTAGTAGACCCGGTGTAAGTTTTGAATTCTAAAGTCGGTGTCTCCCCAATTAATTGCACCGCTTCTTTAATATCGGTTACTCCTGGCAACTCAACAATTAATTTTTCTACTTTATTCCCATTGATAGTGGCTTCCTCTGTTTGTACTAATGGTTCAGAGACTCCAAAGACATTGATGCGGCGCTCAATAACATTTCGCAATGTAGTCATGGCCCCTTTTATGTCACCGTTTTGCACTTTGGATACATCTGCCTGATATTCTAGATGGGTGCCGCCGTTTAGATCAAGGCCGAGTTTAAAGGGGTAACTAGAGTCTGGCTTTTGGGATATGTAGATAAAAAGCCCGAGGAGAGCCCCGGCGATTAAGAGAGCGATAGCAGCAATTCGTATTCTAACCATAGGGCTATAATTATAGCCATTCTAGAGGAATTGACTAGGTTTTGACTTTTTATTTTTTAGTGGTATAATGCCGTTAGCTTTATACAAATTAGAAAGGCGGTAGAAATGAAAAATTTAGCTCTTTGGGTGGTGGCAGTAGGAGTAGTTTTCCTAGTAGGTTCAGAGGTCGAGAGGCGTTCTCAACCTCTTCCTACTCCAAGCGTTAAAAGACCTTCTATTACGATCATCGTTTTGGAGAAGTCTCCGACATATGAGGAAATGGACGGGGTGGAGGTTGAACCCACCCCTATCCCCGGAGTCGACAGGCTCTGACTCTGAGGAAAATTGACAGGCGACGCGCATGACGCGTTGCCTGTTTTCTTTTAAATAAAATCGAGCTTTCGCCACGAGCGTCAATTTAATTGGAATAATAATGAATAGTCTCTTTTAACCCCTCTTGGAAATCAGTTGTATTAGAAAAATTTAATTGTTCTCTCGCTAAAGTAACATCTGCAACACTTCTATGAATATCTCCGACTTTAAAATCTTCATAATTAGGCTTAATATCCTTTTTCGTTAATTGATTAATATTTACTACTAAATCATTTAGAGATAATTCCGTACCGGAGCCAATGTTAAAAGTTTTACCTGAAATATTTTCAGCTGATGCCGCTAATATATTGGCTTCAGCAACATCTTTAACAAAAATAAAATCTCGAGTAGTTTTTCCATCGCCGTAAATTATTGGTTTCTTACTTTGTAAAATCTGTTTAATGAAAATAGGAACTACCGCAGCATAATCGCTTTTCATATTTTGGCGAGGACCAAAGACATTAAAATATCTCAGGCCAACTGTCTCCACACCAAATAATTTTGAAAATAGTTTCGCATATTTTTCAGAAATTAATTTATGCAATGCATAGGGAGAAAGCGGATTAAGATCCATCACCTCCCTCTTTGGTAATTCAGGGCTATCGCCGTATACAGCACAGGAAGAAGCATAAACTACGCGCTTGACCCCGCATTCTTTTGCTGCCATAAAAATATTAAGTGTTCCGCCGACGTTTACTTCGTTTGTCATGATTGGATCACTAATACTTTGCGGCACTGATGGAATTGCGGCTTGATGAAATATGGCCGAAGCTCCGGTGAATTCACGCTTTAATAGGTCTAGGTCTAAAATACTGCCGTTAACAAAATTTATTCCTTGCTTAAAACTCGCTAGATTATTTAAATCTCCGGTGCTTAAATCATCAATAACCGTCACTTCATCACCTTTTTTTAAGAGTTTTTCGACTATGTGTGAGCCAATAAAACCGGCCCCGCCTGTAACAATGTATTTAGACATATTTATATTCCTTTGCGCGAAAGTAAAATTTGAATCGTCCTTAATGCAATCCTTATGTCGAGCAAGAATGATTGATTCTTGATGTAATGAAGGTCGTAAGAAAGTTTGTTGCTAGTCTCATCGACATCAATGCCGTGATGGGGATGCTGCTCGTGATAAATCTGAGCCCAACCCGAAAGCCCCGGTCGAACAATGTGACGAATGTTGTAATAAGGAATTTGTTCCGTGTAATGCTTAACGGGATTGAGAAATTCTGGACGGGGACCAATGAGAGAAATGTCGCCCCGTAATACATTCCAAAGTTGGGGTAATTCGTCAATGCGAGATTTTCTGAGAAAACGACCTATGCTCGTCACTCTATTTTCTCTAGAAGCTCCGCTCCATTTTCCATCATCATCAAAATCCATGGTACGAAACTTCAATAGCTTAATAGTGTGGTTGTTTTGTCCCACTCGATTTTGATGACTAAATATCACTCCCCCGTCATGGAGTTTAATCATGATAATCGCGAAAATAGTGAATGGCGCAGTAATCACTAGAAGAAAAATAGATATCGCAATTTCTGCAAATCTTCGTAGAAAAATATAAACAGGGTTTGGAGAAGCGGAAATGTTTTCCAAAAACCAACTATTCTTCACTAAAGATAAAGGGACGCGATCAAAAATATCTTCATACACGCGATGCATATCAATAAACTTAATGTTGGAGAAAATCAGATTATATAAATGAGGCAGAATTGGATTAGATTTCTCATTACGACTATCAATTACCACAACTTTTATGTTCTCGGAGTAAACTCGCTTTAAAATGTCTTCCTGAAAATCAAGAGCTTCTACTTCATCTAGATCAATGGAAGAAATAAATTTAAGGTTATATTTAGGATTATGGTTAACTTCCTCTCTAAGTTCAATCATTTCCTTACCACTGCCAATTAATAAACCATTCTCTTTTTTCTTTGATCCAAGAATGTCTACACCTTTAATTCTCCAGTAAAGAAGTATGCAGAACGAAACAACTAAATATATAAAAAGGTTAGTCTTCGGAGTTACACCAAAATAAGGTATAAAATAAAAAAATAAGACAGCAATCAAGCTATTAGTGATTTGGGCATTTAAAATAATATTAGGAAGTCGGCTTTTTAGAATGACAGTGTGTTTCTCGTATAATCCGGAAATAAAAAAAATAATAGCCCAAACAAAAAATAATATGGCGAAAGGAGTGAGGAGCGTAAGAAATAATGTTGCGGACGGAATGGTCCAATATCGAATAAAGAGGGTTAACCAAAGAGAAAGCAAAAAGGCCACTACATCTCCCAGAAAAAGGAGGATTGGCTCATTACGATGGAAACCAGTCATTGTCATTATGCTACAATTTAAAGCACTGTCTGACAAGATTTAGGAGCGGGGCTCCTCAGATTGGGAGCTAAGCTCCTAAATCTATGAATGCGGAAAAAACTACAAAAACCTCCAACAAAAAGAAAGTGCTATTGGTTATTACAAAATCTAACTGGGGAGGCGCTCAGCGCTACGTCTTTGATTTAGCCACTAATTTGGATAAAGAACAATTTGATGTGACTGTCATCTTGGGAGGTAAGGGCCGCTTAAAAGAAAAGCTTAACGAAAACGGCATTAAGGCTATTACTATTGATAATCTCGGTAGAAATGTTAATCCCACAGATGATTTAAAAGTATTTATTTCCTTATTTAAACTCTTTCTTGTTGAAAAACCTCATATCATTCATCTCAATAGTTCGAAAATTGGCGGCCTGGGGGCTTTGGCAGCTCGATTGGCTCGGGTACCTAAAATAATTTTTACTGCTCATGGTTTTGCTTTTAAAGAAGAGAGGTCATCTTCTTCTATTGTCGTTATTAAAATTCTAACTTGGATTACTATTTTTCTTTGCCATAAGATCATTGTTTTATCTCAACGTGAGGTCAATCTAGTAAAAAGTTGGTCCTTGGTTGGTGGGAAATTAGCAGTAATTCCTAATGGGATCAAAATAATTAAGTTTAAATCAAAAGAGGAAGGACGATCCATTTTGGACGTCCCGACCGATCGAACTCAATATATTTTTGGTACCATCGCAGAACTTCATAAGAATAAAGGATTGACCTACATGATTGAAGCTTTGGCCAATTTAAAAGAAATTCCTTATCTCTATTATATTTTAGGAGAAGGAGAATTACGGGAGGAATTGACCCTACAGATTAAGCAAAGAGGGTTAGAAAATAAAATATTTTTATTGGGGCATCAGGAAAATATAAATGAAATTCTTCCAGCTTTTGATATTTTCGTCTTACCTTCTATAAAAGAGGGGCTGCCTTATACCCTGCTGGAGGCCGGCTCCGCCGGCCTCCCTGTTATCGCTTCGCAAGTAGGAGGAATTCCAGAAATTATTGAGAATTTGAAAAGTGGCCTTCTCGTCCCTCCTGGCCGGCCCAATGAAATTAAACATGCCTTAATTTATCTCACCAATCATCCAGAGGAGATGAAAAGCTTCGGAGAAAATTTAAAAAACACTGTTCAAGAGAAATTTAGTCTCCAGAGAATGGTAAGCCAAACAGAAGAATTGTATTTAAAATACTAGATGCCTAAAAACTCATTCTTAATAACATCTGGGTGAGTGGCCCGGGCATAGCGCCTCATACCCATCAGTATTCCTAGCCCTAAAAATTCCGTCAGTAAGTGCGATCCCCCATAGCTCATGAAGGGCAAGGTTACCCCCGTCACCGGCAATAAGCCCATATTCATGCCCATATTTACAAAGATATGACTCATGAAATAAATACAGAGGCCAATACCAAAAAGAATTTCAAAGTTAGTAGCGCCGCGCGTGGTATCTCGCAAAATTCTCCAGATTAATATACCGAAAAGTAAAAACAAAATTAATATTCCGACAAAGCCCCATTCTTCAGCGTAAGCGGCGAAGATGAAGTCTGTCTGATACTCTGGCAGAAAATTCAGGCGTGATTGAGTGCCGTAACCAATCCCCTTCCCTAAAATTTTACCGGACCCTACGGTGATGGTGGATTGATAGGCATTGTAACCAGAACCAGAAATATTAGTAACTGGATGAAGAAAGTTTAAGACGCGATCTTTCTGATAGGGCTTGAAGACAAAATGCCAAAGGCCAAAAAAAGAAATAGCCCCGATTAGAAAAACGGCGGCCAAGTGTTTCTTAGAAATGCCAGAGACTAAAACCATGCCGAACCAAATAAGAAAAATGATAATGGCTGAACCGAAATCTGGTTGAATAAGAATTAAAATAAAAATGATGAAAGCATAAATTCCTGAAACTAAAATATGCCGAACATTAGCAATCTCCACGTGCCTTCGAGAAAAATATTTCGCTAAGACTAGAATTAATACTAACTTAATAGGGTCGGATGGCTGAAAAGAAAAACCGCCAAAATTGAACCAGCTTTTAGCGCCCTTGGCCACGTGACCGACGGCAAAGAGAAGAATAAGCATAAGACAGGAAAACAGAAATAGGCCTACAATAATGCCTGTTCGTCGTAGAAAACGGAAATCAATGAAGCTCGCAGCGAAAAAGACAGATACAGAGACAGTTATCCAGAGGAGTTGCTTGAAGAAAAATAGATTCTGGCCAGTAAAAGAATTCATGGTAATTAAACCGGCTGAGAGAATTGGCACAAGTGAAAGGAAAAGAACCCAATCGATGCGGAGTTTATTACTGGTCATTATTTCTGAGGAATGAAGTCTTCTAATGGCAGGTTTGGCACGATATCAATTTTAGCTATTGGAGCACTAAAAGGGCTGTTCCAGGTAAAATAAATCGGCGCAGTACTGCTTCGAGGTAACCGTGCCAGAGTGGTCTTAGAAGCTGCGATAAGATTACCCCCTGCATCATAAATAAGAGCAGCTACTTCAATATTTTTTAAATCATATGGGGTGGGATTTTCTACTTCAGCATCTAATCTAGGTAAAGTATCAGTAGCGGCAAAGGTCTGATTACTAATTTTTAGAATAGGACGAGTAGTGGTGGCTCTGGCCCAAACGGGATAATTCTCAAATTGGAAAGAAACTTTTCCTGGAATTCGATTCCCGGTATTTAAGGGTCCTTCGAAAATGGGGAAAATAGCGTTTGGAGGAATAAAGACGCTGCCATATTTTTCAGTGATTAAAACATCATGACTGTCATATATTTTAAAACTATATGGAACATCTTGAGCTAAGAGTTTGGCGTTAGGATTCTCAATGTTGGCCACAGCGCTGTAACGGCCGGGAGCAATCTCAAAAATTCGAGTATATAAAACCAAAGGGTTAAGACTTTCGGCCGGGCAGATTTTTTGACAGATACCGCCGCAGTCAGTGCCTGTTTCATTTTGATTTTGGATTCCATCGAAACAATTAGGCTTTTTGTTGAGGAATAGAAAATAAAAAGGAATAGCTAAAAGAACAAAAATAATAAGCGAAATGATGGAGATGTATTTAACTTGCTGGCGAGAGCCCCATGAAGACATGAGATTATTGTATCAGAAAAACCCGGCGCTCTTTCTATTTGAGCGGCGGGGCTTTCGTGGGCGTTCCCATAAATTAAATAGAGTAAAATTGAATACTATGTGCTGGCGACTAGCTACTTTCGCCCCAGAGGACTATCATCGCTACTACAAGGCTTAACTTCTGTGTTCGGAATGAGAACAGGTGTGACCCCTGCGTCAAATCACCAACACATAATATTCAATTTTTGGTTTTATAAAACAACAAACAAAATGACTTTCAAATTTCCTAATGGGAATCGGTGCATTAGTACTCCTCGGCTTAACACATTACTGTGCTTACACCTAGAGCCTATCAACCAGATAATCTCTCTGGGACCTTAACGATTCCTAATCTTGAAGTTGGCTTCACTCTTAGATGCTTTCAGAGTTTATCCATGCCCGACTTAGCTACTCTGCGATGCCCTTGGCAGGACAGCAGACACACCAGAGGTCAGTTCACTCCGGTCCTCTCGTACTAGGAGCAAATCTTCTCAAAAATCAACGCCTGCAGTAGATAGGAGACCAACCTGTCTCACGCTTGTGTATATCAGCCTTTCGGCCAATTACTCCGATTACTCGGAGGTTCGGACTGTAATATCATCTCGACAAAATAAATTGCGAGATGGTTGACGTTCAGTCTCTACGGGTGAATCTAGTTTCCTAGCTCTTCCCTCGGTGTTGGCCTTTCGTTTCACTATTCATGACACGAATTGGGCTTTCACCGATATAAGTCAACTGCTTTCCTCCATGTCTCCATGGAAGACCGCCGTTTTGGTTGTTTCCTCACATGATATCTCTATCATTTGATCGTATCTCTACGATCGTTTGTCGAAAAGACATAACATTAAATTTCTCATTTTTCCTCTAAGGATTCAGAGTGTTCAGGAGTTTAAAATGAATCTTTATAAATAAATTTCCATGATTAAACACCTGAACGGTCTGAACCCAGCTCGCGTAACTTTTTAATTGGCGAACAGCCAAACCCTTGGGACCTTCTCCAGCCCCAGGATAAGT